>JAECRO010000007.1:86627-91827 GCA_016000195.1 Burkholderiales bacterium | reverse complement strand
CTTATAAATCGGGGAAAGTTGTTCAAACAAACGGAGCCACTTCTGTCGGTCGCTTTATCGACTCGCTTGGTGATGCCGCTTGAATGGATAAAGTCGAGCTCAGGCCGCGCGTCGGGCCGTACGCCTGCGCCCCAGGCGCACGATGAGCTTGCGCAGCTCTTCAGCCCACAGCACGCTGCTGGCCAGCGCTGCCAGAGAGAGCAGCGAGGCGGGCGCCAGCGGCACGGTATAAAACAGGGCGTTCATGGGCGGCGCATACAGCACCAGTGCCTGCAGCAGCAGGCTCAGCCCCAGCCCGCCCAGCAGCCAGGGGTTTTTCAGCACGCCCAGCGCCAGCGCCGAGCGGCTGGCCGACTGGCAGTTCAGCACGTTGAACCACTGGCACATTGCCAGCAGCGTGAAGGTCTCGGTGCGCACCAGCTCAATCGGCATGCCCTGGCCGAGCCTGCAGGCAAACCAGCCGAAAGTGACCAGTACGGCGGCTGCCGACATCAGCAGCACCCGCCAGAGCATGCTCCGGTCCACCAGCCAATCATCGCGCGGCACCGGCATGCGCTGCATCTCGTCGCCGCCGGGCGGGTCCATCACCAGGTTCACGGTCAGCGTGCCTTCGGTGACGATGTTGATCCACAGGATCTGCACCGCCACCAGCGGCAGCGGGTAGCCGCCCAGCAAGGCCAGCAGCAGCAGGACCACCTCGTCAATCGAGGTCGCGAACAGGTACAGGATGACCTTTTTCAGGTTGCCATAGACCACGCGCCCCTGCTCGACCGCGCCGACGATGGTGGAGAAATTGTCGTCGGTGATGACGATCCTGGCCGCGCTCTTGGCGACATCGGTGCCGGTGATGCCCATGGCGATGCCCACGTCGGCGCGCGCCAGCGCGGGTGCGTCGTTGACGCCGTCGCCGGTCATGGCCACCACCTCGCCGCGCGCCTGCAGGGCCTCGACGATGCGCAGCTTTTGCGCCGGATGCACGCGCGCGAAGACGGCGATGCGGTCCAGGTCGTTGCGCAAATCGGCCTCGCCCATGCACTCCAGTTCGGCGCCATCGACCGCTCGGTCGCCTTCGCGGGCAATGCCGAGTGCGCGCGCAATCGCCAGTCCCGTGAGCTTGTGGTCGCCCGTCACCATGACTGGCCGGATGCCGGCGGCGCGGCATTTGCTGACGGCGGCCTTGACCTCCTCGCGCGGCGGGTCGGTCTGGCCGACCAGGCCGAGCAGGCGGGCGCGTCCGGCCAGGGCGCAAAAGCCCGCGCCAGTGTCCAGCGGGTCGTCCTCCACCACGGCAAAGGCCAGCACGCGCAGCGCGCGCCCGGCCATGGCTTCGGCGGCCACGCGCGCCGCCTGGACCATTGCGGCATCACCAGCGGCGCACAGGCAGAGCAGCGCTTCGGGCGCGCCCTTGATGAACACCCGGCGCGGCGCATCGGCAAAGCGGTGGCGCGTGGCCATCATCTTGGTGTCGGCGTCAAAAGGCAGCTCGGCTTCGCGCGGCGCGTCGCGGGTCAGCTTTTCCAGGTCAACACCGGCCTTGGCCGCCAGCACGATCAGCGCGCCTTCGGTCGGGTCGCCCAGCACCGACCATTGGGCGCGGGCTTCTCCGGGCGGCAGCAGTTGCGCATCGTTGCACAGCGCGGCGGCCTGCAGCAGCGGCAGGGTGCCCGCATGATCCGCGCTGAACCGGCCCTCGGGCGCGTAGCCGATGCCGCTGACGGCTACTGTGATGCCGCCGGGCAGCCAGAGCTGGCTGACGGTCATTTCGTTGCGCGTCAGGGTGCCGGTCTTGTCGGTGCAGATCACGGTCGTCGAGCCCAGCGTCTCGACCGCCGACAGCCGGCGGATGATGGCGCCGCGCGCGGCCATGCGCTGCATGCCGACGGCCAGCGCGATGGTCATGGCCACCGGCAGGCCCTCGGGCACCATCGACACCATCTGGCTGATGGCCACCATCAGCACATCGGCCAGCGGCAGGTCGCGAAAAACGCCCAGTGCAACCACTGCGACAAACAGCCCCAGCGCCGCCGCCACCAGCCAGCGGCCAAACTGCTCGATGCGCTGCTCCAGCGGGGTTCTGGGCTCGGTCGCGGTTTCGGTCAGCCCGGCAATGCGGCCGACTTCGGTCTGGCTGCCAATCGCCACCACCACCGCCCGAGCGCGGCCGGCGGTGGCGTAGGTGCCCGAAAACACCATGTTGCGGCGGTCGGCCAGGCCGGTGGCTTCCGGCAGGGCCGCTAGCGCCTTGCTCACCGGCACCGACTCGCCCGTCAGCGCCGCCTCGGCGACCTGCAGCTGCGCTTGCTCGACCAGCCGTGCATCGGCGCCAATCGCGTCGCCCGCCGCCAGCAGCAGCATATCGCCCGCCACCAGCTCGCGCGCCTCGACCGACATTTCATGGCCGCCGCGCAGCACGCGCACATGCAGTGCCGACAGTTGCCTGAGCGAGGCCATGGAACGCTCGGCGCGGCCCTCCTGGAAGGCGCCTATCAGCGCATTGGCCAGCACCACCAGCAGGATCACCACCGCGTCGCCGTAATGCGCCAGCGCCACCGCCAGCACCGCCGCCGCGAACAGGATGTAGATCAGCGGGCTCTTGAACTGGCGTGCAATGATGGCCAGCGTGGAGCGGCGCGGCGGCTCGGGCAGGGCGTTGGCGCCGTCCTGCACGCGCCGGCGGGCGACCTCTGCGGCGCTCAAGCCCGATGCGGCGTCGCTCGCCAGCCGGGCGAGCACCTGTTCGGCCGGCAAGGCGTGCCATGGCGGCGCCAATGGGGCTGCATTGGCTGCGGCACGGGTCGGTAAAGTCATGGGCGGCCCCTTCAAATTTGCCAGCGTAGCGCACAAGCCGGGCAAACCAGGCGGCGGCCCGGACTTCGACCGCGCTGAAGGCTGGCTGGATTGCGTTAGATCAAGGCGCGCCGCCCGTTCACCGCAGCGAACGCACTGGCCGCCTGGCGTCTATGGTGCATTCTGCGGTTTTTGCCGGCCCTGCAACTTCTTGCGCACCAGCTGAATGTTGTTGCGCAGCGCATACAGCTCGCTGGCATACGACAGCGGCACGCTGATTTTCCCGGCGCGGCGCTCCAGGCTGCCCAGCTCTTCAAGCAGCGCACCGTTGCCGCCTGCGTTGCCAATCCGGTTTTCAATGTCCCTGAGCGGGCCAAACCACAGGAAGATGCGCGAGCGCACCCGGAACTCATGCAGCGGCGGCACGCTGCGTGACAGCGGCAGCATGATCGCCAAAATAATACCCGGCACCAGCCACATGCGCTCGACCAGGTTGGCCACCCGGAAGGGCAGGTAGCGCTGCAAAAAGGGCTTGTCATTGCTGATGCTGCGCTTGGCCTCGGCGGAAATCGGCGCCTCGCTGTTGGCCAGCTTGGGGTATTCGCGCGCCCGCTTGAACCAGCCCGCGCTGCCGTGGATCTCGTTGCCGGCCAGCGCAAACAGCTGCAGCAGCGCCGGGTGCGTGCCGGCGCGCGTCAGCAGCGTGGCGGCGGGCGTTTGCGTAGGGTTTTGCTCATGCAGCCACCTTGGCATGGGCCGGATGCCGTCAGGCAGCCAAAAGTTTGTTTTGATGATTAAAACAGGTGTTTGCGCAATATACACCGGCACGTATAGCTATTTTTTTAATAGCAATTAACAGGCTGAAAATGGCTCGCCCACCGGCCCAGCCATACCGGGCAGGAAAAAGTAAAAAAATGTAATTAACTTTCCCGGCCTCAATGCCCCAAGCAGCATGAAAAATATTGCAACCCTGATTCTGGCCGTCGCTGCGGCCGTGATGGCGTTGCCTGCGGCAGCGCAGTTCGCCAAACCCGGGGATGCCATCAAGTACCGGCGCTCCTCCCTGAGCGTGTTGCAAACGCACTTTTTCCGCCTGGCCAACAGGGTCAATGGCCTTGCGCCCTACGACCCCAAAGCGGCGGCAGACAATGCCGCCATCGTTCTGGCCATGAGCAAATTGCCCTGGCCGGCCTTTGGCCCGGGAACCGGCGAGGGCGACACGCGCGCCAGGCCCTCCATCTGGACGCAGCAAGCCAAGTTCAATGACTCGGCCCAAAAAATGGTCGCCCAGGCCGCCACCCTGGATGCCGTGGCCAAAACCGGCGATCTGGACAAGCTCAAAGTCGCCTTCAGGGCCACCGCCGGGACTTGCCAGTCGTGCCATGACGCGTTTCGTGGACGCTGATGGAGTGGCTTTTGTTTGACAAAGGTCAATGCTTCATCGCGCGGCCTGCGTAGCATGAGCCAACCGTGACGCATGCCTTTATGAAGCTCTTTTCAAACCCCCGCGCCAAGCGCAGCACCGCATTCGTGGTGCTGCTGGTGTGGCTGTTTGCGCTGGCTTCAGGGGTGGCCAACGCGTGCCTTCTGCAAGCGCAGGAAACGCACTCCCACAGCATTGCTGCAGCCGAATTTTCCGGGATTGCAGATGCGCCCGCCCCATGGCCCGCTCATGCGGGCGCTGTTGCCAGCCACGGCGATGATTCGCACACCTCCACGGCGCCCTGCCTGAAGGTTTGCGACGAGGGATCGCGCTCTGTACCCAAGCCGGATCTGAAGGTCGCCCAGTCCGATCCAGGTCCGGCGCCCGTGGTTGTGGTCCTCTGGACCGCAGCGGCGCCCGTCGTTCCGGCGCTGGGCCAAATGGATGACCTGCAGCCCGCCACGCCTGGGCTGCCTCTGCGGGTCCGCTACTCGCGGCTGGCACTCTAGCCCGCCTTTGACGCTTGCGTCCCGAGCCTTGCGCCCGGCGGTGCGCGCTCATTTTCCGGATTTCTCAATCCAGTTTGCTTCCGGGCCCAGGCTCGGAAGGCAGATTTTGACATCACGCCAGCGTCGCTGCTTCGCGCAACCAACCGCATTTCCGTTTTCCGTTTCCGTTTTCGCCACCTAACCAGGAGTTTTTCATGACCCGTTTTCGATTCGTTCCCCTCGCCATCGCCCTCGCCGCCACCGGCGCCTTGGTTGCCTGCAACACCGCTCCGGGCATGCCCATGGGCGCCGCGCCTGCCGGCAGCATGGCCACGCCCGGTCAGATGGCCAAAATGGATGCGCAAATGAAGACCATGCAGGCCATGCATGAAAAGATGATGAACGCCAAGACCCCGGAAGAGCGCAGCCAGCTGATGGCCGAACACATGAAAACCATGCAGGACGGCATGGCCATGATGGACGGCATGCCCGGCGCCGGCAT
>JAECRO010000007.1:0-86527 GCA_016000195.1 Burkholderiales bacterium | reverse complement strand
GGGCGGCATGGGCGGCATGGGCGGCATGGGCGGCATGGGCGGCATGGGCGGCATGGGCGGCATGCAGGGCATGACTGGCGACATGGGCGCGCGCCAGCAGATGATGGAAAAGCGCATGGAGATGATGCAGGGCATGATGAAAATGATGATGGACCGCATGCCGGTGGCACCCGCCAAATAAAGGAACTCATGCCATGACACCGTTTCGCACGGGTCTCGCGCTGGCCATCACCGTTGGGCTGTTTTATGCCCTGTGCGCGCTGGTCTGGGCCTTGGCGCCCGGTCCGTTCCTGGGCTTCATGAACAGCCTGTTCCATGGCATGGACTTCAGCACCATGGTGCAGCCTCGGCCATTCGCATGGCAGGGATTCCTGACGGCGCTCCTCGTACTGAGCACCTGGGCCTTTTTTGCTGGTGCTTTCTTTGCGTGGTTGTCCCATCGATTGATACGTTGATCAACTTCCGTTTGGGGAAGGCGCAGCCATCCTGCAAGGTGGTCAGCTGGGGGTGTCCGCACCATATTTTGTTTTGCTTACCGCCAAGTTTGACGATCTGGCGGGAGAGTTGAAGATTAGAAAAGAAAAGTCATATGTTGAAAAGAAGACAATTGTTTCAGCTCGCCGGGGTGGCCGCCTGGATGTATTCCGGTGTGGGTCACAGTAAAGAAGTGGCCGCAGTGCCATTTCGTCACTACCCCCTTGATCCCGTAGCCGCCGCAAACTTCCAGCAAAAGCTTTTCATGCCCAGTGGCAGCGGTCCGTTTGGCGTGCTCGATGTCGTCGGGCCTTTGAAAATTCGCGCCACCGCGGCGAGCTTTCCGATCCTGCCCGGCCCCAAAACACCAATTCCTTCGCCGTTTTTGCTGTACCAGACCGAGCACGCGGGCAAGGCCTACCAGAACCCCATCCTGCGCATCGAGAGCGGGTCGCGCTTTACGGCCAGCCTGGACAACGCGCTGCCGGAGCCGACCATCATCCACTGGCACGGCCTGCATACGCCCGCAGCCATGGACGGTCATCCGGCCAGCACCATCGCCCCGGCTGGCCGCTACGACTACGATTTCACGGTACGAAACCGAGGCGGCACCTACTGGTACCACACGCATGCGCACGGGTTGACCGCGAAACAGGCTTACCAAGGTCTGGCGAGCTTTTTCCTCGTGGACGACGACGACCAGCGCAGCTTGGCCAAGGCACTGGACCTGCGACTGGGCGTGACTGATCTGCCCCTGGTCATCCAGGACAAGCAGTTCGACGCGCAAGGCAAGCTGCGCTACCAGCCCAACGCCCAGGAGGCCATGATGGGCTGGCTGGGCGACGTGGTGCTCGCCAACCTGACGCCCAATGCCGTCCAGACTGTCACCCCGCGTACCTACCGCCTGCGGCTCCTCAACGGGTCCAACGCACGCATTTACCGGCTTGCCTTCGTCACCGGCAAAAAACAGCTGAAGTTCACCGTCATCGGTACTGATGGCGGGCTGATCGAGCGGCCCGAAACGGTGGCCGAAGCCTTTCTCGCCCCAGGGGAACGCCTCGATGTGCTGTTTGATGCCGGCCAAGTCAAGCCCGGCACGGACATCTTTCTCAAAAGTCTGGCGTTCGATCCCATGGAAAACGAAGGTTCCGCCATGCCCGGCATGCCCGGCATGGCGGGAATGGCGCATGGCGCCGGGCATGCAGCGCCTGGCGTGGCCTCGTCACGGCTACCGCTGGGTAGCGAGTTCAATGTGCTCAAGCTCTCGGTCACGGCTGGGGAGCGCATCGTTGCCAAGCTGCCGGGCACCTTGTCCAAGGTCAGCGCCATTCCCATCCAAGGCGCCACGCAGCGCAAGATTGAACTGTCGCTGGAAAACATGCGCTTTCTCATCAATGGACGCACTTTTGTAATGGACGAGATCGCGTTCGACGTCAAGCGCGGCGCGGTGGAAGTCTGGAGCATCAGCAACCCGGCGCTGAGCATGCCGCATCCGATGCACATTCACGGCTTTTCGTTCCAGGTGCTGGAGCGGCTCAACAGCCCGGCCCAGGTGTCGTCTTCGGCGCGTTTTGGCAAGGGGCGCACGGCGGGCGACCTGGGCTGGAAGGACACCGTACTGGTATGGCCGGGCGAGACGGTGCGCATTGCCATCGATTTCACCCATGACTTCCCCGGCGATCAGACCTATCTGCTCCATTGCCACAACCTCGAACACGAGGACGCCGGAATGATGATCAACTTTCGCGTGCAAGGCTAAAAGCGGCCCGCAGGCTTTAAGCAAGTTCAGTCCAGGAGAGTTCAAATGAACCACGACCACGACCACGACCACGATGCACCGCCAGGCCAGATCAGCGCGTCATCACAGGCGCCGCCATTTTGGCGCTCCCGGCACGGCTTGGGCCTGGTGGTGTTCGGTGCCGTCGCCGCCTACTTTTTGCTAAGCGAGCACCGCGCCCACTTCCTGGGTGCGCTGCCCTACCTGCTACTTCTGGCCTGCCCGCTGATGCATGTGTTCATGCACCATGGCCACGGTGGTCATGGTCGTCACCCGATTCCTGGCGAGCAAGTGGACGGACCGGCCAAGCAAGGCCAACCGAACCAGGGAGACCCCTCATGAGTCACGACCAACCGGCCTATGGGCTGTGGCTGCTGGTTGTCATCAACTCGGCCGTTTTCATCATGTTCGCCTACAGTTTTTTCAAGCCGGCAACGGCGCGGGACTGGCGAACCTTTGGGGCCTTTGCCGCTTTTGTCGTGGCCTTGTTCGTCGAGATGTATGGCTTTCCTTTGACCATCTACCTGCTTTCAGGATGGCTGCAGACCAGGTATCCGGGCCTGGACATCCTGTCCCACGATAGCGGTCACCTGTGGTCGACCTTGCTGGGAGAGAAAGGTGATCCTCACTTTGGTGTCCTGCATCTTGCCAGCTACATCTTTCTGGCCGGGGGGTTCATCCTGCTGTCCAGCGCCTGGAATGTGCTGTACCACGCCCAGCGTCAGCATGCGCTGGCGACGACCGGGCCTTATGCCGTGATTCGGCATCCCCAGTACGTGGGGTTTGTCCTGATCCTGCTGGGCTTTCTGTTGCAGTGGCCGACGCTGCTGACCCTGGTGATGTTCCCCATCCTGCTGGTGATGTACGGGCGGCTGGCGCTGACTGAAGAGGCCGAGATGCGTGCGCAATTTGGCGAAGCGTTCGAGCGCTACGCCCGGCGCACGCCCCGGTTTATTCCACGCATTGGCAAGGCCCAGCCGACGGCTGACTCGGTATCAAAAAGATGACCTGGGGTTTTTTGCGGTTTTCGTTTAATTTTTTAGGAGTTTGATATATGAACACGATTGATCTGCAAGTCGAGGGCATGAGCTGCGGCGCATGCGTCAAGCACGTCACGCAGGCCTTGCAGCCGCTGCCGGGTGTCAGCGGTGTGGAGGTCGATCTTCAGTCTGGCCGCGTCAAGGTGAGCGGTGAATTGGCGCAGGGCAGCGCTCCTTTGCTGATGGCCTTGACGGGTGCGGGCTACCCCGCGAAGCTGACCACAGACGCTTCAACTTCCGCTGCGACCTCGCAGCCGAAAGCTGCGGGCTGCCACGGCGGCAGTTCGGGTGGATGCGGTTGCCGCTGACAGCCATGAGCGCTGAACTTTTACGCAAGGAATGCACCATGGTTTATGAAAAAGTCTGCCTGACGGGCCGGCGCTGGTTGCTGGCGGCTTCCACGGCTTCGGCTGGCCTCCTGATGGCCACAGCGCCCTGGGCCGCGTGGGCCCAAACAGGCCTTGACGCCACCGCCACACAGTCGTCGAGCGAGCAGGGCGTGACCATCAAGGTGACGGCGAAGTCGATAGGACTGCCGGGCCACCAGTGGGAATTCGCTGTCGTGCTGGACACGCACAGCGCCGACCTGAGCGATGACCTGAGCCAAAGCGCGACCTTGACAACCGGCGATGGGCGCACATTCAAGCCTGCGGGCTGGCGCGGCGCGCCACCGGGCGGCCACCACCGTGAAGGCGTGCTGGCATTCGATGTGCCTGCGCCGCAGCCAGGCGCGATTGAACTCCGGATCGACCGTCCGGGCGAATCCGCGCCCCGTACTTTTCGCTGGCAACTCTGACAAGCAGCAGAAAGAAGTAACCCGATGGACATGAAAACACACCAGCATCACAGCAGCAGCCCTCCTGCCGAGTCAGCCTCTTCAGCCGATCTCAAGGATCCGGTCTGCGGCATGACCGTCACCGAGCAGTCGCCGCACAAGCTGGCGCACGAAGGCCGGCCCTACTATTTCTGCAGCGCGAAGTGCCAGGGCAAGTTCGCGGCCAACCCGCTGCAATACCTCGCGCCGACACCACCGGCGGACACGCCACCTGCGGCGGCCGGCACGATCTACACCTGCCCGATGCACCCCGAGATTCGCCAGGACCATCCGGGCAACTGTCCCAAGTGCGGCATGACGCTGGAGCCCTTGCTGCCGGAACTGGGTGACGATGAAAACCCCGAATTGCGCGACTTTCAGCGCCGTTTCTGGTGGACCCTGCCGCTGACCGCGATTGTGTTTGTGCTGGCCATGTTCGGCCATCGCCTTCAGTGGATGGACATGGCCGCGCAGAGCTGGGTTGAGCTGGTGCTGGCTATCCCCATCGTCCTGTGGGCCGGCTGGCCGTTTTTCTCGCGCGGCTGGCAGTCCCTGGTGAACCGCAGTCCCAACATGTGGACCTTGATCGGCCTGGGCACCGGCGCGGCTTTCGTCTACAGCGTGGTGGCGACCCTTGCGCCGCAGGTTTTTCCCGATTCGTTCATCTCCATGGGCCGCGTTGCCGTGTACTTTGAAGCAGCGGCGGTCATCATCTCGCTCACGCTGCTGGGCCAGGTGCTCGAACTCAAGGCCCGCTCGCAGACCTCGGCGGCGATCAAGTCGCTGCTGGGCCTGGCGCCCAAGACGGCACGGCGCATCCGCGACGATGGCACCGAAGAGGACGTGCCGCTGACCCATGTGCATGTGGGCGATGTGCTGCGCGTGCGCCCCGGCGAAAAAGTGCCGGTCGATGGCGTGGTGACGGATGGCGGCAGTTCGGTCGATGAATCCATGCTCACGGGCGAGCCCATGCCGGTCGCCAAGCGCGTGGGCGACAAGGTGATAGGCGCCACGCTCAACACCAGCGGCGCGCTGGTGATGCGAAGTGAACGTGTCGGCGCGGCCACCATGCTGTCGCAGATCGTGCAAATGGTCGCCCAGGCGCAGCGCTCCAGGGCGCCGATGCAGCGCATGGCCGACGTGGTGGCGGGCTACTTTGTCGTCACGGTGGTGGGCATTGCCTTGCTGACCTTTTTTGTTTGGGGGTTTTTCGGGCCTGAGCCCAGCTGGGTGTTCGGCCTGATCAACGCGGTAGCGGTGCTGATCATTGCCTGCCCCTGCGCCCTGGGTCTGGCAACGCCGATGTCCATCATGGTCGCCACCGGACGCGGCGCGACGCAGGGCGTGCTGTTCCGCGATGCGGCGGCCATCGAGAACCTGCGCAAGATCGACACCCTCATCATTGACAAGACCGGCACCCTGACCGAAGGCCGCCCGACGTTTGACCGGGCCGTTCCCGCGCCCGGTTTTGACGCCGACGAGGTGCTGCGCCTGGCCGCCAGCCTGGACCAGGGCAGCGAGCATCCGCTGGCCGAAACCATCGTGCGCGCCGCCCGCGAGCGCGGCATGCTGCTCGACAAGCCCGAGAACTTCGAATCAGGCTCGGGCATCGGCGTGCGCGGAACCGTGGCCGGGCGTCAGCTGGCGCTGGGCAACACCACGCTGATGGAGCAGATCGGCGTCCCGGTCGCGGCCCTGGTGCCGCAGGCCGAGGCCTTGCGCGCGGAAGGCGCCAGCGTCATGCATCTGGCAGTCGATGGCCAGTTGATGGGCCTGCTGGCTGTGTCCGACCCGGTCAAGGCCAGCACGCCGGAAGCCCTGGCGACGCTCAAGGCATCCGGGCTGCGCATCGTGATGGCGACCGGCGACGGCCTGACCACGGCCAAGGCTGTCGCAGCCCGCCTGGGCATCGACGAGGTGCATGGCGAGGTCAAGCCGGCTGACAAGCTGCTGCTGGTCGAGCGCTTGCAGAAGGAAGGCCGCGTGGTGGCGATGGCCGGCGACGGCATCAACGACGCGCCGGCGCTGGCCAGGGCCGATGTTGGCGTGGCCATGGGCACCGGCACTGACGTGGCGATGAACAGCGCGCAGGTCACGCTGGTCAAGGGCGATCTGCGCGGCATCGCGATTGCGCGCGCCTTGTCCGAAGCGACCGTGGGCAACATGAAGCAGAACCTGGTGTTTGCCTTTTTGTACAACGCACTGGGCATCCCGATTGCCGCCGGCGTGCTGTACCCGCTGACCGGCTGGCTGCTGTCGCCGCTGATTGCCGCGCTGGCCATGAGCTTCAGCTCGGCCTCGGTGATTGGCAACGCCCTGCGGCTGCGCAACCGGCGCGTCTGAACGCGCCGCTGCTGCTGCTACTGTCAGGCCGCGATGTCAGGCGCGGTAGCTCTGGTACACCCGGCTGCCGCCGTCCGCCTGGATCAGCAGCACGTCAAACGGATCCTTGCGGCCTTTGTATTCAGGCCCGTCCATGCCCGGCGAGCCGACCGGCATGCCGGGCACGGCCAGGCCCACGGCCTTGGGACGTTCTTTCAGCAGCCGCCGGATGTCGCGCGCCGGCACATGGCCTTCGAGCGCATAGCCGCCGACCTGCGCGGTGTGGCAGGAGCCCAGCTTGTCGGGCACGCCGAGCCGGGCTCTGGCCTGCGCGTTGCCGCTGTCGTGGACCTTCACCTGAAAGCCGCTGGCTTCCAGGTGCCTCACCCAGTCCTTGCAGCAGCCGCAGTCCGGGTCTTTCCAGACTTCGACCTGGGGCCGGGTTTGCGCCATCAGGCCGGGCGCGAGGGCCGAACTGCCCGCCAGGCTGGCGAGGGCGTGAAGCAGAAATCGTCTTTGCATCATGGTTTCCTTGAGTCTTGTCCCGTTATTTGACGGCTTCAATCGCAGTGACCACCAGCGCGCCGCCCTGGTCTTCGGCGCTGAATTTCACCGTGTCGCCGGCCTTGACCTTGTCCAGCAAAGACGGCTCCGCGACTTTGAACACCATCGTCATGCCCGGCATGTCGAGGTTCTTGATAGGGCCGTGCCTGAGGGTGATTTTTTGTGCTGCCTTGTCAATTTTCTTCACCTCGCCGCTGCTCATCTCCATGCCCTGCATGTCCATTTTCGGGGCCGGGCTGCTCACGTCGCTGACCTTGGTCAGGTCGCTAGTGCCCATGGCGGGCTGGCCGCTGGAGGCCACGGCCACCGCGCCTTTCATGCCGGCGTCATAGTGGCCCGGATGCAGGCAGGCAAAATCCACCGTCCCCGCCTGGGTGAAGCGCCACAGCAGCTCGGCGCTCTGGCCGGGCGCCACGGTCAGCATGTTGTCGTCGGCGTGCTCCATGTGCGGGTTCTTTTTCATCACTTCGTAGTGCGCCTTGAGATCCTTGGCCGTGCCGAGGACGAACTCGTGGCTGAGCTGGCCGCTGTTCTTCACCACGAAGCGGATCGTCTCGCCCTGCTTTGCTTGAATATTGGCGGGGGTAAAGCGCATCGCGTCGCTCATGTCCACTTCCACGGTGCGGGTGACGCTGGCGGCCACGCCGGCTGCGCCAATGCTTTGCGCCTTTCCTGGGCCGTGGTCATGCCCGCCGGCGTGGTTTCCTGCGGCAAAAGTGGCTGTTGCGCACGCCAGCAGGGCGCAAGCTGCTATGGTTTTAATAGTGGTTTTCAAGATGTTTCCTTCGGTTAAAAGTGAGTGGGGGGAATCAATGGCCCGCATGGCCGGTGGGTTTGCGAATCTGCACTTCAGTCTGCGGGCCTGCCGGAGCGGGCGTGGCCGCACTGGCCTTCATGCGCGCGGGCTCGGGCAGCGCGCCGGTCCATTCAAAGGCGCGGGTGCCGGTTGGCTGCCTGAACCAGCCGGGGTCTTTATAGTCGCCGGGCTTCTGGGTCTTGCGCACCTTGAGCACGCTGAACATGCCGCCCATTTCCACGCCGCCGTAAGGGCCGGCGCCGGTCATCATCGGCGCGGTGTTCTCGGGGATCGGCATTTCCATGGCGCCCATGTCGGCCATGCCGCGCTCGCCCATCACCATGTAGTCGGGCATGGCTTTTTGCAGCTTGCCGACCAGGCCGCGATGGTCCACGCCAATCGTCGTCGGAATGGCGTGGCCCATGGCGTTCATGGTGTGGTGGCTCTTGTGGCAGTGAAAGGCCCAGTCGCCTTCCTCGTCGGCGATAAATTCAAGCTGCCGCATCTGGCCGACAGCGACATCGGTGGTGACTTCGGGCCAGCGCGCGGCCATCGGCCACGGCCCGCCGTCGCTGCCCGTGACCTTGAACTCGTGGCCGTGCAAATGCATCGGGTGGTTGGTCATGGTCAGGTTGCCGATGCGCACGCGCACCTTGTCGCCCTGGCGCACATTGAGCGTGTCGATGCCCGGAAAGACGCGGCTGTTCCAGGTCCACAGGTTGAAGTCCGTCATGGTCATGATCTTGGGCGTCATGGTGCCGGGGTCGATGTCGTAGGCGCTGAGCAAAAACACAAAATCGCGGTCCACTTCGTCGATCAGCGGGTGTCTGGCCTTGGGGTGCGTGACCCAGAATCCCATCATGCCCATGGCCATCTGCGTCATTTCGTCGGCGTGCGGGTGGTACATGAAGGTGCCGGGGCGCCGGGCGGTGAACTCATAGACAAAGGTCTTGCCGACCGGAATGGCCGGTTGCGTGAGGCCCGAAACGCCGTCCATGCCGTTGGGCAGGCGCTGGCCGTGCCAGTGGACGCTGGTGTGTTCGGGCAGCCGGTTGGTGACGAACACGCGCACGCGGTCGCCTTCGACGACTTCAATCGTCGGGCCGGGGCTCTGGCCGTTGTAGCCCCACATGTGGGCCTTGAAGCCCGGCGCCATCTCGCGCACCACCGGCTCGGCCACCAGATGGAACTCCTTCACGCCTTGGTTCATGCGCCACGGCAGGGTCCAGCCGTTCAGCGTGACGACCGGGTTGTAAGGCCGGCCGCTGGACGGGAACAGGGGCGGCGCGGTGTCCGCCCCGGTCATCAGGACCGGCTCGGGCAGGGCGGCCAGCGCCACCCGGCTGACCGAGGCGGCGGCCACGGCGGTGAGCGCCGCGCCGTTGAAAAAATTGCGTCGATTCATGGAGACATCCTTGAGATTTTTATCGTTGTGGCGGGGACGGGTTCAGTGCGCGCCAGCGCCGGCGGCTGCAGCGCCGGAGGGGCTGGACGCCTGAGCGCCGGAAGGCAGCGCCACCGGCGCGCCCGCCAGCAGGGTTTGCAAATCGGCCTCGGCCAGCCAGAAATCGCGCTGGGCTTCGATGGCGCTGTTGGCGCTGAGCGCCTGCGCGCGGCTGTCGGCCAGCAGGTCGAACACGCTGAGCAGCATGCCGTTGTAGCGCAGCACCGTCTCGTCGTTGATGAACTTGCGCAGCGGCAGCACTTCGCTCTGGTAGTGGCGCGCCACGTCGTAAGCCGTGCGGTAGTTGTTGTAAACCTGCCGCGCTTCGCTGCGCGTGCTGACGGCCAGCTCGCGCACCCCGGCGGCGTCGCCCATCGCGTCCCACAGGGCATCGGCGCTGGCCGGGCGCGGGCTGCTGGCCCGCTGGCGCTGCCACCGGGCCTGGGCCAGGTGCAGCTCCATGCGTTCGCGCACGGCCCGGCTTTCGACATCGGGCAGTTCCTGCGCTTCGGGCGGCAGCGCAGGCAGCTCGGCGGGCAGCGCAAAGCCGGTTTGTTCGCCCCACAGGCCGAGCAGGGTGATGAGCTGTTCACGCGCATTGAACGCGGCCTGCTGCGCCCGGGCCAGCTGCAGCGTGGCTTCGGACAGCAGCAGCTGGTCTTTGGCCTGCTGCAGTTTGCTCAGGTTGCCGACCTGCGTCATGCGCCGGCTCAGCTCGCCTGCGGCCTGCGCCGTTTCCTGCGCCTGCCGCAAGGTGGCCGCGCCCTGGGCGGCGGCCACCGCCGTGATCCACGCCTTGCGCGCCTGCGCGGACAGCCGCGTGAGGTCTTGCCGCGCCTTGAGCTTGGCCGGGTGGTTGTCGCGCACGGTGTCTGAAATGCTGACGCCGGCGCCGGCCAGCGACGCCTGCCAGCCGGGGTTGTTCAGCAGGGCGATGCGCACGGCGGCTTCGGCGGTTAGCGGTGCTTTCAGCAATTCGTTGACCTCTGCCGTGGCGTCCACGCCGGGGCGGGGAATCGGCACGGCGGCGCTGCCCAGCCCGACGGCCTTGCCAGCGGCGAGTTGCCGCAGGCCGGCCACGCCGCCATCGGCATCGGGCGTTGCCGCCAGCGCTTGTCCTGTCAGGGCCAGCACGACGCTGGCGATGGCGCCCAGGCGTTGCGCCGGGGTGGCGCGTGGGTTCAAAAATAAGTTCATGGTGCGCCTCAACGGGTTGGGGCCGGGCTGAACGGGGGCTGAGCGGCTTTGGCCTGCTCCTGCTCCCATTTCAAAAGATCGGCATGGCCGCGTTTGAACTGGCCGACATCGGCATTGGCTTTTTTCCAGTCCACGCTGGTTTGTTCCACCCCCGTGGGAAGGCCGGCAAACGCCGAGCGGTACAGCGCGGGTGGAACCGGCGTGTCCGGGCTGGCCGCCTGGGCGGTCGGCTGCGGGTCAGGTGTGGGGTAAAGCACGGCCTGCGCCGGGGCGACATAAGCCACGGCAGGCAGCGCCAGCGCGGCCAGCAGCGCCAGCCGGGCGGGCGCGTTCGACATGAAAGGGAAGTTCACAAAAATCTCCTGAAATACAAGCGGGACGATGCGGGGCATCGCCGGTGGGCGGCAAACCGGCCTTTGAAAAAGACCGTGCCGCAGGCAAGTACAGGCCCAATACGGGCCTGGGAATCAGGAAATCGGTGGTTTTTGGCCGGGCGCTGCGTCGGCGCTGGCAAAGCGGGCGGCCCTGGCGCAGGGCGGCGTGCGCGGATCGAACGCCGGGCTGGCGTCCATGCGGGCCGGGATCAGCGCCGCGCTGTGGCAAGTCTGGCAGGCGTCGCAGGAGGGGCAGTGCGCGGCCCCTGCCGGGGCGCTGTCATTTGCCGCATGTCCGGCGCAGTCGTGCGCCGCCTGGGCCGCCGATTCAGCATCGAAATGCGCCTTTGCGCTTTCTCCATGAGCGTGAGCAGCTATTGTTTTTGTAGCGGATTGCTGTGGCTGGGACGCCGTGTGCGGGTGCTGCAGCGGCGCCAGCGCCATGTCGTTCGCCATCGCGTCGCCCATCCAGCCGCGCAGCAGCAGCACGGCGATCATGAGGACGAAGAGCAAAGGGCGCATGGGTAAATGATAGGCGATGGCGGGAAAGGTTCCTGCCGGGTGTGCATGCCGCTTTTGGCCAGCTCAGCCGCCGGCGGTCAGCCGGCGCGGCGTGATCTCGACCGAATCGCTGGCCGTGCTCATCCACACCGTGCCGTCCTGGATGGTGATTTGCAGCTGCATGCCGCGTTCGGCCAGCCTGGCCAGCGCCTGGCTCTGGGCCGCTTCAATTTGCCAGACCACCAGGTTGGCGGCGCGTGTCAGCTTGCTTTCAATCCCTTTCCACCAGACCGGCGTGCTGCTGGAAAAGCTGTAAACGCTCACGCGTTCGGCCCGGCCGGCGGCGCGCATCAGGCGCTTGTCGTCGGGCTGGCCGACATCAATCCAGTGCAGCACCGCGTCGGTGTAGTCCTTGTGCCAGAGCGCCGGCTCGTCAACGTCCCACAAGTCCTTGGCGAATTCAAGGTTGCCGCGCTTGTCGTCGCCGGGGACGTTGAGCGCGAACGCCAGCAGGCGGATCATCATGCGTTCGTCGGTTTCGGACGGATGGCGGGCAATGATGACGTTGTGGTCGCCATAGATGCCGCGGTCCATGTCGGCGATTTGCAGTTGGGCTTTGTGAATGGTGGCTTTGATGGCCATGGGCGCGTTCTCGGGTGGCAAGCCCCGGGCGCCTGACAGGCGCCCGGGGCTTTGCGTTAAACCGTCTATTGGAACAGCCTTTTTGCGGCCGCCGGCAGCCTCAGATCAGCTTCGAATAGGTCGATGTGGTCGGCTGGGTCAGGTAGCTGTCGAACACCATGCCGCTGGCGCGCACAAACAGCCGGCCTTTGGGCGTGACGCGGATGGCTTGCGGGTCGATGGTGATCAGCCCGGCTTCCTCGTACTGCTTCAAAAGGCTCAGCTCGTGCGCGAAATAGCGGTTGAAGTCGATGCCGTAGTCGCGGTTGATGGCCTCGATGTCCACAGTCGCGCTGCACATCAGCGTCATGATGATGTCGCGCCTGAGCAGGTCGTCCGGGCTCAGCTCAAAGCCTTTTTCAATCGGCAGGCGGCCCTGGTCGAGCTGTTCGTAGTAGGCGTTGACGGTGCGCACCGACTGGCTGTACGAATTGCCGACCTTGCTGATGGCCGAGACGCCAAAGCCTACAAGATCGCATTCGGCGCGCGTGGTGTAGCCCTGGAAATTGCGGTGCAGGCTTTTGTTGAGCCGCGCCTTGTTCAGCTCATCGTCGGGTTTCGAGAAGTGATCGAGCCCGATATAGACGTAGCCGGCATCGAGCAGGCGCTGCATCGACATCAAAAAGATCTGCAGCCGCTCTTCGGCCGAAGGCAGGTCGGCCTCGACAATCAGCCGCTGCGCCTTGAAGCGCCGGGGCAGGTGCGCGTAGTTGTACAGCGCGATGCGGTCGGGCGCCAGCCGGATCAGGCTGTCCAGCGTGCGGCCGAAGCTCTCCAGCGTCTGCTTGGGCAGGCCGTAGATCAGGTCGGCATTGACCGACTGGAAGTTGGCCTTGCGGCTTTCCTCGACCGCTTTCTCGACCATTTCCAGCGGCTGGATGCGGTTGACGGCCTGCTGCACCGCCGGGTCGAAATCCTGCACGCCAAAGCTGTTGCGGTTAAAGCCCAGCCCGGCCAGCATCGCCATCGTGCCTTCGCCGACGGTGCGCGGGTCAATCTCAACGCCGAGTTCGGCATCCGGCGTGAAATCGAAATGCCGGCGCAGCATGGCCATCAGCTGGCCGAGTTCGTCGGCGTTGAAGAAGGTCGGCGTGCCGCCGCCCAGGTGCAGCTGAACCGCCTTGCGGTCGGGGCCGATCTGCGCGGCGACCAGCGCCATTTCCTTGTCGAGGTAGCGCAGGTATTCGGCGACCCGGCCGTGCTCCTTGGTGATGATCTTGTTGCAGGCGCAAAAATAGCACAGCGATTCGCAAAACGGCAGATGCACATAGATCGACAGCGGCGGGTTGCCGGGCTTGCCGGCGCGCTGCGCGAGGTGGTCCAGGCAGGACTGCTCGGTAAAGCCGGTGTGGAAGCGGTCAGCGGTCGGGTAGGAGGTATAGCGCGGCCCGAGCTTGTCGAACTTGCGGATCAGTGCTTCGGACAGTTCGATATCGGGCAGGGGAGAAGTCATTTGGAAAATCCAGGCTTGAAAGGGATGGGAGATTTTGTCGCAAGTCGGGCGGTTTTACGGATAAGGCCCTGACAGCGACAGATTAGGGCGGCTAGGTAAAGTGTGTCTGCGCGGCGCCTGAAAACCCGGGCGCTTGTGCGTGAAATGTTTGCTTGCAATTGTCACCTTATCCTACGCTAGAGAGGCGTGGCGCCTGTTACAACTAAAACCCAGGCTGGCCATGGCGGCTCAGGGTCTGCCTGCCGCAGAACCCCGTCGTGCCACGACCGGCCCGATGAATCCAGACACGCACATCCGCACAAGAAAGAAACCATGAAAAAAAATGCCAAACCCCTGCTGATGGCGGGGCTCGTTGTCCTGTCGGCGCTGCTGGGCGCTGCTGCCCAGGCGGCCACTCCCTACGCCAATGCAACGGTGGAGGGCGCCCTGGCGCCGGGCGTTTATGGCCGCATCGAAATCGGCAATGCGCCGCCGCCGCCCCTGATTTACGCGCAGCCGGTCATTATTCAGCGTCCGCCGGTGCTTGTGCAGCAGCCGCCGCTGTATTTGCATGTGCCGCCCGGCCATGCCAAGAAATGGTCAAAGCATTGCGCCCGGTACAACGCCTGCAACCGCCAGGTTTACTTCGTCAGGGTGCAGGGCGACGACCGCTATGAACAGCGCCGCGGCGGGAACGACTACCGCAACCACGACAACGATTACGGCGACCGCCAGGGCAACAAGCACGGCAGGGAGCACGAAAAAGTCCATGGCAACGGTCATGGCAATGGCAATGGCCACGGCAATGGTCATGACAGGTGATGCGCAGGCCGCCAGGGCCGGATAGCGGCCTGTAGCGCCCGGCGGTTCGCTTTGTGCCAGCAATATGCGAAGATCAAACGAACACTAGGCAAGGAGCAAAAATGAAGGCAATCTGGAATGGCGCCGTCATTGCGCAAAGCGATGACACCGTGGTGCTTGAAGGCAACCACTATTTCCCTGAAAGTTCACTCAACCGCGAGCATGTGACGTTCAGCAACCACCACACCATGTGCTCATGGAAAGGGCAGGCCAGCTACTACTCGCTGCTGGTCAATGGCGAGATGAATACCGATGCCGCCTGGTATTACCCCGACCCCAGGCCCGAGGCCGACAACATCAGGGGATATGTCGCTTTCTGGAAAGGCGTGAAGATCGAGCCTTGAGCGGCGGCAAGGCCGGTCAGGACAGACGGACTGGCGCGGGAAAGTTTTTTGCATGACAAGGAAAGGGCAATATGTTCAAGCACATTCTGGTTCCGGTTGACGGTTCACCCACGGCGCGTCACGCCATCGACAAGGCGCTGGGCATTGCCACGGCGTTCCAAAGCGATGTGACGCTGATTTATGCCATCGACCCCTATGCCTTCACCGGCGTGGGCGCCGAATTTTCCTATGGCCAGGCCGAATACCTCAGCGCCGCCAAGGCGGAAGCCGATGAGGCCATCAACACCGCCCGGCAGGTTTTCGAGGCCCACGGCATAGCCGTCAAAGGCTCCGTGGTCGAGGGAAATTCGGTCTACCAGGCTATTTTGGATGCGGCGGAGTCCGTCGGTGCCGACCTGGTGGTCATGGGTTCGCACGGCCGCCGTGGCCTTGAAAAACTGGTGCTGGGCAGCGTCACGGCCCAGGTGCTGTCGCACGCCCACCTGTCGGTGCTGGTGGTGCGCGAGTAAGCGAGTAGGCTTTTTGTTGAGTTTGCAGTCCCCCGAGAAGGAGTTGTCATGGAATTGATGAATCACGATCTGGCGCATGAGTTTCCCCAGTACCTTGAAAAAATGAATGGCCTCAAGGCGTCTGACGCGCATTTCTCGACCCTTTGCGAACACTACGATGCGCACAATCACACGATTACCCAATACGAGCAGGGCAAGACCGCCATTGCCGATGACGCGCTGGAAGTGCTGAAGAAAAAACGGCTCGAACTCAAGGACGGGATTTACCAGATACTGAAGGCTGATTAGCCGGTCCATGCAGTATTTGAGGCATTGAATCAGTGCCTGGCGCATGCCGGGCCTGTGCTGAGTGCTATATAAAAAGTAGCACCATGGCGCCGAAACAATCCGGTTCAATTTTTTCCCGCATGCGATTTACTTTTTCATCAGACTGAAATACCGTATCGGTACGCTGGCGGGTCCAATCAACTTCCAGTTTCCCCGGAGCGCGCCATGAACTCAATTGACGAAGAGGTGATACGGCGAATCCGTAACGACCTGATCGACAGCTATGACGAAGAACTGGAGATGGAGCTTGAGGACCGCACGGTCGCCGAGCTGGCCGGCGATCAGGCCTTGAGCCTCAGCGAGCAGGAAAAAGCCCAGGACCGCGAGCGCCGCCGCCAGTATTTCCGCGAGCTGTTTCGCCTGCAGGGCGAGCTGGTCAAGCTGCAGGACTGGGTGATTGCCACCGGCCACAAGGTGGTCATCCTGTTTGAGGGACGCGATGCCGCCGGCAAGGGCGGCGTCATCAAGCGGATTACCCAGCGCCTGAATCCACGGATCTGCCGGGTGGCGGCGCTGCCGGCGCCCAGCGACCGGGAGCGCACGCAGTGGTACTTTCAGCGTTATGTCGCGCACTTGCCGGCCGCCGGTGAAATGGTGCTGTTCGACCGCAGCTGGTACAACCGCGCCGGCGTGGAACGGGTCATGGGCTTTTGCACCGATGCGCAGTACGAAGAGTTTTTTCGCACCGTGCCGGAGTTTGAAAAAATGCTGGTGCGCTCGGGCGTGCAGATCATCAAGTACTGGTTCTCGATTTCCGACGATGAGCAGAATTTACGCTTTCTTGGCCGCATCCACGACCCGCTCAAGCAGTGGAAGCTCAGTCCGATGGACCTGGAGTCGCGCCGCCGCTGGGAGGAATACACCAAGGCCAAGGAAATCATGCTGGAGCGCACGCATATTCCCGAGGCGCCATGGTGGGTGGTGCAGGCCGATGACAAGAAAAAAGCCCGGCTGAACTGCATCCACCATCTGCTGGCGCAAATGCCCTACCAGGAAACCGAGCATCCGCCGGTGGTGCTGCCCGAGCGGATTCGCCACGACGATTACGTGCGCCAGCCGGTGCCGCAGGACATCGTGGTGCCCGAGGTGTATTGATCCTAGAAACGGCAGTTGACCGCTTTGCATCCCTTGCCAAGCCGCATGAAATCAACGCTTGATGGCTTCGATGGCGTTCACCTTGTGGGTGCGAGCGCTATGCACCTGCCAGCACCGCGCTCGGCGCGCCATGCAGCGTTGCTCCTCCTTGCGGGCAGTACCCGCCGCGTCGTCTCGCCTTGCCTGGCACCCCGCTCACGGCACTGGCAGGCGCATCCAACCGCCGTTTCTAGGAGGATCGGTTTTTAGTCCCGGACATCGGCGACCGGCTGCGCGCCAAAGCCGGGCCGCGCCAGGCAGGCCAGCACGCGCCGGGCCGCTTCGTCGGGCGAGGTCAGCTGGCCGCCGGTTTTAAGGCGCGCAAAGCTGCCCTGGTCAGGAAAGTCCGCCGGGTCCGCGCTGCGCAGCTGAAGCTGCATGCCGGTGTCGACCACGCCGGGCGCCAGCGAGCAGACTTTTGCGCCACCGGGCTTGAGCGCTTCTTCGAGTGCCAGGCAGCGCGTGAAATGGTCCATGCCGGCCTTGGCTGCGCAATAGGCGGCCTGCGACGCCATCGGCCTGCGGCCCAAACCCGACGAAATGTTGAGCACCCTGCGTTCGGCAGGCCAGCCTTCGGTGGCCCGCAAAAATGCCGCCGTCAGCAGCATGGGCGCCTCCAGCCCGACGCGCAGGGCCTGCGCAAGATTGGCCGGATCGGCCTGGCTCAGCGGGCCGATGCGCGCAATGACGCCGGCATTGTTAATGAGCGTGGCGCTGCGCCAGGCCGTGCAGCCCTGTTCGCGCAGCCAGCTTTCAAGCCGTGGGCCGAGCGTGCTGCTGTCGGCCAGGTCGTGGCACCACTGCAGCAGGGTGGCGCCCGCCTGCTGGGCGTGCCGGGCCAGCGCGGGCTGTTCGGTGCGCGAGATGCACAGCAGGGTATGGCTTGGCGCCATCAGCTGGAGCGCCATGGAAAGTCCCATGCCGCGCGATGCGCCAGTGAGCAGGTAAAGGTGTTGAGTCGTCATGAACCGCATGGTAGCGCCAGGCCTGCACGCTTGCATAGAGGCTAGAAATTGGGCGGGCTTTCAAGCGCCAGCATGGCGCCGGTGGCTGGATGAACAAACCGCAGGGCGCAGGCGTGCAGCAGCAGGCGCGGCGCCCTGGCCTGTACCGCTTCGGGCGCATACAGCGCGTCCCCCAGGATCGGATGGCCCAGCGCCTGGAGATGCACCCGCAACTGGTGCGAGCGGCCCGTGACCGGCTCCAGCTCGACGCGGGTGCTGTTTGCCGCGTCATCAAACGCCACGCTGCGCCAGCGCGTCTGGCTGGGCTTGCCGCTGGCGGCGTCAATGATGCGCAGCGGGCGGCGCGGCCAGTCCACGGCAATCGGCAGGTCAATCAAGCCCCAGCCGCCGGGCTCCTGCGCGGGCGCCAGCCGGCCATCGACGACCGCCAGGTAACGCTTGTGGACTTCGCGGCGCTCGAACAGCTGGCTCAGGGCGCGCTGCAGGGCGATGCCGCGCGCCATCAGCATCAGGCCCGAGGTGGCCATGTCCAGCCGATGAACGATCAGCGCATCAGGGTAGAGCGACTGCACCCGGCGGCTCAGGCAGTCCTGCTTGTCTGCGCCGCGACCGGGCACGGCCAGCAAACCCGAGGGCTTGTTGAGCACCAGCAGGCTGTCGTCGGCGTGAAGGGTCTGGAAAGGGAAATCCGCTGTGGCCGGGATGCCGGGCAGCACTGCCTCGATGTCAGAAATCAAGGCTTGGGCGGCGGAAAGTTGTGCGCCGTCGGGCTGCTGCGCCGGATCTCGCGCAGCATGAAGAGGTAAAGGCTTTCGACCTTCTCGCGTGCCCACGGCGTCTTGCGCAGGAACTTCAGGCTGGACGCCACGCTGGGCTCGCTGGTGAAGCAGCGGATGTTGATGCGCTGGCCCAGGCCTTCCCAGCCGTAGTGGGCGGCCAGCGCCGTGACGACGGCTTCGAGCTTGACGCCGTGCAAAGGGTTGCCCGGCTGGCCCGGCGCCATTGCAGACTCTGGCGCAGGGGTGGCTGAAGGACCAGCGGGCAGCACCATGGCTTGCTTATTTGTTTTTCAGCTTGCCGCGCACCGGCACCTGCGTGACGACCGTCGGACGGACTGCATCGGGCGACACCAGTTTCGGAGGCGACGTGTCTTTTTTCGGTTTTTTGACCATTTTGTCGTTGTTCTGCTGACCTTTTGCCATGACGTTTCTCCAGTAAGTTGAGGCTTGATTATCAGTGCAACTTTATCCGTGGCCGGTGCGTCCGGTCAATCATTTCAGGGCGGGTGATCGGCACCGTTCTGTTTGCATCGGCGCCAGCGCACGTGCTGTCCGGCTGGTAAGCTTCAGCCCCCATGCCGAACCACAGCTTTACTGAACTCACCCACCAGCGCGCTTTCATGCGCATGTGGTTTGCCCGCCTTTTTGGCACCACCGGGAACCAGATGTTGATGGTCGCCGTCGGCTGGCAGATGTATGAGCTGACCGGCAGCGCCTGGGATCTGGGGCTGGTCGGCCTGTACCAGTTCGCGCCTGCGCTGCTGCTGACGCTGGTGGCCGGCCATGTGGCCGACCGGCTGCACCGGGCGCGCATCGTGGCCGCCTGCCTGCTGACCCAGGCCAGCGTGGCGCTGATCCTGGTGGCCGCCACGCAGGGCTGGGGCGCCGCGTCGGGCTGGGCGTCGCGCGAGTTGCTGCTGGGCGTGTCGGTCCTGCTGGGCGTGGCCCGGGCTTTCCAGATGCCGGCCCAGCAGGCCCTGACGCCGATGCTGGTGCCGCCTATCATGCTGCCGCGCGCCATGGCCTTCAGCTCGGCCGGCATGCAGGCGGCGATCATCAGCGGGCCGGCGCTGGGCGGGGTGATTTTCGTGGCTGGCGCCACGGCGGTCTATGCGACCTGCGGCTTTCTTTTCGCGACCGGCTGCGGTTTGATCGCGCTGGTGCGCTACGACCATGCGCCGCCGCCGCGCGAGCCGGTTTCGCTGCGCACGCTGCTGGCCGGGGCGGAGTTTGTCTGGCAGCGCAAGGCCCTGCTGGGCGCCGTGTCGCTGGATTTGTTCGCCGTGCTGCTGGGCGGCGCCACGGCACTGCTGCCGATGTTTGCCAAGGACATCCTGCATGTCGGCCCGTGGGGGCTGGGCCTGCTGCGCGGGGCGCCGGCGGCAGGCGCCTTGCTGACCTCGGTGGTGCTGACGCGCTGGCCGCTGGACCGGCGGGTGGGCCGCATCATGCTGATGGCCGTGGCGCTGTACGGCGTGTGCATGCTGGTGTTCGGGCTCTCGACCCGCTTTTTGCTGTCGCTGGTGGCGCTGGCGGTTTCGGGTGGCGCCGACATGGTCAGCGTGGTGGTGCGCCAGACCCTGATGCAGATCGAAACGCCCAACGACATGCGCGGCCGGGTCAGCGCGGTCAACTCGGTGTTCATTGGCGCGTCCAACCAGCTGGGCGAATTCGAGTCGGGCGCAATGGCGGCCTTGCTGGGGCCGGTCGGCTCGGTGGTGACTGGCGGCATCGGCACGCTGCTGGTGGCCGTGCTGTGGCTCAAGGGTTTTCCAGCGCTGGCAAACCGCGACCGCATGAGCGATTCATCGGCACCGCGATGAAGACCGCCGTGAATCGCCTTTCAGCGCAGCGCCCGAGCGGTTTCAGTGCGCCTGACTGGCCCGGATGCGATTGACTTCCAGCGGCGTGATGGCTCCGGCCTGATTGCCCCACGCAGTGCGGATGTGGCTGACGAGGGCGGCCACTTCGCTGTCGTCCAGCACCAGCACAAAAGGCGGCATGCCAAAAGGCCTCGGGTTGCCCGCCGTGGCCGGCGGGAAGCCGCCGCCCAGCACCATCTGCACCAGGTTTTCGGTCGATGCCATCGTCACCGCGCGGTTGCCGGCCAGCGGTGGATAGGCGTTGGCAACCCCTTCGCCCTTGTCGCCGTGGCACTGCGCGCAATGCTGCTCATACAGCTTGGCTGATTTTTCCGGGTTGAATGAAGTGCCGGCCATGCGGGCCGCTGGCGGGGCTTCAGGCCTGGGGATTGAACCGGGAAGCTCCTTCAGGTACTGCGCCATCGCCTCCAGGTCTGGCTGGCTCAGGTACTGGGTGCTGCGCAGCACCACCTCGGCCATCGGGCCGCTGACCGAGGCGCCCGGCGCCACGCCGTTCCTGAGCAGCTTTACGATGTGTTCCCGGTCCCAGCGGCTCACGCCGGCTTCATCTTTTGATGCCAGCGACGGCGCATACCAGTTCTGCATCGGAATCAGGCCGCCGGCCAGCGCCAGGCTTTGCTTCGTTCCGCCCAGGGCATCGCGCGGCGAATGGCAGGCGCTGCAGTGGCCCAGGCCGCCCACCAGGTAGGCGCCCCGGTTCCATTCGGCGCTGCGGCCGGCATCCGGCTGGTATACGCCCGGCTTGAAATACAGCGCGCGCCAGACCGCCAGCGCGGCCTGCGTGTTGAAGGGAAAGCCCAGCGTGTTCGGCTGGTTGGGCTGGTTTACGGCAGGCTGGCTGCGCAGGAAGGCAAACATCGCGTCCGAATCCTCGCGCGTGACCTGGGTGTAGCTGGTGTACGGAAAGGCCGGGTAGAGCAAGCGTCCGCTTTTGGAGCGGCCGTTGTGCATGGCGCGCCAGAAATGGGCCGATGACCAGCTGCCAATGCCGGTATTGGCATCAGGCGTGAGGTTGGAGGTGAACACCGTGCCAAACGGCGTGGCAATGCCGAGGCCGCCGGCATAGCTCGGGCCGCCGCGCGCCGTGTGGCAGGCCACGCAGTTGCCGGCGCGCGCCAGGTAGGCGCCGCGCGCGATCAGGCTGTCGCTGGGCGCGAAAGCGGCGGTTGTCTTGACATCCACCTCGTCGCGCAGGTTCAGCGCCCAGACGACTGCGGCCGTGCAGGCCGCCAGCAGGCAAAATCCCAGTGCAAATCTGGACCACGTTTTCATTTTTTCGCTTTCGATTCAAGCGTGACGGCTGGCAGCGGCGCGCTTCCACACGAAATGGCCTTGCTGCCCGCGACCAACGCAGGCGGGGCGCTGGCGGGATGGGTGTTCACTGGCAAGGGCTGGGTGGCGACCCAGCTGGCCACGGCGTTGATGTCTTCCAGGCTCAGGCGTTCCACCACCGCCTGCATGCAGTCCGGCGCATGGGCCTGGCGCTGGCCGGCTTTCCAGGCGCCGAGCTGCGCATTGAGATAGTCGCGCGGCAGTCCGAGCAGGCCCGGAATGTGGGGCGCCACGCCGGTCATGGCCTGGCCGTGGCACTGGATGCAGGCCGGCACCTTGCGGCTGGCGTCGCCCTCGCTCACCAGTTGCCGGCCCAGGCGCAGCACATCGGCGGACGCCGTACCGGGCAGCGGCGCCGGGTAGGGCACTTCAAGGCTTGAGAAATACTGCGCCATCTCCAGCAGGTAGGCGTCGCTGAGCGGGTCGATCAGCTGCGTCATCAGGCCGTAATGCCGCCGTCCCTCGCGAAAGTTGAGCAGCTGGTTGTAGAGGTAGCCCGCCGGCTTTCCGGCCAGGCGCGGGTAATAGCCATCGGCTGCGGCGCGCCCCTGCGGGCCATGGCAGGCGGTGCAGGCCAGGGTGCGCTGGGCCATGGTGTCTTCAAACGGCGCGGCAGCCGCTGCGGGGCTTGCCGCCAGCCAGGCGATGCAGGCCATGGCGCCAGGCGCTGCCAGGCGGCGAAGAAAGGAAAGGGTCGTTGTCATGGGGCGAATCATGCCCTACCCGAATCCGCTCAGCCAGGCATCAGAGGCGGCGTAATGCGACTGTTAGGGCGTCTGTCCGCAGGGGATCCTGTGCCCGCAGCCATTCAGCCACGCGCTGGCCCACCCAGGCCGGGTCATCATGGGGCAGGTCGTGGCCTGCCCACGGGTGCTCGTGGTGCGCTGCATTCCAGGCCTCGGCCAGGCGGGCTGAACACCGCGAATGCACCAGTTGATCGCCTTGTGACGACAGCACCAGGACCGGGCAGCCCGGCACCTTCGGGCCTGAAAAGCGCGCGGCCGCCCAAAGCTGCCGCCCCGCGTTGGCCAGGCTCACCGGGGCTTCCTTGCGAATGCGCACCCATGCCGCCAGGTCTGCATCACGAGACGCAATGCACTGGCAGGTCAGCTGGTGAATGGCCTGCTCGACATAGTCCGGCGACTCGCCGCCCTGCCAGCGTGCGGCCAGCAGCGCCAGGCGCATCCAGTTGCCGGGGCGCAGGCGCTCGGTGACGCCGCTGAAAGGGCGCAGGCTGGTGTTGATCAGCACCAGCCGGGAAACTTCCCGGGGATACTGCTGCGCCCAGTCGGCGGCGACCATGCCGCCCAGCGACATGGCCATCAGGCGGTAAGGCGGCCCGTTGCCGCTGGCCCGCAACTGCTGGCGCGCAAACTCCACCATGGGGCGCACCGCGCAGGGCGAAAGCTCCCGGTAAAACGCGCCATTGCCGGGCAGGTCCAGCGTCAGGACCTGCGGTGCGCCGGCTGCGGGGGTTTGCACAAACGGTTCAAGCCGCCGGGGAAATTCTCCCCAGTGCCGGGCCTCGCGCGTGAGTCCTCTCAGGAGTATCCAGGTCATGGCGCCTATCCTTATCCGCTTGCCGGCACAGGCCTGTGCCGCCAGTGCGCTGTCGCCAGCCGGAACAGCTGGGCACGGCGGTCGTCTGTGGGCAGCCAGTTCGGCACGGCATAGGCGGCGCGCGTCAGGAAATCCAGCAGGTCGGCATGGCGGCGCAGCACGCGCTGGGTACGGTGCGCCATGATGGGGTTGAAAATGCCCTGCCGCGAAAACAGCTGGCGCGGATTTTTGCGTATCCACAGCCATGAGCCGAGTTCGAGCGTCATCGGCAGAAATACATGGCCGGCCGGCGCATGGTCATAGGCATGGTCCCACAGGTCGCCATGCAGCAGGTACTGGTTGCTTTGCGGCTCAAAGCGGTAGACATGGTGCGGGTGAGACTGCTCCAGCAGGGTCTTGAGGGTAAACATTTCAGGCAGGTGGGCCATCAGGCGGCGGGTTCTGGCGTAGGGAAACCAGATGCTGTCGCTAAAGCCGTAACCCGAGTGGCAGTCCAGCGCCAGGCTGAAGGGCCGGCTCGCGAGTTGCTCGCGCACAACCTCCAGCAGGGCCGCGCTTTCTGTTTGCATGGGCGTTCCGGGGCGGCCGCAGTACCAGGGCAGCAGCGAACTCAAGGTTTGCCCGCCCGCCAGAAAAGGCACGCGGCTGTCGGCCCTTTGCGGCGCATTGCGCATCAGGTCCACGCCGCTGGGGTTGGAGCGCTTGTGCGCCCACATGCCGCCGGGGTTGACGATGGGCATGAACACCAGGCGGATTTTCTGGAGTTGCAGGCGCAGCAGCTCGTCCCATTCCAGGCGAAACAGCAGTGCGCGCATGAAATGCAGGATCAGTTGCGTGCCGATGCGCTCCAGCCCGTGAATGCCGCCAAAAAATCCAACGGCGGGCGCCTGCGGATCGGACGCGCCAATGCTGGCGGTCAGCAGCGGAAAAGAGTTTGTCCCGGAGGTGATGTAGTCCATGGTGCGGGTCTCAAGCCGCGTGCCGCCGGCCCGCAAAATCTCCTTGAGTTCTTCAAACTCGTCAAAGGTTGCCTCGGCCTCCCGGGTGGGTGCCAGGCTGGCAGGGGCGACAGGGTGATGCACAGAGTCCATGCCCCATCCTTGCACAGTTGTTTGACAGAACGCTGCGCCGCGCCCGCTTTGCGCCGTGCAGGGTGCCGGGCGGCTGCTCAGGGCGGCAGCGCAATCACCACGTCGGACGCCGGATGCGCCACGCAGGGCAGGATGTAGCCCTCGCGTTTTTCATCAAGGCTCAGCCCCGGCCATTCGATGCGGTACGCCACCTGGCCGCTGGCCAAGTGGCAGATGCAGGCGCGGCAGGTGCCGTTGCGGCATGAGTTCTGGAGCAGTGTCAGCCCGGCGCGCTCGGCCGCCTGCAGCAGGGACAGCGAGGCAGGCGCCGCAAACAGCGCGCCGCCGGGCTCGACGCGCGCAGTGAAAACAGGTTCGGCCCTTTCGGTCATTTCTGCCGGGGCTATCGGTGGGCGGGCAAGCATGGGCTGGCAAATGGGGGGAAGTGGCGCTGCACGGGAAGAAGGGCTGAATTTACCCCAGTCCCGGCGGCCGCGGATTCGATTTGCGCGACAATCCTGCCTCCCGAGCCTTCCCTTAGATATTCACAAGCGATTTCCCTCATGTCCAGCTACTCCGTTCGTCCTGCCCTTGCCCGCGATGCCAAAGCCATTGCCGAAATTCACGTTGCCACCTGGCATGCCGCTTACAAGGATTTGATGCCCGAGGACTACCTGAACAAGATGACGGTGGCCAAGCGTCAGGCCTACTGGCAGGAGGCAATTGAGTACAGCGAGCCGCAGGTGCTGGTGGCCACCGATGGCGACCAGCCGGTCGGTTTTGTCGGCTTCGACCGCTCGCGCGACCCCAAAACCCGCTCCACCGTGGGTGAAATCTGGGCCATCTACGTGGCGCCCGAGCACTGGGGCAAGGGCGTGGGCCTGCAGCTGTGGGATGGCGCGCGCGACGGCCTGAAAGACGAAGGCTGCACCCAGGTCACGATGTGGGTGCTGCTGGGCAACGAGCGCGCCCTGCAGTTTTGCGAGCATGCCGCCGGCTTCAAGCGCGAAATGCCGTCGCTCAAGACCGTCGATTTCGGCAGCGTCAAGCTCGAAGAAATACGCCTCAAGCGCGCGGTGGACTGACCGGCAAGCCGACGGTTTGCGACAGCAGTATCTGGTGGTCGGCCTGAAGCCCCATGGCCTCTGACAGGGCTTGGCGGTCAATCCAGGCGCGAATCACGGTACACAGTCCGGCGGATGCACAGAAAAGATAGACGTTCTGCACCATCGCGCCCGCCGCCACGGAGGCAAACGATTCGCGCTGCGCCGCCGGCACCGCTTTCATGCGGGCATGGTCGGCCACAAAAATAAGGTCCAGCGGCGCCCGGTCCACGAAGTCCTGGTAGCCGGTGATGCGCCTCACGTCGGTGGCGCTGGCCAAATACAGCACGTGGCCGGACGGCTCATAGCGGTACAAGCCTTCGGGCAGGGCCACATAGACATCGATTTCCTGCGAATTCATCGCGCTCGGGGCGGTGCGTCCCTTCAGGTCGGGCCGGTTGATGCCTGCTGCCGCCCAGAGCAGATCGGACAAAACCTGCCGATTCAGCGGATCGGGGGCGAACTCACGCTGGGACTGGCGCTGGCGCAGGGCCTGCATCAGCGGGATGCCGCCCTCGGTCTGCGGCGGCGGCAGGGGCAGCGCGGAGGCGGCGTTGCCTTGCACTGGCTGCGGCCTGAGCTGGCCGATCATTCCCAGGGCCAGTTTTGTCAGCGTGTTCATGGGCATTCCTCATGGTTTGATGTGCGCGCCTATGCTAAGCAAGGAAGTCGCTTTTCTCTTGCTCTGGATCAAGCGGGCGTGAATGGCCTGCCGCGTGCATCCTTCGCGGTGCTTCGGTCAGCGGCTCAGCTCAGCTCGGCACCGTGACCACGCCTTCCTCGTCAGGAATCAGCGGCGTTCCCTCGTCGGGATTCACCGGCAGCTCCAGGCCCTCGTCATCTTCGCCGGTTTCTTCGTCCGGTCCCTTGCGGGGCAGGCCATGGCCGATGTGGCGGCTTCGCAGGACGGGTTTTAAAAAATGAGGCATGTTCAATTCCTTCCGGATTTCATGGGTTCATGGATTTATGGGTCTTGGTTGGCGCCGCGCGTCAGCCGCCAATTATTGGCGCAATGCGCGCTCGGTTCCACCTGCGCCGGGTTTGTCTTTCCTGTCCTACACCCAATCCGTGCGGCGCCGCACAAGCAAACCGTGCTGCGGCTCATAAAGTCGGTTTTTACGCCCGGTCGGGATGACCGCCTGCCTTGGCCCCAGGCCGTCGCTCATGGGCCTGACCCCGGTTTCTTCCGGCAATATACTGATTTTTTAAAGGAAACAAGATGGAAAATTCGACTTCAAACCCCGGCAATGACACTTTCGGCAGTTCGGGAAGTTCTGGCGCCAGCGAGTCCGGTGTCGTTCAGCGCAGCGTGGAATCGGCAGGCTCGGCGCTGCACAACACCATCGACAGGGTGGCCGGCCCGGCCCGCAACACCGTCAACCGTGCCTCCACGGCGGCGCATGAAACCGTTGACAAGCTGGCCAGTGGCGCCACGCATGTCGCGGACCGCTTTTCCGAGGAGGCTGGCCGGGTCGCCGAGGCGCCGCGCCGCGCCCTCGACTGCTCGAAATCCTGGGTTCAGGACAAGCCGCTTGAAGCCGTGGGCGTGGCGCTGGCGCTGGGCTTTATCATTGGACGCCTGACGGCGCGCTAAGCTTTGCGGACTTTGAGGCCATGAAGTCCCAAAACCGCCTGCGGGCGGTTTTTTGCTGTCGTGGCGGGCAAAACTTTCTTTCAACCCCGGCTTGATGCCGAACTATCCAGACTTATTTATGGCCACCAGCCTGCTTGCCCTGATTGATGACATTGCCAGCATTCTGGACGATGTAGCCTTGCTGTCCAAGGTGGCGGCCAAAAAGACCGCCGGCGTGCTGGGCGACGACCTGGCGCTCAATGCCCAGCAGGTCTCCGGCGTCAAGGCAGAACGCGAACTGCCGGTGGTCTGGGCCGTGGCCAAGGGCTCGTTCATCAACAAGGCCATCCTGGTGCCCGCCGCGCTGGCGATCAGCGCTTTTGCGCCCTGGGGCGTCACGCCGCTGCTGATGGTGGGCGGCGCTTTTCTTTGCTATGAAGGGTTTGAAAAGCTGGCGCATAAATTCCTGCACAGCAAGGCCGAGCAGGCCGCCGGGCATGAAGCGCTGGTGAGCGCGCTGGCCGACCCGTCCGTAGACCTGAGGGACGTTGAAAAGACCAAGATCAAGGGCGCCATACGCACCGATTTCATTCTGTCCGCAGAAATCGTGGCCATCACGCTGGGCACGGTGCAGGGCAGCCCTTTCAGCACTCAGCTGGTGGTGCTCAGCGGCATTGCCGTGGCCATGACCGCCGGGGTTTACGGCATTGTGGCCGGCATTGTCAAGCTGGACGATGGCGGGCTTTACCTCAGCCAGCGCCCGGGCGCCCGTGCATGGAGCCGGTTTCAGCGAAGCCTGGGGCGCGGCATTTTGCGCGCGGCCCCCTGGCTGATGAAGTTCCTGTCCGTCGCCGGTACGGTGGCCATGTTTCTGGTGGGCGGCGGCATTTTGACCCATGGCTTTACGCCGCTGCACCATTGGGTGGACATGGGCACGCAGTGGGCCAGCGACGTGAATGGGGCGGGCGGCTTGCTGGGCGCCGTCGCGCCCCTGGCACTGGACGCCATGGTTGGCGTGGCGGCCGGCGCCCTGGTCTTGCTGGCGGTGACTATCGTCCAGCGGATGAAACCAGGCCGCTGAACGCGCCGGCCGCAGTCGCCAAAGTTCCCGCGCCTGCCGGGCAGCACGGGCTTTGCCCTGACGGCCGGCCGTGGGTCATGGCTGCTGTAGCCATCGGTTCAGGCCGGTCGCAGGATGCGCTTGCATCGTCAGCATGCTTGCCCAGGCCTTGTCTTTTTTCATCAGGAGCTGCCTTGCAAAATTCCTCTGCTGCATCAAGCCTTGTCGCCGCCATGGATTTTTCTGCGGACTCCAAAACCGTGGCCCGCCAGCTGATTCGCGCGCTGGGCGCGCAGGAAAATGCAGGCATGCCGGAGGTGCTATGCAATTCATAGCTGCCTGCGCACGCCCCGCCTGCGCTAGCGGCCTATTTTTCTCAAGAAATGCCTGCGGCAGGGGTTTTTGCCGGGAAAGCGCCAGCCATCTGTTAAAACACTGGGTCTTTTCTTTCTGACTGCCTTGCCCATGCCTACCTTCTTTTCCGTGACCGCCGTCACGCTTCCTGAGACAACCGCCGCCCCGGCCTCAACCCTGATTCAGTGGAAAGAAGCCGGTGTGGAGCATTCGGCGCTCTGGCGTTCCGAGCGTGGCGCGGCGCCGCCCCGGCGCATCGTCGAGGCCGACGACACCATGGCCGCCGACACCGCCTACCGGCTGGCCTGCGAAGGCACCGGCCTGCTCTGGCGCGGCGACTTTCAGAATGCCCGGCAGATGGTGCAGGCGCTGGCCAGGCGCATCGACAAGCCGCCCAAGGCGTCCAGGCTGGCCCGGGTCGCCGTCAAGAAAGCCGCCGACAACGCCGTTTCGGGCGTTCCGGCGGGCCAGGATTTCCACCTGCACCGCCAGGCGCAATCGCAGCGCGCGCGCGTGCTGGGCATGGTGCTGATCGAGTTTGGCGCGGACTACAGCGTGGAGCTGCGCCGCGCGCCCGATGCCAGGCAGGCCTGCGCCGAAGCCTGGGGTGCGCCCGGCGAGGCGGCGCAGCCCAGCGTGGCGTCGCTGCGCGAATTGATGGGCGTCATCAGCGCGCACGAGTGGCGCAAGAAAGGCGTTGAAATCGCCGCGCTGGGCGAAGCGCCGAACAACCGCATCCATCCGCACTACGGCGTGTTCTCGCCGGTGCGCGGCGAGTATGTCGATCTGGTGGCCAGTGCGCCCTTGCCCGCCAGCCCCGGCACCAAGTTTGTCGCCTTCGACATCGGCGCCGGCACCGGCGTGCTGTCGGCGGTGCTGGCGCTGCGCCCCGAAGTCGATCAGGTCGTGGCGACCGACCTGGACCCGCGTGCGCTCGAATGCGCGCGCGAAAACATCTACCGCCTGCGCCTGCCCAGCCCGGTCAAGGTGATGCAGGCCGATTTGTTTCCCGAGGGGCTGGCGTCGGTCATCGTCTGCAACCCGCCGTGGCTGCCGGCGCGCCCCGGCTCGCCGCTGGAAGGCGCGGTGTATGACGAAGGCAGCCGCATGCTGCTGGGCTTCCTCAAGGGTCTGCCCAGCCATCTGGCGCCCGGTGGCGAAGGCTGGCTGATCCTGTCCAATTTTGCCGAGCAGCTGGGCTTGCGCACGCGCGCCGAGCTGCTGGCGGCCATCAAGGCCAGCGGCCTGAAGGTGCTGGGCCGCATCGACGCCAAGCCCGAACACCCGAAGGCGGCCGACGTGAGCAATCCGCTGCACAAGGCGCGCGCTGCTGAAGTCACGTCGCTCTGGCGTCTGGGCGCGGTTTAAGGCGGTGGCGGCAAGGTTCAGTATCGTCATTCCCGCGCAGGCGGGAATCCAGTCGTCGTGCGAAAAGCCAAGCCTTCTACCAGCGCCGTACTGGATTCCCGCCTGCGCGGGAGTGGCGACGAATGAAAAACGATGACTTTGCTTCTGCAGGGCGGCCTGCCGCGCCATTGGCCCCGGCTCCGGCCCCGATGATCCTGCTCGCGCCCATGGAGGGGCTGCTCGACTTCGTGCTGCGCGACATCCTGACGCGGGTCGGCGGCATTGACCGCTGCGTGTCCGAGTTCATCCGCATCACCGACCAGCTGCTGCCCGAGCGCGTGTTCACCCGCATCGTGCCCGAGCTGCACACGGGCAGCCGCACGCTGGCCGGCGTGCCGGTGCGCGCCCAGTTGCTCGGCTCCGACCCGGTCTGCCTGGCCGAAAACGCCGGGCGGCTGGCCGGACTCGGGCCGGCCGGCATCGACCTGAACTTCGGCTGTCCGGCCAAGGTGGTGAACCGCCACGGCGGCGGCGCGGCGCTGCTCGACGAGCCCGAGACCGTTTTTGCCATCGTCAGCGCCGTGCGCCGCGCCGTGCCTGGCGATATGCCGGTGTCGGCCAAGATGCGGCTGGGTTTCAACGACGATTCGCGCGCGGTTGAATGCGCGCTGGCGATTGCCGAAGGCGGGGCCGACGAGCTGGTGGTGCATGCGCGAACGAAAGCGCAGGCGTATCGGCCCCCGGCGTATTGGGAACGCATTGCCGACATTCGCACCGCCGTGCAGATTCCGGTCGTGGCGAATGGCGAAATCTGGACGGTTGATGATGCGCGCCGCTGCCGCGAAGCCTCGGGCTGCGAATCGCTGATGCTGGGCCGTGGCGTCGTCACCGACCCTGGGCTGGGGCTGGCAATCAAGGCGGCCATGAACGGCGACGCAGCGCCTGCGGGTGTTTTGCCTGGCATTTCCTGGCCCGAACTGCTGCCGCTGCTGGCCGAGTTCTGGTGCATCGTCTGCGCCCGGCTGGAACCCCGCTCGCGCGCCGGCCGGCTCAAGCAGTGGCTGAACTTTTTGCGCCGCCGCTTTCCCGAAGCCGAAACCGCCTATCAGCAGCTCAGGACGCTCAACGACCCGGCGCTGATTGATGCGTGGCTGGCGGGTGTGGCCGGGCCGCCGCGCGGGGCGGGCCAGCCCTGCCGCAGGCACACATTTTCGAGGGCCTGCTGACTTGCTCCTTCCCCCAGCGGGGGAAGGAGCACAACCGGGCATGCCCTTCCCGGGCCCGCGTCTTTCGGGCGCCGATAACTGGGGATTGACGCTGGGCCGGGCTTCCCTTAAAAACAGGGCCGGACTCATCAAGGGGCTTGAATGGCTGCCGCGCGCCACCGCGCCGAAGGGGCCGCAGGCTGATTTTCCAGGGAGAAAACACCCATGAAAAGGCGAGAATTTTCGCAGGCCGCTGCCGCCGTGGCCGCGCTGGGCTATCTGCGCCTGGACGGCGCGCAGACGGTATCCCGGCCAGGCGCACGGGCTGCTGTGGCCGTCATCGGCACCAATCTGTCGGGCATGGAATGGGCTATGCCCGGTTTGCGCCACAGCCTCAGCAGTGCGCCGAATATTCACTTCACGGTGCCGCGAAAAGCCGATGTCGCCTATCTGGCGGCCTGCGGGTTCAGCAAAAACCGCCTGCCGGTCCAGTGGGAGCTGCTGCAGCCGATGCTGGCCGCGACCTTTGCCAGCCCCGCTGTCCAGGCCCTCGTCGGGGAGCCCGGAAGCTTTCACGCCGGCTATGCGTCCTTTATCACCGGAATACTCGACGCCCATGCCGCCGCCGGCATCCGCTGCGTCATTGACCTGCACAACTACGCGCGTTACCAGGACTTCAGGTACCAGCCCGATGGCTCGGTCATCGGCCTGAAGGCCGCGCCTGATGCCTTGCTGCGTCCCTACACCACCGACAGCGCGCAGGTGCAGGTGCGTATTTTTGCGCTCGGGGAGGGCGCCAGCCTCAAGCCCGCGCAGTTTGCCGATTTCTGGCGGCGTGCCGCGGCCAGGTGGAAGGGCCATCCCGGCCTGGGCGGTTACGGCCTCATGAACGAGCCCCATCAATTGCCCGAGCCGGGGTCTGTTGCCGAGAACCGGCAGGGCCGGGACGACCTGACGATCCTGCCGGTCTTCATGCAGGCGGCCATCGACGCCATCCGCGCCATCGACACGCAAACGCCCATTTACGTGGCCGGCAATGCGTGGAGCGGCGCGGCCAGCGTGGCCACGAAAAACCCGGGCTATCCCCTGTCGGGAAGCGGGCTCATTTATGAAGTGCATGCCTATCTGGACAGGCGCAGCGCCGGGCATGCGTTCGATTGGGACACCGAAAGCAAGACCGGCCCTCAGGGCGCGCCCATCAGCAGCGCGACGGGCCGGGACCGCGTCAAGGTCGCCGTGGACTGGGCCAGGGCCAAGGGGGTCAGCATCGCGCTGGGTGAAATCGGCATGCCGATTGACGACCCGCGCTGGGCCGAAAGCTTCAGGAATGCGATTGATCTGGTGCTGCAAAACGGCTTCGAGGTGTACAGCTGGATGGGCGGCAACCACTGGCCCATCCACAATTTCGCCATGAACCATGCGCCCGGCTGGCACCAGAACAAAACGCTGGAGCCGTTGGTGTCGGGCGTCATGAAGGCCTCGGCCGGCATCGCGCAGGCCACGCTGTTCGATGACGGGCCGGGCCATGCGCCCGCCGGCACGCCGCTCACCCTCACCGTGTATGCCCGTGGCCACCTGGCCCGGCCGGTGCGCCTGTCGGTGGCGCTCAAGGGCGGCGGCAAGCTGGGCAAGACGCAGCTGACGATTCCTGCCGGTGCGAACGGGCAGGATTCCTTCAGCTTCACGCCCGCTGAAAACCAGCTTGCCACGCTGAGCTACAGCCTTGACGGCCAGCCTGCCGGCCAGGTGCCGCCGCCGCGCAAGGTGTTCTCGCTGGCCGATCCGGTGGCCTTTGCTGCCACCAGCCTGGGCGACGCAGCCATGGCCATCATCGCCAAATACAGCGCCTGCAAATGGGATCTGGCCGACGGCTACACCGACTACCTGCTGGGCGCGCCGGCGGCAAACGGCCAGGTGGTGCGCGCCGTGTCCGACTCGGGCTACGGCTCCAGCCCCGGCAATGCCATGGAAATGCTCAACTGGACCAACAAGGACAGCCCCGCCATGGGCAGCATGTCGCTGCCGGTGATGCGGGTGGAGCAGGGCCGGAAAAGCGCCGTGTTTGGGGCGGACACCTTCGGCTTCTGGTGCAAGAAGTCGGTCCCCGAGGCCGGTGTGCAGCCAAACCCGAAAAACCGCACGCCCTACCGCCTCGAAGATGCGCATTTCGCCATCGCAGCGCTCAGCATCGCGTCAAAGAACAGCCAGGGCGTGGTTTTTCAGGCCTCCCGGGCCGAGGAAAACCACGCCTCGGAGCTGGCTGTCGTTAACGGCCAGCCGGTCGCCCGGTGGGTGGATGCGAAAGGCCGCAAGGTGCAGCTGACCGGCCCGGACAGGCTGGTCCCGAATCAGGCGTCGGTCCTCACGCTCACTTCAGCGCCTGGGCAGCAGGCGCTGCGCGTCAATTCAGCGCTGGCGGACAGCAGCAGCGCGACGTTTGCCCCCGCTGTTTTTAACCAGATGCTGATCGGCTGGGGCTTTCTCGGCTACTACCCGCAGGGCGGCTTCATGGGCCGCATCCATGCGGTCATCACCGGCAAGGGCGTGCCGACGGCGGCTGAACTCGGCGTGCTGGAGCAGTACCTGGGCCGTCTGGCCGGCGCCTCGGGCTAGCCGGATGCGTGGAAGTGGGCAAGAAAGACTACATCGGCGCCAATTGAGCAAGCGGCTGAAGATGTCCGTTTGACTCCTTCCCCCAGCGGGGGAAGGCGCAAAACCAGAAACGCCGAGTAGTTACATTCCTTGATAAAAAATGCCTTCTGCGCAAGCAGGACGTGCGCAGGCAGCTATCAAAACAATAGTGTTCAGCGCATCATTCCAGCGCGCTGGCCGGGCCAAAAAACTCGTAGCGGGTCTGCGATTCAGGCACGCCCAGCTCGCGCAGCTGCTTTTTCACATGCCGCATGAAGGGCTTGGGGCCTAGAAAGTAGGCGTCCACGTCGCGCGAAACCGGCAGGTATTCGGCCAGTTGCGCGCTGCTGAGCAGGCCGGTGGCGTGCGGCGCCGGCACTTCGTCCGCAGCTTCGTCGTACACATAAAAGCGCTTGAGCTGCGAATGTTTCGCGTGGCGTGCCTCGATGGCGGCGCGAAAGGCGTGGACCGAGCGGTTGCGCGCAAAGTGAATGAAATGCACCGGCCGCGTTCCCAGCAAGGCCGCGTCCAGCATGGCCATGGTGGGCGTGATGCCGACGCCGCCGCTGATGAGCACCAGCGGCTTGTCGCTTTGCGCCAGCACGAATTCGCCGGCCGGCGGAGCCAGCTCCAGCACATCGCCTTCATGCACCTGGTCATGCAGGTAATTCGAGGCCACGCCGCCCGGCTCGCGCTTGACGCTGATGCGGTAATCGCTGCCGTTGGGCGCGGCCGAGAGCGAATAATTGCGGCGGATTTCCTGGCCGTTCACCACCAGGCGCAGGCCGATGTACTGGCCGGGCTCGAAGCTGACCAGCGCGCCGCCGTCCTGCGGCTCCAGGTAGAACGAGGTGATCTCGGCGCTTTCTGCCACCTTGCGCGCCACGCGAAACGCGCGGCCGCCGCGCCAGCCGCCCGGGGCTGCGGCCACGTCGGCGTAAATCTTTTCTTCCGCGCCGATCAGGATGTCGGCCAGCTGCTGGTAGGCCGCAGCCCACGCAGCAATCACTGCGTCGGTGGCAATGTCAGCGCCCAGCACCTCGCGGATGGCGCGCAGCAGGCAGGCGCCGACCACCGGGTAATGCGCCGCCTCGATCTGCAGCGAGACATGCTTCTGGATGATCTGGTTGACCAGCCCGCCGAGCTGCTCCAGCCGGTCGATGTTGCGCGCATACATCAGCACGCCGTTGGCCAGCGCGCGCGGCTGGTCGCCGTTGGCCTGGTGCGCCTGGTTGAAAAACGGCCGCACCTCGGGATGCCCGGCCAGCATGATCTGGTAGAAATGGGTGGTCAGCGCCTCGCCGCCGGTCTCCAGCAGGGGGACGGTGGATTTGACGATGGCGCGTTGTTCTGGGGTCAGCATGAATTCTCCAATGAAGGCAGTTCGCGCCTCGCACCATGCGAAGCCGGGCAAGCTGCCGATAAGCTCCTTATTCAATAGTCGTGCCAGCCCGGTGATTGATATGGATCAAGCACTTGGAGCCGTTTGCAATGTGTAGGAGTCAAAAAGATACGGGTGTAAAGTAGTCAAAATGATGCTTTAAGGAGTCAATTTGATTGCCAACCCGATGTTGCAGGCCCTGGTGCCGCTGGTCGATGACCTGTCGCGCGAAATGCCTGACGGTGAGCGCTACCGCCGCCTGCTTGAAGCGATGCGCGCCTTGCTGCCCTGCGACGCGGTGGCGCTGCTGCGGCTGGACGGCGACTGGCTGCTGCCGCTGGCGGTCAACGGCCTGAGCCGCGACACGCTGGGCCGGCGCTTCAAAATCGACGAGCACCCGCGCTTCGGCCTGCTGCTGGCGGCCGGCGGGCCGCTGCGCATGGCGGCCGACAGCCCGCTGCCCGATCCCTATGACGGCCTGGTCGAGGGCTTTCACGCCCAGCTGGAAGTGCATGACTGCATGGGCTGCCCGGTGCAGGTCGGTGAAAAGCCGTGGGGTTTGCTGACGCTCGATTCACTGGGCAAGGAGCGGCTGGCGGCGGTCGATTTGCGCGACCTGCAGGCCTTCGCCAGCCTGGCGGCGGCCACCGTCAGCGTCGTGCAGCGCATCGAAGGCCTGGCCCTGCGGGCCGAGGACGAGCGCCGGCGCGCCGACATCTTTCGCGCGCTGATGGCCGAGAAAAGCGCGCCGCCCGCGCTGATCGGCCAAAGCCCCGCGCACCTGCGGCTGCTGGAGGAAATCGCCATCGCCGGCAACAGCGCGCTGACGGTGCTGCTGACGGGTGAAACCGGCGTCGGCAAGGAACTGGTGGCGCAGGCGCTGCATGCCGCGTCGCCGCGTGCCGCGCGCCCGCTGATCAGCCTGAACTGTGCGGCGCTGCCCGAGACGCTGGTCGAGAGCGAGCTGTTCGGCCATGTGCGCGGTGCGTTTTCCGGCGCCGTGGCCGACCGGCGCGGCAAGTTCGAGCTGGCCGATGGCGGCACGCTGTTCCTGGACGAAGTCGGCGAGCTGCCGCTGGCGGTGCAGGCCAAGCTGCTGCGCGTGCTGCAGGGCGGGCAGCTGCAGCGCCTGGGCTCGGACCGCGAGCACCAGGTCGATGTGCGCGTGATTGCCGCCACCAACCGCGACCTGGCCGCCGAGGTGCGCGCCGGCCGTTTTCGCGCTGATTTTTACCACCGGCTCAGCGTCTATCCGCTGGCCGTGCCGCCGCTGCGCGAGCGCGGCCAGGACGTGCTGCTGCTGGCCGGCAACTTCCTGGAGCAGAACCGTTCTCGCCTGGAGCTGGGCAGCCTGCGGCTCGATGCCAGCGCGCGCGCTGCGCTGCTGGCGCACGACTGGCCTGGCAATGTGCGCGAGTTGGAGCATCTGGTGAGCCGCAGCGCGCTCAAGGCGCTGGCCGGCCAGTCGCCACGGCCCCGCATCGTGAGCCTGAGCGCCAGGCATTTTGACTTTCCAGTGGCGCCAGAAAGCGAGGTGGCAGGAACCACGGCGGCGGCCACGGATGCGCCCGCCGCCGGCGCTGCGGCGCCCGTTGATTTGCGCACCGCGACCGAGGCGCACCAGCGCCAGTGCATAGAAGCCAGCCTGGAGCGCCATCGCCACAACTGGGCTTCGGCCGCGCGCGAGCTGGGCCTGCACCGAGCCAACCTGGTCCGGCTGGCGCGGCGGCTGGGGCTGGCCGGAAAAGGGCCGGCAGGATGAACGGGCGAGGACGCTATCGCTATTTTTTAGCAGCGACTTCCGAGGGCTTGCGACTGACTCCTTCCCCCAGCGGGGGAAGGAGCAAAACCGGGGCGCCCGGTCAGGCCATCCGTCCCTTGTTCGGGACGACCTGGCAGCCGGTGATGCGCCAGGACTTGTCTTTTTGCCGCTCCAGGCTGTAAAGCGCCAGCCAGGCATTGCCGTCGTCATCCATCAACTGCACCCGCTGCAGGACTTGTCCATGGTGGTCTTCGGGCTTGAGGAAAGCGGCTGAAGCGGGGCGGTAGATGGCCGGATAGCTCCTGCGGACCAGCGCCATGAACTGCGCCGCCGAGCCGACGCTGGCGCGCACGCTGGGCGCGGCAAACGAAAACGCCGCGCTGGCATCGTCCCTGGCCAGCGCCGCCAGCTGGCCCTCGACCACGGCGCGCACGCTTTTCTCGTCGGCGTCAGTGAGCGGCGCCGCCTGAGCCGCTCCCCAAAGCATGCAGGCAGCAAGCGCCGCCGCCAGCCACCGCGCCAGGCGGCAAGGAAAAAGAGAAGGGAGGGTTGAACTGGTTTTCATATCGACGCTTTCAAAAAGCCCTACGAACGCAGTTCGATCATCATGCCGCAAGCTGCCCCCAAAGTACGCATCCGCTGGTCAACTGGATGCAGCACCAGCAAGCCTGCGCCTGCGTCCTGCCCGGTCATCGGATGGCAGGACGCATTAAAATCAGCCATTGAGGTGGGCCGGAATGGCCTGCGCTAATAGATAGCCGCAGCTGCCTCCCGACCTTTGTTTTCCTTCCTTTTTTTTATTGGCAAGCGCATGTCCCTCCAGATCATTGAAGCCCAGACCGGCGAAGACCCCGTCGCCACCATTCTCATCATGCACGGCCTGGGTGCCGACGGGCGCGACTTCGTGCCGATTGCCGAGCAGCTTGACCTGTCCCCCATCGGGCCGGTGCGCTTTTTGTTTCCGAGCGCGCCGCACATGCCGGTGACGATCAACGGCGGCTACAGCATGCCCGCCTGGTACGACATCCTGGGCGCCGACCTGGTCAGCCGCCAGGACGAAGCCGGCATGCGCCAGACCCAGGCGGCCATGGAAGCCATCATTGCCAACGAAAAAGCGCGCGGCATTCCGGCCAGCCGCATCGTGGTCGCCGGTTTCTCGCAGGGCTGCGCCATGGCGCTCATGGCCGGTTTGCGCCACAAAGAGCGGCTGGCCGGCATTGCGGGCCTGTCGGGCTATCTGCCGCTGGCTGAAAAAACGCTTGTCGAAGGCAGCGCCGCCAACAAGGACGTGCCGATCTTCCTGGCCCACGGCTCGCGCGACGGCGTGGTCGCGCTGCCGCGCGCCGTGGCCACACGCGATGCGCTGATCGCCATGGGCTACCCCGTCGAATGGCATGAATACCTGATGGAGCATTCGGTCTGCCCGCAGGAAGTGGCCGACCTGGAACAGTGGCTGCTGCGCGTGCTGGCCTGAGCCGGAAATCGGTCGAAAAAATGCCAAAAACTGCCGTTTGCGCATGATTGGCGGGCGCATGCTGCTATTGATAACGTAGCACCATAACAGCCTGAAGCTGGCTTGAGCACCGGTTTGAGCGGTGCAAGTCCACAGGAAAATCGGGCCGTGCAGGACAGCACTGGCCGGCAGACGACCGGCAAACGACCGGGGTTCGGCCTGCCGCCATCCCGCACGGGCGGCCCACGGCCATACCGGCAAATGGCCCGCCACAGCGCGAAGCACGGGCCTGTGATAACTTCCACGCCAATCCAGGAATCCGAGGGAATATCCATATGACCCAATTGCAGGCACCCGCCGACGCGATTTTTCAAAACCGCCTGAGCCGCCTGAAAGCGCTCACCCCCCAGCAGCTCAAGGGCATGCGCCGCGGCATTGAAAAGGAAAGCCTGCGCGCCCAGCCCAGCGGCGCGCTGGCGCTGACGCCGCACCCCAAGGCCCTCGGCTCGGCGCTGACGCACCCGAGCATCACCACCGACTTCAGCGAGTCGCAGGTCGAACTCGTCACCAGCGCGCATGCCAGCCCCGAGGCGGCGCTGGAAGAACTCACGCAACTGCACCAGTTCACCTACCGCGCGCTGCAGGAAAACGGCGACGAAATGCTCTGGGTGTCGAGCATGCCCTGCGGCCTGCCGACCGACGAAACCATTCCGATTGCCCGCTTCGGCTCGTCCAACGTCGGCCGTGCCAAGAGCGTGTACCGCATGGGCCTGTCGCACCGCTATGGCCGGCGCATGCAGACGATCTCGGGCATTCACTACAACTGGTCGCTGCCCGGCGTGAGCAGCGAGCAGTATTTCGCGCTGATCCGCAACTTCCGCCGCCAGGCGTTTTTGCTGCTGTATTTGTTCGGCGCCTCGCCGGCGGTGTGTTCGAGCTTTGTCGCCGGCCGCCAGCACGAGCTGCAAAAACTGACCGACACCACCATGTACATGCCGCACGGCACGTCGCTGCGCATGGGGCGGCTGGGCTACCAGAGCGATGCGCAGGCGTCGCTGGCCGTCAGCTACAACAGCCTTGAAGGCTATGCCGCGTCGCTGCAGGACGCGCTGAGCCGGCCCTATCCGGCCTATGAAGCCGTGGGCATCCGCAACCCCGGCGGCGACTACAACCAGCTCGCCACCACGCTCCTGCAGATCGAAAACGAGTTCTACGGCACCATCCGCCCCAAGCGCGTGATTCGCCAGGGCGAGCGCCCGCTGCATGCGCTGCGCGAGCGCGGCGTCGAATACATCGAGGTCCGGCTGATGGACCTGGACCCGTTCGAGCCGGTCGGCATCAACGCGCAGACGATGCGTTTCATCGATGTGTTTTTGCTGCACTGCCTGCTGTCCGACAGCCCGCCCGACACGCCGGCCGAAATCAATGAACTCAAGCACAACCAGCACCAGACCGCCGCGCGCGGCCGCGAACCCGGCGCCATGCTCAAGCGCCAGGGCGGCGAGGTGCCGCTGGTCGAATGGGGTGGCGAAGTGCTGGCCCAGTGCGCGCCGATTGCCGCCGCGCTCGATGCCGCGCACGGCGGCACGCAATACCGCGAGGCGCTGGCGGCGGCCGCCGCCGGGCTGGCCGATGCCGACACGCTGCCGTCGGCCCGCGTGCTGGCGGCGATGACGCAAGGCTTTGCCGGCTCCTTTGTGCAGTTTGCCCGCGCCCAGTCGCTGAAAACCAGGACGGCCCTGCAAAGCCTGCCCCTGACGGACACGCAACTGGCGCACTTCACCGCGCTGACCCTGCAGTCGGTCGAGGCGCAAAAGAAGATCGAAGCCGCCGACAGCCTGCCGTTCGAGGAATACCGCCTGCACTACGTCTCGGCCGAATGCCTGGATGTGCCGGTGCGCGAAGCGATGCACGGCTGACCGGGGGCAGTTTTAAACAAAATAGCCTGCTGGCGCAGGCGGCACGGGCGCAACCAGCTATTAAAAGCATAGCTGGCTCCGCGGTTGGCGGGGAACTTCAGGCATCAGGCCCGGCCCTCAGCATGCTGCCAGGCAAGGCGGCCAGTGCTTCTTGCGCGCTTGCATAGCCGATGGCAATGATTTCCTCGGCGCGGCCGAACTCCAGAAAGCGGATATGCCCCAGCGGGGGCTGGATGAGCAGGTCCGGCCGGTCGAGGGTCAGCCGGGTTTGCGTGATGCGGGTTTCCATGATGTTGATCGAGGCCAGCAGCACTTCAAAAATGCTGGGCAGCGGTTCCGCCGAACTCCATTTCCTGAATTGCGCGGCGACCGGGTCGTCCCCGGCGAGCAGCTTTTGCTTGAGCTCCTGCATCGACACGCGGTAGCCGCCCACCCAGCGCGAAAACGCGCCTGCCGCACGGTTGTCGCCAGCGCCGCTGATGCTTGCGGTGTTCAGCAGCGGCTTCATGTTCTTGCCGGCGATGATCTGGTGGTTCAGATCGACCGCGATCACGAACTCCGCGCCCATGGCGCGCACGGCACTCACCGGCACCGGGTTGGTCAGGCCGCCGTCCACCAGCACCCGGCCGTTGCTGCGCACCGGCGTAAAGATGCCCGGCACCGAGATGCTGGCGCGCACCGCCTCGATCACGTCGCCGCTGCGGATGACCACTTCCTCGCCGCTCACGATGTCGGTGGCCACGGCGGCAAAGGGCCTGGCCAGCGCCTCGATGGTTTCGGCGTGAACCAGGGTCCGCACCAGATCGCTGACCCTGGCGCCGTCGAGCAGGCCGGACTTGGGCAGCACGACATCGAAGAAGGACGCCGTCTTTTTCCAGTCGAAGGCCTGAAACGTGGCCTCCAGTTCATCGAGCTTGCCGGCGGCATGGATGGCCCCGATCAGCGCGCCCATGCTGGTGCCGGCAATGAAGTCCAGCTCGATGCCGGCGTCCGCGATGGCGCGGATCACGCCCAGATGCGCGAGCCCGCGCGCCGAGCCGCTGCCCAGCGCCAGGCCAATCCTCGGGCGGCGGACGGGCCGGCCGCCAGGCAGCAGCGCGGGCCGCGCGCTCATTCCCGGTCCGCCTTGCCACTTCTCCAGATCGACAGCAAAAGCCACAGGCTGCCGGCCACGGCGCCGAGGAAGCCGAGCAGGCCGAAAAGCGGCAGCCCGAGCAGGCTGGGGCCGCCGGGCACGGTCATGACGATGGAGGAGCCGACGATGAGCGCGGCCACGACGATGCCGACGACCAGCCGGTTGGCGGCGCTGTCGAGCTGGTTGCCGACACGCTTCAAATGCAGCACGTCGATGTGGACTTCCAGCCGTCCGCGACGGGCGGCGCGCAGCAGCCGCGAGAGGTCCCGGGGCAGGCCGGCCAGCAGCGAAAACACCTCGCTCGCCGCGTGCCAGCCGCGCTTGAGGACGGCTGCGGGGGCGTAACGCGCGCGCATCGCCTGCTCCAGCATGGGCATGGCTTCGCTGGCCATTTCAAAGTCCGGGTCCAGCTCGCGGCCCATGCCCTCCAGCGAGATGAAGGCCTTGATCAGCAGGCTCAGGTCGGCGGGCAGTTCCAGCTGGTGCTGCCGCAAGATCGCCACCAGGTCGGACAGCATCCCGCCCAGCTTGAGCTGCTTGAGGGCCACTCCGTGGTATTGCTCGACGAAGGCCTGGATTTCCAGGGTCAGGCCGTCCTCGTCCACCGCAGCGTTGCCGGTCCAGTCGAGCATCACATCGGCAACGCGCGCCGAATCGTGCTTGACCAGGCCCAGCAGCAGGCGGGTCAGCTGGTCGCGGCGCAGTTCGCTGAGCCGCCCGACCATGCCGAAGTCGATGAAGGCGATGCGGTTGCCCGGCAGGTAGAACACGTTGCCGGGGTGCGGGTCGGCGTGGAAAAAACCGTCCTCGACGATCATCTTCAGCACCGCGCGCGCGCCGCGCCGGGCGAGCATCTTGCGGTCAAGGCCGGCCTGGTCGAGGGCGGCCAGCCTGCGCCCCGAGATGCCGTCGATGAACGTCTGCACGCACACCCGCTCACCGCTCCATTGCCAGTAAACGCGCGGAATGACGATGACCGGGCCTGCCGGCGGCGGCGGTTCGGCTGCCGCTTCGGCCGAGAGGTCGCCAGGGCCGCCAAGGGGCTCGTCGGGGTCGGCATAGCCGGCGAAATTCTCGGCGATGCGCTCGGCATTGCGGCATTCGACGGCGAAATCAAGCTCGTTTCGCAGCGACCGGGAAAACTGGCGCACCACCTCCTGCGGGTGAAAACCGCGCAGTTCCGGGCTTTGCGCCTCGGCCAGCTCGGCCAGCCGGGCGAGCCAGCGCAGGTCGGCTTCGATGACGGGCCGGATGCCGGGCCGGCGCACCTTGATGACCACCTCGCTGCCGTCCTTCAGGCGGGCGCGATGCACCTGCGCGATGGACGCGGCCGCCACCGGCACCGGGTCGAAGGCGGCAAAGATGTCCTCGGGCGGCGCGCCCAGGTCTTCGGTCAGCTGCTGGCGCAGGGCGTCGTAGGGCAAGGGGGGCGCGCTGTCCTGCAGCTTGCTGAATTCGGTGATCCATTCAGGCTCGAACAGGTCAACCCGGGTGGCCAGCACCTGGCCGAGCTTGACGAAGGTCGGCCCCATGTCTTCCAGCGCCCGGCGCACCCGGGCGGGCGGGGGCAGGTGGGCGAACTCCTGCGCGTCGCTCCAGTGCAATGCGCGCCCGGCTTTCTCCAGCGCATTGGCCAGCCCCATCCGGCGCACCATGTCGCCAAAGCCGTAGCGGATCAGGATGGAGGCAATATCGTGCAGTCGGCCCAGGTCGCGCACGGTGGTCAGTGCCTGCCACAGCATCAATCTTTTCCGCCCGGGGAATGGGCGGGCTGGCCGGTTTCGTTGTGCATGCTATTGGTTCGAATTGTTTTGATTTGATTGAAAGGGCCGCTGGTCAACGCAGCAAGGCCCATCGTGCCACCGCAGCCATCGGGCGCTCTACCCAGCGCTGCAGCCAGGCGCTGAGCTGCAGGGGCTTGAGCGCCATGCGCACGGCCATCTCCATCGGGTACTGCGCGCTCATCAGCTGATACACCTGCTTGCGGATGGCGTCGTAGGGCGGCGCTTGCTCGCGCCCGCGAAAGCGCCAGGCGGCGGCATGCCGCAGCGCGATGTCGGCGTCGCTCTGGCGCAGCTCCAGCACGCGGCGCCAGAGCGCGGCCAGCACATGGGGCCGGTGCAGCTTTTCCTGCTGCTGGTACCTGAGAAAGTAGCGGTGGAAATGCCTGTAATGCTGCACCTCGTCGGTGCGGATGCGCCAGGTAAGGTCGCGCAGCACGGGCTCGTCGCACACGGCATTGAGCGCCTGGTAATAGGTGGTGGTGCCCATCTCGACGACGCAGCGCGCCACCATTTCCTGGCCCCGCGTGGGTTCCAGCTCCTCGCTGGTGCATAGCTTGGCGTATTCGGCAAAAAAATCGGCATAAGCGCCGTCCCAGTCAAACTCGGGCCACACCTGCAGCACATAGGCTTTCAGTGCGCGGCCGTGCTGCAGTTCCTCGGCTTGCCAGTGCTGGCTCAGCCATTCGCCGACCTCGGTATCGCCGGCGAAATAGTCCACCAGCGTCTGGGCGTAGGTTTTTGAGCCGCTTTCGACGAACGAGGCGCTGCACACCAGAAGGAAGATGTCGTCGCGTCCCCGCACGCGTGCGCTGTCGATGGACGAGAAATCCAGGTCTTCAAGATGCCAGCGCAAATCAACTGCGCTTTGATCAGTGTGCATTGCAATTTTTCCCCTCATGGAAGAATGCTGGAGTCTGCCGGGCATTCACCAGGCCGCTTGCGTTGCATATTTTGTTCCATGCAGGGCCGCATCCAGGGCCGGCGTCACCCGCGCCGCACCCTGCAATGGCCCAGGGTAGCCAGTTTTCACGCGGCCCCCTGTTCCCTCCTGCATGCCGCCGGGCCGTGCGCGCCAAGGCTTACCGGTTGATGGCGTCCTTGGCCTTGCGAGCCATTTCCGTGATGGCATCGAGCGCCTTGTTGGCGGCATCCCGGGTCGCTTCGGCCGCTTTTTGCGCCGTCTCTTTGCCGGATTCGGTCGCCTTCTTGACCGATTCCTCGGCTTTTTGCGCCGTTTCCCTGGCGGATACCGCCGCCTGGCTGGCGGCTTCCGAGGTTTTTTGCAGCACTTCACGGAGGGTTTCCGTGGTTTTTTCGCTCATCTTGGCCTCGAACTCGGCAAGCCGGTCCGGGGCCGCCTTGAGGTGTTCCTGCAGGCGGCTGCGCAAGCCTGCCACCTTCTCGCCGGCTTGATCGCTGGTGGCCTGCAACAGCGCATCGGCATCGGCAATCATTTGCTTCATGTCGGCGATCAGCCTTTCCTTGGCCGTGGAGTTGGGTTTGGTGGGTTCAGACATGGCATACCTTTTTGATGAATGATGAAAATAACGATTCAAAGTGCAACGGTCAACCGGATAAGCATGCGGTGAACTATTTCGTACTTTACTCCAGCAGCCGAAGCTCAGCCTCGTCGCGCCAATAAGCCGCAGCGCTGTAGAAACCTTCCCACACGCAGCCATTGCAGCCGCGCCCGCAACACGTCGTGGGTTCTGGCGGGGGCTGGCGCAGGGTCATGCCGGCGTCCAGGGCGCGCTGCTGCAGGGCGGTGAAGAGCCGCTGCCATGCCTCCCGGCTGGCGGGCGCGCAGAGGTCGGCCACAAACGGGTTCGGCATGGCGGCGGCTCAGGGTTTGGTGGCGGCCGTCATGCGCCGCCTGACATACAGCCCGATGAAGGCACAGCCCGGCACCAGCGCAAACCAGCCGGCCAGCGAAGCCTTGGCGACGATGCCCTGCATGCCGGGCGAGTTGATGAAGTAGGGCGAGACCAGCACGCCCAGGCCAATCAGGACGCACAAGATGCCCTTGATCAGCAGGTCGCTGTTGGTTTTTTTGTCGGCCTGGCGGGTGTTGGCGTTGTTGGGGCGGCGGGTGGGAGCGTTGGGCAGGGGCATGGGCCGGATTTTCCCTCATTGCGCGCGGGCGCTTGAGGGGTTGCGCAGTCACGCGCCTGAAAAGGCGACAATTCGCTACTCGGTGCTGACCGGCTTGCGGTGAACAGCGCACCGCCGCCGCGCCGCCCTCCAGCAGCCCTCCAGGCACCTGCCCAACCAAGAAAGAAACACCCCGATGGCCATTCAGTGGTTTCCCGGTCACATGCACCTGACCAAAAAAGCTATTGCAGAGCGCATCAAGGAAATTGATGTGGTGATCGAACTGCTCGACGCCCGCCTGCCCGGCTCCAGCGCCAACCCGATGCTGGCCGAGCTGACCGGCGCCAAGCCGGCGCTCAAGGTGCTCAACAAGCAGGATCTGGCCGACCCGGCGCGCACCGCGCTCTGGCTGGAGCATTACAACAGCCAGCCCGGCACCCGCGCCATCGGCCTGGACGCGAGCATGAGCACGCCGGCCAAGGCATTGATCGACGCCTGCCACGCGCTGGCGCCCACGCGCGGCAGCATGGTCAAGCCGATGCGGGTGCTGATCTGCGGCATTCCGAATGTCGGCAAATCGACGCTCATCAACACCCTGACCGGCAAGCGCGCGACCAGGACCGGCGACGAGGCGGGCATCACCAAGGTCGAGCAGCGGCTGGTGCTGGCCGACGGCTTTTATTTGTGGGACACGCCCGGCATGCTGTGGCCGCGCATCATCGTCGCCAAGAGCGGCTACAACCTGGCCGCCAGCGGCGCGATTGGCCGCAATGCGTTTGAAGAAGAAGAGGTGGCGCTGGAACTGCTCGACTACCTGATTCCGAACTACCCGCAAGCGCTGGCGGCGCGCTACAAGGTGGAACTGACGCCGGGCATCACCGACGAGCAGTTGCTTGAAGAAATCGGCCGCAAGCGCGGCGCCGTGCTCAGCAAGGGCCGCATCAACCTGCAAAAAGCCGCCGAGATCGTGATCTACGAATTCCGCACCGCCACGCTGGGCCGCATCACGCTGGAGACGCCCGAGGAGTTTGCCCAATGGCTGGCCGCCGGGCGGCTGATGGACGCCGAGCGACAGCTGAAAAAAGACAAGATCGAGACCAGCCGCCTGATCAGGCTGAAGAAGATTCCCCGCCCGCCCAGGCCCGACGCATCCTGATGCTGCGGGGCGGGCCAGGGCCTACTCGAACGAGGGCGGCTGCGGATGCGCCACCGGCTTGCCGGCCGCCGCCCAGGCGTCGTAGCCGCCAGCGATGGACTGCACGCTCAGGTAGCCCATCTCATGCAGGGCGACTGCCGACAGTGCGGCGCGGCCGCTGGTCTTGCAGTACAGCACGATCCTGAGGCCGCGCGGCTGCAGGGCGGGCGTGCCGCTGAATTTGAACTCCAGCAGGCCGCGCGGGATGTGCGTGGCGCCGCTCAGGTGGCCGGCGGCGTATTCGTCGGCTTCGCGCACATCGAGCAGCAGGTCGGCATCGCGGATGGCCGATTCAGCCTCCTCAACGGAAATTTCCTGCACGCGGGTTTTGGCGGCGGCTACGAGGTCGTGGGCGGTTTTCATGGGGTTTCCTGATGGTTGGGCGGGGTTATCGCAGCTGTATTCCAGCGCTGTCAAACACCTGCAGTGTCACGGGAATGCTCTGGCTGATGCTTTGGGTGACGGTGCAGTAGGCCTCAAATTGCGCCAGCACACGGTCGAGATGTTCCAGCCGGGCGGCGGGCACGCCCAGATGCAATGTAGCCAGCATTTTGAGCACACGCATGCGTCCCTCGGCATTGCGGCCCACGTCGGCCTGCACGATGCAGCGCAGTGGTTCGGGCGCCTGCTTGAACTTGCGCAGCGCAAACAGCAGCGAGTCGCTCAGGCAGTTGCCCACGGCGGCGCACAGCAGTTGCACGGGCGATGGGCCCTGGCCTGTACCCAAGGGCGCCGGCTCGTCGCTGGTGAGCACGGGGATGGCGTCTGCGAAGTGGATGTCAAACTGGTAGTCCTGCTTTTGTATCAGCTCGACAGTGATGGAGTTCTCGCTCATGGGTAGTTTCTTTCGGGATTAAAAATCAGGTTTCAAGTTCAATGCTCAAGCCGCTCGATACCGAGCGCCTTGAGCACGTATTTTTCATAGATCGGCTCGGAGGCGCCGTGCTTCATCTTGTAGAGAAAGTATTTCTCGAAGCTGACCTTGGCCACATGCACCCACTTGCCTTTCTTGAACCAGTTGACGTTGCGCGGCGGGATTTGCGGCAGCGCCACGAAGGCCGCGCCGGTGTCGCCCATGTCGGCCAGGCAGATGGCGTTCCAGCTGGCCTTGGCGGTGGCGCTCTGGCCGGCCAGGTCGGCGGCGATGTTGTGGACGATGGCCGTCACCATGGTCTCGATCATGTAGCCGGTCTTGGGCGCGCCGGTCGGCACGGGGGTGACTTCGACCGGCGGAATCGCCACGCACACGCCGGCCGAGAAGATGTTGCGGTACTTTTTGCTGCGCTGGTATTCGTCGATCAGCACAAAGCCGCGCGGGTTGCACAGCCCCTCGACGGCGGCCACCGGGTCCACGCCCTTGAAGGCCGGCAGCATCATGCTGAACCTGAAGGGCAGTTCATGTTCTTTCTTGAGCTGGCCGCTGTCGTCCATTTCGCTGACGAACATCTTGCCGGCTTCGACCCTGGTGACTTTGGCGTTGGTGATCCACTTGATGTCGTGGTTGCGGAACTCGCTCTCCAGCATTGACTTGGAGTCGCCCACGCCGCCCAGGCCCATGTGGCCGACATAGGGCTCGGGGCTGATGTAGGTGATGGGCACTTTGTTGCGCAGCTTGCGGCGCTGCAAGTCCTTGTTGAAGATGAACGAGAACTCGTAGGCCGGACCGAAGCACGAAGCGCCCGGCATGGCGCCGATGATCGCCGGCCCCGGCTCTTTCAGGAATTCCTGGTAATCAGCCCAGGTCTGCTCGGCATGGTCCACGGTGCAGATCGAATGCGTGTGGCCCGCCGGGCCGGAGCCGGGCACTTCGTCAAACGACAGCTTGGGGCCGGTGGTGATGACCAGGTAGTCATAGGCCAGGCGGCTGCCGTCGTTCAGCTCCAGCGCGTTGCGTTCGGCGTCAATCCGCTGGACCGGCTGCGCGACGAAGCCGATGCCCTTTTTTTCCAGGTGCGGACGGATCGGGAAGGTGATGGCTTCGCGCTGGCGCCAGCCCACCGCCACCCAGGGGTTGGACGGCACGAACTGGAAGTAGTCCACCGCGTTGACGACGGTGATCTGGTGCTGCGCGCCGAGGCGCTTGCGCAACTCGTAGGCGGCCGGCATGCCGCCGGTGCCGGCGCCAAGGATGATGATGTGGGCCATGGCTTGTCTCCTATGGGGGTTTGAAAAGGGAAGGGCTTCAGTGCTGGAGCAGCGCGTTCACGGTCTGTAGCCGCGATTCGTCAAGCTGCCCGGCCAGCGCCTGCAGGCGCAAGCGCTTGTGCAGCACCTCGATGCGCGCCTGCAGCAGCGCCAGGTCGGCGGCGCTGGCGTCGTTCTCGGCGTTCAGCAGGTCCAGCGTGGTGCGGTCGCCCACCTGCCGGCCCAGCCGGGTGGCGTCGAGCCGGGCCTGGCTGGCGGTCACGGCCTGGGCCAGCGCGGTCAGGCGGGCCTGTCCGGTCTGCAGCCCGAGCCAGGCGGCGCGGGTTTGCTGGCCGGTCTGCTGGCTGGCCTGTTCGACTTCGGCGCGCGCCTTGTCTTCGAGCCGCAGGGCTTCGTCCAGCCGGGCGCTGCGCAGGCCGCCGGTGTAGAGCGGAATGTTGAGCTGCAGGCCGATCATCTGCTGGCGTGAGGTGTTGCTGGCCGCGCCGAAGTCGCCGCTGCCGCTCAGGCGGTCGCGTCCGGCCTGCGCCACCAGGTCCAGTGTGGGTGCGGCGGCGGCGCTGTGCTTGCGTATTTCCTCGCGGGCGGAGTCGGCATTGGCCCGCTGCAGGCGCAGCAGCGGATTGTTTTCCTGCGCCAGGGCCAGCCACTGCGCCAGCGGCGGTAAATCGGTCGGCGCCACCTCGTCGGCGGGCGGCTTCACCTGCAGCGCATCGGGCGGCAGGCCGGTGGCGTCGGCCAGAATGGTTTGGGCCAGTTCCAGCTCGCTTTGGGCCGCCAGTACCTGCGCCTGCAGGCCGCGCGCCCTTGCGGATGCTTCGTGGGTGTCGGTGATGGGCGCATCGCCCAGTTCAAACCGGTCCTTGGCCTCCGTGAAGGCGCGGTCCACCGCCGCCTGCTGCTGGCGCAGCAGGGCCAGCTTGCGCTCGGCCAGCACCACGTCGAAATAGCGCTGGCTGGTGGCAAGCATCAAGTCCTGCTGCGCCGCCTGCCATTGCAGGCCGGCCGCGTCGGCGCCGATCTCCAGCTGCTGGCGCTGGGCGCTGCGCTCGCGGTTGTACAGCGGCTGGCGGGCGCTCAGGCTCCAGCTGGTGGAATTGCCGTTGTTGACCGAAGTTCCAAACGACACGCCGTTCGACTGGCCAAAGCCGGGAGCGGAAAACTGCGCGCCATTCATGGCGGTGTCGGCGCTCATGCGGCCGGCGCCGGCGCTGAGCGTTACCGCCGGCCGCCACAGCGAGGTCGCCTGCGCGCGGCGGGTTTCGCCGGCGGCGCGCGCGGCCTCGGCCACGGCGGCCTGCGGGTCATGCAGGCGCGCCGCCTGCCAGGCCTGCATCAGGTCGGTGGCCTGCGCCGACAAGGCGCACAGCGCCAGGGCGGCGGCCAGCAGGTGGTGTTGCTTCATGGGAGGATTTCTTTCAGCAGCCGGGCGGCACGCCCAGCTTGCGCAGGATGGACTCCATCAGGCACCAGTGGGTGAGGGCGCTTTGCAGCAGGTTGACACCCACGAAAGCAGTGAAGGCCAGCCACCATTGGCTGACAAACACCGGGCTGCCCGGAATGCCCAGCGCCAGCGACAGCAGGATGAACAGGCCGGCCAGCAGCCGGACGAGTTGCCATGATTTCATTTTTTTACTCCTTGGAAGTGAGGGCTACAGGGGACGAAAACTTCTTGCGGTAGGCCGCGTAGTACAGCGTCGGTATCACCACCAGCGTGAGCACGGTGGAGACAAAAATGCCGAAGATCAGCGAGATCGCCAGCCCGTTGAAAATCGGGTCGTCCAGGATGAAGAAGGCGCCCAGCATGGCGGCCAGCCCGGTCAGCATGATGGGCTGGGCGCGGGTGATGGCCGAATGCACGATGGCCTCTCTAAACGGCATGCCTTCGCGGGTTTGCAGGTTGATGAAATCGACCAGCAAGATGGAGTTGCGCACGATGATGCCGGCCAGCGCGATCATGCCGATCATGCTGGTGGCGGTGTACTGCGCCTGCAGCAGCGCGTGGCCGGGCATCACGCCGATGATGGTCAGCGGAATGGGCGCCATGATGATCAGCGGCGTCAGGTAGGAGCCAAACTGCGCCACCACCAGCAGGTAAATCAGGATCAGGCCGACGCCATAGGCCACGCCCATGTCGCGAAAGGTTTCGTAGGTGATTTGCGACTCGCCGTCCCACTTGAGCGCATAGCCGCGCCAGGCATCGAGCGGCTGGCTGATGAAATACTCGGCCAGCTTGCCGCCGTCGGGCGCCGTGATGGCGTTGATCCGGCTGCGCATCTGGAACATGCCGTAGAGTGGGCTGTCGAGCTTGCCGGCCATATCTGCGGTGACGAAGTTGACCGGCAGCAAGTCCTTGTGGATCACCGGCTGCTCGCGCACGGTGTCGCTGAGCGTGACCAGTTCGCGAATCGGCACCAGCTTGCCCGAGGCGCTGCGCACGGCGAGCTGCAGCAGCGCATCCAGGTCGCCGTGGCTTTCGGCGGGCAACTGCAGCAGCGCCGGCGCCGGGTATTTGCTGCCGTCGTGCAGATAGGTCACGGCCTCGCCCGCCAGCCCGGCGCGCAGCGTGCTGACGATGGCCTGCTGCGGCACGCCCAGCAGCGCGGCCTTGCGCCGGTCTACCAGCAGCACGGTGCGCGGCGCGCTGGCAATGCTGCTGTCGTCCACATCGACCACGTTGCCGGTTTTCTCAAAAACGGCGCGCACCGCCCTGACCACGGCGCGGCGGCCCTCGGCGTCGGGGCCGTAGATTTCGGCCACGATGGGCGACAGCACCGGCGGGCCGGGCGGCACTTCGACCACCTTCACATTCGCGCCAAAACGCAGGCCGATTTGCTGCAGGCCGGGCCGCACGCGCGTGGCAATCGCATGGCTCTGGTCGCTGCGCTGGTGCTTGTCCACCAGATTGACCTGAATGTCGCCGACCTCGCCGCCGGCACGCAGGTAATACTGGCGCACCAGTCCGTTGAAGTTGATCGGGGCTGCCGTGCCGGCGTAGGCCTGGTAGTCGGTGACTTCCGGCACGCCGGCCAGGTAGGCGCCAAGTTCGTGCAGCACGGCGGCGGTTTTCTCGACCGGCGTGCCGGCCGGCATATCGACGATCACCTGGAACTCGGATTTGTTGTCTAAGGGCAGCATCTTCAGCAGCACCAGCCCGGTCGCCGGCAGCACGAGCGACAACGCAATCAAGCCGGCAATGCCCAGCCCCAGCAGTCCCCGGTTGCGCCCGCCGCGCTTGTCATCGAGCAGCGGCTTGAAGACGCGCTCGAACAGCGGCGCGATCTTGTCCGCCATGCCGGTGGGCTGGCCCGTGCTGGCGTGGTCGCCGTGGCTTTCCTTCATCCACAGCCGCGCCAGCCAGGGCGTGACGACAAAGGCAATCGCCAGCGACAGCAGCATGCCCATGCTGGCGTTGATGGGGATCGGGCTCATGTATGGCCCCATCAGGCCGCTGACGAAAGCCATCGGCAGCAGCGCGGCAATCACCGTCAGCGTGGCCAGGATGGTCGGGCCGCCGACTTCATCGACCGCGCCGGGAATGATCTCGGCCAGCCGCTTGCCAGGGAAAAGCTGCTGGTGGCGGTGGATGTTCTCGACCACCACGATGGCGTCATCGACCAGAATGCCGATGGAAAAAATCAGCGCGAACAGCGACACGCGGTTGAGCGTGAAACCCCAGGCCCACGAGGCAAACAGGGTCACGGTCAGCGTCAGCATCACAGCGCTGCCGACGATCGCGGCCTCACGGCGGCCCAGTGCAAGAAACACCAGCGCCACCACCGAGGCGGTGGCAAGCAGCAGTTTCTGGATCAGCTTTTGCGCCTTGTCGTTGGCGCTGGCGCCGTAGTTGCGGGTCTCGGCCACTTGCACCGCCTCGGGAATCACGGAGTTGCGCAGCTGCGCCACCCGCGCCATGACGGCGTTCGCCACGTCGATGGCGTTCTCGCCCGGTTTTTTCGTCACCGCCAGCGTCACGGCCGCATATTCGCCGCCGCCGCTCTGGGCGGACAGGCCGTGCCAGACATAGCGGCTGGCGGGCAGCGGGCCGTCGCGCACGGTGGCCACGTCTTTTAAAAACACCGGGCGGCCTTCGCGCACGCTGACCATGAGGTCGGCCACCTCGCTGGCCTGCGACAGATAAGGGCCGGCCTCGATGGCGACGCTCTGGTTGCCGGCAATCAGTTCGCCCACCGGCAGGCCCAAGTTGGCCGACTGCAGCGCCTGGCGCAGCTCCTGCACCGTCACGCCCGAGCCGGCCATGCGCCCCGGGTCCAGCTCGACCAGCACGGCGCGGCCAGGGCCGCCCAGGGTTTGCACTTCGCGGGTGCCGTGCACGCGCTTGAGGTCGGCCTCGATGCTGTGCGCCACCCGCTCCAGGTCGTAGGCGCTGGTGCTTGCATCCCGGCTGTAGAGCGTCAGCGTGACGATGGGCACGTCGTCGATGCTCTTGGGCTTGATGATGGGCTCCATCACGCCCAGGCCCTTGGGCAGCCAGTCGGCGTTACTGCGGATGGTGTCGTGCAGCCGCACCAGCGCCTCAGTGCGCGGCACGCCCACCTTGAACTGCACCGTCAGCACCGCCATGCCGGGACGCGACACCGACATCACATGCTCGATGCCGGCAATCTGCGACAGCACCTGTTCGCCCGGCGTGGCCACCATCTGTTCGACATCACGCACCGAGGCGCCCGGAAACGGCACCAGCACATTGGCCATGGTGACGTTGATCTGCGGTTCCTCCTCGCGCGGCGTGACCAGCACCGCAAAAATGCCCAGCAGCAGCGCGACCAGCGCCAGCAGCGGGGTAATCTGCGCGCTCTGGAAGAGGGCGGCGATGCGGCCTGAAACGCCCATGGTTTGCTTTGGGATCATGTCAGCGCACCCGTGCGGCAGTTTGTGGGTCAAGCACCACCTTGTCGCCGGGGCTGACGCCGCTCAGCACTTCCACCTGATCGCCCTTCATGCCGCCCAGCCGCACCTGGCGCAGCAAGGCAAGCCCCTCGGGATTCACGACATACAGCCCGGTCATTTCCGAGCGCCGGACCGCCGCGCGGGCCGGCACAAACAGGCGCTGGCCCTTGGGCGTGGCCTGATCGCTGGCCAGCGGCAGCCAGACACGGGCAAAAGCCCCGGGCGCCACGCCCTTGATGCCAGCGGGCAGGTCAAGGCGAACCTGGGCGGTGTGCGTGGCGGCATCCACCACCGGCAGCACCTGCACCCGCGCAGGTTGCAGCAGGCCGGTGGCCAGGCCGGGCAACTCGAACCGCACGGCGCGGGTGTCGCCCAGACCCGCAAGCGCGCTTTGCGGCACGGCTGCCGTCACCCGCAACTCGGACGGGTCATGCATCGTGACCAGTGCGCGGCCGGGCATGGCCATGTCGCCCAAGGTCACGGGAACTTCGCTGACTACCCCGGCGTAGGGCGCGTTGACCACAAAAAAACCTGACTGGGTCCGGGCCACGCCAGCCTGCGCCTGCAGCGCCCTGACCTGGGCCTGCGTCGCCTGCCACTGGGCCTGCGCCCGGTCGAGGGCCGACTGGCTGATGTACTGCTTCTGGAACAGCTGCTTTTGCCGCTCGTAGTCCTTGCTCGCCACGTTCAGGGCTGACTGCGCGGCTTGCACCTGCGCATCGCTGGCGGCCGCATTCTGGCTGGCCGAGCGGGCGTCGATGCGCAGCAACTCCTGGCCGGCCTTCACGCTGTCGCCGGCCTTGACCCGAAGCGAGACGATGGCGCCGGGCACCTGGGCCGACAGCGTGGTCTGGCGCACGGCCTCCACCACGGCGTCCAGGCTGATGCTGTCGGCCGCGCCAGTGCCGGAGGCCTGAACCTCCACCGTGACCAGCGGGCGGTTTTCAGCCGCCCAGGCGGGAGCGCAGGCCAGCAGGCTGCTCAGGACTGCAATGGCCGCAAGACGTTGTGGGGACATCCGTAATTTCCTCAGGTGCTTCATGGCTGCGGTGCGGCTGCCATTGATTGTTGATTATTTAGCTACTTAGTTAATTAGTCAAATTGTATGATAATGAAGCGATACCGTTGCGTTGCAGCGGATTTTGACAGGCTTGAACAAGCCGTTTGACGAGGAATTCCCATCGTGGAAAATTTGCCGCCCGAGGCGCTGACTGAAATCGCCGCCTACTTTCAGGCCTTGTCGGAGCCGACACGCCTTCAGATTCTCAATCTGCTCAGGCAGCAAGAACGCAACGTGGGCGAACTGGCGCAGCTGTGCGGCTTCACCGCCGCCAACATCTCGCGCCATCTGTCGATGCTGACCAAGCACGGGCTGGTGGCCCGCGAAAGCCGGGGAACCAGCGCCTATTACCGTATTGCCGATGAGTCGGTGTATGAACTGTGTGATCTGGTTTGCGGCAAGATTGCGTGGCAGTTGCAGCAAACGGCCCGGAAGCACCAGGTCTTTTCCCCTTCCGAATGAGCAGCGGAATGCGGGAAGCCTGCGCATGAATCTACCGATCCCCGTCGTCCTTTCGCTTGATCTGGGCCAACTTGCGGGTTATCTCAGGCTGGCGATTCCTTGTAACACCCTGAATGGAGTTCAACATGACCGCACGCCTGATTTCCCTTGCCCTGCTTGCTGCCTCGGCAGGGCTGCATGCGCAGATGCCTGCCCCCGCAGCCGCGCCCGCACCCGTCGCCATGGGGCCAGCCGAAGCCTACGATGTGTCGCGCCTGCCAGACGACCCGTATGGCCGTCTGGCCCGGTACGGCAAGGCGCTGACAGACCGCACCTTTGCCTATATCGGCCCCGAGGTCAAGAATGAAAAGATGCGGTTTTCCGGCAACAACCTGGCTTGCGCCTCCTGCCATGAAGCCTCGGCCACCAAGAAATTCGCCATTCCCTGGGTCGGCGCGCACGCCACTTTTCCGCAATACCGCGCCCGTGAAGACGAGGTCAGCACGCTGCAGGAGCGTGTCAATGGCTGCATGGAGCGCAGCATGGCGGGCAAGGCGTTGCCACTGGACAGCCGGGAGATGAAAGCCTTCATTACCTACATGCATTTTTTGTCCAGGGACGTACCCGTGGGCAGCAAGGTCGATGGCCAGGGCCTGCCGCCCTTCAAGGCGCCGGAGCGTCGTGCCGACACGGTGGCGGGCAGCAAAATCTATCAGGAAAAATGCGCCAGCTGCCACGGCGCCGAAGGTGCCGGCGTGCGGGCCGGCGCACCGGGCAGCGCCACGGGCTACACCTTCCCGCCGCTCTGGGGTAAGGATTCATTCAACAACGGCGCCGGCATGAGCCGCCTGCTGTTTGCGTCCTCTTTCATCAAAACCAACATGCCGCTGGGCACGCAGCACGGCCAGCCCCAATTGAGCGATGAACAGGCTTATGACGTGGCCGCCTTCGTGCTGAGCAAGCCACGGCCCGTCAAGGCCCATACCGGGCGAGACTTTCCGGCCCGCTGGAACAAGCCGGTGGATGCCCCGTTTCCGCCTTATGTCGATGGCGCCCCGGCAGATCAGCATAAATATGGACCGTTTGGCCCGCTGCAGGAGAACATGAAGTCGCTCAAGGCCAGCCTGACCAAAGCCCCCGCGCCGTAGGCCGACCATTTGCGGACGGTTCACGGCGTGGCTGTCCAGGATTTCCGGTGTTCAGCGGGGCACGATAAACACCGATTTCTCCAGCAGCTTGCCGGCCGTATCCTTCGAGGTGATCTCGAAATGAATCGTGTGCGAGCCGGCGGGCGCGGCCTCAAACGGGGCCTGGACCCGCACCGCGACCCAGCGGGCCTGGGTGGATTCAATCGCCACGTCCTGCTCCGAGGCCACGGCCAGACCGGGCAAACCCTCGACTGAAATGTGGAAATTCTGCTGCGATTCGGACGCATTCATCAACTGCAGCCGGTACACGTTCTCGATACGCCCGCCCTCGACAATCCGCGCCAGCGCGCCCCGGTCGCGCACCACATCGACCTTGAACGGCAGGCGCGTGGCCAGGCTCACCGCCATGGCCGTGACGACCGTGCCCAGAATCGCGATGTAGATCAGCACGCGGGGGCGCAGCACATGGCGCAGGGTCTGCGCTTTGGTCCAGTGCTGGTTGACGGCGTTTTCGGTCGAGTACTTCACCAGTCCGGGCGCATAGCCCATCTTGTCCATGATGGTGTCGCACACATCGGCGCAGGCGCCGCAGCCGATGCATTCGTACTGCAGGCCCTTGCGGATGTCGATGCCGGTCGGGCAGACCTGCACGCACAGGTTGCAGTCCACGCACGCGCCCAGGTTCAGCGCCGACGCGCTGGCCTTTTTGGAGCGGGCGCCACGGGGCTCGCCGCGTTCCTTGTCGTAGGTGACGATCAGCGTGTCCTTGTCGAACATGGCGCTCTGGAAACGCGCATACGGGCACATGTGCTTGCAGACCTGCTCGCGCATGAAGCCGGCGTTGCCGTAGGTGGCAAAGCCGTAGAAAAACACCCAGAAGTTTTCCCAGGAGCTCAGGCGCATCTGGACGAACTCGCGGCCCAGGTCGTGGATGGGCGTGAAATAGCCGACGAAGGTAAAGCCGGTCCACAAGGCCACAGCCAGCCACAGGAAATGCTTGGCGGCCTTGCGCCAGAGCTTGTCAATATTCCACGGGCCGCTGTCGCGGCGCAGGCGTGCGGCGCGGTCGCCTTCGGTGAGTTTTTCAAGCCACAGGAAAATCTCGGTATAGACCGTCTGCGGGCAGGCATAACCGCACCACAGCCGCCCGGCCACGGCCGTGAACAAAAACAGCGAGAAGGCGGAAATCACCAATATGCCGGTCAGGTAGATGAAGTCCTGCGGGTACAGCACCAGGTTGAAGATGTAGAACCGCCGGGCCGTCAGGTCGAACAGCACCGCCTGGCGCTGGCCCCATTCCAGCCAGGGCATGCCGTAGAACACCAGCTGGGTCAAAAACACCATGGCCCAGCGCCAGCGCGAGAACAGGCCCGAGACGCTGCGCGGATAGATTTTCTTGTGCGCCTCGTACAGCGAGATCATTTCCGCATCGGCGCCGGGCGGCGGCGCTGCCGGACCTTCGCCCTGCGCGACTGCGATGGGGATGACTTTGCGTGCTTCTGTTGCCTTGGGGGTCACTTGCTTTTCCTTTTACCGATCTGCCATGTCTGCATGGCGGTGAAACACAGGGTTCTCTGGCGCGCCTGAACCGGGCAGGGCGGCAACGCGCGCCAGGAAGGCGTCGCGCGACAATACTGCAAAAAACGGGTGCCAGCGCCGCTGCTCCAGCACCGTGCTGACGGCGCGCGAGCGGCGTTCGTGGGCGGCAAACAGCAGCGTCTCGTCGGGCAGGGTGAAGACGCGCTGCTTCACGCTGTCCCAAAGCGCTTCGGGCGCGGCCGGCCGGGGCTGGTGCGGGCAGGTGTCGATGGCCAGCAGGCCGCCGCAGAACAAACGGTCGCGCCAGGCAAAGCTCAGGCATCCGGCGGTATGGCCGGGCGTGGCCAGCACCCGCACCAGTTCGTTGCCGAAGGGCCGCACATCGCCTTCGCCGGCCAGGCAGATGCCCGGCCCGGCCTGGCCCTGCACCACCGGGGCACCCAGACTTGCCAGCAAGGCCGGCTCCTGCGGCATGCGCTCGTCGTGCTGATGGGTGCGCAGCACCCAGCGCAGGCGCAACTCGCGCTCGGCCAGCAGCGCGCTGAGCACCGGCAAGTCGCGCCCGCGCGGATCCACCAGCAGCGCTTCGCGCGCGTCCATGTCGGCCAGCAGGTAGGTCATCTCGCCGCTGGCGTCGTCAGGCAGGATGCGGAAATACATCGGGGTTTCTTTCGTGGGAAGCGGGGCTGAAATGCCTTCCGGCATTGACGAGGCAAACGGCCGGCATGCACATGCTGTTATCAAAAACCGTGCCACGCCCGGTGCTGGTAAAAAGCTGTTGAAAATCAATGGATTGAAGCCATTGCCTGGATCGGCTGAGCCGTCATGCTGACGAATGGCGGTCATTTCAGGCCAAGGCTGGCAGCGCTGTGGCAGTAATTTGGCAGCGATTGGCAGTTTCGACGGGATTGCTGATTGCTATTAAAACAATAGCTGCTTATGCAGGTGCAGCATGCGCCAGGGGCTGTTTTTATGCCAAACGCTGCCCCAGCCAGCGCGTCACATGCGCCAGGCCCTGGTGGCCAGGGCCTTCGGACAGGATGGTTTCGCCGTGCCAGGACAGCACGGGCGCCAGCAGGCCGTCGAAATCAGCGTCCAGCAGCTCGGGTGTGTAGAGCATGTCGGCGTCCTTGGGGCCGCCGCTGGCGTGGGCCAGCTGGGCCGGGTGAAAGGCTTCCAGAATCAGCCAGCCGCCAGCCCGCAGGCCCTGCGCCAGGCGGCGGTGGGCGCGCTGGCGAATGGCGCCGGGCAGGTGGGTGTAGATCAGCACCACGGCGTCCAGGCTGGCTGCTTCGGGCGCCCAGTCCGTCAGGTCGGCCAGCTCGGTGGTCAGCGCCACGCCCCGGCTGGCGGCCAGTTCCCGGGCTTTTTGCAGGCCGATGCGCGAGGCGTCCACGGCCGTGACCGTGTGGCCTTGCCCGGCCAGCCAGACGCCGTTGCGGCCTTCGCCGTCGCCCGGCGCCAGCACGCGGCTGGCAGGATTCAGGCGGCCGGCCTGTTCGCGCAGAAAGGCATTCGGCTCCAGGCCGTATTTGTAGCCGGGCTGCGCAAAGCGCTGGTCCCAGAAGTTCAGGGGAGAGGTCATGGTGGGTCTTGATCCTGGGTGGTTGAAGAAGTTTCAGGTGCAGAGCTGCGCCCCGGCAGGCTAGCCCATGCAGGCGCGTGCTGTCCGGCATGGCCGGCCGGGCACGCGCCGCCGCCCTGCGTGTTGAGCAGGTGATGGGCGGTCTGGGCAAAGGCCTGGATCAGCTGGGCGCGAAAGGCTTCGTCGGCGACCTGTTCGGTCAGGGCCTGCGTCATGCACAGCATCCACTCGTCGCGCACTCGTGGCCCGATGGCATACGGGCTGTGGCGCATGCGCAGGCGGGGATGGCCTTTTTTCTCGCTGTACAGCGGCGGCCCGCCCAGCCAGCCCGAGAGAAATTCAAACAGGCTCTGCGCGCTGCCCTGCAGGCTTTCGGGGTGCAGGCAGCGCACGGCATAGGCTTCGGGCAATTCATCCATCAGCGCGTAAAAACGGCTGACCAGTTGCCGCACGCCAGGGGCGCCACCCAGGGTTTCGTAGGCGGTCACGCGAGCGGGCGTGATGGGGTTTGTGTCGGTGGTCAAGAGGTTTCTTTCTTTCAAAATAATGGCCCGCCCCAGCGCAGCCCGGTGGCCAGCAGCAAGCCGGCCAGGCAGGACCAGCCTGAAAACAGCAGGCGCCAGACGCGTGTGCGGGGAATAAATCCCACGCCGCGGACAAAGCCCGCGCTCATGGCCCAGAACAGCGCCATCGCCAGGCCATGGCTGGCCTTGCCATCCGACCCGGCGAACAGCAAGGGATAAATGCTGCCCGCCAGCATGAGGCTGATGGCCAGCAGAAGGCAGGGCCGATGAATGGCGGCGCTGCCCGGCATGGCGCGGGCATCATCACCGCTGTCATCCGCGCCGCTGGCAGGCGCCACGGGCGTGTCCGGCATTACCGGATGCCCGTCTTGCGGGCCTGGGCGCGGGCTTCCTCGTTCTCGCCCCATATGGCGTTCAAAATAGCCAGCAGCACCGCAAAGCCGACCCCCAGTATCCAGGCGAAATACCACATGATGCGTTCCTTTTCAATGAGGGTTGACAGGCTGCCAGCGGCTGAAAGCTCAATAAGCTCAGAAAGCTCAATAAGCGGCATGGTCGTTTTCCTGAATATAGGCCGCCGTGACCTTGCCGCGCATGACGCTGTAGGCCCAGCCGGTGTACACCATGATCAGCGGAATGAAGATCAGCGTGGCCCAGAACATGATGGACAGCGTGAGGTGGCTCGAAACGCTGTCCCACACCGTCAGGCTGGCGGCGGGCAGGGTGGACGAGGGCATGACGAAGGGAAACATCGAGGCGCCCGCCGTGCCAATCACCCCTGTCAGCGCCAGCGCCGACGCCGCAAATGCCGTCAGCGTGCGGCGTGCCCGCAGCAGGGCGGCGACCAGCAGCGCGCCGCCCGCGCCCAGCGCTGGCAGCAGCCACAGCAGCGGCTGGCGGCTGTAATTGGCCATCCAGGCGCCGGCTTCGCGCACCACGGTTTTGTTCATGGGGTCGGGCAGGGCCGAGGGGTCGATGGCTGAGGTGATGCGGTAGCCGTCCATGCCCTGCAGCCAGAAGCCGGCCGCCACGAAGGCCAGCGCCATGACCAGCGCCGCGCCCACCGCGCCCTTGATGGCGCGCGCCTGAATCACGCCTTCGGTGCGGTGCGCCAGGTAGGCGCCGCCGTGCATCGTGATCATGGCGCTGCTGACCACGCCGGCCAGCAGGGCAAACGGGTTGAGCAGCTGCCAGAACGTGCCGGTGTAGGTGGAAACCATGTACGCATCAAAACCGAAGGGCACGCCCTGCAGCAGGTTGCCAAAGGCCACGCCAAAAATCAGCGGCGGCACGGCCCCGCCGATGAACAGGCCCCAGTCCCAGGTGCTGCGCCAGGCGGCATTGTGGATTTTGCTGCGGTAGTCAAAGCCCACGGGCCGGAAAAACAGCGCCCACAGTACCGCCAGCATGGCCCAGTAAAAACCGCTGAAAGCGGTGGCATAGACCAGCGGCCAGGCCGCGAAAATAGCCCCGCCCGCCGTGATGAACCAGACCTGGTTGCCGTCCCAGTGCGGCCCCACGGTGTTGATGACGACGCGGCGCTCCAGGTCGCTCCGGCCGACAAAGGGCAGCAGCGTTCCCACGCCCATGTCGTGGCCGTCCATGATGGCAAAGCCCGTCAGCAGCACGCCCACGAGCAGCCACCAGATGATTTTCAGGGTTGGATAGTCCAGCATGCTTGTTCTCCTTCAGGCGTGTGCCGGGGTGGTGTGCGCCGTTTCGCGCTCATAGCGGCCGGTGCCCAGGCTGCCCGGACCGATGCGCGCAAACTTGAGCATCAAAAACATCTCGACCATCAGCAGCACGGTGTAAAAACCGACAAACCCGGCCAGCGAGCCATACAGGCTGTTCACGCTCAGCGTGGACACGCTCAGGTGCGTGGGCAGCACGCCGTAAATCGTCCAGGGCTGGCGGCCGTACTCGGCCACAAACCAGCCCAGCTCGCACGAAATCCATGGCGCCGGCAGCATCCACAGCGCCCAGCGCAACAGCCACGGGCGGGGCTGGACGGTGGTCTTGAGCGTGCTCCAGAAAGTCAGGGCAAACAGCGCCAGCATGGCAAAGCCCAGGCCGACCATGATGCGGAAGGACCAGAACATTGGCGTGACGCGCGGCACGGTGTCGTTCATCGCCTTGTCGATGATTTCGGGTGTGGCCTGGTTCACATCGACCACGTATTTCTTGAGCAGCAGGCCAAAGCCCAGGTCGGCCTTGTGTTTTTCAAACTGTTCTTTGGCGGCGGCGTCATCGCGGTGGGCGCGCAGCGCTTCCAGGGCGTTGACGGCCAAAATGCCCTGCACGATGCGCTCGCGATTCCTGGCCTTGATGTCAAGAATGCCCGGAATTTCCTTGCTGACCGAGCGCGTGCCAATCAGGCCCATGAGCCAGGGAATCTCGATTTCCCAGTTGTTCTTTTGCTCGGCTTCGTTGATGCTGGCCACCAGCGTCAGCGGCGCGGGCGCGGGCTTGGTGTCCCACATGGCTTCAAGCGCAGCCATCTTGGTCTGCTGCGCCTCGCCCACGGTGTAGCCCGATTCGTCGCCCAGCACAATCACCGAGCAAACGCTGGCCAGGCCAAAGGCGGCCGCCACGCGAAAGCTGCGCCTGGCAAATTCCACATCGCGCTTTTTCAGCAGATACCAGCTCGAAATCGACAGCACAAACATCGCGCCAGTCACGTAACCGGCTGAGACGGTATGCACGAACTTGGCCTGCGCGTCGGGGTTGAAGACCACGGCCCAGAAGTTGGTCATTTCCATGCGCATCGTCTGGTAGCTGAATTCGGCGCCGACCGGGTTCTGCATCCAGCCGTTGGCAATCAAAATCCACAGCGCCGAAAGGTTGGTGCCGACCGCCATCAGCGTGCTGACCATCAGGTGCTGGGTTTTTGAAAGGCGGTCCCAGCCAAAAAAGAACAGGCCGATCATGGTGGACTCAAGAAAGAAGGCCATCAGCCCTTCAATCGCCAGCGGCGCGCCAAAGATGTCGCCCACGTAGTGCGAGTAGTAGGCCCAGTTGGTGCCGAACTGGAATTCGAGCGTGATGCCGGTGGTCACGCCCAGCGCAAAGTTGATGCCGAACAGCTTGCCCCAAAAGCGCGTCATGTCTTTCCAGACGACGTTGCCCGTCATCACATAGACACTTTCCATGATGACCAGCATCCAGACCATGCCGAGGGTCAGCGGCACAAAAAGAAAGTGGTACAGCGCCGTGGCGGCAAACTGCAGCCGCGACAGGTTGACCAGTTGTTCAGAAATCACCGGATTACTCCTTGAGGGTTTTTGACGTTCCCCGAGCCCAGCAGCTGCGCGGCGGCGGCATCGCCATCGACCACCACGCGCTGGTCGCGGACAAAGCCCCACCACAAAGCCGCCAGCAAGAGCAGCTTGATGACCAGCGCCAAGGCCAGTTTTTGCAACAGGGTTTTGTCTTGGGGTTTCATGGGGTCTAGCGTCTTGCAGCCCTTTGATATCAAGAAGCGTGCCACGTTGAGATTTTAAAAAATCTCTTTTAGATCAATGGATTGAGTTGGGAGTGATGATTTTTTCTGCCGCCAGTTCCGGCAATAACTGCCATTCTTGACGCAAACCGGCGGCATTGGCAGAGTCGTTGGCAGTTGCTCCCTATACTGCGTTCAGCCTAAAAAAGGACTGCCATGCAACCCCTGCCTGAACTCGTCTCCTATCTGGAGGGCCTGAGCGAGCCGCATATCCTGTTCGACACCCGCTACCGCATCCTGGCGGCCAATGCGGCCTACCGGCGCCAGTACAGCCCCGAGCGCAGCGTGGTGGGGCGCACCTGCTACGAGGTGTCGCACCACTTCAGCATGCCGTGCGACCAGTCCGGCGAATCGTGCCCGCTGGCGCGCTCGCGTGAATCGGGCCAGCGCGAGCGTGTGCTGCACCTGCACCACACGCCGCAGGGCGAGGAATACGTCAACATCGAGCTGGCCCCACTGCTCGATGCGAGCGGTGCGCAGGCCTTTTTTGTTGAAAAAATGGAGCCGCTGCGGGTCGCCAAGGGCCAGCCTGCGGCCCATGGCCTGATTGGGCGGGCGGCGGCCTTTCAGCGCATGCTGGCGCTGGTGGCCCGCGTGGCCCCGTCGCAGGCTGCGGTGCTGCTGCTGGGCGAGTCGGGCACCGGCAAGGAACTGGTGGCGCGCGCCGTGCATGAAGCCAGCCTGCGCGCCCAGCGGCCGCTGGTGGTGGTGGACTGCTCCAGCCTGCCTGAAAACCTGTTCGAGTCCGAACTGTTCGGCCACGAGCGCGGCGCTTTCACCGGCGCCATCTCGGCCCGGGGCGGCCTGGTCGAAGCGGCCAGCGGCGGCACGCTGTTCCTCGACGAAGTGGGCGACATTCCGCTGACCATGCAGGTCAAGCTGCTGCGCCTGCTGGAGAGCGGCACCTACCGCCGCGTGGGCAGCAACGAGTTGCGCCATGCCGACCTGCGGGTGGTGTCGGCCACCCACCGCGACCTGGACCGCATGGTGGAGGAAGGCCGCTTTCGCGAAGACCTGTACTACCGCCTGAGCACCTTTCCCATCCATCTGCCGGCCCTGCGTGAGCGCCGTGACGACATTCCCCTGCTGGCCGCCGCCCTGATGGAACGGGTGGCGCCCAGGCGGCGCCTGGAGTTCAAGCCCGAGGCCATGGCGCTGCTGCAGGCCCAGGACTACCGGGGCAATGTGCGCGAGCTGCGCAACCTGCTGGAGCGCACTTCGCTGCTGTGCGACGGGCTGGCGATTGAAGCGGTGCATGTGCGGCAGGCTCTGCAGTCAGGCCGGCGCGAACTGGCCGCGCCACTCCGGCAGACTGCCGCCGGCATCGAAGCCGGCGCCGGCACAAACGCAGACGCCGGCATGGCGACGCCAGGCATTGCCCGGGGGCCAGGCACACTGCAGGCCCTTGAAAAAGTGCAGCTGCAGCAGCTCGTCGCCAGCCACACCGGCAGCCGCGCTGAACTGGCGGCCCGGCTGGGCATCAGCGAGCGCTCGCTGTACCGCAGGCTCAAGGCGCTGCCCGCTGCCTGAAGCCCGGGGGCTGGCAGGCCGGGTGTACGAACTGTCTTACGCGCAGGCGCGCACAGGCTTGGGTGAGCCGCGCCCGGTGGTTTGCAGCCTGGCCTGGCTGCAGGCTGGTCAATTGCCGGGCAGGGTCCGCAAAGCCACTGCCGGTGCGGCTTTTCGCAGTTGTGAACATTGTTATCCACAGGGTGGCCCACAGAAAACGTGGGTAATATCACGCCGCTGGCGGCATGAAGCCGGGAATTGACGGGCCTGCTGTTATAAGCGTCTGAAAAACAGCTCTTCAGAGGAAAATCGGGGTTTTGCAGCGCCTGGCGGACGGCTGGCTGGTCAATTTTCGGGCATCGGCTGGCAAGCCAGTGGTGGCGCGGCTTTCAAGGCTTTTGAACAATGTTATGCACAGGGTGGCCCACAGTAAATGGGGGTAAGGCGACGATGCATCAGGGCCGTGAAGCCCGGCTTTTCCGGGCTTTTTGGCGAGGCGCTACAGTGCAGGCAGCGTCATGCGATTCCCGGATCGCCCGGCCGGGCGATGGCCCGCCGGATTGCCGGCCCCCCGGCGGCAAGGCCCTGGCCTTCAGGCGGCATTCATTCTTCAGCAGGTGAATTTCATGAACTGGTTTAAGAAAATTCCGCATACCCATCGTGCCGCCAGTGGACTGGAATGGCGGCTGTGGAGAAAGCTGCCGCTGATTGCCCTGGCCGGCGCGGTCTTGCCTTTGGCATGCCTGGCGCTGGTGCATCTGCTGAGCGATGCCACGCCTGACGCCGCCCAGGCGCGCTGGATTCAGATGATCGACTATGTGATCGGGGGCGTGATCATCTTTCACGGGTCCATGGTCGTCACCGTCGGCATTGGCTGCGTCATCGTCATGGTGATGAAAGGCCCCGGCTACGTGGCCGACGGCTACAAGCTGCCGCACAGCGACCAGCCGCGCGCCGCGCTGGATACCGCCGAAGCAGCTTCGGCCTGCCGCTCGCCCCAGTCCGTCGAGCGGCCTGAATAGCCAGCGCAGGGTCGTCGCCCTGAGCCGCTGAACCGAAAAATGAACCCTCGGCAAGATCGCTGCCAGGGCTGCTCAATTCGCGGGCATCGCCCCGAAAGCCAGTGCTGGCGCGGCTTTCGGGGTTTTTCAACCTTGTTATCCACAGGGTGGCCCACAGAAAAGGCGGACAAGCCTGACCGGCGCATCCAGCGCCAGGCAGAACGCCGCGCCAAGGCCTGCTACCGGGCGCCCTGAATCATTCACAGCATCAGGGTGCGGGCGCTTTCCTCGCTCACGCGCTCATGGGCGTCGATGTGGCCGAGCAGGTGGTGCGTGCGCAGCTTGTCAAGCGCGATTGCGCAAGAGGCGACAATCGGCAAACCCATGAAAACCATTCTTCCCCTGCAACTCCTGCTTGCCCCTGACCTCAACGACCCGCAGCCGCTGGTCATCTACCACGGCCGCAAATGTCCCGACGGCTTTGCCGCCGCCCTGGCCGCCTGGCTTTTTTATGCCGGCAAGGCGGAATTCCTGCCGCTCGACCACGGCGACATCAAGTCGGTGGACAACCTGCCCGCGCTGGCCGGGCGCGCCGTGTACATCCTCGACTTCTCGTTCGCGCCCGACATCCTGCGCGCCATCGAGGAGCGTGCCGCCAAGCTCGTCATGCTCGACCACCACAAGAGCGCGGCTGAAAAGCTCACCGGCTTTGCCTGCCGCTGCGGCGTGGTTCACTTTGACATGAGCAAGTCCGGCGCCCGGCTGGCCTGGGAATTCTTCCAGCCCGCCGCGCCCGTGCCCAGCCTGGTGCTGTTTGTCGAAGACCGCGACATCTGGGCCTGGCAATATCCCGAGAGCCCGGCTTTTCTGGCGGCGCTCGACATGGAGCCGCTCGACTTTGCGCGCTGGGCCGAGATTGCCGCCTTCAGCCCCGAGCAAATCACCGATTTCATGGCGCGCGGCGCGGCCATGGACGAGAAATTCAAAAAACTCGCCGCCGACATCGCCGAAGGCGCGCAGCCCGTGAGGTTCAACGGCATAAGCGGGCTGATGCTGAACGCGCCCGGCGTGTTCCACAGCCTGATCGGCAACATGCTGTCGGAAAAAAGCGGCACCTTTGCGCTGCTGTGGCATGTCGGCAAGAGCGGCGGCGTCAAGGTCGGCCTGCGCTCGCAGCCGGGCTTTGACTGCATCCCGCTGGCCGAAAGCATGGGCGGCGGCGGCCACGCGCAGGCCTGCGGCTTCAAGATGGGGCTGGAGCGCCTGCCCGAGTTGCTCAGCGGCGTGTTTGCCGCAACGGCCAGCAGCCCGGAGATTTAAGTAAAAACAGCCTTTTGCGCAATACCAGTATGCGCAGGCAGCTATTATTTTTATAGTGGTGAAGCCGTCTTGGCCCGGCGCCTGGGCTTGGCTTTTTCGGCGGGCAGCAGGCTGGTGTACTGCTGGTACAGCTCAAACAGGTAAGCCACGCGCTCGGCGTCGTTCTTATAGCTTTTCCTGCCGCCGCCCAGTTCATACGCCTTGACCAGCGCGGGCGGCATGGTCAGCGGTGCGCTCTTCAACGAAGGCGCGAAACGCCTGCGCCGGCTGAAAGATGCCGGTGTCGTCGGCAAACAGGCAAAACAGCAGGCGCACCAGCAGCACTTCGAGCGGGTGGCCGGTGTAGCCGCTGGCCTTGAGCGCATCGTGCAGCCGCCCCATGCGCTCGGCGGCCCGGATGTTGACCGGGTCTTGCGGCTTGATCTCCAGCGTCTTGTAGCCCGCCACGAAACCAAACACCTTGATGTGCTTGTGCAGGTCTTTCAGCGCGAACTCGATGGTTTCACCCGTGGCGAGCTTGTGTACCCGAAAACGCGCGAAGTCGCAGACGATGACGATTTGCGGCAGGTCGCGCTCGGCAATACCCGGAAAATACGACAGCGCCTGCGCCAGCGCCGCATCCAGATTTTTGCCGCGCGATTTTTGCTCGACCAGCAGCATGCCGGGCCAGAACAGATCGACAAAACCGTCGGTTCTTGCGTGGGCGCCGGGCAGCTTTTTGACGGCATGCTCGAACGTGGCGACGCGCTTGTTGGTGATGCCGAAGATTTCAAAAAAATCAATCCAGAACGGCTTGCCCTGGCTGTCTTCGTTCGCCGCGTCGGCCCAGGTGCGGCTGAAGGTGAGGGCGCGCGATTTGATGTCGTTCCAGGAGAGTGGCATGCGATTTTTAAGAATGAAATGAGGTGTTTGCGCAGTTCCGCAGGGCATTGTTTGCTATTTAAAAGGTAGCAAACAACAAGGATGGAGAGACGGGATGGGCGCGTGGCGCGCCAAGCTATTTTCCCAGCGTCACGGTTTGCGGCCGGATTGGAATCGACTTGAACGACGCTTCGCCCTCGGCGCGCTTGCCTGCCGTCTTCATCAGGTCATCAAGCGTGACGCCATCGAGCACCGCCAGATAGGCCAGGGTGGCGTCATTGAGCATGTCTTTCAGCGAACAGGCGGCGCTCATGATGCAGTGGCTTTTGCCGGGGTCGAAACACTCGGCCATGTAGAAGTCGGGTTCGGTGCTGCGCACCACCGCGCCTATGTTGATCTGGTCGGGTTCCCGGCCCAGCCGCAGCCCGCCGTTGCGGCCCCGCAACGATTCGACCATGCCCAGGATGCCGAGCTGATGCACTACTTTCGTCAGGTGGTTCTTGGCGATGTCGTGTACGTCGGCAATGTCCTGGATCGTCACCAGACGGTCCCGGTTGGCGGCCAGGTACATCAGCGTGCGCAGTGCGTAATCGGTGTAGGTGGTCAGTCGCATGCGCGTGAATTCTCGGGTGAAGGGGAGGGTTGACGCATGAGCCTGCCTGCGTGGAGTGCGCTGCCAATTTTATCGAGCGTGACGCTTTTCAGGAACAGTGGCGCAAAAAATATGTATTTGGTTGGTATCTTTATAAAAGATGTATGCAGAATCAATGTTATTAAATTTGAAGCGTTTTCGAATTTTTCAACCGCAACCGCAACCGAAAAGGAAATTTGCCATGCACGCAACGCGCAAACTCTGGACCTGGCTTGCTGTCATCTGCGTTCTGTCTTTTGCCGTACTGGGCTGGGCCGGAAGCGAGATAGACCTGACAGCACCGCCGATTCCCAGACAAGTCATCAGCACACGGGCGCAAGCTGCTATCGAAAATATAGTTATTTCAGCCAAAAACAGACAGAAAAATGCACAAAGACACGCTTGTTACCGTGAGGGTAAAAACCGCGTAAAAGCTCGCTTCCCTCGCACCACCGTAACAAATGCAGCGCAACAATGAAGTACTGAATCACACAGAGCCTTAGAACAGCGGCGATTCAGGCGCAGCGCCAGCCACCGTTTGCCAGGAGCTGCCGGCAAGTCCATCCATAAATTGGGGTACCTCATGAAATCAAAACTCGTCACCGCCTCGTGGGTCGCATCGGCACTGTTCGCCGGGCTGGAAACGGCCCCGGTCATGGCCCAGGGCACGAACACCCCCCGCATCGACCAGGCGCAGCAGTCCAGCAGCACGCGCATCCAGCAGGGCATGGCATCCGGCCACATCACGCCGTCCGAGGCGCAGATGCTGATTCGCCGTGAGCGCGACATCCAGATGCGCGAGAACCAGTACAAGTCGAATGGCTCGGCGAACGCGCAGGAGCGCCAGCAGATCAGGGCCGACCTGAGTGCCCTGAACGCCGACGTGGAACGCATGATGGCGAACCGCGAGGTGGTCAGGCCCGGCTATGCGGGCAATGCGGGCAATGCCCCCGGCATCGACAACCGCGAGTACCCGATTGGCCAGCGCATTGACGAGGGCTTGCGCTCGGGCCGCATCACCCAGCGCGAAGCGCACAGGCTGGAACGCCGGGAGCGCGAGATTGCACGCCATGAAGCGTTTTTCAAGTCTGACGGGGTCGTCACCCGGCAAGAGCGCCGCCAGCTGAATGATGAACTCTCCGCGCTGCGCGAAGAGGTGGAGCGCATGCTGCACAACGACCGCCGCGGACGCGGCTGACCGCCGGCCCGGCGGCAGTTCAGCGCAGGTTTGACTGCACCCAGCGCACGATGTCGGCCGCGCCCATGGCGCCGGGCTGCCGGGCAATTTCGCGGCCGTCCTTGAACAGCGCCAGCGTTGGAATGCTGCGGATATTGAAGCGCGCGCCCAGGCTGGGAACGGCTTCGGTGTCAACCTTGGCCAGCCGCACCTGCGGCTCCAGCTGTGCTGCCGCCTGCTCATAAGCCGGCGCCATCTGGCGGCACGGGCCGCACCACGGCGCCCAGAAATCGACCAGCACCGGAATCTGGCTGCGGCTGATGTGCTTGTCAAAGGCGGCCTCGTCCAGCGCCGCCGAATGCGCGGTAAACAGCGCCTTCTTGCAACTGCCGCAGGTCGGCTGGCTGCCAAGCTGGCCGGCGCGAACGCGGTTGGTGGTGTGGCAGTGCGGGCAGACAATGTGAAATGAATCGGTCATGGCCTGCATTTTTGGGCTGAAGCTGAAATTGCAAGCACTCAACGCGGCTGCCGAATGGCGGGCGGATCAGGCGGCGGTTTTTGGCAGCATGCTCAGCAAGGTGCTGTCGCGTTTGATGTAGTGATGAAACAGGGCCGCCGCCGCATGGGCTCCGATCAAAAAGTAGCCGATGGTCCCTACGAGTTCGTGAACTTCCTTGATCTGGCCTGCCAGTTCCTTGTTTTTTCCGATCAGCGCCGGAAGCTCCAGGCCAAAAAATGGAATCGGTTTGCCGGATGCACTCAGCAGCAGCCAGCCGGCCAGCGGCATGCCGATCATGAGGGCGTAGAGCATCAGGTGGGCCAGTCTGGCGGCAAGCGCCTGCCATTGGGGCGGGGCCGGTTCAATGCGTGGCGCGGGGTATTTGAAGCGCATCGCGATGCGCAGCCAGACCAGGAAAAACATCAGAAGGCCGAACATGAAGTGCAGGCTTTTCATCGTTTCGCGGAGTTCGGTGCCTTTTTCAAACAGCACGCGCAACTCAATGCTCGCGTACACCGCAATGAACAAGGCAAGCATCAGCCAGTGCAGTGAAATGGATGCGGTGTGGTAGCGATGCGCGGATTTTTGAAGGCTCATGGCTTTTTTCCTCGTGTTGATGTGGCCGGAATTATAAAAATGATCATCTTAAGAGCGTCTTAAAAGTAATCATGGAAAGAGGATTTGTTATTTAAAATCAAAGTGTTACGATATTAGTCAGTTCCCGGCAAGCGGCTCCTGGCAAAAACCAATGCAAGCGGCGCTTTAGCGCTTGTACCCAAATCCTCCAGTCCGCAGTGGTTAAGGGAACCCTGAGAAACGCGTGAACTCCCAGCTTTATCATTCCTTCATTCGATAGAGGACGGGAATGTTGCAGCCTCTGGGGTTGGCCCGGGTTGCCCGATGAACCGGCCTACAATTTTTGCTACCTGAAGGAGGGCCCGCTTTGAATTTTTTCTGGAAGCGTTGCCGCGCCGTCGCCTGGCTGCCGGGCTTGTTGAGCCTGTGCGGCGTGCTGAGCGCCTGCGCCAGTTCGCCGAAAGCTTTTCCGTCACAGGAAGAGTTCAGCTCCACCGTGACCTATTCCCGGCTGTTCGACGCCACCGCTGCGCAAACCTGCGAAGCCGCCAGAAGGGCCTTGCTGAGCCAGGGCTACATCATCAGCGCGGCCCGGGAAGACATGGTTGAGGGCCGCAAGAGCTTTCAGCCCGAACCCGAGTCGCACCTGCAAATGGAAATCCGGGTGGTCTGCGCGCCTGACAGCCCGGACGGCAAGGTCAGCCTGGGCTTTGTCACCGCGCTGCAGGACGTTTATGCCCTGAAGAAAAGCAACAACTCGGCCAGCCTGGGCGTGGGCGCGCTGGGTTCGGTGTCGCTGCCCTTCAACTCCAGCAACGACGCCATGGTCAAGGTCGCCAGCAAAACCATCTCGTCGGAAGCCTTTTATGAACGCTTTTTTGACCTCGTGAAGCGCTACCTGGTGGTGGATGAAGGCTTGAACTGAGCCCTGACCAAGGCGGGCAGGCCCGCATCGCTGTCGCGCCAGCTTGCGGGCGCCAGGCCATCCAGCGAGTAGGGGCCGATGGCGGCGCGGATCAGGCGCAGGGTCGGAAATCCCACCGCCGCCGTCATGCGCCGCACCTGGCGGTTGCGGCCTTCGCGAATGCCCAGCGCGATCCAGGCGGTCGGAATGGACTGCCGAACCCGAACCGGCGGCTCGCGTTGCCAGAGCGACGGCGGCGGCGCCATCAGGCTGGCCCGCGCCGGGCGCGTCGGGCCGTCGTTCAGCTGAACGCCTTGCCGCAGGGCCGCCAGCGCGGCCTCGTCAGGCGTGCCTTCGACCTGCACCCAATACGTCTTTTCCATCTTGAAACGCGGGTCGGCAATGCGCGCCTGGAGCTTGCCGTCGTTGGTCAGCAGCAGCAGGCCTTCGCTGTCGGCATCCAGCCGGCCGGCCACGTAAACCTCTGGAATCGCGATGAAATCCTTGAGCCCGCGCCAGCGCCCTTCCGGCGTGAACTGGCTGAGCACGCCGTAGGGCTTGTTGAAAAGAATCAGGCGGGTCGCGTGCGGAACGTTCATGGCCGGGGAGGATAGCACTGCGCCCCTGAAATCCGGCCGGGCGCCAGGATTGAGGATCAAAAAGCTGCCCTGCGCACGCTGCCACTGCAGCAGTAGCTATAAAAAACGTAGCGCAAGTTTACGGTGCCAGCCCTGCTGTCAGGCCGCCTGCCGCCACACCAGCAGCCGGTTGTTGGCCGGCATGGCGTGCCGCGCTGACAAGCGCAGGCCGGCGCGGGCCGCTTCCTGTTCGGCTTCTTCCCGGTGGCGAAGGCCTCAGCCGGCATTTTTTTGGCGCAGGCTTGGGTCAAACGCCAGCTTGCCCGCCGAGGTGGGGATGTCGCGCATCCAGGTCCAGTGCGGCAGGCCGGCGGCAAACCAGGCGACGTGCTGGCCGGTGCCCGAGGCAATTTCCAGCGCGCGGCCGCGTTCGGGCAGTATTTGGCGAAGCACGTCGAGCAAGGGCTGTTTGTTGCGGTCGGCTGCGGGGCTGAAGTCGGGTTGAGGCATGGCGGAGGGCTTGAAAGTGACGGCTTGATTGTAAAAACAGAGGTTGCCTGTTTTTTGGGCATGCCCTGCAAACCCAAGCCTGGCGCGGGTTTCAAGGCTTATCCAGTGGCTTGTCCACAGGGCCATTCACAGGTGGCGGGCATAAGTTTGGGCCAAATCCGTGTCTTGTGTCTTGTGTCTTGATTCAGCGTTCAGGCCGCCAGAAACAGCGCCGGGTCAACCATGGCGCGGTTCAGCATCACGCCCCAGTGCAGGTGCGGCCCGGTCACGCGGCCGGTGGCGCCGACGGCACCCAGGCGCTCGCCGGTTTTCAGCCCGTCGCCCAGCTTTACGTCGATGGCGCTCAGGTGACAGACCATGCTCAGCAGACCGCCGCCGTGGTCCAGCCAGACTGTGTTGCCATTGAAGAAATAGTCGCCGGTGTCAATCACCCGCGCCGGCAGCGGCGACACGATGGGCGTGCCCGTGCTGGCCGCGATGTCCATGCCGCTGTGCGGATTGCGCGACTGCCCGTTGAACACGCGCCGCAGCCCGAACGAGCTGGAACGCCGCCCCGGCACCGGCACCTGCATGCGCAGCGACGCCGCATCGGGCAAGGGTGTACTGAACGTGGCCATGACCTTCTCCTGGTGCGCGCGTTCGCGTTCGTAGCGGGCCGCGTTTTCAGGCGACAGATCGACCGTGTCCGGCGCCACCTTCAGCCGCTGCTCGCTGTAGCGCTTGCTGGCCACGGTGTAGGCGATTGGCCGCTGGCCGCCGCCATCCGCCGCCTGCACGGTGATGCTCGCCTGGCCCGGCACGGCGGACAGCGGGATGCCGACCAGCGCCGTCCACTCGATCACGTCGCCCAGCACCAGCAAGGGCACATCGCCCGCATGCGCCACCGGCCGCGCCGCCGCCGGGCCGAGCGACAGCCGCGCAATGCCGCCGGGAACCTGCAATGCGTTCGGCCAGACATCGGCGGCTGGCGGCGCGGCGCCGGCAAGCCGTGAGGCCGTCAGTGCCAGCAGGCCGGCGCTGCCCAGCAGGGCCGAGCGGCGGGAAAGGGCAGGGTGATGGAGGGGCATCATGGCGTGTGAAGGAAAGGAAGGAGAAAGGAAGCGCCGCGTTGGCTTGTTCCGGGAAAATCTTGAAGAAATACATGTCAGACAAGGCGTTTGCGCAGGCTGTATAAGCACAGGCAGCTATACAAATGATAGTGGTTCGATTCTTGCTGAAGATGCCGCCGGCGCTTTGCGGCTCAGGCTTTGCATTCGCCGGCTGGCATGGCCTTACTCCGTGAAAAGCCGGACCATGCCCTTGACCGTGAACAGGTGGCCCGGATTGCTGGTTTCATTCAGAACCCCGCTCAAGCGCTGCTGCAGCCGCGCGCTTTTGCGCGCCCGCCAGATCAGCAGGTCGGCCAGCCACGGATAGCGGTTGACCAGATTCGCCCGCTCATACAGCATAAAACGCGGCCGCAGCGCATCAATCCGGCTGGTGTAATGCGCCCGCACGCGCGCCTCGTCCCCGCCGGCACCCTGCAAAATCGCCTCTGCCGCCAGGATGCCGGTTTCCAGCGCCTTGCCGATGCCCTCGCCCGAAAAAGCGTAGGTGCTGCCGGCGGCCTCGCCCGTGACCAGCAGGCCGGGGCGCGACAGCCGTGCTCCTTTCAGGCTGCAGCGCAGCGGTGCGCCCTTGAGCGGACCCACCCGCGTACCGCCCGCCATCAGTTCCCGGGCCGGCTCCGACAGCTTGCCCAGGGCTTCAAACATCTGGTGCAAATTGGCGGCGCCTGACTTGTCGCGCGATGGATTGCGCTTGTCCGCCGGGTCAGAGGGCTGGTGCAATATGCCCACGCCCACGTTGAAAACGCCATCGCCGCACGGAAAAATCCATCCGTAGCCGGGCGCCAGCGTCTTGTGCCAGATGACTTCGAGCTTGTCGATCTTGGCCGTCATCGCGTCGTTCCTGATGTAGCAGCGCATGGCAATGGCGCTTGGCGCGTGCCGCTCCGCCATGCCGGCCGCCATCAGCGCCTGCGGCACGGCGCCCGTCGCCAGCACCACCCAGGTCGCGCGCAGTTCGCACTCCGTGCCCGACTGGGTCAGGCGCGCGCCGACGACCTTGCCGTCCTCCTCGATGGGCGCGATAAAACGCACCGGCGCAAACATGCGCGCGCCCGCCGCCACGGCCGCCTTGCAGACGATGTCGTCGAGTTGCTTGCGCGGCAGCACGGCCATGGTGCCGGCCACGTCGATGCGTCCGCCGCGCGGGCTGATGCAGCTCAGAAAGCGCGAGGGATGGGCTTGCCGCATCACCTCGTCCAGCACACCGAGCCGGGCCAGCGCCTTGTGCGCGTCCGGGATCAGTCCGTCGCCGCAAATCTTGTCGCGGGGAAAGGCGTGCTGGTCGATGAGTACCACATCCAGCCCGGCCTTGGCCAGGGTGTAGGCGGCTGCGCTGCCGGACGGGCCGGCGCCAATCACCAAAACATCACACTTCTTGGGGAGTAATTCAAGGCTTAAATTCATGGCTTGAGCTTACCGGACTATTTCGCGATTTGCGAAGCCGGCACTGCGCCAGCCGAAGCGCAAGTGGTGTTTTTATGTGGCCGCGAAGCGTGGCTGGGTTCTGAATGCGGTTTTGGAGAGAATAGAGGGCGAAATATGGCCCCGGCGCTTGCTGCGTCAGCGTGAGCAGCTATATTAATAATAGCGATTGCAGCCTGTCAGTCAGGCTGGGCATGTCGGCGTGGCCCAGGCTGGCTTCACATCACCGGGCTTTATTCCTGCGGCATCTTGATCTGGCCGTCGCGCACGTAGTCATCGAACTGGATGCGCGGAATGGCCGTTGAGCCGACGATGCCCGGAGCGGCTTCCCAGCTCAGCGTGGCGCTGTCGGGTGCGAGTACGACCTCGACGCGGCCACGGGGGATTTCGATGGGTACGCCTTCACCCGGCGTATAGGTTACGTCGCCGGTAATCTGGGCAAACTGGGGCATGGCGATTTCCTTAAAAAGTTAAACAAAGGCGTCGAGGCCTTGAAAACATTCTGCGTCAGGCGCCAGCAAAAGTATGTCGGCGAAAGGCGGGTTTTGATGCTGGGCACTGTTGCACTTTGCTATGCCGCAGCGGAAGCCACGCAGAGTTCATGCAAACGCGCAGGGGAGATTTCGAGCCCATTCGGCCAGCAAAGCGCACCCGCATCAATGAAAAATCGTTTGAAATAGGCAGGCTCGCGCAAATTTTCCAATAGCGGTCCTGATCGGCTTGTCAGGTAGGCGTTTGCGTCAAACACGCCATGCGTGTGATCGGAAAAGTTCAGTTCCAGCTTGAACGGGTCAATCAGACTTGCGGTGAGCACTTTAATCACGGTCAGCTCCTTGAATTCTGTCCAGCGGCTCAAACCGCTGGGCGCGTTGCCAATTGTCTTGCAGTTCTGCCTGATGTACCAGACACCACTCTTGAACGATGGAAGCCACTTTGCGCGGCAAGCTTCCTTCGCGCACCTCGCCAGTGGCGATATCCACCAGCGCCTCGAAGCCTTGGTATTCAGCGTGGATGTGGGGTGGCGGATGATCGTCGTGCCACATGCGGATGACGATACCGAAGAAGATGGAGAGCGTTGGCATGGAAAAGCATTCTTCATGAAACTCCTGGAGCATGGCATACGCTGGGCAGCGTCATGCATCCGCCATCACTGGAATGAGGATTAAAAAAGCAGTCTGACGCATACTGGACGGGTGCAAGCAGCTATCGAAAACAGAGCAAAATCAGATCGTCACGGTTACCGACTGGCGCTTCACCTCGTCCAGCGTCTTGCCCTGCGGGTTTTTCCATTCCAGCCAGCCATTGGCCGAGCGGCCCATGAGCGCTATGGCAGCCATGCTGGGGCTGGCGAAGAGATGGTCACGGGCAAAAACCAGCATGTTGTCTTGAGCGGCCATGATGCCCTCGGTGATCAGTTGATTGCGAAAACGCTCATTCGATGTGCCCTGAATAGATGCCACGTTTTCCACCCGCCCGCGTGACCCTTTGCGCACCACAAAGCCTTCGGTCGTGTACTCGCCCACGCCATCGGCGCCCGAGCTCTTGCAATAGAACAGCTCTTTCTTCTCGCCCGGAAAAGCCGGCGCATTCGTCAGCGGCTCGAAAATCGGCTGGCCCAGCGTGGCCAGCAGGGTGGCGGCGGTTTCATGAATTTCATGGCAGTCCGCCTCCAGCGGCGCGGGCGTGTGGGGCCGTGCGCCAGCGTTGCCGTTCTCCAGGCTGTAGCGCCCGGCCTTGGTGGCCTCTGAAATCGCAAACCACTCCAGAAACAGCGCATGCGTTTGCGTCATGCTATTTGTCAGAGAGATCACCACCATCACCCGGTTCCAGAAGTCCTTGCTCTGGTTGTGCTGCACCAGCCGGGTGCCGACGCTGCCGGACTGGCCGATGTACACACGCGGCAAGCCAACTTCCGACAACTCGCCCAGCAAAAAATACACGCCCACCTGCTGCGCTTCCGGCGTCTTGATGAACTCGCCAAGCTGGCTGCGCGGCACTTCGATGACGCGAATGATGCGTGTCGTGATTTCAGCCACGCGCATGCCACGCGGGTCGCCAGCAGGGAGGAAGATTTGGATGGTTTGGGGACGAGGCATGGGATTTAATGGCTGTTCAGCGAAGTGGTTTTTTTGACCCAAATACCGGAAAGGGCGGAAACAGCATGTGAAAGAGAAAAAAGTGCTTCCGATTCTGGATGGGCGCAAACCCGGAGACGGAAAATTTCACCCTGTTTTTTTCGCTCTATCGGAACTCTTGGGCTTGATGCCGGGTACGGTCATGCCAAAAGCAGCGGCCAGTTTGTGTGCCTGCTGTGCGGACTGGGCCAAAGCCTTTTGCAGCGCTTTGGGGGAAGGCGTCAGGCGGTTTTGCTGAGTTTTTGCAGTTTGTGCCATGTTGCGGGCTCCGTCACGGTCAGTTGATTGGCATAGCGTGCCGCTACCGGCAGCGCCTGGGTTGCCGATGAGTTGTCGAACAGCGTCCATTCATCGGCCAATGGAACGTAGAGCTGAAAGAAATTCTGCAGGCTGCGGCCAAATCGCCGCTTGACCACATCCGCCGGCACATCATGCCCGCCCAGGGCCACGCGCAGCTTGACGCGGCGAACCGCCAACTGGGCGCTGGCCAGCGAAAAATAATAGATGGCGACCGCGTAACCTTTGGCCTTCAGACCGTGCAGGAAGTGGGCAAAGGAGCGGCTTGACAGCGTGGATTCAAAAGCAAAATCGGCCCTGGCTTCGCCCAGTTGCCGCAAGCGCCTGAGCATGATGCGGCCCGCCTCGAACGCGACGGCATCGGTATGGCGCCCGGACAGGCCGCGTGCGATGTAGTCGGCGTTGACAAAGGTTTCAATGCCCAGCGCGGCCAGAATCGCATCGGCATGCGTCGATTTGCCCGCGCCGTTGGGGCCGGCGAAGACGACGACACGGGGAGAGGATTGGGGTGTGTTGGTCATCAGAGCAGGTAAAAATCCTGCGGCCACAGGAAGTAGGGGCCGAAACGCGACTTGGCGACGAACTCCACGCCGACCTTTTCGCCCTTGGGGCTCAGGAAAAACTGGCCGTTGTCAAACGCCAGATAACCCTGCTGGGCGGCGCGTTCCAGAAACAGCCCGGTTTTCAAACCCAGCTTTTGCGCGATTTTCGAGGAAGCCAGCTTGCCTTCCGGATTCGGTGCTTCTGCCGCCCGGTCGTCGTTGCGGCTGGGCGTTTCGGCCTCGATGGCCACGCGTTCGAGCGAAATGCGAATCTCGTCGCTGATGCGGATGATGCGCTGGGCTTCCTCGTAGGCGTCTTTGTAAAGCTGGCCATCTTCGTCGCGCAGGATGAGGATGCCCATTTCGTTGTTGTTCACCTGGCTGAACTCGTACAGGTTCAGGCTGGTGACGATGCACATGTTCTCGTTCATGTAGCACTTGGCATGCAGGTTCTTGCAAAAGCTGGTTCGGATATACGTCAGGCCGCTCAGCCATTCGGTTTCCTGCGGCTGCAACTCGCTTTTGCCATAAACAATGCGAACGTCGATCTTCAGCCGGTTCTTGTCCGCCAGCAATTCCTTCATCCGGTCGTTGAGCTTGAGGAAGGGGCTGATCAGGATTAATCGGTCTGCAGCGCCCTTGATCAGCTCTTCAAGGAAATAGTTGGTTGCGCTGGTGTTTAGGAACTTGGCCATTTAAATGATTTATTGTTTAGATAAATTATGAGTCAAATTTTATGTGATAGATCGAGTTTTAAATATGCTGTTGGCGTTATTTTGTATTCCTTGTCTTACTATTTCTTTTGCTAGTAGAGGGTAATATTTTTCTAGCCAAGATAAAAGTATTTCGCCTTCGGCGAACTCTGTCATTCTGGTGGCACGTTCCTGAACAAGTTCATCATCATCGTTCAGTTTTAAAATTCTTATCGAATCAACTACTGATTTATGAACCGCATCACTTAATCCTGTGCCTGGCTTTATCAGACAGCTTGGGAAGTCAATTTGGAACCATCCATCTTCAATGGTAAATGGATCAATAACTTTCTCATTTATGTCTTTGTTGTAATTTAATTTAAATCTTGCTAATCGAAAGTTGTTCCACTCGTAAGCTAAATCAGGCCTAACTGATTTAGCTAAGTAATGATCAACTGTTGCAGAGCCTGTATGCCATATTGGGGCGGAACTATAAGCGCAAATTTTTTTATAAGATAAATATAAATCATTAATTGAATTCTTCCAGTAGTTGTTGGTTTGAAATTCTTTTGCAGATGGATGGGGTGTCTTTGCTAAAAATTTAGAGCCTGGTAAGCGAACACTGGCGTTAAATCCAATAGGTTCTGGTTGAGGTGTTATTGGAATCAAGAAATTACTCCAAATCTTTCAGCAAAGCTAACCCATCTTGGCCAAAACCTATCATCCGCGGCAAGGTATTTAATCAAATTTGCATTAACGTTTTCAACGGCCAATTTATTAATGTTCTCTGCAAGTTGAAGTGATTTTGCTGCCTCAATCGCAGCTTCGGCTTCACTTGATCGAGCATGACGTAATTCAAATACTGGAGACGTTAGCCATGCAGATACGTCACCATATTTGATAAAAGGTATTTCTTTGAGTGCAATTTCACCGGATTTTTGCATGTCTAGATGAAAAAGCTTGTCCTCTTGGTCTTCGAAGATGGCTTCGGATGATGCCATAACTAATGGTGAGTGAGTCGCGACTATGTACTGTACATCCAATGATGGTGATAGCACCTCTCGTACTCTTAATAGAGCAGGTAGCAGAGTACGTTGCCATCGAGGGTGGAGATGAGCTTCTATCTCATCAATTAGAACAACCATTTTTCGTTGTGCATCTGTATTTGATAGTTCGGCAGCTATAAGGTGCTCATGCCAAGACCATACTAATAAATAAGCTAATGTGATAACTCTACGTACACCAGCTGACTCATGCGTGATAGGGATTTCACCATATGGATGTTTGAGTGTTGGAATTTCTCTAGGGTCATCTGGTATTCTGATACTTGTGCCGGGTGTTAGTTTTCCTAAGTCAGAGGGGGAAAGCATATCCAATACTTCTTTAAAGTTATTGAATTGGCCGCCTGCAGGATTATTTTGCCATCGCACCCAGTCTCTAATTAAACCTTCAATTTGACCTGGTAGTCCATCCCATGTTTCAGTTTTGGTGAAAACGGTTGTTTTTGAATTAGAGTTCGCGCGTGCTGGATCCCAGATTGCAAATGATCCATCAACCCGAGCATAAATTGTAAGACCTGCCATGGTTGGTCTTTTGTCGGGTGAATGCCATGAAAGATTTTTCCAGTCATAAGTTGTAGTTCTTCGTTGGGCTTTCGAGCGCTCACCTTCAATTTCAAAAATTATTTCACCATTATTATATTTTGAATATTTTGAATCTCTTCTGGGGTGTATTGGTTTGTCTGCCCATTTTCCTGTTAATGCTAGCCATGCTGTTTCCAGTAAAAATGATTTTCCTAGTCCGTTGTCTCCAGTTATTATTGTTAGTCTTTTTGCTGGATATATTTTAAAAATATCGGCAGGTCCAATTCCTCTAGTTTCTAGATATGTAAGAGTCCCTCCTCCATCTGGTTCTGCATCTGGAGGGGAGGGGAGAAGCGAGCTTAAATCGTTCCAATCTACTTTAGAGTCTTGAACGAGGTTGTTGATGTTGTTGTTGGAAAGATTATCTTTGAATAAAAATTCAAATTCTTTGTGCGTTAAGTTGAAATCTGAAATAAATTTTTCTATTACTTCTGATTTTTTTGTGTCAATTGGCCAGTCATGATTCCGGTAAAGCCAAACAGCTAAATCAAAGGCGGGTATTTTTTCTTTTTTTAATAATTTTTTGCTTAGAATTTCGATGTAATTTGAATCCCAGCCCCACACCCTTGATCCACTTTCGTGAATAAATGCTGGTGCAAATGTTTGGGTATTTATTGCTTGAAGACCTTTGGCTGAATAGTCTGATTTAACCCATTTTTTTGATCTGTCGCTAGACTTGAATGGCTGAAAAAATGCACTTGATCGTGGGTTGAGATGATGGTATGTTTGAAGAAACTTATCTGTTTTTGCATCAAGTGGGAACACAATGGTACTTCCGACTGGTAAGCCATCTTTTTTGCATGCTAGAAATGTTATTCCATAAAATGGATGAATATCCCTCAATGCATGAATGGAATTGACAATTTGGAAAGGTGTGAAATACATATTTATAACTTTCTGAGATTGCTGACTGAGTAAAGACAGAACTCAGGATTTAGGTCGATACCAACTGTTGAGTAACCCATCGTTACTGCTACTCTAGCCGTTGTGCCACTACCCAGAAATGGATCAAGAACTATCCCTTCTGGAGGGCAACCTATTTCTAAGCATCTTGCAACAAGTTCATCTGGAAAGGGTGCTGTGTCTAGACCGCTACGTGTTTTTGGTCTAGATGCAATTGTCCACATATCTTCTTCAACTTTTTTATCAATAAGTGGTTGCTTGTTGAAGAAGTATTTTCTATCTTTAGCAAACATAAAAAGATTCTCATAACTTCTGCTGGGGCGGTCCGCAACTGATTCTGGGAGACAATTTTCACGATGCCAAATGATAGGACTCCTAAGAATCCAGCCTTTGCTTGACATTTCAATAGCGACGCGCCACGGTATTCCAATTATTGATTTGCGTTGAAGCCCAATTCCTAGTCCACCACTTTTATCTACAGCACGTAAACCAAAGCGTCGTTTTCCACTTTTACGATCGGTGCCGTGCGACTTGCCTTTACCTGAATAGTATGTATCTCCTAAATTCAGAAAAAGTACACCGTCTTTACGCAAAACCCGATATGCCTCTGCCATTACATTGCTTAAGGCGTCAACATAGTCTTTAACTGATTCTTCAAGTCCAATTTGTCCATTCATCCCGTAATCGCGAAGCCAAAAATAAGGTGGCGAAGTTACGATGCAATGAATGCTTGAGTCAGGTAATTTTTTTAATACCTCCTCGGAAGATCCACAATAAACAGTCCATTGCTTTCCTGTTGATGAAGTTCCATGCCATTCTGTTTCGGTATTGGGGGTTTCATGAAAAAGTTGATCATTCAATGTACTGATTTCTACATCTTTTTTCAAGATATTATCTTTCTTAATATCTGCCATCACTTTCCCCAGCTATCCTTCAACCCCACCGCCAAATTAAACACCGGCTTCCCCGCCGCATGGTCCACCCGGTCCGCCACAAAATACCCATGCCGCTCAAACTGGAACTTGTCATCGGCCTTGGCTTCAATCGCGCCGCCGCCAGCCAGTGACGGCTCGACGTAGGCGGTCATCACTTTCAGGCTGTCGGCATTCAGGTTCGTCAGGAAGTCCACGCCGCCGCCTTCGGGCTGCGCTTCCCTGAACAGTCGCTCATACAGCCGCACTTCCGCCGGCACCGCATCGTTCACGCCGACCCAGGTGATCACGCCCTTGACCTTGACCGAATCCGCGCCCGGCGTGCCGCTCTTGGTGTCCGGAATCAAGGTGGCGTGGACTTCGATGACCTTGCCGTCGGCGTCCTTGACCGCGCCGGTGCATTCGATGACGTGGCCGTATTTCAGGCGCACCTTGCTGCCGGCCATGGCCTGCTTGCTGGCGTTCACATGCGGCGGGAACAGGCGGAAAAAGCCCTTGGGCGGGGTTTCTTCGTAGTCGCTGCGGTCAATCCAGACTTCCTTGCCGATCTTGAATTCGCGCTTGCCCAGTTCCGGGTGGTGCGGGTGAATCGGCGCGCTGCAATCGTCGAGCGTGCCGGCGCCCATCACTTCGTCCCAGTTGGTCAGCACGAGCTTGACCGGGTCGAGCACGGCCATGGCGCGGGGCGCGCTGCCGTCCAGGGTTTCACGCAGGCAGCCCTCCAAGGTGCTGTAGTCGATCCAGCTGTCGCTCTTGGTCACGCCGATGCGTTCGGCGAACAGTTGCAGACTTTCCGGCGTGTAGCCGCGCCGGCGCAGTCCGACGATGGTGGGCATGCGCGGGTCGTCCCAGCCGCTGACGCGGTTTTCATTCACCAGTTGCGCCAGCTTGCGCTTGCTGGTCAGCACGTAGGTCAGGTTGAGGCGGGCAAATTCGTACTGGCGCGGGTGCGGCGTGGCAATCAGGCCGCCCACCACTTGCCCATCGGGCAATGTCGTCTGTTCAGCCAGGCGGTCGAGCAGCCAGTCGTAGAACGGGCGCTGGTCCTCGAATTCGAGCGTGCAGATGCTGTGGGTGATCTGCTCCAGTGCGTCTTCAATCGGGTGCGCGTAGGTGTACATCGGGTAGATGCACCATTTGTCGCCGGTGTTGTGGTGGTGGGCGCGGCGGATGCGGTAGATGGCCGGGTCGCGCAGGTTGATGTTGGGGCTGGCCATGTCGATTTTGGCGCGCAGCACGGCGGCGCCATCTGGCAGTTGCCCGTCGCGCATTTCGCGGAAACGGGCGAGGTTTTCGGCCGGGGTGCGGCTGCGGAACGGGCTGTCGGCGCCGGGGTGGCCGAAGTCGCCCCGGTTCTGGCGCATTTCCTCGGCGCTTTGCTCATCGACGTAGGCGTGGCCGGCTTCGATCAGGTATTCGGCGGCGCGGTACATGAAATCAAAGTAGTCGCTGGCCTGGTAGAGGTTGGTTTCGCCGTGGTTGTGCCAGTCAAAGCCCAGCCACTGCACGGCATCCTTGATGCTGTCCACGTATTCGGTGTCTTCTTTTTCGGGATTGGTGTCGTCAAAGCGCAGGTGGCACACGCCGCCGTAGTCGCGCGCCAGGCCAAAGTTCAGGCAGATGCTTTTGGCGTGGCCGACATGCAGGTAGCCGTTGGGCTCGGGCGGAAAGCGCATGCGCACCTTGGCCGCATCGGGCTGGCCGGCGGCATGGTGGGCGGCGTCGCCCGGACTGCCACCCCAGCGGCGGCTGGCGTAAGTGCCTTCGGCCAGGTCTTTTTCGATGATCTGGCGCAGGAAATTGCTGGGCTTGTGGGCTTCCTTGTCGGCGGCGACAGGGGCAGTGGGAGCGGCTATGGAGGGAGCTGGAGAGGTCATCGCTTGATTCTAGGGGGTAGTTTGCGGTGGGTTACGTTTGGCAACTCTCTTAACGGTGCATGCGGTAGGCGGCTTGCGCTTTGGCGCGTTTAATAAACACATGGGCATTCCGTGCCCTTTCTTTAGGAGAAATGTATGAACACAATCATTAAATCCAGCCGTTCTGTCGTCGTGGCCGGTGCCATGGCGACGCTGGCGGTGGCTGCCATGGGTTTTGCGGGCAGCGCCCAGGCACGGGACAATGTGTATTGGTCGGTCGGTGTGGGTACACCCGGCGCGGTGGTGAATGTGGGCAATGCGGGTGTCTATCAGCAGCCCGTTTACGTTCAGCCACAGCCAGTCTATATACAGCCGCAGCCCGTGTACGTGCAACCCGCGCCTGTCTATTACCAGCCGCGTCCGGTGTTCGTGAGGCCATCACCCGTGTACCTGGCGCCACAACCTGTTTATTACGAACGTCCTTATGGCCACCACTGGCGCCACCGCGGCAACTATGAGCAGGGTCGGCAGAATGGATACGGCCCCGGCTATGCACCTGTGTATTACCAGCGCGATGGCCGCGGCGGCCATGAAGGCAACCAGTGGCATGATGGCCGCCGTTAATTTCTCGCGGTCGCAACAAACCCTGCCGGCTACAAGCATCTTCTGCGTTGGGCTCAGCGCTTTGGCGTGCTGCACCGCGCCGGCGTGGAAGGCGCCGGGCTGAGCCACTTGCTGGAGGAGCGCGGCATCCAGGTCGTCGAGGTCAGCCGAGCAAAGTCGAGGTTGCCCTGCAGTTGCGGCTTCAGGGCGGCGGGCGCGTCAGCCACCAGCTGCGAAAAGCAGGCCACGCATTTTTCCTGCAATGCGGCATCTTCGGCATGTACATGAACACGCGGCCGACCCACGGCAACTTGCAGGTCTTGCTGGCGGGCCAGCGTTTGCAGCGTCAGCTGCTGCGCGCGCATTGCCGCCGAAAGCCTGGGTGCTGCCGCGAAACACATTGCGGGTGAACTGGTCGAGCAATATCGCCAGCGCCAGACGGCTGTGAAGCCCGGCTTCCCGGTCGTGCAGCCCGCCTTGCACGGCAAGCCGCACCGCCGGGCCGAATCTGGCCTCGATTTGCGGGTCGAGCGCGGCACCGCCTTTGAAACCAGCGTTCATTGCGGTTTTTCGTGGGCCAGCCCGGCGCCAGCCCGTCACCGAGCCAGAACGCAAGGATTCGGGCGGGAAGGCGGTTTTGGGCGTGTCGATAAAAGGGGGTTGGGTCATGGCGTTTCAGGCTTGGCGGCGCTCAGGTTCAGCGCTCAGCCGGGAATTTTCGCTTAGGACTGCCTTCAGGCTGGCTGAAGCGCAACAGCGATAATCAGCACCATTTTGAAGGAGCCAGCGTGGATATTGCACTGTTGATCAAAGCCGTCATCATGGGCATTGTGGAGGGCTTGACCGAATTTCTTCCCATTTCATCGACCGGCCACCTGATACTGGCCGGCGCGCTGCTGGGTTTTGACGATGACAAGGCCAAGGTGTTCGACATCGCCATCCAGACCGGCGCCATTTTTGCGGTGATCCTGGTGTACTGGCAAAAAATCCGCAGCACCCTGATTGCCCTGCCCCATGAAAAGCAGGCGCAGCAGTTTGCGCTCAATGTGCTGGTGGCTTTTTTGCCCGCCGTCGTGCTGGGGCTGCTGTTTGGCAAGGCCATCAAGGCGCACCTGTTCACGCCGGTGGTCGTGGCCAGCGCCTTCATCATTGGCGGCTTCATCATTTTGTGGGCTGAAAAGCGCCAGCAGCGCAACCCGGCGGTGATTCGCATCCACAACGTCGAGTCGATGACCACGATGGATGCGCTCAAGGTGGGGCTGGTGCAGTGCCTGGCCATGATTCCGGGCACCAGCCGCAGCGGCTCGACCATCATTGGCGGCATGCTGCTGGGTCTGTCGCGCAAGGCGGCAACCGACTTTTCGTTTTACCTGGCCATTCCGACCCTGATTGGCGCCGGCGTCTACAGCCTGTACAAGGAGCGCGCGCTGCTGTCGATGAGCGACCTGCCGCTGTTCGGCGTCGGGCTGCTGTTTTCGTTCCTCAGTGCCTGGCTGTGCATTCGCTGGCTGCTGCGCTACATCGCCAGCCACGACTTCGTGCCGTTTGCCTGGTATCGCATTGCCTTCGGCATCGTCGTGCTGGTCACGGACTGGAGCGGCCTGGTCGTCTGGGCAGCGTAAAGCGTATGGGGAAAAATGATGAGGGGTCTGGAAGAGGTGGGCACTGCGGCTGGATGGACACGGCAGCGCGCTGGCAGCCGCTTTTGCCCAGGGTGAAAGTCTGTGAACCGTGAAGGGATTTAAAAAAGCTAGGAGCCTGTCGAAGTTAGGGTAAAAGTTGGTCAGAATTACTTAAAAACA
>JAECRO010000068.1 GCA_016000195.1 Burkholderiales bacterium | reverse complement strand
CACGGCAAATTCCTGCCATGGGTTGGCCTTGCACTGCTTCATGCCCAGGGAGATGCGGCGCTTGTCTTCGTCGATTTCGAGAACCATGACTTCGACTTCGTCGCCCAGGGCCACGAGCTTGCTCGGTGCCACGTTTTTGTTGGTCCAGTCCATTTCGGACACGTGGACCAGGCCTTCGATGCCGGGTTCGAGTTCCACAAACGCGCCGTAGTCGGCAATGTTGGTGATCTTGCCGAACAGGCGGGTGCCTTGTGGGTAGCGGCGGTTCACGCCCATCCATGGGTCGTCGCCCATTTGCTTCAGACCCAGGGACACGCGGTTTTTCTCGGTGTCGAATTTCAGGATCTTGGCCACGATTTCCTGACCAGCCGTCACCACTTCGCTTGGGTGACGCACGCGGCGCCATGCCATGTCGGTGATGTGCAGCAGGCCGTCGATGCCGCCCAGGTCAACGAAGGCACCGTATTCGGTGATGTTCTTGACGATGCCCTTGACGGCAGAGCCTTCTTTCAGGGTTTCCATCAGCTTGGCGCGTTCTTCGCCCATGCTGGCTTCAACCACGGCGCGGCGTGACAGCACGACGTTGTTGCGCTTGCGGTCGAGCTTGATGACCTTGAATTCCATAGTCTTGTTCTCGTACGGAGACAAGTCCTTGATGGGGCGGGTGTCGATCAGCGAGCCGGGCAGGAAAGCGCGGATGCCGTTGACCAGAACGGTCAGGCCGCCCTTGACCTTGCCGCTGGTCTGGCCGGTGACGAATTCGCCGGATTCCAGGGCTTTTTCCAGGCTCATCCACGAAGCCAGGCGCTTGGCCTTGTCGCGGCTCAGCAAGGTGTCGCCGTAGCCGTTTTCGACGGAGTCGATGGCGACGGAGACAAAGTCGCCGACTTGGACTTCAACTTCGCCCTGGTCGTTCTTGAATTCTTCAAGAGGAATGTAAGCCTCGGACTTGAGGCCGGCGTTCACAACCACGTGGTTGTGATCGATGCGCACTACTTCGGCGGTGATGACTTCACCGGAGCGCATTTCAGAGCGTTCAAGTGATTCGTTGAACAGGTCGGCAAAAGATTCAGACATGAATTTCCTAATCCACACAACAGGTTTCCAATAGCGAAATTGCTATTGTTTTTAGGGCTGCTTGCGGCGGTTTGGTGAGGTTTCGCGGTCAAACGACGGGTAAGACCGCAGGTTAAACAAATGTTCCTGCTGACCTTGCGCCCCATGAAAGGGGTCAGCGTCGGAGGTCAGAAGGGCCGGGTGCCTTGCCACCAGTCGATTACCTGATCCAGCGATTCTTCAATCGTCAGGTCGGAGTTGTCCAGCAGCTTGGCGTCTTCAGCAGGTTTTAACGGGGCGGCTTTGCGAGACATGTCTCGCTGGTCGCGCGCTTCCAAAGCCTGTTGAATGGCGGCGATTGTAGTCGTATTTCCTTTTGAAATCAACTGCTTGTACCGGCGTTCGGCGCGATGCAGTGCGCTGGCGGTGAGGTAAATCTTGAGCGGCGCATCGGGGAACACCACAGTGCCCATGTCCCGGCCGTCGGCTACCAGGCCTGGCAGTTGCCGAAAACTGCGCTGCAAGTCCAGCAGGGCGTTGCGGACCTGCGGATGGGCCGAGACCCGGGAGGCGGCCATGCCGGCGGCTTCGGTGCGGATTGCCTCTGAAACATCTTCCTCGGCCTCTTTTGCTGCCAAAAAAATCCGGTCGCCCTTGAATCTGACCGGCAAATCGCGGGCAATTTGGGCAACTGCTTCGCCATCGTCCAGTGAAAGGCCTGCACGCGAGGCGGCAAAAGCGGTCAAACGGTACAGGGCGCCTGAGTCGAGATAGTGATAGCCGAGGTGATGCGCCGTCAGCGCTGCCAGCGTGCCTTTTCCGGAGGCGGTCGGGCCATCCACGCAAATCACGGGTATCTGGTCGATTTGCGCTTCGGTGACTGAAAACAGGGCTTCGAAATAATCCGGGAAGGTCTTGGCAACGCACTTTGGGTCCAGAATGCGGACCGGCAATTCAGCCGGATTGAAGGCTGCCAGCGAAAAGCACATGGCGATGCGGTGATCGTCGTAGGTGTGGATGACTGCTGGTTTCCATGCGTCTGCCTGCGCAGGGGGCGTAATTTTCAGGTAATCCGCACCTTCTTCCACGGTGGCCCCCAGTTTTTGCAATTCGCAGGCCATGGCGGCAATGCGGTCGGTTTCCTTGACGCGCCAGCTGGCGATGTTGCGCAGCACGCTGGTGCCGTCAGCGTACAGCGCCATCACGGCCAGCGTCATGGCGGCGTCGGGAATGTGATTGCAGTCCAGGTCAATCGCCTTGAGCGGCCAGGCACCGCGCGATATTTGCAGCGAGTTGGGCGCGCTGTCAATCTGCGCTCCCATCAGGCGGGCGGCTTCGATGAAACGGATGTCTCCCTGAATGGAATTTGCGCCCACGCCCATGATTTTTATGCCATTTTGGCCTTCTGCGCTTGCTGCTATTGCACCAAGCGCTATGAAATAGCTAGCAGATGAAGCATCGGCTTCTATATGGATTTCGCCCGGCGACTGGTACTGGCTGCCGGCGGGAATCGTGAAGCGCTGCCAGCCTTCGCGCTCGACCTGGATGCCAAAACGCTTGAGCAGGTTGAGCGTGATCTCGATATAAGGCCGCGAAATCAGTTCACCCACGACTTCGATGCGGATAGCTTGATCGGCCACCAGCGGCAGCGCCATCAGCAGGGCCGTGAGGAACTGGCTGGAAACATCGCCACGGACGCGAATCGGTTGGTCCAGTTTCAAAACACCCGGCCGCAGGCGCAAGGGCGGAAAGCCTTCGTTGCCAAGATAGTCGATAACGCAGCCTAGTTGTCGAAGTGCATCGACCAGGTCGCCAATGGGTCGTTCGTGCATGCGCGGCACGCCCGACAGTTCAAACTCACCGCCCAACAGCGCCAGCGCCGCCGTCAGGGGGCGCATGGCCGTGCCGGCGTTACCCATGAAAAGCGTGGCTTTTTGTTGCGCCAACTGACTGCCGCCCAGTCCGCTGATGACGGCGGTATTGCCGTTTTGCACTACCGTGCAACCCAGCTGTTCCAGCGCGGTCAGCATGACGGCAGTGTCGTCAGACGCCAGCAAATCATGGACCGTGGTTTGACCGTGGCTCAATGCGGCCAGCAGCAGGACGCGGTTGGAAATGCTTTTGGAGCCAGGCAGGCGAACCGTGCCGCCCGCCTGCGTCAGTGGCGGAATGTCCAGATACTCGATGTCGTACATGAAAGGGTGCTTTACTTGTGGGCTTTGTGCGAGGAAACGCGCCAGTTGGCACGCGTTTCACTGGCTTGCCCGATCTGGGATTCGAGTGCATCGCCGTTGCCGCTTGAAATCAGCTGTTCAAGGGATTGCAGGGATTGCTGGAAAATTTTTGATTGCGCCAGCAATTCTTCGCGGTTGGCCATCAGGATGTCGCGCCACATTTGCGGATCGCTCGCGGCAATGCGGGTGAAGTCGCGAAAACCCGGTCCCGCCAGCGCCATGTAGTCCTTTCCATGCGCCTGGGACTTGATGCCATTGATCATGGCAAAGGCGAGGAGATGGGGCAAGTGGCTGACGGCTGCATAAGCGGCATCATGCGCCTGCGGCGACATCTTGATCACATGACAACCCATGGCGGTCCAGACCGCTGTGGCCTTTTGCAACTGGGCGGTAAAAGTGCGCTCAATCGGCGTGAGGATGACCTGCCTGCCTGCGTAGAGGTCCACGTCGGCATGCTCGACGCCTGAAACTTCCTTGCCGGTAATCGGGTGACAGGGCACAAAAGCGCCGACGTTATCACGCAGGACGCGGCGCGCGGCATCCACGACATCGCGCTTGGTTGAACCCACATCCATGACCAGCGTGTCGGGTCCGACGAGGTGGCGGATGGCCTTGAGCGTGGCTTCCGTAGCCGACACGGGGATGGCCAGCAAGACGATATCGGCGCCCGAGACCGCTAAAAGCGCAGAAGGGGCCTCCACATCGATCACGCCCATCTGGCGGGCGCGTTCCGTGGTGGAGGGAGATTTGCTGTAGCCGACGATGCGCCTGACCAGACCCGCACGCTTGAGCGCCAGCGCAAAGGAACTGCCCATCAGGCCGCAGCCGATGAGGCCTAATTGCTCGAACATGACGGGCCCCTGGATGTGTTTTGGTTGCTTTGGGTTCGCTCTGTCTCGCCGTGAATCCCGCATCAGTCGCCGATCGGATAGGTGCCGAGAACTTTGTAAAACGCGCAAAGCTGCTGCAGATCAGCCAGGGCGGCCTTCACATGGTCTTGAGATGGATGGCCTTGCAGATCGATATAAAAATAGTATTCCCACTGGCCCGAGCGGGCCGGACGCGACTCGAAGCGGGTCATGGAAACACCATGGGTTTTCAGCGGCACCAGGATGTCATGCACAGCACCCGGGCGGTTGGGAACCGAAACCACCAGGCTGGTGCAGTCCTTGCCCGAGGCGGGCGGGGCTGGGAGCGTTTGCGGCAGGCAAACCACCGCAAAACGCGTGCGGTTGAATGCATCGTCCTGAATGGCGTGCGCTACGGTGTGCAAGGCGAACTGGGTTGCCGCGCGGTCGCTGGCGATGCCGGCCCAGGCCGGATGGGTCGATGCCAGGCGCGCGCCTTCTGCATTGCTGGAGGCGGCGCGGCGTTCGACATGCGGCAGGTGGGTTGTCAGCCAGCCATGGCACTGAGCCAGTGCTTGGGGATGGGCATAAACGATCTCGATATTTTCAAGGGAGTCCGTCAGCCGCAGCAGGTTGTGGCGCACCATCAAACTGATTTCTCCCACGATGTGCAGCGGAGAGTTCAGCAGCAGGTCCAGTGATCTTGACACCACGCCTTCGGTGGAGTTTTCAACCGGTACCACCCCGTAACCCGCACTGCCGGCTGCGGTGGCGCGAAACACTTCATCAATGCTGACGCAGGAGACATGCTCAATGCTGTTGCCAAAGAACTGTAGGGCGGCCTGCTCGCTGAAGGTTCCGGCAGGGCCGAGGTATGCCACCCGCACGGGCGACTCAAGCGCCAGGCACGCGGACATGATTTCACGCCAGACGGCAGCCACATGTTCGTTTTTAAGCGGCCCCGTGTTGGCTTGCTGAATCTTTTCAATCACCTGGGCAACCCGGTCGGGCCTAAAAAAAGGCGTGCCCTCGAGTTTTTTGACTTCTCCGACCTGTTCTGCGACCAGCGCGCGTTGGTTTAAAAGAGTCAGCAATTCCTTGTCCAGCGCGTCAATCTGGATGCGTAAATCAGCGAGGTTGGCAGTCATGTCAGGCGTATTTTTGTTCGAATTCTTGCAGGTAACTCACCAGTGCTTCAACACCCGCCAGCGGCATGGCGTTGTAAATACTGGCGCGCATGCCGCCGACGGATTTGTGACCTTTGAGCTGCAACAGCCCCCGAGCCTTGGCACCAGCCAGGAAGTCCTCGTTGCGCGATGCATCGCGCAGCAGAAACGGTACGTTCATGCGGGAACGGCAATCCTTGCTGACGTTGTTGACGTACAGGCCGGAATGGTCGATGGCCTCATAAAGCAGCTTTGCCTTAGCCAGGTTGTGCTTTTCCATAGCGGCAATGCCGGTCGCCTCACCTTCCCTTTGGCGCTTGAGCCACTGGAACGTCAGGCCGGCTATATAAATGGCGTAAGTCGGCGGCGTGTTGTACATCGAGTCGCTGTCCGCGACCGTTTTGTAATTGAATGCACTTGGGCAAATGGGCAAGGCATGGCCGAGCAAGTCTTCTCGCACGACCACCAGCGTCACGCCGGCGGGGCCGAGGTTTTTCTGCGCACCGCCAAAAGCCAGGCCCACTTTGGACCAGTCAACGGGCCGCGATGCCACATGCGATGAAAAATCGATCACCAGTGGCGCGTCACACCCCAGTGCCTTCAAGTCGGGCAACTCCTGAAACTCGACGCCGTGAATGGTTTCGTTGGTGCAGACATGCACATAACTGGCACCACGCCGCAGTTGCCAGGTGGCTGGCGGAGGCAAGCTGGTATGAGCGCTGCTTTCGTTGGTGGCGGCAATCTGGACGTCGCAGTATTTGCGCGCTTCCTTTTGTGATTTGTCGCTCCAGCTTCCTGTAACGACGAAATCGGCCAAGCCACCGCGCGAAATATTCAGCGGGACGATGGCGTTTTCCGCCAGTCCGCCGCCTTGCATGAACAGTATTTTGAAGTGTTTCGGAATCGCCATCAGTTCACGGAAGTCAGCTTCGGCGTGCTCATAGATCGAGATGAACTCCTTGCCCCGATGGCTCATTTCCATGACGCTCATGCCGCTGCCGTGCCAATCCAGCATTTCGGCTGCGGCCTGCTGTAAAACTTCTTCAGGCAGATTGGCGGGACCCGCCGAAAAATTGAAAGGACGGGTCATTTCTTGGCGGGCTGGCTGGCCTTGGGCGCCGCGGGCGCGCCCACAATCTTCAGTGCCGCGTCATCAAACTGCTTGGCCCGGGCGAGCACGTCCGCGCGAGAAGCATCAATCAGCTTCTGGACGAACATATTGCCAAGTTCAGGTGAATTAGCCTGGTATTTCTTGATGGCAGGGGATTCGAAAAACGCTGCAATCTGCTGCAGCTCCTCAAGCGTAAAACGTTCTGCGTAAGCTGGCACCAGAACGTCGGTGCTGACTTTGCTGACCTGCTTGCCAATCAGCTGGTTTGCATCGTCAGTGTATTTCTTGAGTTCGGCGTTCAATGCCTCCGATGCTTTTTTCTGGCTGGCTTTGGCTACATTCGTTTTCAGTCTGGGTCCCCAGTTAGCGATCAGCTCCTGCGTCGTACTGCCTGCCAATTGGGCTATCAGCCGATCAAGTTCTGGTCCCTGCTGAAGCTTGACGACTTTTGCTGCAAGCTCTGTTTTTGGGTCAGCCGTTTGTGCATGCAGGGCGGTGGTAAGTGCAAGGCCGGCAAGGGCCAGCATGGTGATCAGTTTTTTCATGAATCGGTTTCCAGGTTGACGGCATCGCTGCCTGTATCGTTTTCAGAATCTGTATCGTCCAGCGTCGCATCGTTCTCGACAATTCGCTGGAGGCCGCTTAACTGCGAACCTTCATCCAGACCTATGAGCGTAACGCCCTGCGTGGCGCGGCCCATTTCGCGTATTTCGCTGACGCGTGTGCGAACCAGCACGCCCCGGTCGGTGATCAGCATGATTTCATCGTCGGCATGAACCAGTGTCGCGGCCACGACCTTGCCGTTGCGTTCACTTTGCTGAATGGCAATCATGCCCTTGGTGCCGCGGCCATGCCGGGTGTATTCACTAATCGAGGTACGCTTGCCAAAACCCTTCTGGGTCGCAGTCAGCACACTTTGCTGCTCGTCACCTGCTACCAGCATGGCAATGACTCCCTGTCCTTCTTCGAGTGTCATGCCGCGTACACCCCGCGCGTTGCGTCCCATGGGGCGCACATCATTTTCATCAAAACGAACCGCTTTGCCGCCATCGCTGAACAGCATCACATCGTGTTTTCCATCGGTGAGTGCGGCACCGATCAGGTAGTCTCCCTCATCCAGTGCCACGGCAATAATGCCGCCCTTGCGCGGATTGTTGAAGTCGTCCAGAGGTGTTTTCTTGACAGTACCCATGGAAGTCGCCATGAATACATACTGGTCAGCAGGAAAGCTGCGTTTTTCACCCGTCAGTGCCAGAACCACCGTGATTTTTTCACCTTCCTGCAGCGGGAACATGTTGACAATCGGCCGGCCACGTGAGCCACGTGAGCCGGCTGGCACTTCCCATACCTTCAGCCAGTAGAGTCGGCCACGGTCTGAAAAGCAGAGAATGTAGTCATGCGTATTGGCAATGAACAGCTGATCTACCCAGTCGTCCTCCTTGGTGGCCGTGGCCAGCTTTCCGCGACCGCCGCGTTTTTGCGCCCGGTATTCTGAAAGCGGCTGGCTCTTGATGTAGCCGGTGTGCGACAGCGTGACCACCATGTCGGTGGGTGTGATCAGGTCCTCGGTACTCAGGTCAAACGAACTGTGCTCAATGTGGCTGCGTCGCGCACCCAGCTTGGTTTGGCCGAATTCCAGCTTGATGGCTGCGAGCTCTTGCCCAATGATGGTGGACACCCGCTCTGGCCTGGCCAGAATGTCCAGCAGGTCATCAATCTCGGCCATGACTTCCTTGTATTCGGCAACGATCTTGTCCTGCTCCAGGCCGGTAAGGCGCTGCAGGCGCATCTGCAGAATTTCCTGGGTCTGGGTTTCTGACAGGCGATACAGGCCATCGCGGCCCATGCCAAAGGAATTTTCAAGTCCGTCGGGACGGTAATCATCAGCATTGACCACGCCGCCATCGGCGCGCGCGCGGGTGAGCATTTCACGCACCAGGCTGCTGTCCCATGCGCGCGTCATCAATTCGGCCTTTGCCACGGGGGGCGTCGGCGCATTGCGAATGATGGCAATAAACTCATCAATATTGGCCAGTGCGACGGCCAGGCCTTCCAGAACATGGCCGCGCTCGCGTGCCTTGCGCAGCGTGAACACCGTGCGGCGTGTCACCACTTCGCGGCGGTGCGAGATGAAAACCTGGATCAGGTCCTTCAGGTTGCACAGTTTGGGCTGGCCATTGATCAGCGCCACCATGTTGATGCCGAAGGTGTCTTGCAACTGCGTCTGCTTGTACAGATTGTTCAGCACCACTTCAGGTACTTCCCCGCGCTTGAGGTCGATGACCAGACGCATCCCGGACTTGTCGCTCTCGTCCTGAATGTGGCTGATGCCTTCGATTTTCTTCTCGTGAACCAGCTCAGCCATGCGCTCCTGGAGCGTTTTTTTATTCACCTGGTAGGGAAGTTCATCAACGATGATCGACTGGCGCTGTCCCTTGTCGATGTCTTCAAAGTGACATTTTGCGCGCATGACAACCCTGCCGCGCCCGGTGCGATAACCATCCTTGACACCGTTGATGCCATAAATAATGCCCCCCGTGGGAAAGTCCGGGGCCGGAATGATTTCCATCAGTTCGTCGATGGAGGCATCTGGATTTTTCAGTAGATGCATGCAGGCATCCACCACTTCATTCAGGTTGTGGGGCGGAATATTGGTAGCCATGCCCACGGCAATACCACCTGAACCATTGACGAGCAGATTGGGCAGGCGGGTCGGCATGACCAGCGGTTCTTGTTCGCTGCCGTCGTAGTTTGGGCCGAAGTCGACGGTTTCCTTGTCCAGATCGGCCAGCAATTCGTGAGCGATCTTGGAGAGCCGGATTTCCGTATAACGCATGGCTGCGGCACTGTCGCCATCAACTGAACCGAAATTTCCCTGGCCATCCACCAGCAGGTGGCGTAACGAAAAATCCTGGGCCATGCGAACGATGGTGTCATAGACAGACTGGTCGCCGTGAGGATGGTACTTGCCAATCACATCGCCCACGATACGAGCGGATTTTTTGTACGGCCGGTTCCAGTCGTTGTTCAACTCATGCATGGCAAACAGGACACGCCTATGCACCGGTTTGAGTCCGTCGCGTGCATCGGGTAGCGCCCGGCCAACAATAACGCTCATCGCATAGTCGAGGTAGCTTCTTCGCATCTCCTCTTCAAGACTGATGGGCAGGGTTTCTTTGGCGAACTGGGTCATGAAAAGCCTGGAGTGAGAAGTATCAAGATATGGAAAAAAGTGGCTTGATTTTAAGGCTCGAGTTTAAAACGGCTGGTTTGTGGCTGGTCCGCAACATATTTTGAAGAATCTACGCTTCCTGTAAGACGAAGCCTATAGCGGACTTGAAGCTCAGAATGTGTGTGGCACAATGAATGTAACTCCTTGAGTGATGGTCACTTGAGGCGTGTAATCTTAATAATCGCAGCAAGTCTGCGGCTTTTCTCTAGAGGAGAATCATGAACAAACTCAACAAAGTGGCAATGTTGTTTGCTTCCGCAGCGCTTGTTACCGCCGCGGGTGCGCAAACTATCGACAATTGGAAGAACGGCAACGGCGACCTGGTCTGGAAAAATGGTACCAATGAGCTTTGCTGGCGTGACAACTTCTGGACACCAGCTACTGCTGCTCCAGGTTGCGATGGCGCAATTGTTCCCGTGGTTGCTCCTGTGGTTGCTCCTGCCCCTCCTGTAGCCGCTCCTGCTGTTGTTCCAGTGGCTCCTCCTGCCGCTACAAAAGTAACCTACGCTGCTGATGCTTTCTTTGACTTTGACAAGTCAGTGATCAAGCCCGCAGGTAAAGAGAAACTTGATGACCTGATCGGCAAGATCAAGGACATCAACTTGGAAGTCATCATTGCCGTGGGTCATACTGACTCTGTCGGCAGCGATTCTTACAACCAGAAACTGTCGGTCCGTCGCTCGGAAGCCGTCAAGGCCTACTTGGTGTCCAAGGGCATTGAGAAAAACCGTGTCTATACCGAAGGCAAAGGCGAGAAACAGCCCGTAGCTGACAACAAAACTGCCGAAGGCCGTGCGAAAAATCGTCGCGTGGAAATCGAAGTGGTTGGTACTCGCGCCAACAAGTAATCCTTTTGGGATCACCTTAAAAACCGCGCTTCGGCGCGGTTTTTTTATGTCTCAACGATAATGATCCGATGCCTAAAATAGAAAACTTCGACCCTGCCGAACTGGCTAAATTTTCTGATCTCGCTCATCGATGGTGGGACAAGGAAAGCGAATTTCGTCCCCTGCACGAAATCAATCCACTTCGACTTGAGTGGATCAATGACTTGGCGCCCTTGAGTGGATTACGCGTACTAGATGTGGGATGCGGTGGTGGAATTTTGGCCGACTCCATGGCGCGCAAGGGAGCTACGGTACTCGGAATTGATCTGGCGACCAAGGCTTTGAAAGTTGCTCAGTTGCACGCACTTGAGACTCAAACTCAAGGGGTAGAGTACCGTGAAATCAGTGCTGAATCGCTTGCTGTAGAACAGCCCGGCAGCTTTGATGTGGTTACCTGCATGGAAATGCTTGAACATGTGCCTGATCCGGCTTCAGTGGTCAAAGCCTGTGCTGCTTTGGTCAAGCCCGGTGGCCAAGTCTTTTTTTCCACCATTAACCGCAATGCCAAAGCGTTTCTGTTTGCGATTGTTGGTGCTGAATACGTACTGAATATGCTGCCTCGTGGCACCCATGAGTATGCCAAGCTGATCAAACCCAGTGAACTGGCTGGCTATTGCCGGGCAGCCGGTCTGGATTTTATGCAGAGCAAAGGAATGGAGTACAACCCACTGACCCGCCATTACTGGCTTAGTGCTGACACTAGTGTGAATTACATGTTGGCAACCAAAAAATCCAAGGTTGCGTAATTTCCCGGCCATAAGCGACTCCTTCTGATATGTTAAATGACATCCATGCCGTGCTGTTTGATCTGGACGGCACCCTGATTGACAGTGCTCCTGACCTCGGTGCAGCCGCTGACAAAATGCGCACCGACCGGGGTCTCGAATCACTACCTTTGTCGTTGTATCGTCCTATGGCGGGCGCTGGTGCGCGAGGCATGATTGCTGTGGCTTTTGGCCTGACGCCTCAAGATGTTGGGTTTGACCGCCTGAGGGAAGAGTTTTTTGCCAATTACGAGGTGCGCCTGATTGAGCAAACTTATGTGTTTGAAGGCGTGTCTGACTTGATCGCGCGTATCTGTCACGGTGGACTCAAATGGGGCGTCGTCACCAACAAGTCGGCCCGTTTTACCCTTCCGTTAACTCGGGCCATGCCTCTTTTCAATACAGCGCAAACCATTATCAGTGGCGATACCATGTCTCATCCAAAACCGCATCCAGCCCCTTTGCTGGAAGCCGCACGCCAACTTGAATTAGCGCCTGAACGCTGCATTTATGTTGGCGATGATGAGCGTGATATCCTGGCCGGTCGTGCCGCGGGCATGCCCACCGTGGCAGCTGCATATGGCTACCTAGGTGCTGTGAGCGATACAGCAGGCTGGAATGCTAACTTTACGATTACTTCGCCTTCGGACCTCTTGAATTTACTGAAAATCACTTAAACTACTTGGCTTGGGGCTGTATTGGTTTCGACGTGGGTTCGGACGCGGTGTGGTGCATGTCGAGCTGAGTGTGCTCGTAAAACTGATTCAAACAAACTAACTGCAAACGACGAACGTTTCGCACTCGCAGCTTAATTGTCTGTGAGCTTTACAACAGCAGGCCGATGGGCTGGGCAAGGGGCTTTTAACTTAAGTTAAAGGTTCCAGGCTGTAAAGATAATTTTATCGGCTGGCTCCGGGCTGGGTACCTTAACCCGGGGCAAGAAAATAGGGTGCTGGCGTCCTGTATAGCGTGCGACTGCGCGATACAGGTGGCGAGACTCAAATCAGACCGCTAAACATGTAGATCTGCCCGAACAAGGCTTGCGGACGGGGGTTCAAATCCCCCCAGCTCCACCATCACTAAAGACAAAGGCCGCTAACGACATACAGTTAGCGGCCTTTTTCATTGGTAAATCAGTGTCTTACGTTCCAACGGCGTAACTTCTCAATAAGTCATGGCAACTTTTTCAAAACCATCAACACGAGAAATTAAAGGTGGGAAATTTCATCTAAAAATGGTTTGATTCATCATTTACTTATCTATAAAATTAAAAAATTCAGGCCAGAAGTGGGATTCATCAGTTTTTAGCTTCTCGGCTAGTTTGAGCCTGCCACGACTTATTGAGAAGTTACCAGATACGCCCAAAAAGAGATGCCAAGCTTGCGGCAGGTTTTCTTCAGGCTGGCAAATGTATCGCGGCATTGGCGGCCCAGGTCACTGCGTGTACCACCGCTGACCTTGCGTTTTTTGACGAAGTCCCTGATGTCGGTTTCACTGCCGTTGGTATGCAAGGGTATATCGGGGCGTTTCAATACCAGCAGTAGTTCATCTTTGCGTCGATAAAGGCGTTGCAGCAACTCGTTGAGTGTCGCAAAGCATGTGTGCTGGGTAAATATGGCTTCAAAACGTTCTTGCAAGGGTGCGACTTGATCGGCGCTGGGTTGCTGCTTGTAAGCCTTCAAATCAGCATACAAACTCCACACCTGGGTGCGCACCTGAGCGATGGCTTCACGCGAACCATCATTGAAGGGGATGAGTTTGTGAATAAGCCGCTCGGCGTGAATCCAGCACAGGGCGTGCAAGAGAATGGCGAATTGGCCCGCGCCGTCACTGATGATGGCCAAATCAGGGTTGAAACCTTTTTCCAGCAAGCTTCCCAGCAGCGCCCCTTCTGTGGCAATGCGTACATGGCGCTCGTCCTGGATGGCCAAAGCGCCCAGATGTTTATTCCAGAGCTCAAGGCTTTGGGGTGTCTGTGGCGTTTGAAGGCGCAACTGCTCGCGCAGGCTCTGGCTCAAGCCTTGTTCGCGCATGTAGGTCAAGGCCTGCGCGTTGACCTGGGTCGTGATGGTGCCGGCGTGCAGGCATTCAAGGAAGTTGATTCGACTCTTGCTCCGGGTGCTTGGGTATTCCGGTCGTAACCGTCCGCCCAGTACCCATATTGAAATTCAAGACTC
>JAECRO010000067.1 GCA_016000195.1 Burkholderiales bacterium | reverse complement strand
ACCAGACAGAGTCTTGAATTTCAATATGGGTACTGGGCGGACGGTTACGTTGTAGCCGGGGCGCTCGCCGTTGCGCGGGCTGGCAATCGAATACTGGCGCGCAAAATGCGTCCGGCCGCTGGCGTCAACGCCGGGTGGAATGATCCTGGAAAAAGCAGTTGACTGAGCACCGAAACGCTTGAAACCCAATATCCATGCGGGTTACACCAGTTTTTCAGTATCTGCGGAGCAGTACCAAATGGGTGAAACTGCATGGCGCTGAATTCCGTTGTGCCGCAAGCACTTAGCAGGCTTTCGTCATCTCAACTGCTTTTTCTAGGATGATCCTGGAAACGGCGGTTGGATGCGCCTGCCAGCGCCGTGCTGGCAGGTGCATAGTGAAGCGCTTAGACTTGATCCACGCTGTAAACCAGAGGTTTTATGGTGCGAGAGACGGGACTTGAACCCGTATGACCTTTCGGTCGGCAGATTTTAAGTCTGCTGCGGCTACCGATTACGCCACTCTCGCTGGTGAAAATTGGGAAGATGCAATGTCCAGCCCGGATAGCATTGTCAAACAAAAAGCCCCTTTTCAGGGGCTGATGGCAATAACTTTATGGAGGCGCGGCCCGGAGCCGAACCGGGCTAGCCGGATTTGCAATCCGGTACATAACCGCTTTTTTTTGTTACCGCGCCTTCTTCTTTTTTTTGATAATTTCCAATAAAAAAGGCCAGCATTTTAAAGTGCTGGCCTTTGAATTGGAGCGGGAAAAGAGGCTCGAACTCTCGACCTCAACCTTGGCAAGGTTGCGCTCTACCAACTGAGCTACTCCCGCGATTCTAGCTATAAATTATAGCTTAGTATTTTTAACCTTCTGGCTTTATTACAAATGTATAAGCCAGATTGCCATAACTTTATGGAGGCGCGGCCCGGAGTCGAACCGGGCTAGCCGGATTTGCAATCCGGTACATAACCGCTTTGTTACCGCGCCTTCTTCTTTTTGATAATTTTCAATAAAAAAGACCAGCATTTTAAAGTGCCGGCCTTTGAATTGGAGCGGGAAAAGAGGCTCGAACTCTCGACCTCAACCTTGGCAAGGTTGCGCTCTACCAACTGAGCTACTCCCGCGAGTCTAGCTATAAATTATAGCCTATTTTTAAGGCCATCCTGGGACACAGAAAAAGTTTGCTTAGTGTTTAACGGTTTCAACAACTTGCGACGGCGCAGCAGCACTGGCAGCTGCAATCACTGCGACTTCTTCATCGGTCAGCGGAACAGGCTGGCGCTCTAGAGCAACCTGAAGAACCTGATCTATCCATTTCACCGGGATGATTTCAAGGCCGGCTTTTACATTGTCAGGAATCTCCTGCAAATCTTTGGCATTTTCTTGCGGAATCAACACCGTCTTGATGCCTCCACGCAAAGCTGCAAGCAGTTTTTCCTTTAGCCCGCCAATGGCAGTTACCTCACCCCTGAGGGTGATTTCTCCGGTCATTGCCACATCGCCCCTCACAGGAATACCCGTCAGCGCAGAAACAAAGGCAGTGGTCATCGCCGCACCGGCACTTGGGCCATCCTTGGGCGTTGCACCATCGGGCACGTGAATATGGATGTCGCGCTTTTCAAACATCTCATCCTTGATGCCCAGGACTCTGGAGCGGCTGCGGACCACGGTACGGGCCGCCTCGACAGACTCCTTCATGACATCGCCAAGCGAGCCTGTCCGGGTAATCACGCCCTTACCAGGCATGACCGCCGCTTCAATCGTCAGCAAATCACCGCCAACTTCAGTCCATGCCAGTCCTACGACCTGGCCCACTTGGTTGTTCTTTTCTGCACGTCCGTAATCGTATTTGCGAACCCCCAGGAATTCATTGAGGTTGTCGGGTGTCACCAAGACTTTAGGCGTCATTTTTTTGAGTTGGATACCCTTGACAACCTTGCGGCAAATCTTGGAGAGTTCACGTTCGAGTGAGCGCACACCGGCTTCACGGGTGTAATAGCGCACGATATCGCGCACAGCCTGCTCCTGCACTTCCAGTTCATTGTCCTTGACACCATTGTTCTTGACCTGCTTGGGCAGCAGGTAACGCATGGCAATGCTGGTTTTTTCATCCTCGGTATAACCTGACAGGCGGATCACTTCCATGCGATCCAGCAGTGCCGGAGGAATATTCATCGAGTTGGACGTTGCAACAAACATCACGTCGCTCAAATCAAAATCGACCTCAACGTAATGGTCGCCAAAAGTATGATTCTGTTCAGGGTCAAGCACTTCCAGCAGCGCGCTTGACGGGTCGCCCCGAAAATCGGTACCCAGTTTGTCAATCTCATCAAGCAAAAACAGTGGATTGCGGGTACCGGCCTTGCTCAGGTTCTGCAACACTTTACCGGGTAATGCGCCGATGTAGGTGCGGCGGTGGCCCCTGATTTCTGCTTCATCCCGCATACCGCCCAAAGCCATGCGCACATACTTGCGCCCGGTGGCTTTGGCGATGGATTGGCCGAGCGATGTTTTACCCACCCCTGGCGGGCCTACCAGGCAAAGAATGGGCGCCTTGAGCTTGTCAACCCGCTGCTGCACTGCGAGATATTCGACGATGCGGTCCTTGACCTTTTCAAGGCCATAGTGGTCTTCATTGAGGACGGCTTCTGCATTGACCAGGTCATGCTTGATCTTGGTCTTTTTACTCCACGGCAAACCCAGCAGAACATCGATATAGCTACGCACTACCGTGGCCTCAGCCGACATCGGCGACATCAGCTTGAGCTTCTTGAGTTCGCTCTCTGCCTTTTTGCGGGCTTCCTGCGGCATTTTGGCAGCCTTGATCTTCTTTTCGATCTCTTCTATGTCTGCACCTTCTTCGCCTTCGCCCAATTCCTTCTGGATGGCTTTAACCTGCTCGTTGAGGTAGAAGTCGCGCTGATTTTTTTCCATCTGGCGCTTGACCCGGCCGCGGATTTTTTTGTCCACATTCAGGATGTCAACCTCGCGCTCAAGTTGCTCGTAAAGATTTTCGAGACGGGCTTTGACGTTATCAAGGTCGAGAATGACCTGCTTGGCATCAAGCTTGAGCGGCAAGTGCGCCGCAATTGTGTCCGCCAAACGGCCGGCATCATCAATGCTGGAGATTGAAGTGAGAATTTCCGGTGGGATTTTCTTGTTCAATTTGACGTAATGGTCAAACTGCTGCATCACGGCACGGCGCAGGGCTTCGACTTCACTGCCCTTGTTGCCCGCGACAACCGGAACCGGCTCAACCGGAGAAACATTGGCGGTAAAGTGCTGTTCGCCCTCTTCAATCTTGTTGACCTTGGCACGCTGCTGGCCTTCAACCAGCACTTTCACCGTGCCGTCAGGCAGCTTCAAGAGCTGCAAAATGGTCGCAACACAGCCCACCTCGAACATATCCTCAACGGATGGCTCGTCTTTGGCCGCAGTTTTTTGGGCCACCAGCATAATCCGGCGTTCGGCCTCCATAGCCAATTCCAGCGCCTTGATGCTCTTGGGACGGCCCACGAACAATGGGATCACCATATGCGGAAATACCACGACATCCCGCAATGGCAGAAGCGGCAAATTGATAGGCGTGGAGGTAAGAAAAGTTTGTCCGGACATATAAACCCTAAACCTTAAAAATTAAGGTAAAACGCACCGACCTGTTGCAGAGTCAGGCGAATTACAAGTAACCAGACATGAGGGCAGGTCTCGCCATTTCAAGCGTTTCATGCCGCGTCCGGGACTCAGGCTTTCTTGGCGGCTTCGCGGTAGACCAGCAATGGCGGCTTGTTCTCTTCAATCGTGGATTCATCCACGACTACCTTGTCCACATTGCTCGTGGTGGGTAAATCAAACATGGTGTCAATCAGTGACTGCTCCAGAATCGAACGCAGGCCGCGCGCACCGGTTTTCCGGGCCAATGCCTTGCGGGCAATAGCTTTCAATGCCGAAGGCCTGATTTCAAGATCCACGCCTTCCATGGCGAGCAGCTTGCTGAACTGCTTGACTACCGCATTTTTAGGCTCGGTCAATATCTGAACCAGTGCCTCTTCGCTGAGTTCAGCCAATGTGGCGATCACTGGCATCCGTCCGACCAGTTCGGGAATCAGGCCAAACTTGATAAGGTCTTCAGGCTCGACATCCTTGAACGCTTCGGTCAGGCTGCGCGCCTTTTTGCTTTTCACCGCCGCGCCAAAACCGATCCCTGACGCTTCTGTCCGGTTTTCGATCACCTTTTCAAGACCCGAAAAAGCACCGCCGCAAATAAAAAGAATGTTGGTGGTATCAACCTGGAGGAAATCCTGGTTCGGGTGCTTGCGTCCGCCCTGAGGAGGAACAGAAGCCATCGTACCTTCCATCAGTTTGAGCAGCGCCTGCTGCACACCTTCGCCCGATACATCGCGGGTGATGGACGGGTTGTCGGATTTACGGGATATCTTGTCGATTTCGTCAATGTAGACAATGCCCTGCTGGGCACGATCGACTTCGTAATTGCAACTTTGCAGCAGCTTCTGGATGATGTTCTCGACGTCTTCACCCACATAGCCAGCCTCGGTCAGAGTGGTGGCATCGGCCATGACGAAAGGCACGTTCAGCGTTCGGGCCAGCGTCTGAGCAAGCAGCGTCTTGCCGGATCCGGTGGGGCCAATCAGCAAAATGTTGCTCTTGGTCAACTCGACATCGTCTTTTTTAGCCGATTCCTTGTGGCGCAGACGCTTGTAGTGGTTGTATACGGCAACCGCCAGCGTGCGCTTGGCCGGCTCCTGACCAATGACATAACCGTCAAGCGTGGCCTTGATCTCTGCAGGCGTTGGCAAATCACTGCGTGTTTCACCCACCTCGGTGCCTGCGGGCAATTCGTCGCGGATGATTTCGTTGCACAGATCAATGCACTCATCGCAGACAAAGACGGACGGGCCAGCAATCAGTTTTTTAACTTCATGCTGGCTTTTACCGCAAAAAGAGCAGTACAAGGTCTTTTCGCTGGAGGAGCCTTTTTTATCGGCCATTGTGTGGGACACCTTTAACGTGACGGGATAAAACTATGAGCTTCACTAATGATAACCAATAAAAAACGGCGCCTCTGTAACAGAAAAACGCCGTTGTTGCAGTGCAATCCGAAGCTCAGCAAGGGAAATCAGGACCGCTTCGAGATCACCTGATCCACTACGCCGTAAGTCTGCGCTTCATCGGCAAACATGAAATAGTCGCGCTCTGTATCGCGTTCAATTTTTTCGACTGTCTGGCCGGTATTTGCGGCAAGGATGCGGTTGAGCTGATCGCGCGTTTTCAGGATGTCGCGGGCGTGGATTTCGATATCCGATGCCTGCCCCTGCGCGCCGCCCGATGGCTGGTGAATCATCACGCGCGAATTGGGCAACGAAAACCGTTTGCCCTTGGTGCCGGACGACAGCAAAAATGCACCCATGCTGGCAGCCATGCCAACGCAAAGCGTGGACACGTCCGGCTTGATGAACTGCATGGTGTCGTAAATCGCCATGCCAGCCGTGACCGAACCGCCGGGCGAGTTGATGTAGAAGGAAATGTCCTTGTCAGGATTCTCGCTTTCCAGGAACAGCAACTGGGCCACCACCAGATTCGCCGTCTGGTCATTGACCGGGCCGACCAGGAAAATCACGCGCTCTTTGAGCAGTCGCGAATAAATGTCGTAGGAACGCTCGCCACGGCCGGATTGCTCAATGACCATGGGCACCATGCCCAAGCCCTGGATTTCCTGACTTGCGGCTTGCGGGCTGTTGTAGCCGCCATAAATACTGTTTCGAGGCATTAATTTTCTCCAGTGATAGATGTACTGTACCCAAAAATGAATTGGGGCCTGTACCGCAAAGCACAAGCCCCAATTTCAGGAGAAACCAGCTGTTTAGTTCTGGCCCATCAACTCGTCAAAGGAAATGGCTTTTTCGTTGACCTTGGCTTTGCCAAGGACAAAATCGGTGACGTTGTTTTCGATAACAACGGCTTCGACTTCGACCATGCGACTGTTGTCGCTCAGGTACCAGCGAACCACTTCCTGGGGCTTTTCGTAGCTGGCGGCCAGTTCTTCGATATGCGCCTTGAGTTGCTCGGGCCTGGCCTGCAATTCATTGGCGCGCACCAGTTCGGCCACCACCAGGCCCAGACGGACACGCTTTTCGGCCTGTGGACGGAAAATGTCGTCGGGAATCGGTGCCTTGTCGGCGTCCTTGATGCCGCGCTGTTTCAGGTCGGCCCGTGCGCCTTCAACCAGTCGCTCAAGCTCGGCTTGCACGCTGGCATTGGGCAGGTCAAGTTCCGCATTGGCAACCAGCGCATCCATGACCGCGTTCTTGTTGCGGGCCAGCAGCCGGAACTTGACTTCGCGTTCGAGGTTTTTCTTGATCTCGGAGCGCAGGCCTTCGACCGTTGCGTCGGCAATGCCGAGCGACCTGGCGAGTTCCTCGTTGACTTCAGGCAGGTTGGCGGCTTCGATCTTCTTGACCGTCACCAGGAAATCGGCCTGCTTGCCGGCCACGTCCTTGCCGTGGTAATCGGCGGGGAAGTTCAGGGGAAAAGTCCTGCTTTCGCCGCTTTTCATGCCGCGCACGGCATCTTCGAATTCTTTCAGCATCTGGCCGTCGCCGACGATGAACTGGAAGTCTTCAGCCTTGCCGCCAGCGAAGGTCTCGCCGTCCATCTTGCCTTCGAAATCGATGGTCACACGGTCGCCGTCCTGCGCCGGCTCATCGGCTGCGCGCTGGGCGAAGGTGCGGCGCTGCTTGCGCAGGATGTCCAGCGTCTTGTCGATGGCGGCATCGCTGACTTCAGCGCTGAGCTTTTCAACTTCGGCATTGGCCAGGTCGCCGATCTTGACATCGGGATAGACCTCGAAAATCGCATCGAACGCCAGTTCGCCTTCAGGCGCATCTTCTTTTTCGCTGATGCGGGGCTGGCCGGCAACGCGCAGCCTGGCTTCGTTGGCGGCAACGGCAAAAGCCTCGCCGACCTTGTCGTTCATGACTTCGTAATGCACCGAATAGGCATAACGCTGGCTGACCACGCTCATCGGCACCTTGCCGGGACGAAAGCCGTCCATCTTCACGGTGCGGGCCAGCTTCTTGAGGCGGGTCGCGACTTCCGACTGGATGCTATTGAGGGGCAGCGTCAGCGTCATTTTGCGCTCAAGCTTTTCAAGATTTTCAACAGTCACGGCCATGATGGTTTCCTAAAAATCAAAAATATTCAAAACAGGGCTTACACCTGACATGCTGCACTCTTGCAGCAAAACCCGGTGCCTTGCAGCGTAACGGCCACTGCAAAGCATCAGGGGTGGTGCGCGGGGGGGGACTCGAACCCCCACACCATTGCTGGCGTCAGGACCTAAACCTGGTGCGTCTACCAATTTCGCCACCCGCGCTCCTGAAAAAACAGCGGGAATCCGGAATGCTTTCCGGATTCCCGCCTGAAATCGGTCAACTTTCTATTTTAGCCTGTATCCGGGCGCGCTTTTGCAGCAACGCATCCGGCCAGGCGGATTCAAGCCGGGGTTTTCGTCACGCCCTCTTCCCGCCTGACGCGAAACCAGGCTGCATACATCGCCGGCAAGGCGAGCAAAGTCAGCACCGTGGCCACAATCAGGCCGCCCATGATGGCGACGGCCATCGGCCCCCAGAACACGCTGCGCGACAGCGGAATCATCGCCAGCACGGCAGCGGCCGCCGTCAGCACGATGGGCCGCAGCCGGCGCACGGCGGACTCGACAATCGCGTCCCAGGCCGGCACGCCGCGCGCCCGGTCCTGCTCGATCTGGTCAATCAGGATGACCGAATTGCGCTGGATCATGCCCATCAGCGCAATCACGCCCAGCAGCGCCACGAAGCCAAACGGCCGGCCCAGCACGATCAAGGCCCCGGCCACGCCGGCAATGCCCAGCGGCCCGGTCAGGAACACCAGCATGGCGCGGCTGAAGCTGTGCAGTTGCAGCATCAGCAGCGTGAAGGTTAAAAACAGCATGATGGGAATCCCGGCCGCGATGGACGCCGAGCCCTTGCTGCTTTCCTCCACCGCGCCGGCCACGTCAATGCGGTAGCCTGCCATGCCGCTGGCGTGCCATTTGGCTTCCAGCGCCTTGAGCGTGGGCAGCAGTTGCTGGGTGACGGTCGCGCCTTGCAGGCCTTCGGCGATGTCGCCCTGAACGGTGATGGCGTAGTCGCGGTTCTCGCGCCACATCACGCCCGGCTCCCAGGCAAACACGGGTTTGGCAATCTGCATCAGCGGAATCGACTGCCCCGATGCGGTCGGCAAATAGGCATTGCCGATGTCGGTGAGCGCGCTGCGCTCGTCCAGCGGCTGGCGCAGCACGATGTCGATCAGTTTGTCGCCTTCGCGAAACTGGCCCACCGCCTGGCCACTGAGCAGCGTGCGCACGGCCTGCGCAATCGACTGGCTGGTCACGCCCAGCGCGCGCGCCTTGGACTGATCGACTTCCAGGCGCATCACCTTGACCGATTCGTTCCAGTTGTCATTGACGCCGCGCAGGCTGGCGTTCTCGCGCATCACCGCCTTGACCTCGTCGGCGCGCTCACGCAGCACCAGCGGGTCGATGCCAACGACGCGGAACTGCACCGGATACGGCACCGGCGGGCCGTTGGGCAGCAGCTTGACGCGGCCGCGCACCTCGGGAAACTCGGTGGCCAGCAGCGCCGGCAGCTTGATGCGCAGCGATTCGCGGATTTTCAAGTCACTGGGCAGCACGATCATCTGCGACACATTGGTCTGCGGAAAGACCTGATCCAGTGGCAAATAAAAACGCGGCACGCCCGAGCCCAGCCAGGTGCTGACCGAGGCCACGCCTTCTTCGCGCATCAGGCGCTGCTCGACGCGTTTGGCCGTCGCTTCGTTGGCGGCAAACGAGGTGCCTTCGGGGAACCAGATATCGACGATGATTTCAGGCCGGCTGGAATCCGGGAAGAACTGCTGCTGCACCCGGCCCATGCCGACAATGCCCAGCGCAAACAGCAGCACCGTGGCGCCAATCGTCAGCCAGCGGTGCTCAACGCACCAGTTCACGCTACGGCGAAAGGTGTTGTAGAACGGGCTGTCGAACATCTCGTGCGGGTTGTCCTGGCCGGCCTGGACCTGCAGCACATGCGGCGGCACCTTGAGCAGCAGCGTTCCCAGATACGGCACGAAGTACACCGAGACGATCCAGCTCAGCACCAGCGCGACCACCGTGACGGCAAAAATCGCGTAGGTGTATTCGCCCGTCACCGAGCGGGCCAGGCCGATGGGCAAAAACCCGGCGGCGGTGATGAGCGTGCCGGTCAGCATCGGCATGGCGGTGATCTCGTAGGCGAAGGTGGCGGCGCGCACCTTGTCGTAGCCCTCTTCCATCTTGCGCACCATCATCTCGACGGCAATGATGGCGTCATCGACCAGCAGGCCCAGCGCAATGATCAGCGAACCGAGCGAAATCTTGTGCAGGCCGATGCCCAGGTACCACATCGCCAGAAAAGTCAGGCTCAGCACCAGCGGAATCGTGATGCCCACGACCAGCCCGGGCCGCATGTCGATGGTGTAACGCTTCCAGAGCGGCAACCGGCCCGGCCCCGAGTGCGGCCGCTTGTGCAGCCCCAGGCTGATGAAGCTCACCGCCAGCACGATCAGCACCGCCTCGATCAGCACGCCGACGAATTCATTGACCGAACCCGACACCGTCTTGGGCTGGTCCTGCATGGAAACCAGCCTGACGCCGGCCGGCAGGCTGCGCTCAAAACCGGCCGAGAACTTTTCCAGCGACTTGCCCAGCCGGATGATGTCGCCGCCCTTGGTCATGGCCACGCCCAGCGCAATCACTTCCTTGCCCTGGTGATGCACCTTGACCGCCGGCGGATCGACATAGCCGCGCTTGATCTCGGCAATGTCGCCCAGGCGGAACTGCTTGCCCCCGGCGCCCGTGCCGGCTCCATATCCAGTGCCGCGAATCGGCATGGCGCGCAACTGCTCGACGGCCTCGAACTGCCCGGCCACGCGCACCTGCACCACATCGAGCGGCGTCTGCACGCTGCCGGCCGACTCAACCGCGTTTTGCTGGCCGAGCTGCGCCAGCACCTGGGTCAGGTCCAGCCCCAGCGTGGCCAGGCGTTTTTGCGACACTTCGATGAAGATTTTCTCGTCCTGCACGCCAAACAGCTCGACCTTGCTGACATCGGGAACGCGCAGCAGCTGCTGGCGCACGTCGTCGGCAAAGGTCTTGAGTTCGGCATAGCTGAAGCCGTCGGATTCCAGCGCGTAGATCACGCCATAGACATCGCCAAAGTCATCGTTGAAATACGGCCCCTGCACGCCGGCCGGCAGCGTGCCGCGCATGTCGCCGATCTTCTTGCGCACCGAATACCAGACATTGGGCACGTCGCCGGCCCGGGACGAATCCTTGATCTGGAAAATGATCTGCGACTCGCCGGGCTTGGAATAGCTGCGGATGCGGTCGGCATAGGGCACTTCCTGCAGGGTGCGCTCCAGCTTGTCCGTCACCTGCTCGGCCACCTGCTGCGCAGTGGCGCCCGGCCAGTAGGTGCGGACCACCATGGCGCGAAAGGTGAACGGCGGGTCTTCGTCCTGCCCAAGCTGGAAATAGGCCGAAAAGCCCAGCACGATCAGCACCAGCAGCAAATAGCGCGTCAGCGCCGGATGCTCCAGCGCCCAGCGCGAGAGGTTGAACTTTTCCGAAGGCGCGTCGCCCGGGCCAGTGGCCTGGTCATGCGTGGGTTGCGTCATGCCGCGCTCACTTCGCACCGGAGGCTGGAGCAGCCGGAACCGGATTTGCTATCGAATCAGGAGCTGCTTGCGCCCGTCCCTCTTGCGCAGAAGGCATATTTGACTGATAAATAGTGACTTTTTGTCCGGGCGACAGCACATGCACCCCGGCACTGACCACCCGCATGCCCGGCTGCAGGCCCGAGGCCACCACCACCTCGTTGCCGTCGGCCATTGCGACCCGGATCACCTGCGGCCTGACGCTCATGCTGGCCTTGTCGAGCACCCACACCGTCGTGGCCTGGCCCTCCTGGCGCAAGGCGCTGGTCGGCAGCTTGATGACCGGGGCCGCAGCGCCGCCGCCGGTATCCAGGATGGCGTAGACCGTCGCGCCCAGCGGCGGCGCCTTGGCGTCAATCGACACCTTGACCGGGTAGGTGCGCGTGACCGGATCGCTGCTGGCGGCGACCTCGCGCACCTTGCCCGTCAGGCCGGCGTCTTGCGCCCAGACCCGGATGCGCACCGGGGCGCCGACCCGGATGCTGCCGACCTTGTCCTCGGGCACCGAAAACACCACGTCGCGCACGCCATCGGCGGCAATCCGCACCACCGGCGCACCGGCGGCCACGACCTGTCCCGCCTCGGCCTCCACCGCCGTCACGACGCCGGACACATCGGCCGTCAGCACCGCATAGTTTGTCTGGTTGCCCTGCACCGCCGACTGCGACTGGGCCTGCTCCAGTTGCGCCTGCGCGGCCTTCAGCGTCGATTCACGGCGCTCCAGTTCGGCACCGCTGATGAAATTCTGCTCCTTGAGCGCCTGGTAGCGCCTGAAATCGGCGGCGGCCAGGTTGCGGCTGGTGGCAGCGGCCGCAACCTGCGCGCGCGCGGCGTCAGCGGCCAGCCGGTAGTCCTGCGGATCAAGCTGGGCCAGCACCTGCCCGGCATTGACATGCTGGCCCAGTTCGGCCTGCCGCTTGAGCAGCTTGCCGCCGACCCGAAAGCCCAGCCGGGACTCGACCTGCGCCCGGACTTCACCGGCGTATTCGTGATCGGACGCATAGGCGCTGGTGCCGACGGTGATGACCTTTACGGCACGAACCGGCTCCTCGGGCGGGGCGGGCCGGGAGCACGCGGCCAGCAACAGCGCGGCGCTTGCCAGGGAGACAACGGTTTTTTTCATGATGGACTGATGGAAAGGTTCCGGGTGAATCCGGGCAAGGCAAGGGGGTGAGCGGTATCAGCCAATAGTTACTGACTAAGCGGTTAGTAATTTATGAGAAATGCAAAATCTTGTCAAGCGACAATCCACCGCATGAATCCAGGCCCCTACCAGCCCTCTGCGCCACTCCAGGGCGTCAGCCATTACGAGAATTTTCCGGTCGCCTCGGTGCTGTGCCCGCCGCATTTGCGCCCGGCCATTGCAGCCATCTACTGGTTTGCCCGCACCGCCGACGACATGGCCGATGAAGGCGATGCGCCGCCCCAGGCCCGGCTGGACGCCCTGGCCGCCTACCGCGCCGACCTGATGGCGACGGCTGCCGGCCTCGCGCCCTCGCCGCGCTGGGCCGGCGTGTTCGGGCAGCTCGGCCCCATGATCGCGCAATTCGCCCTGCCGGTGGACTTGCTGGCCGACCTGCTCAGCGCCTTCGAGCAGGACGTGGTCAAGCAGCGCTATGCCAGCCAGGCCGAACTGCTCGACTACTGCCGCCGCTCGGCCAATCCGGTGGGACGGCTGCTGCTGCACCTGTATGGCGTGAAGGATGCGCAATCGCTGGAGCAAAGCGACTGCATCTGCAGCGCGCTGCAGCTGATCAACTTCTGGCAGGATTTGAGCGTGGACATTCCGCGTGGACGCATCTACCTGCCAGCCGATAGCTGGGCCGAACACGGCGTCGATGAGGCGCAACTGCTGCGGCTGGACAGCAACCAAAACACTATCAATTTAATAGCTGCTCATGCACGGCAGGCCTGCGCAATGATGCTAAAAGGCTCGAAACTGGTGAAAAAGGTACCGGGGCGCGGCGGCTGGGAGCTGCGGCTGGTGGTGCAGGGCGGCCTGCGCATCCTGGACAAGATCGAGGCCTTGAAATTCAACACCCTGCAGCAGCGCCCCAAGCTCGGGGCCTGGGATGTGGCGGTGATGGGCTGGCGGGCGCTGTGGATGTGAATGTGGCCCCCACGCTTGTCGCTTCGCGTACTGCGCTGCCCCCCGAGGGGGACGCTGCGCCTGCGGCCCGGCAAAGCCGGCTCCGCGGCCCCGGCTGGTAGGGAACGCCTGCGCTCATTTCCATCGCCTTAACGTTTTTCACTTTGCGCGCTGCGCTGCTCGCACGAATCCGCCATGTCAGCCTGCGACAATCCCCCGCATGACGCCCGAGAACTATGTCCAAGAGAAAGCCGCCGCCTCCGGCAGCAGTTTTTATTACGCCTTCCTGTTCCTGCCCAAGGAAAAGCGCGCCGCCATCACCGCTTTTTACGCCTTCTGCCGCGAAATCGACGATGTGGTCGATGAAGTCACCGACCCCGGCGTGGCGCATACCAAACTGGGCTGGTGGCAGGGCGAGGTCGCCAAGTCCTTTGCCGGCAACCCGAGCCATCCGGTGATGAAGGCCCTGATGCCGCTGGCCGCCACCTACGGCATTGAGGCGCGGCATCTGCAGGCGGTGATCGAAGGCTGCCAGATGGACCTGTCGCAAAACCGCTACCTCGATTTTCCGGCCCTGCAGCGCTACTGCCACCTGGTCGCCGGCATCGTCGGCGAAGTGGCGGCGCGCATTTTCGGCCAGACCGAGGACGCCACCACCGCCTACGCGCACAAGCTGGGCCTGGCGTTCCAGCTCACCAACATCATCCGCGACGTGGGCGAGGACGCCAT
>JAECRO010000066.1 GCA_016000195.1 Burkholderiales bacterium | reverse complement strand
CGAAGCCAACCGCATCGGCGGCCGCCACGGCCTGGGCATGAGCGACCAGATTGAAAACCGCATCATCGAAGCCAAGAGCCGGGGCATCTACGAAGCGCCCGGCCTGGCGCTGCTGTTCATCGCCTACGAGCGGCTGGTCACGGGCATCCACAACGAAGACACCATCGAGCAGTACCGCGACAGCGGCCGCCGCCTGGGGCGCCTTTTGTACCAGGGCCGCTGGTTCGACTCGCAGGCCATCATGCTGCGCGAAACCGCCCAGCGCTGGGTCGCCAGCGCCATCACCGGCGAAGTCAGCATCGAGCTGCGCCGGGGCAATGACTATTCGATCCTGAACACCGAGTCGGCGAATCTGACCTACCAGCCCGAGCGCCTGAGCATGGAAAAAGTCGAAGGCGCGTTCACGCCGCTGGACCGCATCGGCCAGCTGACCATGCGCAACCTGGACATCGTGGACACGCGGGCCAAGCTGGGGATTTATGCCAAGAGCGGCGTGCTGTCGCTGGGAACGGGTGGGGATTTGCTCAAATTGTCGGGCGACAAGGACGAGTGAGGGATTTGGCCGCAATTCGCCAGTGGCATCCGGCTGGCACCACTTCCTACGCCACACGCGCCAAAAAGAATGTTGAGGCTGTTGGGCGTTGGGAGTTCACTGGCGGCTTGGCAAGCGAAAAACTGAGGGCCAAGTATTTGGGCAAGTCCGTTTCACACTATTTCAAGCGGGAAAATACGAATCCTGTTTTCTACGTCAATGCGAAAACCGGAACTTAACCCTTTCTTCCAACAGACCTGCTGGCCTGCTGGCCTGCTAGATGTCAAACCCAGTTTTCATGCGCTAAATTGGCCTCAATCCCAATGCACATATGCATAAGCAGCTACTAAATATATAGCAATTTCACTGCAAAGCGCAGTTCAAACCACCACCGGCTCGGGCTCCAGCCGCAGCCCGAAGCGTTCATAGACGCTGGTCTGGATTGCCTTGGCCAGCGTCATCACTTCGCCGCCCGTCACCGGGTTGGCGCTGCCGCCCCGGTTGACGAGCACCAGCGCCTGCTTGTCGTACACGCCGGCATTGCCGATGGACTTGCCCTTCCAGCCGCAGGCGTCGATCAGCCAGCCGGCCGCCAGCTTGACCGAGCCGTCGGCCAGCTGGTAATAGACGATTTTCGGGTCGCGCTGGATGATGTCCGCGCACTGCTCGGGCGAGACGGTCGGGTTCTTGAAGAAGCTGCCGGCGTTGCCGATGACTTTCGGGTCGGGCAGCTTGGCCCGGCGAATTTCGCAAATCCACTCATAAATTTGTAGCGCATCAGGCACGTCCACCTTGCGCAAAAGCATCTTTTTATCAATATCCGCATAACCCAGCACGGGTTTCCAGGCCTTGGGCAGCAAGAAGCGCACGCGGGTGATAAGGGCCTTGCCGGCCAGGCCGAAACCCGCTGCGCCTGAACTGGCGTGCTTGAACACCGAATCGCGGTAGCCGAAGGCGCATTGCGCGGCATTGAGGGTGAAGGGCTGGCCGGTTGTCAGGTCCACGGCGTCGAGTGAGTCGAAGCGGTCCTGCAGCTCGACGCCGTAGGCGCCGATGTTCTGCACCGGTGAGGCGCCGACCGTGCCGGGAATCAGCGCCAGGTTTTCCAGGCCGGGGAAACCGTTTTGCAGCGTCCAGCTGACCAGCTCGTGCCAGCTTTCGCCGGCGCCGGCCTCGACGATCCAGTCCCTGGCGGTTTCACCGGCCAGGCGCTTGCCCATGATCTCGACCTTGAGCACCAGCGGCTTGACATCGCCGGTCAGCACGATGTTGCTGCCGCCGCCCAAAATAAACTTCGGCAGCGCCTGCAAGGCGGGGTCTTGCAGCACGGCGGCAATATCGGCTTCGCTCGTGATGCGCACCAGGGAAAGCGCCTTGGCGACGATGCCGAAGGTGTTGCAAGACTGGAGGGGGACGTTTTTCTCGACTAACATCCCAAGATTGTCGCACCCTCGCGTTACCCCATTTTCTGGAAATCCAAACCATGCCCTCCTTCGATACCGTGCTTGAAACCGACCTGGTCAAGGTCAAAAACGCCGTGGAAAACACCGCCAAGGAAATCGGCACCCGCTTTGACTTCAAGGGCACGGCCGCCTCGGCCGAGCTGAAGGAAAAAGACAAGGAGATCATCCTGATCGGCGACGGCGACTTCCAGATCGAGCAGATCCACGATATTTTGCGCAACAAGCTCACCAAGGCCGGCGTCGATGTGCGTTTCCTGGACATCGGCAAGGTCGAGAAAATCGGCGGCGACAAGGTCAAGCAGATCACCAAGGTGCGCGACGGCATTGAAACCGAAGAAGCCAAGAAAATCCAGCAGCTCATCAAGGGCAACAAGATGAAGGTGCAGGCCGCCATCCAGGAAGGCAAGGTGCGCGTGACCGGCGCCAAGCGCGACGACCTGCAGGCCGCCATGGCCCTGATCCGCGCCGAGATCAAGGATTTGCCGCTGAGTTTCGACAACTTCCGCGACTGAATGCGCCCCCACGCTCCCCGCTACGCGTGGTTCGCTGCCCCCCGAGGGGGCCGCTGCGCCTGCGGCCCGGCAAAGCCGGTTCCGCGGCCCCGGCTGGTAGGGAACTGCCGCCACGTTGATCCCTTTGCGTATTGCTGGCAATGAACTCCCTTGGCCTTTTTGCCGCCTTCTTGCTGGCGGTTCTCGGGTGGCTTCCGGCTGGCGCGCAGGCCGAAAGTGTCGCGCTGGCCGGCATGCTGGGCAGCAAGGCGCTGCTGGTGGTCAATGGCACGGCGCCCAAAACCGTTGCCGCCGGCGAAACGCATCAGGGCGTCAAGGTGATTTCCACCTCGGGCGACCAGGCGGTCGTCGAGCAGTCGGGCAAGCGCCAGACGCTGCGGGTCGGCGAAGCGCCCGTGAGCCTGGGCGGCGCCAGCGGGCGCGGCAGCCGCATCGTGCTGACTGAAAGCAGCGGCGGCCACTTCATGACGCCCGGACAGATCAACGGCCGCGCCGTGCAGTTCATGGTCGATACCGGCGCCACCGGCATCGGCATGAGCACGCAGGATGCCGAGCGCGCGGGCATCAACTACAGGAATGGTCAGGCGGTGCAGATCAGCACTGCCAATGGGGCGATCCAGGGCTATCGCCTCAAGCTCGACTCGGTGCGCGTGGGCGATGTCGAGGTGTATGGCGTGGATGCCGTGGTGACACCGCAGCCGATGCCCTTTGTGCTGCTGGGCAACAGTTTCCTGTCGCGCTTTCAGATGAAGCGCGACAACAGCCTGATGACGCTGGACAAGCGCTACTGACCGGATTTTTTCCCGGCCTGTTTTGAGGCGCCAAGCCGGGACTCGGTGCCCTTGAGCAGCTTGTTGATGTTCTCGCGGTGGCGATAGACCAGCAGCGCGCTGATGAACACCAGCGCCAGCACGATGTTTTTATCGACATTCCAGGCCGCCCGGTCGCCCAGCAGGTAGAAAAACGGCGCGAACACGGCAGCAAGCATCGACGCGAGCGACACATAGCGCGAGAAAAACACCACGATCCCGAAGGTTGCCAGCGTGGCCACGCCCAGCACCCAGCTGACGCCCAGCAGCACGCCGGCCGCCGTGGCCACGCCCTTGCCGCCCTTGAACTGGAAAAACACCGGGTACAGGTGGCCGACAAAGGCCGCCAGGCCCACCGCCGCCACGGTGCCGTCACCCAGCCCATAGTCGCCGCCAAACCATTTCACCAGCACCACCGGCAGCCAGCCTTTCAGGCCATCGAGCAGCAGCGTAGCCACCGCCGCCGCCTTGCTGCCCGAACGCAGCACGTTGGTCGCGCCGGGATTCTTGCTGCCGTAGCTGCGCGGGTCATTCAGGCCGAAAACCTTGCTGACGATGACGGCGAACGACAGCGAGCCCAGCAAATAGGCCAGCAGCGTGGCGCCGATTGGGTAGGCGTAGTTCATCAGGCTTCCTTGTTTTTGTTATTCGGTCAATGCGCACTGCACCGATTTTGCACCGAGCAGCGTGACGCATACCTGCGGGGCTAGCCGCACGCGCTGTGCTGGGCGCCGCCGTGCTCCAGGTACTCATACGGATGTTCGGTGAACGCCACCTTGTTCGCTTTGCGCAGCTGCGTCGCCGGCGTTTCGGACAGATGGTCTTTTTTAGCCATGGGGTTTCTTCTGCACAGGCACGGCTTTTACAGCGCCGGGTCGCGGATTTCCCAGCGAATCTTGTCAAAGGCTTCCAGCACGCCGGCATCCAGCGTCGTGCCATAAGCATCCAGGTCTTCATCAAGCTGCGCCACCGACGTGACGCCGATGATGGTGCTGGCCACCTGCCACTGGGTGTAGCAAAACGCCAGCGCCAGCTGTGTGGGGGTCAAGCCGTTGTCGCGGGCCAGCCAGTTGCCGATGATGCTCTCGGTCGCGCCAAAGGTTTCGGCGCGCGCCGGCACGGCATACATTTCGGCCGTGTCCAGAAAATTGATGCCGCGCTCCAGCGAGCGGTCCAGGATGGCGTGGGACGTGGCTTCATCGACCTGTTCGCCGAACGTCATGGTGCCCAGGCAAACAGGCGTGACCCGCAGATCGCTGGAGCCGAGTTGAACTTGATTCATGGAAATGAGGAGTTGTGGGTAGGGGAAAGGAAAGAAAAGGAAAGGAAATGGCCGCAGCGGCTTGTAGCGGATCACTGCAGGAAAAACCGTTGAAAACGGTAGTTTAAGGGCAGCAAATACCGCTTGCACCGGCTTTGAATTTGCGCTTTTGTCTTACAACTTAATACGAATGAAATGTTTAGCATTCACCTACTGGCGCTCTAATGCGCTTTTCCAACAAGTCAATTCATTCGAGGAGTCTTCCATGAGAAAAGTATTCACCACCACCATCACCTGCGCCGCACTGGCGATGGCCGGCCTGTCGGGTTGCGCCAACATGAGCGAAACCCAGCAGGGCACGGCCAAGGGCGCGGGCATCGGCGCGCTGGCGGGTGCGGTGCTGGGCGCGGCGACCAACGGCTCCAAGGGCGCGGCAACCGGCGCGGTGCTGGGCGGTGCGCTGGGTGCGGGCGGCGGCTACATCTGGTCAAAGAAAATGCAGGACCAGAAAATCGCCATGGAACGGGCCACGGCCGGCACCGGCGTGGCGGTCAGCCAGACCCAGGACAACCGCCTGAAGCTGGACATTCCGAGCGACGTGTCATTTGACGTGGGCCGCTCGGCCATCAAGTCCAACTTTGCGCCGGTGCTGACGCACTTTGCGACCAGCCTGAACCAGAACCCGATCACCACGGTGTCCATCATTGGCCACACCGACAGCACCGGCTCAGACTCCATCAACAACCCGCTGTCGGTGGACCGCGCCAATGCGGCCCGCGATTACCTGGTCGGCCGTGGCGTGGCAGCGCAACGCATTGCCACCGATGGCCGCGGTTCGCGCGAGCCGATTGCCGACAACAGCTCGGTACAAGGACGCGCCAAAAACCGCCGCGTCGAAATCTATGTTGCTGAACCGGCTCCGCGTTAATACCAGCCTGGCTGGCGAATGAAAAAAGCACCTTCGGGTGCTTTTTTCATTCCCGCCGGCCGGGGATCCGCTGTTTCGCCGATAATTTTTGATCAAATCAAGCTCCAGCGCTTGCTGCACCTGCACATACAGCTATCAATTAGATAGCATTCGACTGGCTGCCCAGGCTTTCGCCCAGCCGCTGCCTGGCGGGCCTGGATTGTCGCGGTCCTGACTGCGCCTTGGGCCGCGCTTCCTTATGATGGAAGTCCAATGTACAAAGAAAACCGACTTTTCCGCAGCGAGTTTGTCCCTGTTCGCGGACTCGACTACCACGTCCAGATCTGGAACGGCCAGCCAGGCCCAGCCCCATCCGCCCTGCCGCCGCTGGTGCTGGTGCACGGCTGGATGGATGTGGCGGCGTCCTGGCAGTTCATGGTGGACGCCTTTTCCGACGCGTTTGCGGCGGGCCGGACCCTCATCGCGCCCGACTGGCGCGGCTTCGGGCAAACCGGCCTGTCGCCCGCAGGCTATCGGGCCGACAGCTACTGGTTTGCCGATTACCTGGCCGACCTGGACTTTGTGCTCGACCACTACGCGCCCGGCCAGGCGGTCGATCTGGTCGGCCACAGCATGGGCGGCAATGTCGCCATGCTGTACGGTGGCGTGCGCCCGGCGCGCATCCGCAGACTGGTCAACCTGGAAGGCTTCGGCATGCCGGCCAGCCGGCCCAGCCAGGCGCCCGGCCGGTTGGCTCAGTGGATGGACGGGCTGAAAAGCCTGGAACAAGGCAAGCTGGCGCTGAAGAGCTATGACGATCAGGCGGGCGTCGCCAGGCGCCTGATGAAGACCAACCCCCGGCTGACACCGGACAAGGCCCACTGGCTGGCCGCTCACTGGGCCAGGCCGGATGCCTCAGGAAAATGGCGGATTCTGGGCAACCCGGCGCACAAGATCGCCAGCGCGCAGCTCTACCGGGTTGATGAGGTACAGGAAATTCACCAGCGCATCAGTGCGCCGGTGCTGGCGGTGGAAGCGTCCGGCGACTCGATGGGTCTGTGGTGGAAAGGCAAATACTCGCTGGCCGAATACCATGAACGGCTCAAGCAGGTACCCGATGCGCGGGTGGCCGTCATCCAGGATGCCGGCCACATGCTGCACCATGACCAGCCCGAAGCGCTGGCCCGGCTGATCGAGGATTTCCTGAACGGATGACGCCAGCCGCCCGGTTCCCGGCATTTAAGGCGCACACTCAAGCCTTTGACTTTTACGCAGCGCCTGGCGCCAGAAACCATGAACACCGGGCCAGCTTACCTTCCCCAGGAAAATATCCGCAGCATCCTGACGCGCAACATCAGCCTGCCGCTGGGCGTTGGCGCACTGAGCGCCGCTGTGTTTGTCGGCCTGATCTTTTACCTGCTGTCCGCCTTGGGCGGGGTCGAGCAGACAGAGCGGGCCATCAGCAACGCCAACCAGATCGGCAAGCTGGGCGCCGACATGGAAACCAGCATGTACGGCTACCTGGTCACTGGCGAGGAAGCCCTGCTGCAGCCTTTTGAAATCGGCAAGCCGCGCATCGCCGCCGAAACGGTCTCGCTGAGCGAACTGGTCAAGGGCAACCGCGAACAGGTCAGCCGCCTCAGGCGCATCGGCGCGCTGCAGACGCAGTGGAACGAGTTTGCGCAAGCCATTGTTGACCTGCGCCGCAAAGACCTCAATTACCAGGAGCCGGTTCGCTCCGCCGGGGGAAGAAGCCTGACGAACGAAATCCGGCGCGAGTTCTCCGAGTTCATCGGCATCGAAGAGCGCCTGCTGCTTCAGCGCAACGAGCAGGCCAGGAGCACCACGTTCTGGGGCATGGCGGCTTACTTGCTGTTCAGCCTGGGGCTGAGCGGCCTGCTGGCGCTGAGGGGTCGGCGCGAACTGATGCGCCTGTCCGACATCTACGCCGAGGCGGAACAGCAAAAAGCCGCCACGGCACTGCTGCTGGAGCAGCAGCTCTGGCTGCGCACCGGCCAGCGGCAACTGGCCGAGCACACCATTGGCCAGCAGGCCCTTGAATCGCTGGGCCGCAGCGTGCTCGAATTCGTGGCGCGCTATCTTGACGTGGCCGTGGCGGCCCTGTATGTGAAGGAAGACAACGGCAATTTGCGCCGCGTCGCCGCCTATGGCTTCAGCCAGAAAGACGAAAGCACCGGGCAAGCTTTCTACCTTGCCGAAGGCCTGGTCGGCCAGGCGGCCCTTGAAAACCGGGTGCTGCAACTCGACAACCTGCCCGCCAGCTACCTGAAAATCACCTCGGGCCTGGGCCAGGGCTCCGCCCGGCATGTGCTGGTGGTGCCGGTGCACAACGACGGACAGGTCAACGGCGTGGTCGAGCTGGGGTTTTTGCGGCCACTAGGGCCGCGCGACCTGGAATTCGTCAACATGATCGCCAACAACATCGGCAATTCCATTCACGCGGCACTCTACCGCCGGCAACTCCAGGACGTGCTGGCGGAAACCCAGCGGCTCAATGAAGACCTTCAGGCACAGCAGGAAGAACTGCGCACCGCCAACGAAGAACTGGAAGAAAAATCCCGGGTGCTCAAGGAATACCAGGTGAGCCTGGAAAACCAGCAGGCCGAACTGGAGCAGACCAATGAGCAGCTGGCCGGGCAGGCGCTGTTGCTGGACCATAAAAACGCGGCCCTGCACGATGTCCAAACGGCTCTTGAAACACGCGCCGCAGAACTGGCCCGCGCCAGCCGCTACAAGTCCGAGTTCCTGGCCAACATGTCGCATGAGCTGCGCACGCCGCTGAACAGCTCGCTGATCCTGGCCAAGCTGCTGTCGGAAAACCCGAAAGGCAACCTGAGCCAGGAACAGGTCCGGTTTGCCCAGTCGATCTACGCGTCCGGCAATGACCTGCTGGACCTGATCAACGACATCCTCGACATTTCCAAGGTCGAAGCCGGCAAGCTCGAACTGGTGCCCGAGCACCTGACGCTGGCCAGGCTGGTGGATTCGCTCAAAAGCACGTTTGAGCCGCTGGCGCAGCAGAAAAAACTGAGCTTCGAGGTGCGGATTGAACCGGATGCGCCCGCCGCCGTGCTGACCGACCGCCAGCGGGTCGAGCAGATTCTGAAAAACCTGCTGTCCAACGCCATCAAGTTCACCGAAAGCGGCGCCGTCCGCCTGGCGGTGTCGCCCCGGCCGGACGGCGGCGTCGCGCTGGCCGTGCAGGACTCGGGCATTGGCATCCGGCAGGACCAGCAAGCCATTATTTTTGAAGCCTTCCGCCAGGCGGACGGCACCACCAGCCGGCGCTACGGCGGCACCGGCCTGGGGCTGTCGATCTCGCGCGACCTGAGCGCCCTGCTGGGCGGCTCGATTTCGGTTCAAAGCGCGCCCGGCCAGGGCAGCACCTTCACCCTGTTTTTGCCTGCCGCCCTGGGCGGGCCCGCAAGCCAGGCGGCCGAGCCACCCGCGTCCGAAGCGCCGGCGTTCCGGCAGCAGGCAGCGCCAGCGCTACCCGGGGAAGCCGAACCTGCGCCAGCCCGACCAGCCGTCCCGGCCTTTGACGATGACCGCCATGCGCGCAGCAGCGGCCGCGCCGTGCTGGTCATCGAGGATGAAGCCGTGTTCGCGCGCATTCTTTACGACCTGGCGCATGAACTCAACTTCAGCTGCATCGTCGCCCACAGCGCCGAGGACGGCTTTGCGCTGGCGGCGCAATTCATTCCCGATGCCATCCTGCTCGACATGGGGCTGCCCGACCGCTCGGGACTCTCCGTGCTGCAGCGGCTCAAGGAAAGCCCGGCAACGCGCCACATTCCCGTCCATGTCGTGTCAGGCCACGACCGCAAGGAAGCCGCCCTGCAACTGGGCGCCGTGGGTTACGCCATCAAGCCCACCACGCGCGAACAGCTGCGCGATGTCTTCAGGAAGCTCGAAGACAAGCTGACACAAAAGCTCAAGCGCGTCCTGCTGGTCGAGGACGATGCCAGGCAGCGCGAGAGCGTGATCCAGCTGATTGGCGAAAGCGACGTGGAAATCACGGCGGTGGAAACCGGCTCCGAGGCGCTGGCGCGGCTGTCCAGCACGATCTTCGACTGCATGATCGTTGACCTGAAACTGCCCGACATGCAGGGCGGTGAGCTGCTCAGGCGCATGTCGGCGGGCGAGACCTGCTCGTTTCCGCCGGTCATCGTCTATACCGGCCGCAGCCTGAGCCGCGCCGAAGAGGCCGACCTGCTGAAGTATTCGCACTCCATCATCATCAAGGGCGCGCGTTCGCCGGAACGCCTGCTCGATGAAGTCACGCTGTTTTTGCACCAGGTGGAGGCCAACCTGTCGGCCGAGCGGCAGACCATGCTGAAAACCGCCCGCAGCCGCGACCGGGTGTTTGAAGGCCGAAAAGTCCTGCTGGTCGATGACGACGTGCGCAACATTTTTGCGCTGACGAGTGCGCTGGAACACAAAGGGCTGATGGTGGAAATTGGCCGCAACGGCTTCGAGGCCATCAGCAAGCTCGACGAGGTCAGCGACATCGACCTGGTGCTGATGGACATCATGATGCCGGGCATGGACGGCCTGGAAGCCACGCGGCGCATCCGGCAGAACCCGCGTTTCCAGAAGCTGCCCATCATTGCCGTCACGGCCAAAGCCATGAAGGACGACCAGGAGCAGTGCCTGGCGGCCGGCGCCAACGACTACCTGGCCAAGCCGATTGACCTTGACCGGCTGTTTTCGCTGCTGCGGGTCTGGATGCCGGCCCTGGAACGCATCTGAGCCATGCCGAAAAAGACGCACACAACACCGGACCCTGAGGCGGCAGCGAGCAGTACCGACATCGATCTGCAGCTGCTGATGGAGGCGATTTACCTCAGGTACAGCTACGACTTCCGGGACTATTCAGGCGCGTCCCAAAAACGCCGGGTGCTGTATGCGCTGACGCAATTGGACTGCCCGACCATCGCCGAGCTGCAGTCCCGGGTGCTGCATGACCCGGGGATGTTTCAGCAGGTGCTGCAGTACCTGACGATTCCGGTCAGCGAAATGTTCCGCGACCCCGGTTTTTTTCTGGCCTTGCGCCAGCAGGTGACGCCTTACCTGCGAACCTATGCCTCCATCAAGGTATGGATTGCCGGCTGCAGCACCGGGGAAGAGGTTTATTCCCTGGCCATCCTGCTCAGGGAAGAAGGCCTCTTGGAGCGCTCGCTGATTTATGCCACCGACATCAACCCCGCGTCCCTGGACAAGGCGCGCCAAGGCATCTTTCCCCTGGGCAGCATCCGGGGCTACACCGCCAATTACCAGCAGTCGGGCGGCAGGCAGGCATTTGCCGACTATTACACCGCCGCCTACGATGCGGCCATCTTCGACAAGTCGCTGCGCGAGAACATCACCTTTGCCGATCACAGCCTGGCCACTGACAGCGTGTTTTCGGAAACCCAGCTGGTGCTGTGCCGCAATGTGCTGATCTACTTCAATAAAAAGCTGCAGGACCGCGCCCTCGGGCTGTTTCATGAATCCCTGGGGCATCGCGGCTTCCTGTGCCTGGGCAGCAAGGAAAGCATAGCTTTTTCAAGCTATGTCACCCATTTTGAGCCGCTGGCGCGGGCCGAGCGGATATTTCGCAAGCTGCCCGGGCGGCCCTGATGAACGCGCGGGCCATGGTGAAAAGGCAGCGTATCCAGGCGGTCGTGATTGGCGCTTCGGCCGGCGGCGTGGATGCCCTGCTGAAGCTGCTGTCAGGCCTGCCGGCGAGCTTTGGCCTGCCTGTCGTGGTGGTGCTTCACCTGGCCGAAGACCGCGACAGCCAGCTGGCGGAAATCTTCCGGAACCACACCCTGATGGAAGTGCGGGAGGCGGCAGACAAGGAAAGCCTGGCGCCGGGAACGCTGTATTTCGCACCGCCGGGCTACCACTTGCTGATCGAAAAAGAGCATTCCTTTTCCTTGAGCAGTGAAGCGCCGGTGAACTTTTCACGCCCCTCGATTGACGTGTTGATGGAGTCGGCGGCCGACGCCTATGGCGCGCATCTGGCCGGAATTTTGCTCACGGGCGCCAACGCGGACGGCGCTGCGGGCCTGGCTAAAATCGGGCAGCAAGGCGGCCTTGCCGTGGTGCAGGATCCGGCCGAGGCCCAGATGCCCACCATGCCGGAGGCGGCCATCCGCCAACGCCAACCCGACTTGATTCTTGATTTGAAAAGCATCCGCAGCCTGCTGCTGGAAATGGGAAAAAACTCATGCTGAATGACAACAACGTCAACCTACTGATCGTGGACGACCTGTCCGACAACCTGCTGGCGCTGCAAGCGGTCATTCGAGCGGAAGGCCGCACGGTTTTTCAGGCATCAAGTGGCGAGGAAGCGCTGGCCCTGCTGCTTGAGCATGAGTTCGCACTGGCCATTCTCGACGTTCAGATGCCCGGCATGAACGGCTTTGAGCTGGCCGAATTGATGCGCGGCACGGAAAAGACGCGGCACATTCCCATCGTGTTCGTGACGGCGGCGGGCAAGGAATCCAACTACGCCTTCAAGGGCTATGAAACCGGCGCGGTCGATTTTTTGTACAAGCCGCTCGATGTGCAGGCGGTGCAGTCCAAGGTCAATGTGTTTGTCGAGCTTTACCGGCAGCGCCTTGAAACCCGTCGTCAGGTGGCGGCGCTGGAGAAAAGCCGCAAGGAGCAGGAAACACTGCTGGCGCAGTTGCAGGCAGCCCAGCAGGAACTGCAAAAAGCCGTGCGGCTGCGCGACGAGTTCATGTCCGTCGTCGGACACGAGTTGCTGACGCCGCTGAACACGCTGTTTCTGGAAACGCAGCTGCGCAAGCTCGAACTCGAACGCGGCAACATGGCGATGTTCGACAAGGCCGGCCTGGAGCAGATTTTTGCCCGCGACCAGCACCAGATCCAGAGCATGGTGGAGCTGATCGATGACATTCTCGATGCCTCGCGCATTCGCAACAACCGGCTGTTGATCCGGCCGCGCCTGACCGACCTTTGCATCGTGGTGAAACGCGCCGCGGGCCAGTTGTCCAGCCAGGCGGCCGCCGCGGGCTCCAGCATCGCCGTGCATGCCGGGGAGCCGATTCTGGGCCAATGGGACGAATTCCGCATCGAGCAGGTCATCGTCAACCTGCTGAGCAACGCCTTGCGTTACAGCGCAAAAAAACCGGTGGACATCAGCCTGAGCCGCCTGCCGGGCAGCGCCCGGATCGAGGTCCGCGACCAGGGCAAGGGCATTCCCGAGCAGGACCAGAAACGCATCTTCGAGCAGTTCGAGCGCGGCCCCGCTGACACGGGCCAAACCGGTTTCGGCCTGGGCCTGTACATCAGCCGGCAACTGGTCGAGGCGCATGGCGGCACGCTGGACCTGCTGAGCCATGAGGGCCGGGGCGCGAACTTCAGGGTGACGCTGCCCCTGGCCGAACCCGGTGCAGTGTCGCTGTAATGCGCCCCGTCCTTCCCTGAGTTCCCTGGAACCTGGCAGGCCTGCATGGGCATGAGAAAATAGCCGATTGAATTCAGCCAATTACAGGACTTCTCTCATGGACGCAGAACACATCAACATCATTTCCAATCAGATTCAAGACCTCAGCAACCGGGTGAATGAGCTCAGGGGGTATCTTTGACTACCCTGCCAAAGCCCGAAAACTGAACGAAGTCACCGCCGCGCTCGAAGACCCGAAGGTCTGGGACAACCCCAAGCGCGCGCAGGAACTCGGCCGCGAGAAAAAATCGCTCGAAGACGTGGTGCTCATCCTGGACCGGCTTGAGCAGGAACTGTCGGACAACGCCGAGTTGTTTGACATGTCAAAGGACGACAACGACGAGGCCGGCATGCGCGCCATCGAAGGCGAAGCCGCCAAGGTTGCCGCAGAGGTTGAAAAGATGGAATTCCGCCGGATGTTCAACAACCCGGCCGACCCGCTCAATTGCTTCCTCGACATCCAGGCCGGCGCCGGCGGCACCGAAGCCTGCGACTGGGCCAGCATGCTGCTGCGCCAGTACCTGAAATACGCCGAGCGCAAGGGTTTCAAGACCACGATTGAAGACGAGTCCGCTGGCGACACCGCCGGCATCAAGGGCGCGACCATCAAGATCGAAGGCGAATACGCCTTTGGCCTGCTGCGCACCGAAACCGGCGTGCATCGGCTGGTGCGCAAGTCGCCCTTCGACTCGTCGGGCGGGCGCCACACCTCGTTTGCCTCGGTGTTCGTCTATCCGGAGATTGACGACTCAATCGAGATCGACATCAACCCGGCGGACGTGCGCACCGACACCTACCGTGCCAGCGGCGCGGGCGGGCAGCACATCAACAAGACCGATTCGGCCGTTCGCCTGACGCACCTCCCGACCGGCATCGTCGTGCAGTGCCAGGAAGGCCGCTCGCAGCACGGCAACCGCGATGTCGCCTGGAAGCGCCTGCGCTCGCGCCTGTATGACTTTGAGTTGCGCAAACAGCAGGAAGCGCAGCAAAAGCTCGAAGACACCAAGACCGACGTGGGCTGGGGCCACCAGATCCGCAGCTACGTGCTGGACAACAGCCGCATCAAGGACCTGCGC
>JAECRO010000065.1 GCA_016000195.1 Burkholderiales bacterium | reverse complement strand
GGGCATGAAGCAGTGCAAGGCCAACCCATGGCAGGAATTTGCCGTGGAAACCAAGCGCGGCGACCGCGTCAAGGGTCCGATCAAGTCGATCACCGACTTCGGCGTTTTCGTGGGTCTGGCTGCCGGTATCGACGGTCTGGTTCACCTGTCTGACCTGTCGTGGAACGAGCCCGGTGAAGCCGCCGTTCGCAACTACAAAAAGGGCCAGGAAGTCGAAGCGATTGTGCTGGCTGTCGATGTGGACCGCGAGCGTATCTCCCTGGGCATCAAACAGCTTGATTCCGACCCGTTCACCACCTTTGTGTCGATCAACGACAAGGGCGCGATTGTGACCGGCAAGGTCAAGACCGTGGATGCCAAAGGCGCCGAAATCGATCTGGGCGAAGACATCATTGGCTACCTGCGTGCCAGCGAAATCAGCCGCGACCGCGTTGAAGATGCGCGCAACGTGCTGAAAGAAGGCGACGAAGTGTCGGCAGTCGTGGTGAATGTGGACCGCAAGACCCGCAACATCCAGCTGTCGGTCAAGGCCAAGGACAATGCCGACCAGCAAGAAGCCATGGCTTCCCTGAGCCAGCAGTCTTCGCGCGAAAGCGCCGGCCTGACCAGCCTGGGCGCCCTGCTGCGCGCCAAGCTGGACAGCAACGAGTCCAAGTAATCTTGCCGGACAGTCCGCATGGCGCGGCTTGCCGCCCATGCGGACTGTCCTCAAACAGATAATTACGGATGACCCGAAGCGATTTAGTCGAAGAGCTGGCAGCCCGATTCAGCCAGTTGACACACCGCGATGCCGAATATGCCGTCAAGACGCTGCTTGATGCCATGAGCGACACGCTGGTACATGGCAACCGGATCGAAATCAGGGGTTTTGGCAGCTTCTCCGTTAACCGGCGGCCACCCCGCATGGGACGCAACCCCCGATCTGGAGAAAGCGTGGCGATTCCTGAAAAACGGGTGCCTCATTTCAAACCGGGCAAGGCATTGCGGGAAGCCGTGGATGCCCGAACCGGCGAGTTGCTGAAGGTCACACATTCCGTATAAGGTCTTCAGGTTTCCCTTGGCGGGCTGGCTACAATCGCCAGACCACTCCGGGGATTGCCAGTGAAATACCTGATGTGGCTGCTCAAGGCAGCCATTTTTTTTACGCTTTTTGCTTTCGCGCTGAATAACCAGCAAACGGTCGCAGTACATTTCTTTTTCGGCACATTATGGCAAGCACCCCTGGTGCTGGTGGTGCTCGTCACCTTCGCCTGCGGACTGTCGCTGGGCATTCTTGTCATGATGCCGCGCTGGTGGAAAAAATCCAAAACCGGCCAACCTTCAGGTCCAGTATCTTTGCCAGACGAAGCCGACAACAACCACATCCCGCTTCAACATGGAATTTGACTTCACCTGGGTTCTGCTCGGGTTTCCGATCGCCTTCACGCTCGGCTGGCTGGCCTCCCGGCTGGATTTGCGGCAACTGCGAATTGAAAACCGCCAGGCCCCCAAAGCCTATTTCAAAGGCCTGAACTTCCTGCTCAATGAGCAGCAGGATCAAGCCATTGATGCTTTCATCGAAGCCGTCCAGAACGACCCAGACACCTCCGAGTTGCACTTTGCCCTGGGCAACCTGTTTCGCCGGCGCGGCGAATACGAGCGCGCCGTGCGGGTGCATGAGCATTTGATGTCGCGCGGTGATTTGACCCAGCGCGAGCGCGAACGCGCTCAGCATGCGCTGGCGCTCGACTTTCTGAAAGCCGGGCTGCTGGACCGCGCCGAAGCGGCTCTGCGAAAACTCGAAGGCACCCCGTTCGAGGAAGAAGCCCGGCTTGCGCTGCTGTCGATTTACGAACGATCCCGCGACTGGGCCAATGCCACCGAGATTGCGGCCCGGCTGGGCAACTCCAGCCACGGCAGTTTCAGCACCCGGCAGGCACATTACCTGTGCGAGCAGGCCAGTGCGTCTGCCGCCACAGGCGATACCGAAAAGGCACTCGCCACCTTGGCTCAAGCCGTTGCCATGGCGCCTGCTTCAGCCAGGCCGCTGATTGATCTGGCCAAACTGCAAAACCAGCTGGGACTGGCGCACGACGCCTTGCAAACCCTGCTCAAGCTGACCACTGCAGCCCCCCAGGCCTTGCCGCTGGCTGCTGGCCTGCTGGCCAACATTGCACAAAGCAGCGGTGACCAGCAAGCCACGCTGATGCTGCTGAAAGCCAGCTATGCGCAAGCGCCTTCGATTGACCTGATTGAAGCCATCGTCAAGCTTGAAAAAGACCCGGCAACCGCACGCCAATGGTACGTGCAACATCTGGAACGCGAAGTCTCGCTGGTGGCTGCCAGCAAATGGATTGCAGGCGAGAAACTTGAAGATGAACACCATCATGCCCTGGTACAGCGCGCCATGGACCAGGCCACCAAGCCACTGATGCGTTACCGCTGCGCCGCTTGCGGCTTTGAAGCAAGCCAGCACTTCTGGCATTGCCCTGGCTGCCAGGCCTGGGACAGCTATCCCATGCGCCGCATTGAAGAGCTGTAATCCAGCCTTCCTCACCAGCCTTCCCTCTCAAGATGAAATTGACAATAACGCCTACAACTATTGCTTCAGCCCGTGTTCTGGTGGTCGGAGATGCCATGCTGGATCGCTATTGGTACGGTGCGGTGGACCGGATTTCACCCGAAGCGCCGGTTCCCATCGTGCGTGTCACACGTACCGAAGAACGCATTGGAGCCGCCGCCAACGTGGCCTATAACATCGTGACGCTGGGCGCGCAGGCTTCATTGCTCAGCGTGGTCGGTGAGGATGAAGCCAGCCATACGCTGGAAAATCTGGTTGCGAAGACCGGCATCACGCCTTATTTTGGCCGTGATGCAAAACTTAAAACCACCGTCAAGCTCCGGGTGATCGGACGCCAGCAACAACTGCTGCGGCTGGATTTTGAAAATACGCCCGAACACGAAGTGCTGGCGTCCCAGTCCGCGACCTTTGAAAAACTATATCCCCAGCACCAGGCCGTGCTGTTTTCCGACTACGGCAAGGGGGGGCTGGCGCACATCGTGACCATGATTGCCCAGGCACGCGCTGCCGGCAAGGTGGTTCTGGTCGATCCCAAGGGGTCAGACTTTGCACGCTACAAGAACGCCAGCGTCATCACGCCGAACCGGGCTGAACTTGAACAGGTGATTGGCCTCTGGAGCGACGAGACCGAACTGCGCACCAAGACCCATAACCTGCGTGCCGCGCTTAATTTGCAGGCCGTACTGGTGACTCGCAGCGAAGAAGGCATGACCCTGTTTGATGCCGAGGGCGAATTGCATGTTCCGACCGTGGCCAGGGAGGTGTTTGACGTCACCGGCGCTGGCGATACCGTGATTGCGACACTGGCCACAATGGCCGCAGCCGGCATGCGCTTGCGTGAGGCCGTACCGATTGCCAATCGTGCCGCCGGCATTGTCGTGGGCAAGTTCGGGACTGCCACCGTCAACTACAGCGAACTCTTCGCTGCCGCCTGAGACAAGCAACGTAACGAACCCCGAGAAACTTTCATGAAAATTGTAGTCACCGGCGCCGCCGGCTTCATCGGCAGCAACCTGGTCAAGGGACTCAATGCCCGCGGCATTGACGACATCATTGCAGTCGATGACCTGACCCAGGGCGACAAATTCCGCAACCTGGCCGACTTGAAAATCGCCGACTATATAGATGCGGACGACTTCTACGCGCAGTTTGCGAGAGGCGCTTTCGGACATGTCGAGGCGGTGTTCCATGAGGGCGCCTGCAGCGACACCATGGAGCTGGACGGAAAGTACATGATGGCCAACAACTACACGCTGTCGTGCGATCTGTTTCGTGCCTGCCAGGGCCAGAACACCCGCCTGCTCTATGCCTCTTCAGCCGCTACTTATGGCGGCTCCGATACCTTCAGCGAATCCCCGGAATTCGAGAAACCGTTGAATGTTTACGGCTACTCCAAACTGCTGTTTGACCAGCACATGCGGCGCGAACTTGGCATGCAGTTTGAAAATGCGCAAACGCAAGTCGCCGGCTTTCGGTATTTCAATGTTTATGGCCCGCGCGAACAACACAAGGGCCGCATGGCCAGTGTGGCCTTTCACCAGTTCAACCAGTTTCAGGCCGATGGCAAGGTCAAGCTGTTTGGCGACTATGGCGGCTACGGTCCGGGCGGACAAATGCGAGACTTTGTCTTTATCGACGACGTGGTGGCTGTGAACCTCTGGTTTTTTGATCATCCTGAAAAATCCGGGATTTTCAACCTGGGTACGGGGCGTGCGCAACCCTTCAATGATGTCGCCATTGCCGTCGTCAACACCTTGCGCCAGAGCCGGAGCAAAGCGCCATTGAGTCTTGAAGACGCCGCACGCGGCGGCATGATTGATTACATCGGTTTTCCCGAGGCGCTCACCGGCAAGTACCAGAGCTACACCCAGGCCGACTTGAGCGCCCTGCGCGCAGCAGGTTGCCTGCATGCTTTTGCAGACGTGCAATCAGGCGTGACCGCTTACATGCAGTGGCTGAACGACGCCAAAAACTGAATGCCTCCAGGCTGCCGGAATGGCCTTGCAAAAAATCTCCCAGGCAATCAGCCCAGCTTGAAACGCTGGCTCCCCTCAATTGATTTTCAAGGGAATTTTCATGTTCAGAAAATTACTGACCTTATTCGCCGCCATGTCCCTTGGCGCAGCCTTTGCTGCCGTTGACGTCAACAAGGCCAGCGAAGCTGAGCTCGACGGTATAAAAGGTGTTGGTCCTGCCACCAGCACGCTGATTGTTGCCGAGCGCAAAAAATCCGAGTTTAAAAATTGGGATGACTTCATTGCCCGCATTAAAGGCGTAGGCCAAAAAACCGCAGCCAAGTTTTCTGCACAAGGCATGACCGTGGACGGTACAACTTACCAGGCCGCGACCAAAACCAATACAAAAACAGTGCAGCGAAAAACTGAACTGAATTGAATTGACCAGAAAAAACCCGCTTGCGAGCGGGTTTTTCTTTGGAAAGCTGGCAAACCAAGCACTCAGCCCATGTGCAGGCCGCCATTCAGCGAAAAGTCGGCGCCCGTAGCGTAACCGCCTTCATCAGAAGCAATCCAGGAAATGATGGATGCAATTTCTTCCGGCTTGCCCAGGCGTTTGGCAGGCACGCCAGCAACAATTTTCTCCAGCACTTCAGGACGAATCGCCTTGACCATGTCGGTGCCGATATAGCCTGGGCTGACGGTGTTGACCGTCACGCCCTTGCTTGCCACTTCCTGCGCCAGCGCCATGGTGAAGCCATGCAGGCCGGCCTTGGCGGTGGAGTAGTTCACCTGGCCAAACTGGCCCTTTTGGCCATTCACCGACGAGATGTTGATGACGCGACCAAAACCGGCTTCGACCATGCCTTCAATGACCTGCTTGGTCACATTGAACATGCTGTCGAGGTTGGTCGAGATCACGGCATCCCAGTCGGCCTTGCTCATCTTGCGGAACTGGCCATCGCGCGTGATGCCCGCGTTGTTCACGAGCACGCTGACCGGGCCATGCTCTGCCTTGACCTTGTCGAACGCAGCCACGGTGGAATCCCAATCGCCGACATTGCCGACAGAAGCATGAAAGGTATAACCCAGTGCTTTTTGTTCGTCGATCCACTTGGTGAAGTCCCGCGTGGGTCCGCAGCCGGCAATGACCGTGAAACCATCCTTGGCCAGCCGCTGGCAGATGGCCGTTCCGATGCCGCCCATGCCGCCCGTTACATACGCTACTTTGTTGCTCATAGTCTTCTCCTTGAATTGCTGGATTTTTATAAAGGCATTTTGCTATTACTTTAATAGCTTTTTAGGCCCGTCTGGCGGGCGCTAGAACCCGTTTTACCTGATATTCAGCGTTCCAGTGTGAGGGCAACCCCCATACCGCCGCCAATACACAGGCTGGCAATGCCTTTTTTGGCATCGCGGCGCACCATCTCGTGCAGGAGCGTCACCAGAATGCGGCAACCGGACGCACCAATCGGATGCCCGATGGCAATTGCGCCGCCGTTCACATTGACCTTGCTGGTGTCCCAGCCCATTTGCTGGTTCACCGCGCAGGCCTGCGCCGCAAAGGCTTCATTGATTTCGAGCAGGTCCAGATCCTGGGCGTTCCAGCCGGCGCGCTGCAATGCCTTGGCCGATGCAGGCACCGGTCCCATGCCCATGTAGGCCGGGTCCAGCCCGGCGGTGGCGTAGCTGGCGATGCGCGCCAGCGGCGTCAGGCCCAGGGCGGCCGCCTTTTTGGCGGTCATGACCATGACGGCGGCAGCGCCATCGTTCAGGCCGGAGGCATTGCCAGCGGTCACGCCGCCGGCCTTGTCAAACGCGGGACGCAAGCCTGCCAGGCCTTCGGCGCTGGTTTTGCGGTTGATGAATTCATCGGCGGAGAACACCACCGGATCACCATTTTTCCGGGGAATCGAAATCGGGACGATCTCATCCTTGAACTTGCCTGCATCCTGCGCCGCAGCAGCCTTGGTCTGGCTGGCCAAAGCCAGCGCATCCTGGGCTTCGCGGTTGATGTTGTACTTCCTGGCCACGTTTTCTGCCGTGATGCCCATGTGGTACTGGTTGTAGACGTCCCACAGGCCGTCCACAATCATGGTGTCCACCATTTTCCAGTCGCCCATGCGCTGACCATCGCGTGATCCGTTCAGCACATGCGGCGAAGCGCTCATGTTTTCCTGGCCGCCGGCAATCACGATCTCGCTGTCGCCGGTTGCGACGGACTGCGCCGCGAGCATGACGGCTTTCAAGCCGGAGCCGCAAACGGCATTGATCGTCAGGCCCGGTACGCCATGCGGAAAACCGGCCTTGATGACGGACTGGCGGGCCGGATTCTGGCCAACGCCCGCAGCCAGCACCTGGCCCATGATGACTTCGCCAATCTGTTCAGCATTCAAGCCGGAGCGCTCCAGCACCGCCTTGATCACGGCAGCGCCCAGTTCGGTCGCGGGTATTTTCGCCAGCGAGCCGCCAAATTTGCCAACGGCAGTCCGGCCGGCTGAAACGATAACGATCTCTTCCATGTTGTCTCCTTGTAAAAAAATTGAAAATGCCCGATGGCGAACTTCACCTGAATAAATCAAGGAGCGAAGTCCACCTGAGTCCAGGACTCCGGGCTGTCAATGGCCCTTTTCAGGCCTTGGCCTTGACGTAGCGCCCGGGCGCGGGCTCGATGGCCTTGTATTTGCGGCTGCCGTAGGTTTTTGGCGCGGCAACCAGCTTGCCGGCGTGGGCCTGCAGCCAGTCGGACCAGTCTGGCCACCAGCTGCCGGCATGCTCGGTCGCATCTTTCAGCCACTCCTCCTGCGCCGCAGGAAACTTGTCACCGGCTGTCCGGCTGGAGGGCAACTGGTCATGGGTCCAGTAGCTGCGTTTCTTTTTGGCCGGTGGGTTGATGACGCCTGCAATGTGGCCGGAGGCCCCCATCACGAAGCGTTTTTTGCCTGACAGGACTTGCGTGGAGGCATACGCACCGCCAATCGGCACAATGTGATCCTCACGCGAGCCGTAGATGTAGCACGGCATGTCGAGCTTGCCGAGATCGACTTTTTCGCCGCAAACCACGGTTTTACCGGGCTTGACCAGGTTGTTTTCAAAATAGGTGTTGCGCAGGTACCAGGCGTAAAACGGTCCCGGCAGGTTGGTCGAATCGCTGTTCCAGTAGAGCAGGTCGAACGGCGGCGGCGTTTCGCCCTTGAGGTAGTTGCCGACGACGTAATTCCAGACCAGATCGTTCGGGCGCAGAAAGCTGAAGGTGGAGGCCAGATCCTTGCCCTTGAGCAAGCCGCCCTTGCCCATCTCGGCTTCGCGGTACTTGACCGATGTTTCGTCGATAAAGATGTCCAGGACGCCGGTATCGCTAAAGTCCAGCAATGACGTCAGCAGGGTGACGCTTTCAACCGGTTTTTCGCCGCGCGCCGCAAGCACCGACAGCGCCGTGCCCAAAATCGTGCCGCCCACGCAAAAACCGAGCGCATTGATGGTGTCGGCGCCGGTGATTTCCTGCACCACTTCGATGGCCTTGATGGGCGCGTTCTCAATGTAGTCATCCCAGGTTTTTGCAGACATGGACTGATCCGGATTGCGCCAGCTGATCACAAAGGTTCTGTGACCCTGGGCGATGGCATAGCGAATCAGGGAATTTTCGGGCTGCAGGTCCAGGATGTAGAACTTGTTGATGCACGGCGGAACCATCAGGAAAGGCTTTTCATACACCTTGTCCGTCAGGGGCTTGTACTCAAGGAGCTGAAAAAACTCGTTTTCAAACACCACGGCGCCTTCGGTGGTGGCGACGTTTTTTCCGACTTCAAATATGCTTTCATCGGTCATGGACACATGACCCTGCTTCATGTCATGCAGCATGTTCGCCAGGCCCTTGGCAATGCTTTCGCCTTTGGTTTCAATGGCTTTTTTCTGGGCTTCGGCATTCAATGCCAGAAAGTTGCTGGGCGCTGAAGCGGCCATCCACTGCTCGACCGCGAAACGCAGGCGGGCTTTGGTTTTGGCATCGCTTTCGACGGCTTCAGCCAGGCTCATCAGGGTGCTGGCGTTGAGCTGGTAGGCCGATGTCATGAATTTTGAAACCGGGCTGGCCTGCCAGGCCGGATCGGAGAAGCGGCGATCGGTTGCCCCGGATGCCGCCTCGCTGGCTTGCAGGCCCTGATTCCAGAGCGCCGATGCACCGGCGATATAGCGCTGCTGAAGTTCAAGTAATTTGGACGGCTCGAACGCGATGGAAGGCTGGGATGGCGCGAGGGTTTTGAACATCGACAGGTCCATTGAAGGAAAACCGGGTGCAGTCCCGGTGCCGAGGGACGACATGGCCTGCTTGAAACCTGCCCCCAGGGTTTCCTGCATTTGTTGGGCCGCCTGTGTCCATTTAGGATCAAAATTCATGGTGTCTCCTCGATGATTCAAGAGTCTAGTGAAGCGCCTTGGGCATCATGCCAGTATCCTATGAATAACTTTTGAAATCCTGACAAGAAGGCGTGTATTTATTATGTATTTGATCGTTATCGCCTGGATGTACGTGGTGCTCATGATGAGTGTTGCCGAGGCCACCAGCAGCAATGGAAGCCTCCCGGGAGCGCTGGTCACGCTTGTACTCTATGGCGTGGGGCCCGTGACATTGGTGGTTTACCTGATGGGGGCGCCGGCGCGCAACAAGGCCATCAAAAAACGCGAAGCTGACGCACGAGCACGGCACACAGCCTCTGCCGGCCAGCGGGCAGGCGCGGCAGCCGTTTCAGTCGTCGATCCAGATGCTGGCGGCCATGCGCCCGGTGGTGGCGAAACCATTGCCCGGGAGGCCGGCATCGCGCCGATGGGAAAAGAATCTTGAGGGATTGCCAACGGTACACCAGGGCGCGCTGCCATCGTTGCCATAAACCTGCGCAATGCCCAGCGCCTGCAGCCGCAGACGTGCCAGGCCCGGCAGGTTGGCCAGGTATTTTCCGGGGCCGATTTGCACAAAGAAACGCGCCGCTTCAGGCTGCGCCGATTCAAAAGCAGCCTTGACTTCTGCGCCCACCTCAAAAGCCGAAGGCCCGATGCACGGCCCCAGCCACGCTATTGTTTTAATAGCTGCCTGCGCATGCCCAGCGTGCGCAAGAGCCATAAAAGACTCATAAACAGACTCGATAACGCCCTGCCTGCCGGCATGACCCCCGCCCGCCAGCCCCCGCCAGCCGGCATGGGCTGCCGCAACCACCCGGCCGTCCTGCGTCGTCAGCAGCACCGGCAGGCAGTCGGCCACCATGATCGTGCAGGCCAGCTTGCGATGCGCCGTGACGCAGGCGTCGGCAGGCTGACCGTCGGGGCTAAGCGGCTCAAGCATCTGCACCTTGGCGCCGTGTACCTGATGCAGAAAAACCGCACGCGCTGTTCCGGTGGCGGACTGCAGCAAGGCGCGGTTGGCAGCGACCGATGCGGGCAGGTCGCCCACATGATCGCCCAGATTCATGCGGTCAAAAGGCACTGCCGACACACCGCCGGCACGGGTGGTGAACAGCGCCCGCACACCGGCAGGCGCGGGCCAGTCGGGCACCAGCCAGTCGGGGTGAAGCTTGTGGCCCAGCGTCATGCCAGAGAGCCGGGGCACGCCGAAAGCTGTGCTTTTTGAAGCTTGTGGCCGCCTCTGGCAAGCTGACCCGGAATGGGTTCGCAAACCAGGCCCTCAGGTTCAAGCGCGATCCGCACGCAAAACGCGGCGCAAGAGCGGAAATAGTCAGGGAGCTTCATGGCTGAAAGCATAAGCTGAAACGGCTTTTTGCCTTTTTCCGAAGCTTTCATTCACCCCCCGTTAAAAGCAAGCGCCGCATGCAGAACCCGGCGCGCTGCGGTTTGTCAACCGATGGCGACAAAGCGGGTTCCCGCCTGTTTGATGCCCCAGAGCAGTTCGACCAGCGCCGGATTGTTCAGCAGGGGTTCGCCCATGAGGACCAGCCAGTAGCCGGCCCCGTCCACCCAGAATGGCAGGAAGGAATAGTCAGGCAGCAACAACTCCGGATCGCGGTGGAAAGACACGTAGCGCGTGCCGCCATCCCAGCCGCGCCGCGCCTGCCGGGCGGCAAAATCCGAATAGTCGGCTGCGGCGGCGCAGAGAATGTCGGCCTCGTCCTGATCGACACCGGTGCGGCCCAGGCAAAACCCCCCTTCGGAGGCCAGCACTGCACGGCGCTCGCCCGACAGCGAGGCAATCACATGCTGCAGAAAATCATCCAGACGGGCATCCGGTCCCTGAAGGGAGCCGCGCAGCACCTGGACCCAGCCGCTTTCCAGAGCGCCAGCCAGGATGCTGGGGGCGAGCGGGTCGGCGGCGGTCCAGGCGGCCAGATCCAGCGACCGCTCGCCTGTCAGCAACGTCTGCAGGGCGGCTGCGGCTGCGTCGGGTGTTTGATGGGCAAACGCATGCAAGACACCGGCAGGCGTCAGCATGAAGCATTCGGATGCAGTCAAAGTCATGGCATTTGTTCAGCAGAGGGTTTTTAAAATTGGCAGGAAGCGCGCGGGCCGAGTCAGGCTTTTTTGTCCGGCAGCTCATGCGCCAGCGCCCAGAGAAAGGGTTCGAGCGGCTGCATCGGCATGCCCAGGCGCATCGCCCGCGCCATGGCATCCTTGTCGTCAATCGTATCGATCTCGATGCTTGACGCAAGCGCGTCGTCCTGGCGCAGCTGCTCCTGCACATTCAGGGGCGTGTTGCTCGCCACCCACTGCTCACCGGGATGAAAGATCATTCTGTTAAGGAACGACACCCGCACTTCGAACGGATGCCGCAGCGCCAGCGCTTCGGCCAGCATGTGCATGAACAGCTGCGGCTCGGACCCGGGCAAAGTGCCAAGGCGGGCCTGAAATTCGCCGGCAGTCATCTTGCCTTCTTCCAGCACCACAGGGGTTGAAGCGGGCATTGGAGCCACGACTGGCGAAACGAGGACGCGAGGCAGCGACACCGGGGCCGGCGCCACCTGAGACGCGGGCGACACAAGCGGCAAAGCTGCGGGCGGACGCGCACTGACAGGCACGGGCCTTGCCGGCTGCACGGGGGTTGCGCGGCCGGCGGCGGCCTGCTTGAGCGCGGCCCGCATGTCTTCAGTACCGTAGGGCTTGTGCAGCAGCACCAGCGACTGGCTTTTCATGCGCTGGGCATCGAGCGCCGACCAGGTCTGGTCAAAGGCGGGCGCAACCAGCACGGCGGGCGCACCATCAAGGGCATTGAGCAGCTCGCTCTGCGCCGCTTCAGTCCAGCGCCCCATGCCCCTGCCTGCCAGATCGACCACGTACAGGTCTGCCGGCGCAAAGGACTCCTGGCGTCCGGCCGTTACCGCGCTGCACTGCCAGCCTGGCAGCGACCTGCCGACCAGCATGCCTAGCGCCACTTCCTCCCGGGCCGTCAGGCCCGCCAATGCGACGTTCATGTCAACTCCCGGGTTTGTTCCAGTTGCAGACTGACAGCTTCCCAGTCGCCTGGCAACGCCGCACCGGACTTGAGCAATGCACGGCGCGCCAGCATGAAGGCCAGGTTGTCATGACAGGTCACGCAGTGGTGCAGGAATTCGTTTTGCGCCGGCTTGTCATCGGCCTTGAAGGCCAGGACCGCCTGCCCGGCCAGCATGCGGGAATCGTCAACGCTGCAGCGCCGGGCCCGGGTTGAAATATCGGCCGAAGGATGCGCCAGCACGCTCCAGCGCGTCGCCAGGGGATTGATGGCGGGCAATGCCGCCTGTGCGACCTGCGCCTCGAACCAGCGGGCCGCATGCGCCGAAAGACGGCCGTGCGAGAGCTGCAGGGCCGTGCGCTTGAGGGGCTCATCGTGTGCGCCAAAACAGCTGAACAGGTCAGCCAGCGCACCCTGCACCGGCTCGGCGCCTGCCAGTTCCAGCGAAGCATGCAGGCGCGCCATGTGCGAGCCGACATCGGCCGGATTTCCCAGCAGGCATCTTGCGTGCCGCCGCACCGCCAGCCGGGCAGCCCGCAGGCCGGATGCAGGCCCGGCCGTGCGTGCATCGTCAGTCAAGAAGCGTGTCCATCAGGTCGATCATGAACTCGGTATCTTCCTGGGTCATTGGCTCAAACCCCTTGGGAATACCGAGTGCGCCAAGCACGTCGCTGTCAGCCGGCTCGCGGCCGATGCCCAGCAAGGCTTCGCTGATGCGCGGCAGGTCGCCGGCCATGCGCGGGTGCGCCAGCACCACATGCGAGATGTCGCTGATCCGGCTTTCCACCAGCACGCGCAGCTGGCTGCGCGTCATGCGCGTGAGCGACGCATAGGCCTCGGCCAGAAAAAACCCGGCCTGCACCTCGCCCTTGATGGTCAGGCGGGCAGCTGCCTGAAAGCTGTCAACCGGAACCCACTCGATCAGTGACTCGTTCAGGTCGGCCGGCTCCAGCAGGCGCAAGCCAATCAGCTTGACATCCTTGTTGTCCGTCAGCGCAATGCGGCTGCCGGGCTTGATGTCCTCCAGCTTTTGCAGACTGGATTCGGCTCCGGTGGCAACCACCATCTCGTCAAACCGCTCGGCTGGCCGCGCGAACGGCACATAACCCTGGTTGCGGATCATGTCGGCCGCGTCAAACGGGTTGGCATACACCAGGTCGGCCTGGCCCTCGGCCAGCAGGACGGCTTGTTCTGCCGGGCTGGTCGGTGTCAGCAGGTGAAGGTGAATGCCGGAGCGGCGCTGCAGCAGTGTATTGAGCATGTGCCAGCCGGCAAAACGCTCGGGGGAAAAATCAGGGGCAATCAGAAAATTGAGGGTCATGATGCGGTTTTTTCCTTCTCCTGCTCCAGCCATTGGCGGTAAACGGGGATCAACTCTTCAATGCGCGTGCGTGAGGGCTTGCGGCGCACCGAGGTATAGCCTGCGATTTTTCCATTGCGGATGTTGGGAACCGCCGTTGCATAGACCCAGTAATAAGAACCGTCCTTGCGCAGGTTCTTGACGTAGCCATGCCATTTCTTGCCATCGGCAACGGTTGTCCAGAGATCCTTGAACGCCACTTTCGGCATGTCGGGGTGGCGCAGGATGTGGTGCGGCTTGCCGATCAGGTCTTCGCGTACCCAGCCGCTCAGCTCGACAAACGCATCGTTGGCATGGGTGATGATGCCGTCAAGGTCGGTGCGCGAAACAATCAGGCGCCCTTCGGGAAACGGCACTTCCACCGCGGTGGCAAAGACCGTGCGGGAAGCACCGTCGGTGTAGGTCAGCCGGGACTCAACGGCGTCTGCGGCCGGCCGGGTCATGTCGGGAAGTCTCATTGCAACTCCTTTAGATCAGTTTGGACAGCGTCTCGGCTGCCCGCTTGATGTCCAGAAAGATCAGGCCCAGCTTGGCATTGGACTTGGCCAGCACCGTCAGCACCGCCTCGGGACCCGCCGAGCTCATGATGACGTAGCCGCGCTCGCCCTGAATCAGCACCCGCGCCAGCGTGCCGCGCGCCAGTTCGCGGGCGGTGCGCTCACCCAGGGACAGCAAGGCGGCAGACATGGCACCGATGCGGTCCTCGTCCATGCCGTGCGGCAGGGCCGAGGCAATCATCAAACCATCGGTGGAAATCAGGGCTGAAGCCTCGATATCGGCCGTCGAACCGTTCAGGTCTTCCAGCGCCTGCTGGAACATGTCTGTGCGCATCATCTACTCCATATACGTGAATTCGAACTTGAATTTAATGGAGATATTAAACAACTATGACGCATGGTTACGATTGACACATATCAAAAATATTTGAATACAGTGTGCTCAGCAGCGCAAATTCCCTGAAAAAGGCTTGACAGCGTCCATGAGTCGCCTTCCATCAAACACGGCGGCAGCCCTGGAATTTGGCGCTAGAGTTGGCGCTTTCCCAAAACCTCAAACTAGGAGCCTGTCGGGCTTGAACTCTCACTGGACTAAACTGAGGTTGCTAAAC
>JAECRO010000064.1 GCA_016000195.1 Burkholderiales bacterium | reverse complement strand
TCTTTCATGATCGGGGGTGCTGCTCACTCGAATCATGAAAGTTAGTGCCGGTTACTGGCGAAAAGACAGCCATGTCGAGGCCTATTCAAAGCCTGACGCTTCTGGCTCAAGGTGAATGCGGCAGGCATCCGCTGGGCGCCACGGAGGGAATCCGGCTTGATACCATGGATTGAATTTGTTTGTCGTTTGTACTAACATTCAATTCATTTACCCTGAATTCAAGGTATCCCCATGACATCGACGACGCTTCCCTCTGCCGCCCGCGCATCCCGTTCTGCCCGTCTGGGGCTCAGGGCAACGCCCCAGCAGGAAGCCATCCTGCGCCGCGCCGCCGAGGCAGCGCACAAGTCATTGACCGATTTCATTCTCGACAGCGCCTGCCACGCCGCCGAGCAGACCTTGCTTGATCAGCGGCTGTTCATGGTTTCCGGCAGCCAGTACAGTGCGCTGATGGATATGCTGGATCAGCCGCCCAAGGACAACGCCGGTTTGCGTGATTTGTTTGCCCGCAAAGCGCCCTGGGATGCCGCGTGACGCTGGGCGCGCCCGAGCCGCTGCAGGCCAGACACAAGCTGGACGATTTTGATTGCGGCAAACCGGCGCTCAATGACTGGCTGATTCGCCACGCCCGGCAAGCCCAGTCCAGCGGCTCCGCCAGAACTTTCGTGGCCGCCGAGGCTGACCGCATCGCCGGATTCTTCAGCCTGACGGTGGGCCAGGTGGACACGCTGGAGGCGCCGGAGCGCATTCGCAAGGGCATGGGCCAGTACCCGGTTCCGGTCGTGATCCTGGCCCGGCTCGGGGTATCGATTCAGGACCAGAGGCTGGGCGTTGGCATCGGGCTGTTGAAGGATGCCATCCGGCGGGCGCTGATGATTTCTGAGCAGGCCGGCATCCGCGCCCTGCTGACGCACCCGATGGACGAAGAGGCCGCGCGGTTTTACAGCCGCTTTGGTTTTGAGCCTTCGCCCTTGCGTGAAGACCAGTTGCTGCTGCTTTTGAAGGATGCGCGGCGGTTGGTGGCGGGGTGATTTTGGAGCCATTTTGGGGCTGGACTCCCGAGTTCGACAGTTCACGCATGTAAGTTGTTGATTTAATTGAGAATGCTTAAAAAAGTGGCATTTGCAATGGCACGTTTTTCTTCTTTAAAATCAATAGGTTACGAACAGCTGTCGAACTCGGGGTTCCACGAAGTCATGCGTATGCGTGACCATCAAAACGGGCTGTATGACACCCAGGATTTGCAGTTTTCCGATGCTGATCTGTCAGACGGCGGCGACGCGGAGGACGACGGCCCCGCGTTCGATGAACCTGCGCCGGAAATGGGAAAAAACATCTTCGCGCTAAAAATCTTTTTACCAGCCAAATTAAAAGTCGGGCTGCAACATCGCGCTGAAAAAGCTGAAGTCCCCTTGGGCCGATTTCGCACGGGCAATGATCTGCGCCCACCTGTTTGGACGGGATGTGGGGCCGAAGTTGCTGATGACAGCCAATCAACCTGCGTCTGACTGATACAACGGCCACTTCACCACTGAAACTGGCAACGGAAGGTCTGAATAACTCAAAACCAGGCGGGAATTGGGCGTCAGATTCAAATTAAACTATGAATTTAATAGCAGCTTACGCCCGCCCTCATTGCGCAAATGGCCTATTCAGTCATGAAATCAGCCAGGAATAGAGGCATTTTTTGACCCGCAGCCTTTTCGACGAACCGCCCGCGCCCTATGCCGCGCCCGAACCCATCGCACCGGGCGCGGTGCTGCTGCGCGGCTTTGCCTTGGGCGAAGCCGAAGCGCTGCTTCAGGCCGCGCGGCAGGTCATCGCCGCCGCGCCCTTGCGCCATCTCATGACGCCCGGCGGGCGCGTCATGTCGGTCGGCATGAGCAACTGCGGCGCGCTGGGCTGGACCTCAAGCCGCACGGGCTACCGTTACGAGAAAACCGATCCGCTCTCGGGCCAGCCCTGGCCGCCCATGCCAGCCTGCTTTGCCGATCTGGCCGCGCGGGCGGCGGCCGAGGCGGGTTTCGAGGGCTTCGCGCCCGACGCCTGCCTGATCAACCGCTACCAACCCGGCGTGCGCCTGTCGCTGCACCAGGACCGCGACGAAAGCGACCTGAGTGCGCCCATCGTCTCGGTGTCGCTGGGCCTGCCGGCGGTTTTTTGGTTTGGCGGTTTGCAGCGCGGCGACCGCCCCGCGCGCTTGCGGCTGGCGCATGGCGATGTGGCCGTATGGGGCGGCGCGTCGCGGCTGGCGTTTCATGGCGTGGCGCCGCTGGCCGACGGCGAGCATGCGCGCCTCGGACGCCAGCGCATCAACCTGACGTTTCGCCGCGCGGGTTAAGGTTTAAAACGCCGGCATGCCGCGACTGGCTTCAGCGAGCCAGCCCAGCCCGTCTGCAGTCGCGCCGGGCGCCAGGCCGCGCACCGGCTTGTATTCACACCCCACCCAGCCGCCATAGCCCAGCTCGTCGAGCAGCGCAAACAGATACGGGTAGTTGATTTCGCCCAGGTCGGGCTCGTTGCGCCCCGGCGCGCCGGCGATCTGGATGTGGCCGACGCGGCCCGTCGGCAGGTAGCGGCGCAGCTTCGTCGCCAGGTCGCCCTCGACCACCTGGCAGTGGTACAGGTCCATCTGCACCGTGAGGTTTTCCGCGCCGGCTTCGTCCAGAATCGCGTGCGCCTGGTCCTGCCGGTTCAGGAAATAGCGCGGAATGTCGCGCGTGTTGATGGGCTCGATCAGCACATTCACGCCCGCCAGTGAGGCTTGGGCAGCCGCCCGGCGCAGGTTGGCGACGTAGGTCGCCTGCGCCGCTTCGCGCTCCATGCCATCCGGCAACAGGCCCGCCATGACGTGGATGCGCGGGCAATCGAGTTGCTGCGCATAGTCCAGCGCCAGGGAAAATCCGGCGCTGAATTCGGCTTCATGGCCGGGCAGGCAGGCCGTGCCCCGGCAGTCGGGCGACGCCCAGGCCGCCTCGATGCTGGCGGCATCCGTGCCGCCCGGCGGCGTGTTGAGCAGCACGAGCTGCAGGCCGTTCGCCGTCAGCAGCGCCTTCAGTTCGGCCGCCGGCCAGGCATAAGGCGACAGGATTTCAACCGCTTTGAAGCCGTCGCGCGCGGCGGCTTCAAAGCGCTCCAGAAAAGGCAGCTCGGTGTAGAGCCAGTTCAGGTTGGCGGCGAATTGGGGCATGGCGGTTCAGGTTGTGGGCTGGTTTGCAGGGTCGTCGGCGCCGGGCGCGGTTTTGCATTCCCAGAAAATCCGGGCGCTGCAATGACGGCAAATCTCGGGGTCGAGCTTGCTGAAAATATGGGAAATGGCGGTGAACTTGTCGGGGAACTGGTGCTCCGGCCCGAGCACGTCGGTAAAGCCGGTCTTGCGCCACATGCGGATCACCTCCGGGCGCGGCCGGTGAAAGTACAGGTTGCCGCCCATCGCCCGGCGCGCGGCGAGTTCGGCGGCCCACAGTTCGGCGCCCGCCAGGTCGATGAAGTTCATGCTCTTGGCCATCACCAGCAAATGCTTTTGCGGATTCGGCTGGCTGCGCAGCGCGTGCAGGATGTCGGCCACATGCTGGGTCGCGCCGAAATAGACCTCGCCCTCCATGCGCAGCAATTTAAGCTGCGGGCATTCGGGCAGGTTTTGGTGCGGCGGTTCGTCCGGGTCGTCTGGCGTGTCAATCACCACGAACTGCCGGTCCAGCCCCCGGCTGTCAAAACCCATGGTCCGCATGGCGGGCCGCGAGGTGCGGTACAGAAACGACATCAGCGACAGCAGCATGCCAAGCAATATCGCCATCTCCAGCCGGATCGTGACGGTGGCCACCAGCGTGGCCAGCGCCACCGCAAAATCGCTGCGGCTCAGGGCAAACAGCTGGCGCCAGCGCTTCAGGTCAAGCAGGGCCAGCGCCACCAGCACCAGCAGCCCCGCCAGCGCGGCCATCGGAATCTGCGCCAGCACCGGCGCGCTGACCGCCACCAGCCCGAGCAGCAGCAGCGCCGAAAACACCGACGACAGCGGCGTGCGGGCGCCGGCCTCCAGGTTCGGCATGGAGCGGTTCATTGAGCCGCAGGACACGTAGCTGGAGAAAAATCCGCCAACGATGTTGGACAGCCCCTGGCCCCGGAACTCGCGGTTGGCGTCGATGCGCTGGCCCGAGCGCAGCGCCACCGTCTTGGCAATCGAAATCGCCTGGCCCAGCGCGACGATGGTCAGCGCGAACGCCAGCCCGACCAGGTCAGACGCCTGCGCCCAGCTGATGCGCGGCACCTCAAAGCGCGGCCATGGCGTGGCAATGGTTCCGACAGTGCGCAGCGCCGACGAGGGCGTGGCGCTGCCCGCTGTCCATCGGCTCCACATCCACGCCAGCGCCGTGGCCACGGCCAGCCCGATCAGCATGTAAGGCCAGTTGCGGCGAAACCGGCGCAGCCCCAGCGCCACCGCCAGCGTGATGCCGGCCACGGCCAGCGCCGCCGGATTGGCGTGCGGCAGTTGCGTGAAGACATGCGCCAGCACGCCCGCCGCGCTGTGTTCCGGCGCGGCGGCCAGGCCCAGAAAATCCGGCAGCGCATGCACCGCAATCAGCAGCGCCGCGCCCGACGTGAAGCCAAACAGCACGGCGGGCGAGATGAAATTGGCCAGCACGCCCAGCCGCAGCGCGCCAATCAGCCACTGCAGCACGCCGACCATCACGGTCACGGCCAGCGCCAGCTGGATGTACATCGGGCTGAAGGCCATGGCCAGCGGCGAAAGCATGGCAAACAGCGCCAGCGAGTTGGCGTTGGTCGGGCCGGACATGACATGCCAGCTGGAGCCGAACAGCGCGGCGATGATGCACGGAACGATGGCGGTGTACAGCCCATATTCGGGCGGCAGCCCGGCCAGCGTGGCAAAGGCAATGCCTTGCGGCAGCACCAGCACCGCGCCCAGCAGGCCGGCCATGGCGTCGGCGCGCAGCGTGGCCGGCGTGAGCTGGCGCACCCAGCCGCCAAACAGGCGCTCGGCCAGCCGTCCCATGAGGGTCATGAAGGGAATGGCGGCGCTGGCGTCGGAAGGTTTCATGGCAAGGGTTCGAGCATACGGGGACGCCGATGGGCCATCAAGCCGGATTCAGCCGGCCACCCGGTGATTTTATGAAGCAAATCGGCCTCTTGCGCAGGCTGGATAAGCGTAAGTAGCTATAAAAAACAGAGCATTCTGGCCGCATCAGGCGACGGATTTCCCGCTCAGGCCCGCTGCAGCTTGAACACCGCGCGGCTGGCGCGCGCATTGGGCCAGAAGCGGATTTCCTGGCCATCCTGCAGGCCGAACGAATCAAGAATCCGCAGCCGGTTCTGGCTCGCCAGCGCGGCAAAATCGCACAGCGTTCCGACGCGGATATTGGGCGTGTCGTACCACTGGTAAGGCAGCACCTTGGTCACCGGCATGCGCCCGCGCAGCACGGCCAGCCGGTTCGGCCAGTGGCCGAAGTTGGGGAAGGCGACGATGCCGATGCGGCCCACGCGCGCCGTCTCAACCAGCATGACTTCGGCGTTGCGCAGGTGCTGCAGCGTGTCGATCTGCAGCACCACATCGAAGGAGTTGTCGCCGAACAGCGCCAGGCCGTCTTCGAGGTTGAACTGGATCACGTTGACGCCACGCGCCACGCAGGCCTGCACATTGGCATCGTCAATCTCGACGCCGTAGCCCGAGCAGCCGCGCTCCCGGATCAGGTAGGCTAGCAGTGCGCCGTTGCCGCAGCCCAGATCCAGCACGCGCGAGCCCTGGGGCACCAGCCGGGCAATCGACAACTGGTCCGGCGAAGGCTGGCCATTGCGTTGAGTGGTTCCGCTCATACCGCCACCTTGCTCTTAAAATAGGAGCGTACTACGCCCATGTAGCGTGCGTCATCGAGCAAAAAGGCATCATGCCCATGCGGCGCGTCGATTTCGGCGTAACTTACGTCGCGCTGGTTGTCGAGCAGCGCCTTGACGATTTCGCGGCTGCGCGCCGGGGAAAAGCGCCAGTCGGTGGTGAAGCTGACCAGCAAGAATTTGGCGCTGGCCTGCGCCAGAGCGCGGCTCAGGTCGCCGCCGAATTCACCGGCCGGGTCGAAATAGTCGAGCGCCCGGGTGATCAGCAAATAGGTGTTGGCGTCGAAGTATTCGGCAAACTTGTCGCCCTGGTAGCGCAGGTAGCTTTCAATCTGGAACTCAACCTCCTGGGTTGAAAACTTGATGCCTGCGGCGTCGCGCAGCTGGCGGCCAAACTTCTCATTCATCACGTCGTCGCTCAGGTAGGTGATGTGGCCGATCATGCGGGCGATGCGCAGGCCGCGCTTGGGCAGCACGCCGTACCGGTAGAAGTGGCCTTCGTGAAAGTCGGGGTCGGTGACGATGGCGCGGCGCGCGACTTCGTTGAAGGCGATGTTCTCGGCGGTCAGGTTGGGCGCGCTGGCCACCACCACCGCATGGCGCACGCGCCCGGGGTATTGCAGCGTCCAGCTCAGCGCCTGCATGCCGCCCAGGCTGCCGCCCATGACAGCGGCCAGCGTCTGGATGCCCAGCGCATCGAGCAGCCTGGCCTGCGCGTTGACCCAGTCCTGCACCGTGACGACCGGGAAATCAGCGCCGTACACCTCATTCGTGTCGGGGTTGGTCTGCATCGGCCCGGTCGAGCCGAAGCACGAACCGAGATTGTTCACGCCAATGACAAAAAAGCGGTTGGTATCGACCGGCTTGTCCGGGCCGATCATGGTGTCCCACCAGCCTTCGGACTTGCTCATGACCTGGCCGGATTCGTCCAGGTAAACGCCGGCCACATGGTGCGACGCGTTCAGCGCATGGCAGATCAGCACCGCGTTGGACTTGTCGGCATTGAGCTGGCCGTAGGTTTCATAGCTCAGGTCATAGGCGCGAATCGAGGCGCCGCTGCGCAATGGCAGGACTTCGGCAAAGTGCATGGACGCCGGCGCGGCGACAAGGAGGGGGGCAATAGGCACTGTTGATGGATCCACGACAGGAAAACGATGGAGCAAAAAAGAAAACCCGGCATCGCTGAAAGCGAGTCCGGGTTCATGCAGAGTCGTCTTTAGCGGTACTTTTTACGCGCCCGCAAGCTGAGCAAATCGGCGCTTTGTCAGTATAGCAAGCTACACAGTCACGAGCAGCGCCATCAGGCCCAGCGCGGCAAAGACAAGCGCCGACACGATATGCACCACGCGCAGCGGGATCAGGTGCATGAAGCGGCTGCCCAGCCAGACCACCGGCGCATTGGCCAGCATCATGCCCAGCGTCGTGCCGGCCACGACCCAGAAGTAGTAGGTCTCGTAGCGGGCGGCCAGCATCACGGTCGCGATCTGGGTCTTGTCGCCCATTTCGGCCAGGAAAAACACCAGCACCGTGGTGCCAAAGACGCCAAAGCGGGGCGGTTTTTTGTCGCTCTCTTCGTCATCGAGCTTGTCCGGAATCAGCATCCACACCGCCATGGCGATAAAGGAAACGCCCAGAATCCAGCGCAGGGTTTGCGGACTTAAAAAGGTCGTGACCCAGGCGCCCAGTGCGCCAGCCATGGCATGGTTGGCGATGGTGGCCGTCAGGATGCCGAAGACGATGGGCCAGGGCCTTTGATACCGCGCGGCCAGCACCAGCGCAAGAAGTTGGGTTTTGTCGCCCATTTCGGCGAGGGCGACGATACCGGTGGAGACGAGGAAAGCTTCCATGAAAAAACAGCTCCGGCCGGATTAAAAACCAATGACTGCACAACTTCCCCGGCCTGAAGCTTTTTAAAGTTTGGGAGGCTGTGCAGTCAAAGGTCTCGCCAGGCTTCATGCTGTTTGCGCCATGTTGACCTGTTGCAGGCCAGACAAGTCTGTTGACGCAAACCCCTCTCAATAAAGAAGGGCGGCTACTCCCCAATGACAGTGCGCATTATAGGTGCGGCTTGTTTCGTCGAAGCCAGCAGATCGTCCTGAGGTCGAACAGCTTCGCACCTACAAGGTTCCAAAACCAATTTTTAGGCGCATTTATTGCTTTATTTTGGTGCTATTTTCAGAAATCTCCTGAAAACGCACCAATAAATTACATTTAATTGAAGAAAGAGCGTTATGGAAGCACTAAAACAGGGCACAGATGCCTTGTTCATCCTGTTAGGCGGCATCATGGTGCTGGCAATGCATGCCGGCTTTGCCTTTCTGGAGCTGGGCACCGTGCGCAAAAAGAATCAGGTCAATGCACTGGTCAAAATCCTGGTGGACTTTTCGGTCTCGACCGTGGTTTATTTTGCAGTCGGCTATGGCGTGGCCTATGGCACTCATTTTTTCGTGGGCGCCGAAGAACTGGCGGCCAAAAATGGCTATAAACTGGTCCGATTTTTCTTTTTACTGACGTTTGCAGCGGCCATTCCGGCGATTATCTCGGGCGGCATTGCCGAGCGCGCACGCTTTTATCCCCAACTGATGGCGACGGCGATCATCGTCGGATTTGTCTATCCGTTTTTCGAAGGCATCGCCTGGAATCATCATTTTGGCGTGCAGGCCTGGATTCAATCCGTCACCGGCGCCGAATTCCATGATTTTGCCGGCTCGATTGTGGTTCATGCCCTGGGCGGCTGGCTGGCGCTTCCCGCCGTGATCCTGCTCGGCGCGCGCAGCAACCGTTACCGCAAGGATGGCGCGATGTCGGCGCATCCACCGTCGAGCATTCCCTTTCTGGCACTGGGGGCGTGGATTCTTATCGTGGGCTGGTTCGGTTTCAACGTGATGAGCGCGCAAACGCTCGACAAGATTTCCGGCCTGGTCGCGGTCAATTCGCTGATGGCCATGGTCGGCGGTACGCTGACCGCGCTGGCCTTTGGCAAGAACGATCCCGGTTTTGTGCATAACGGGCCGCTGGCGGGCCTGGTGGCGGTGTGCGCAGGTTCTGACGTGATGCATCCGCTGGGTGCGCTGGTCGTTGGCGGCGTGGCGGGTGCGGTGTTTGTCGTCATGTTCACGCTAACCCAGAACAAATGGAAAATAGACGATGTATTGGGCGTCTGGCCACTGCACGGGCTATGCGGCACATGGGGCGGACTTGCTGCGGGTATTTTTGGCAGCAAGGCTTTGGGCGGCCTGGGCGGCGTGAGCTTTGGCGCGCAACTCATCGGAACCGCCATGGGCGTCACATGGGCGGCGCTCATGGGCTTCGCTGTTTATGGCGCGCTCAAGTTAGCGTTCGGACTTCGCCTGAGCCAGGAAGAAGAGTTTGAAGGAGCCGACCGATCCATCCACCGCATTGGCGCAACGCCCGAACATGAAGTCAACTGGTAATTAACTGTAAATTATTTGGGTGCTTTCGATGGCATAAAGGCATCAATCCAAAACCCCCAGCCTCAAATGACTTTGAACAGCGGCTGTGCCGCACCTGCGAGTGGTACGTGCCAATACTAGGTAGAAATACCAAGTGTTTTTTCTTTCAGGAAGTGGAGCATAATATGCGTGTGTGAATACAAAATTCGCACATGTTAGGTGATCGGTCAGTTTCGCGCGCTACAGCGGTACGTTTAAGATTTGTTGTGCTTTCGGGACCCCATCGCTTTTATCTTTGTGTTTTAGAGGAGTCCCTTCATGGGCAACAAACTATACGTCGGCAACCTGCCTTACTCGGTGCGTGACGAGGATCTGCAACAATCTTTTGGTCAATTCGGCGCTGTCACCAGCGCTAAAGTCATGATGGAACGCGATACCGGTCGCTCCAAAGGCTTTGGCTTTGTCGAAATGGCCAGCGATGCAGAAGCGCAAGCAGCTATCAACGGCATGAACGGTCAGCCTTTGGGCGGTCGTAGCGTTGTCGTGAATGAAGCCCGTCCAATGGAGGCACGTCCTCCACGTACCGGCGGCTTCGGTGGCGGCGGCGGTGGGTACGGTGGTGGTGGCGCTGGCGGCGGCGGCGGTGGATACGGCGGCGGCGGCCGTTCTTCCGGCGGCGGCAGCGACGGCGGTTTCCGTAGCCCGTACGGCGGCGGCGGTGCTGGCGGTGGACGCTCCGGTGGCGGCGGTGGTGGTGGACGCGGCGGCTACTAAGCCCTGCTCTTTCGCTGCAGGCTAACTGGCCCGCATAAAAATAGCCTCTTCAGTCTCTGATTCGAAGAGTGCTTAAAAAAGGCTTCAAAATTTCGGTTTTGGAGTCTTTTTGCATTGGTCTGTTAAAAACTTGTTCGCAGTCGTTTCTTAATTTATGCATCTGGTCGCCTGGCTGGGTGATTTCCCGTGCGAACGGGCAATGGCGGACAGGGCCATAAAAACCATCTGGTTGGGGCATAGCGCACATCCTAGACTTTGGACTGCTGGCATCAGCTTCTCACGCGAGTTTCAACCAGCGGGGAACTGTACAGAACGAAATTTCTTAACGTGGCCCGGGCACGGCTGGTAGAACTGGTGATTTCGGCATCAATATCCCACGAACGCGACCCGTAAGTACTGCCACCTGGTCCAGGTTGTTGTAAGTAAAGACATTACCCGTGAATTGGTCTGCGCCCCGAATCAGGAGTACCGGTTTATGTGACTGGACACGCTCTTCATTCAAAAAGGCATGAAGAAATTCACCGCGAAATTCCAGCCGGGGTGTTTCCTTGCCCTGTCCATCGCGGCTGGCTTCACGTACCACCCGTGCATTTCCGGTCAACTGGACTTCCGAACCATCTCCATTGGAATAGGCCCGGTTGGCGGTAGCCGTGGTCAGTTGCCCATTGATGTTGATACTGCGAATCCTGGCCTGATCAATTTCCAGAATGTCGGTATCAACGAAATGCCGCGCCTCCGTGCCTGCAATTTCACTTTTTAACTTGCCGGCGTCGTCAAACGTTTTAATGGTGAAATTCTGCATGAAGTAATCCACCTCATGGCTTACTTCCTTGGCCCCTTCGGGTGCATTGAAAATCGGTGTGTTGCGCACCAGCCAGTAGGTTCCCAACGCCAGTGTGCCCATCATCAGAAGCGGCATGTAAATGGCTGTTCGGTCCCATAGAGCCAGAAATTTTCGCCACCTACTTTTATGTGGCATTAATGAACTGCCAGGGCCTGTGCGCCCATCAGTCGAAATACTCATCATTGTGTGTATTCACGTAGCAGGCTGGCATAGTGGCCGCTCGCGACAAGCAGCAAGTCGCAAAATTCGCGGGCAGCGCCGTGACCACCAGAAGCCTGTGTCACATGATGGGCTCGTGCCCTGACTTCCAGATGGGCATTGGCAGGTGCGCAACTCAATGCCGAGCGACTCATGACGGGTAAATCCGGCCAGTCATCGCCCATGGCGGCGGCTGCATGCCAGTCAAGCCCCAAAGCTTGCAGGGTCTGTTCGGCAGCAGGGCGTTTGTCCTCGGTACCAAAGTGGGAATGCGTAATGCCCAACGCCTGCAGCCGTGCGCGCAGTACAGAACTGTCTCGTCCGGTGATGACAACAGGGGTGATACCCGCCTTTTGCAGCAGCTTCAACCCATGGCCATCCAGTGTATTGAAGCGTTTGATGATCTCGCCGGACGACCTGAAGCCCTTGAGTGTTTTGGCGTGTTCATGCCCGTCGGGATATTCCGAAAAATACAGGCCGCCATCGGTCAGCACGCCATCCACATCAAAAAATGCAACTTTGATACCCTGCCCGCGTAGCAGCAGTTCTGGCGGAAAGTTCAGGAACGGTGCTGGCATTGCAGAAAACAGGGCAGGCATATCAAATGACCTTGGCGCGCATCAGGTCGTTGGTGTTGAGAGCGCCGCACAGCGCTCCCACCTCATCAACCACCAGAACGCTGCTGATCTGGTGCTGCTCCATCAGCGCCACCGCTTCGACGGCAAGAGCGCTGATGCCGACAGTACGCGGACGGACATGCATCACGTCAGCGGCCGTCAGGCTGCGCAAATCCACGCCTTTTTCAACCAGCCGGCGCAGGTCGCCATCGGTAAAAATACCCAATACATGCTGTTGCTCATCGACCACAGCAGAGGCACCCAGACCCTTGGCGCTCATCTCGCGCATAAGTTCTGTGAAAGAGGTCTCTGGCAGCACCTGCGGCACAGCATTGCCGGCACGCATCACATCACTCACATGGGTCAGCAGCTTGCGGCCGAGCGCACCGCCGGGGTGCGAACGGGCAAAATCCTCTTCCCGAAAACCGCGCGCATCAAGCAGCGCAACAGCAAGTGCATCGCCCATCGCCAACTGCGCCATGGTACTGGCCGTTGGTGCCAGGTTCAGTGGACAGGCTTCTCTGGTGACGCTGGTGTCCAGCACGATACGCGCCTGTGTGGCCAGGGTGGATTGACGGCCGCCAGTGATGGCGATAAGGGCTGCGCCCAGGCGGCTGAGCACCGGGAGAATCGCGACCAGTTCCTCGCTTTCGCCGCTGTTGGATATGGCCAGCACCACATCAACCGCCTGGATCATGCCGAGATCACCATGGCTGGCCTCAGCCGGATGTACAAACATGGCAGGTGTTCCGGTAGAAGCCAGGGTCGAGGCAATCTTGCGACCAATATGTCCGCTTTTACCCATGCCCATGACGACCACCCGGCCAGGGCAGGCGACCATCAGCCCGACAGCCTGGACAAACTCGTCGCCAATCCGGTTCGCCAGATCCAGCACGGCAGCTGCTTCAATTTCAAAAGTCTTCCTGGCAAGGCTCAGGGCCTGCCCGGCATTAATATTCGCGGCATCAAAACTCATGGCTGCATTCTATCGACGCCCATGGAAGCCAGCCATGTCAGTACGCCGGAAAAACGCCCGGACACTGAAAATTCATCGGCTACCATCAACCAATGAGTGCGCTTGAACTGACCCTTTTATACCTGCTGGCCGCAGTGCTGGGGGTGGTCATTTGCCGCTCCTTCAAATTGCCGCCCATGCTGGGCTATCTGGCCGTCGGCGTGGTGATTGGTCCGCATGCATTGGCGTTGGCGAAAAATTCGGACGGAGTGCGCCATCTGGGTGAGTTCGGCGTGGTGTTCCTGATGTTTGTGATCGGGCTGGAATTCAACCTGCCCAAGCTGCGCTCGATGCGCCGCCACGTGTTCGGGCTCGGCCTTCTTCAGGTGACGCTCACCTTGGTGCTGATAACCGTGGGTTCACTTTTTTTGGCGGGCGTGGCACCAACGCTGTGGAGCATGCAGTGGCAAACCGCCCTGGCGCTGTCGGGTGCAATGGCCATGAGCAGTACCGCCATTGTGGTGAAGCTGCTGGCCGAACGACTCGAACTGGCTTCCGAGCATGGCAAGCGCGTGATGGGTGTACTGCTGTTCCAGGATCTGGCCGTGGTGCCGTTGCTGGTGCTGATTCCTGCCTTGGGCTCACCTGCGGATGAGTTGTTCATTGCCTTGGGCATTGCCGCCTTGAAAGCAGCCGCGCTGCTGGGCCTGTTGCTGACCGGAGGGCAGCGCGTCATGCGCTGGTGGCTCACGATCGTGGCGAGGCGCAAGAGCGAAGAGCTGTTTGTACTGAATTTGCTGCTGGTGACACTGGCGCTGGCCTGGTTAACCGAACTGGCGGGCCTGAGCCTGGCGCTGGGCGCCTTCATCGCCGGCATGCTGATTTCCGAAACCCAGTACAAACACCAGGTGGAAACCGACATCCGGCCTTTTCACGATGTGTTGCTAGGGCTTTTCTTCATCAGCGTCGGCATGATGCTGGACTGGCACGAGGTCGTGGATCACTGGGCGCTGGTGCTGATGCTGTTGACGCTGCCTGTGCTGTTCAAACTGGTCATGGTGACGGCACTGGCACGAACCCTCGGAGCAACGGCCGGCGTATCCCTGCGCACCGGCCTGTACCTGGCACAGGCTGGAGAGTTTGGCTTTGTGCTGCTGTCATTGGCGCAAGACAGCAAGCTGGTGCCATCCACCCTGATGAATCCCATCCTTGCCAGCATGGTTTTGTCGATGCTGGCCACGCCTTTCATCATTCTGTATTCCAACCGCATTGTGATGAAGCTGGTCTCAAGCGAATGGCTGCAACAGTCGCTGCAGATGACAACAATTGCCAGCAAATCCATGAACGTCAACAAGCACGTCATCATTTGCGGTTACGGCCGATGCGGACAAAACCTGGGCCGCATGCTGGAACGCGAAGGCATTCCCTATATCGCGCTGGATCTGGACCCTGACCGGGTGCGGCAGGCCGCAGCCGCAGGAAACTCGGTGGTGTTTGGCGATGCGGTTCGCCTGCAGGCCTTGATAGCGGCCGGTCTGGCACGGGCCAGCGCCGTGGTGGTCACTTACCTGGATACCGCCAGTGCCTTGAAAGTGCTGGCCAATACACGCACCCATGCGCCTACGGTGCCGATTATTGTCCGCACAGTGGATGACCGTGACCTGGAAAAACTCAAAGCAGGCGGCGCCACTGAAGTGGTTCCAGAGGCGATTGAAGGGAGCCTCATGCTGGCCAGCCATGCGCTGGCGTTGGTCGGTGTGCCCATGCGCCGCGTCATCCGTGTAGTCCAGGATCAGCGCGATGAGCGCTACAACCTGCTGCGCGGCTATTTTCGTGGTGCCGACGACGATACGGCAAACGAGTTGGAACAGGAGCGTTTGTCCACCGTGACGCTGGTGCCCGGTCTCAGTTCCGTCGGCCAGACGCTGGGCGAGATGGCGCTGCACACGGTGGATGTGCGGGTGGTCAGCTTGCGCCGGAGTAACGGGAAAACGCTCAAGGCGCTTGAAGAAACCAGCCTGAAGGAGGGTGACACGCTGGTCCTGTCGGGAAAACCAGAAGCACTGGCACTGGCGGAGCAGAAGCTTTTGCGTGGTTAACGTGAAAGACACCACTCCCAAGAC
>JAECRO010000006.1 GCA_016000195.1 Burkholderiales bacterium | reverse complement strand
GGGAAGACCAAAATTTAGGCGGAAAGTTTTCCCTAATCAAGCACTAGAGCGCTTTCGGTGTAGCCAGCAAACAAATTTTGAGCATCAAATAGGCCTCTGGTGCAGGCAGATAGTGCGCAAGCAGCTATTAATTAAATAGCAATCAGAGCACTACTCTTGCAAGCCAGGGCGATTTCGCTCTAAATTCCGGCTGTCAGTGACATATGCCCTTTGTGGCGGCTTTTGATGCGCCAGGGTTTTTCAAAACTTGTGATCCAGGTCTCTCAAAACTTGCATCAAAGCGGCCGGTCCAGTACCGGCCGCTTTTTTGTTGCCTGTTGAAAAGCGTGAATCAGGATTCTTCCGGTGCAAAAAACTTCAGGGCGCTGTCCAGCTGGCTGTCAGTGATGCCGGCCGCTTTTTCCAGCTTGTCGTTCAGTCCCGCCAGCGCGGCCAAACCTTCTTTTTGCAACTGGCTAATGGCGAGGGCTGCATCCCTGGGCGAGTCGAAGCCCTGGCTTTGCAGCAGCAACTGCGCTTCGGCATCGAGCAGCTTGAAATAAAACCGGCCGTCTTTTTCGCGGTATTGCTTGAAAGCCGGTGAAGCCGCTTTTGCAGCCTTGCCCCTGGCTGCAGCCGGGGCGGCAGTTCCCAGGTTGCGCAGGCCGACCGCGCGCCGCAACTCGCCCATGAACGGCGTTGCCACCGCCCGTGCTTTTTCCGCGCCGGCCTGAAGCAGCGCTTCGATTTTTTGCGGATGGCCGATCAGCGCCTGGTACTGCTCGCGCATCGGCGCGACTTCCTGGTCGATGCGCTCGAACAGCATCTGTTTGGCGTCGCCCCAGCCAATGCCGTCGGCATACGCCTGGCGCAGACCAGCGGTTTCTGGCTCGCTGGCAAAGGCCTGGTAAATCTGGAACAGGGCGGAGCCCTCGGTGTCCTTGGCTTCGCCCGGCGCGCGCGAGTCGGTGACGATGCCGGCGATCAGCTTGCGCAACTGCTCGCGCGGCGTGAACAGCGGAATCGTGTTGTCGTAGCTTTTGCTCATCTTGCGCCCGTCCAGGCCGGGCAGCAGGGCGACGGATTCCTCGATCTGGGCTTCGGGCAGCACCAGGTGTTCGCCGTACAGGTGGTTGAAGTGCTGGGCCATGTCGCGCGCCATCTCGATGTGCTGGACCTGGTCGCGCCCGACCGGCACCTTGTGCGCCTTGAACATCAAAATGTCGGCGCCCATGAGCACCGGGTACATGAACAGGCCGGCGGTGACATCGGCATCCGGGTCGTTGCCGGCGGCTTCGTTTTTATCGACCGAGGCCTTGTAGGCGTGGGCGCGGTTCAGCACGCCCTTGCCGGTCACGCAGGCCAGCAGCCAGGTGAGTTCGGGGATTTCGGGGATGTCGGACTGGCGGTAGAACATGACGCGTTCCGGGTCCAGTCCGGCGGCCAGCCAGCTGGCGGCGATTTCCAGCGTCGAGCGCTGGATGCGCGCCGGGTCGTCGCATTTGATCAGCGCGTGGTAGTCGGCCAGGAAGTAAAAGCTTTGCACGCCGGGCAGGCGGCTGGCCGCCACCGACGGGCGGATGGAGCCGACGAAGTTGCCCAGGTGCGGCGTTCCGGTGGTCGTGATGCCGGTCAGGAAACGCTGTGGCGATGGTGAAGCGGTGGAGTTCATGCGAAGGATACTGACTGAAAAAGAAGTAAAAACCAGACTAAAGCGAAATCACGCTGACTTTCAGCCACGGCCTTCCAGCCAAGCAACAGTTTTTGCTACTGAATTAATAGCTGCTTGCGCATGCTGTATATGCGCTAGAAGCATATTTGATGCTTGAAAGTAGTTGGCTGGTCAAAATAAAGACGCGTTAGCCGAGCAAAAACGCCAGGGGAGAAATCAGGAGGTTGATCAAGGCGTAGCCCAGGGTCATGAGCGGGCGCAGCCACAAGGCGCCGACCACGCCGGCAATCACCAGGCCCATCACGATGAAAAATCCCCAGGGTTCAATGCGCGACACCATGTGCGCCTGCTTCCAGGGCAGCAGGCCCACCAGGATGCGGCCGCCGTCCAGCGGCGGCAGCGGAAACAGGTTGAAGGCCCACATCACCAGGTTGACCAGAATCCCGGCCTGCGCCATCTTGACGAAGAAGGGTTCCTGCACATTCATGGCCGCCAGCGCCACCAGCAGCAATGCCCAGAAAATGGCCTGCGCAAAATTGGACGCCGGGCCGGCCAGCGCCACCCAGACCATGTCGCGCTTGGGGTTGCGCAGGGCGCCGAAGTTGACCGGAACGGGTTTCGCATAGCCAAAGAGAAAGGCCCCGGAAGTGGCGAAATACAGCAGCAGCGGCATGGCGATGGTGCCAATCGGGTCGATGTGCTTGAGCGGGTTCAGCGTCAGCCGGCCCTGCACATAAGCCGTGTTGTCGCCAAAATGGCGGGCCGCGTAACCGTGCGCGGCTTCATGCACCGTGATGGCGAACAGCACGGGAAGCGCGTAAAGGGCGATGGTTTGAATCAGGTTGGCAGTGTCCATGCCCGGATTGTCTCAGACGCGCAGGTCAGCGCTTTACAGCCCGAGCGCCGCCAGCTCGCCACGGCCTTGCCGGATGACGACCGGGTCGCCGCCGTCCGCCATCGGCGTCAGGTCAATCACGGTCGTGGGTTCCTTGTGGCAGGCGCCGGCGTCGATGATGGCGGCCAGTTCACGCTCCAGCGGGCCGGTGATGTCCTGCGCGTCGCTGAGCGATTCGGTTTCGCCGCGCGGAATCAGGGTGGTGGCCAGCAAGGGTCCGCCATGGATTTCAAGCAGGGCTTGCAGGGTCTTGTGATCGGGAACGCGCAGGCCGATGGTCTTGCGCGACGGATGGCTCAGGCGGCGCGGCACTTCCTTGCTGGCTTCCAGGATGAAGGTGTAGGGGCCGGGTGTCGCCGCTTTGATCAGGCGGAACTGCTTGTTGTCAACCCGCGCATAGTTGGCCAGCTCGCTCAGGTCGCGGCACAGCAGCGTGAGGTGGTGCTTGTCGTCCACGCCACGGATGCGGCGCAGGTTGTCGGAGGCGGCTTTGTCGTCAAGCTGGCACACCAGCGCATAGCTGGAGTCCGTGGGCACGGCCGCGATGCCGCCGCGCTGAATCAGCTCCACGGCCTGCCTGAGCAGTCGTGCGGGAGGATTTTCGGGGTGAACTTCAAATAACTGGGCCATGACAAACTTTCAGGATTCAGCCGCTTTCACCGACCGGCATGTGCTTGAGGCTGAAAAACGCCAGCAGGCTGGTGGTGATCATGAGTACGCCGCGCAGGAACTGAAACTTGGGATGAAGCGTTGGCGGCAGCGCCCAGCCGCGCCTGGGCAGCAGGGCCGCAGTGGTGGCAATGGCCTGAAACGCAAACCGGAACCACAGCGCCATGAGCACCGGAACGCTCAATGTGATGAGCTTGGTGGTGGTGTCGAGTACGGCAAAGCAGGCCACTGCCGCCACCAGAAGTGCAATTCCCGCCAGCGTGTTGGGGGGCGGTCTGGCCGGGCCGCTCATGCCTGGATGCGATCTGCCAGCAGTTCCCAGATCGGCGTCAGGTCGCCCGGCAGGAAGGGCAGGGTGCCCAGGTCGGTATGGCTTTCGTCGGGGCTGTGAAAGTCGCTGCCGCGAGAGGCGGCCAGGCCGAACTCCTTGGCCATCTCGGCATATTTCAGGTACTCCTGCTTGGTATGGCTGCCGGTGATCACTTCAACGCCACGGCCGCCGTGCTCCTTGAACTCGGTGAACAGCGCGTATTCTTCGTTGGCCGAAAAGTTGTAGCGGCCCGGATGCGCAATCACGGCGATGCCCTGCGCCTGCGTAATCCAGGTGACGGCATCCTTCAAGGTGGCCCAGCGGTGCGGCACATAGCCGGGCTTGCCTTCGGTCAGGTATTTGCGAAAGACTTCTGGCGTTTCGTGGCACACGCCGGATTCGACCAGGAAGCGGGCAAAGTGGGTGCGGGAAATCAGCTCCGGGTTGCCGACAAATTTCAGGGCGCCTTCAAATGCGCCGTGGATGCCCACCTTGGCCAGTGAATCGGACATTTCCATGGCCCGCTGCTCGCGGCCGCCCCGCGTGTTGCGCAAACCCTGCTTGAGGGCGGCATCGTTGGCATCGAAACCCAGACCCACGATATGAACCGTTTCTCCGGCAAAGGTGACGGAAATCTCGGTGCCGGTGAGGTAGGCCATGCCTTGCGCCTTCGCTGCCGCTGCGGCCCGGTGCTGGCCGCCGATTTCGTCATGGTCGGTCAGCGCCCACAGCTCGACGCCATTGGCTTTGGCGCGCTCGGCAAGGGCTTCAGGCGTCAGGGTGCCGTCGGACACGACAGAGTGGCAATGCAGGTCGGCGTTCAGGATGTTTTGAGGTTTCACAGAGCGATTTTAGGCTTTATGACCCGGCGCCGCTCAGGCTGGCGCTATGCCCATGACGGGTTCAGGCTCCGCTGCGCGGCAGTCCCAGCGCACTGAGTTCGGGCGAAAGATGCTCCCAAGGCACGTCAAAACCGGGCGTGCTGCGCTGGGACGGCGGCGCGTGGCTGCGCAAGGCCCAGCGGGCGCCGGCCAGCACGCTGTCGATGATGGGAACGCCGAGGCCGGGCTGGATGCTTGCCGCCATGCCCGCCAGCCCGGCCCCGCCCAGGATGACGGCTTGCGCGCCGAGCTGGCGCACCGCGTCGCGGCAGGCCTGGCTGAGCAGGGCGCGCGCGGCCACCGGGTCGGCCGCCAGTTGCGCGCCGGTGGGCGCGACGGTGTGGATGCCGGCCAGCAGCGGCGCATGGCCGAGCGCCTGGGCCAGCCGCTGCAGCATCGGCCCCCAGCGTTCGCCGCCGGTGACGATGGCAAAACGGCCGTGGCGCGCCGCCTCGATGAAGGCGGCTTCGGCCAGGCCCGTGACCGGCACCGGGCTGCTTTCGCGCAGCGCCAGCAGGCCCGGGTCGCCAAAGCAGCCGATCAGCACCGCATCGGGCGCCTCCTGCGGCACGCCATCAGGTCCGATGAGCGCGGCAGCCCAGGCGTCCAGCGTGGCATGGCCGGCCACGGCGTAGCTGGCTTCATCCGAAATATAGGGCGCGCCAAAACGGGCGGTCACGGTGCGCACCCGCACATGCAGCCCGCTGGCGGCCTGCACATGGCTTTGCAGCAGGCGGCTGACCGAGGCCGAGGTGTTGGGGTTGATGACCAGGAGCTTGCGCATTCAGGGCTTCATGCCGCCAGGGCGAACAGGGTGGACAGGTCGGGCACGGCATCCACCGGCGGCATGAATTGCAGTTGCGATTCCAGCCGCGTCAAGTGCTCGCGCATGCGCCGGCCTGCTTCAACCGCATCGCGCAGGCGAATCGCATCGAGCAGGGCGCGGTGTTCGCGGCAGCCGCAGGCCGTGGCGTCCTCGCGGTTGCGCTCATGCGGCGGGCTGTAGGCCATCAGGATGAGCGAGGTGCGCGAGGTGAGTTCGCGCAGGATGCGGCCCAGCGTCTGGTGGCACGCACGCTCGGCGATCTGCAGGTGAAAGTCGCCCGACAGACGGATGGCGCGGCGCATGTCGCCGGCCAGGCGCGCGGTTTCTTCCTCGTCAATGCAGGCCTTGAGCTGCGCCATGTCGGCTTCGCTGGCGTTGGCGATGAACAGCGCCACCAGCGTGGGCTCGATCATCCGGCGCACCTCGAACACCTCGCGCGCTTCCTGCGCTGTGGGCTGGGTGATGGTGGCGCCGCGGTTGGGCGTGAGCGTGACCACCTGTTCGTTGGCCAGGCGCACCAGCACGGGCCGGATGCGCGTGCGCGACACGCCGAAGGCTGCGGCCAGCTTGTCTTCCACCAGCTTGGTGCCCGGTGGCAGGCGGTGGTCAAGAATGGCCGAAACCACGCGTTCGTAAATGTCGCCGTCGGTCAGCGGCGCCGTGGGTGCTGCATGGCTCATTGCGCACCCTTCTGTTGCCGGCGGCCCAGCCACCAGGCCAGGCTGATGGCCAGGCCCATCACCAGCAGAGACACCACGGTAGTGACCGTGCCCAGCGCATAAATCGACGGCGTGGTGACGGTGCTGGTCAGTCCCTGCAGCTCCAGCGGCAGCGTATTGACATCGCCAATCGCCTGCGAGGTGCGGGCGATTTCATCCCAGCTCAGCGTGAAGCCGAACATGCCAATGCCCACCACCGACGGCGCGATCAGCGGCAGCACGACATGGCGAAAGCCCTGCCACGGCGTGGCGCCCAGGTCGCGCGCCGCCTCTTCATAGGCCGGGTTGAAGCGGTTGAAGATGGCGAACATGATCAGCAGGCCGAATGGCAGCGTCCAGGTCAGGTGCGCGCCCAGCGCCGAGGTAAAAAGGCCCAGCGCCGTGCCGTAGCCTTCCAGCGCGCCGGTCATGCCGAAAAATTCCAGCGCCTGCTTGATACCCGTGTCCAGCAGCCGGAACTCCAGGCCAATGCCCAGCGAGACAATGATGGACGGCATGATCAGGCTGGCCACGACGATCAGAAAGAGCGTGTTGCCGCCGGCCAGCTTCTTGCGAAACGCCAAGCCTGCCAGCACCGAAAACACCACGGTGAAGACCATCACCGCCAAACCCAGCCCAAGCGAGCGCCCGAGCGCCGCGCCGATATCGACCACGCCCAGCCCTTCGGCCAGCTTGTAGAACCAGTGCAGCGACACGCCGCGCAGCGGAAAGGTCAGGCCGCCTTCCGGCCCCTGAAAGCTCAGTACCACGATGACCAGCATCGGACCGTACAAAAACAGCACAAAGAGCGCAAAGAACAGCGCCAGGAACCAGAAGGCGGCAGGGCGTTTGTCGCGGGTCATTTTTTAAAGCTCCTTGCGAATATCGACCAGCCGGGTCAGCGCCCAGATGATCATCAGCACGATGGCCAGCAAAATCACCGCATTGGCTGCCGCCAGCGGAAACTGCAAATAAGAGGTCTGCACCTGGATGATCTTGCCGATGGAGGCAATCTGCTGGCCGCCCATGACGCCGATGGTCACGAAGTCGCCCATCACGATGGTGATGACGAAAATCGAGCCAATGATGATGCCGGTGCGGCACAAGGGAACGATGACGTTCCACAGCGTCTGCCAGCCCGTGGCGCCGCTGTCGCTGGCCGCCTCGATCAGGCTGCGGTCGATGCGCATCATGGAGTTGAAGATCGGCACGATCATGAACATGGTGTAGAGATGCACAAACGCCAGCACCACCGAGAAGTCCGAAAACAGCAGCCACTCCACCGGCTGGTTCACCATGCCCAGGCCGACCAGGCTCTGGTTGACCAGGCCGTTGCGGCCCAGCAGCGGCACCCACGAGATCATGCGAATCACGTTCGAGGTCCAGAACGGAATCGTGCAGAGGATGAACAGCAGCGTCTGCACGCCGGACGAGCGCACATGAAAGGCCAGGAAATACGACACCGCAAAACCCGTCACCAGCGTGATCAGCCAGACCAGAGCGCTGAACTTGAAAGTCGAAAGGTAGGTCTTGAAGGTCACGCACAGGTCGGACGTGTTGCCGCAGCCGTCGAAAACGGCGGCGTAATTCTTCAGGGTAAAGCCGGGCAGCAGTTCGTATTCATTGAAGTCCCAGAAGCTGACCATCAGGATCAGCGCCAGCGGGATCAGGAAAAACAGCACGAACACCGCCGTCAGCGGCAGCGCCTGCCACCAGGCTGCCAGGCTGCGGCCCGGCGCCCGGGTAACAACCGGAAGTGAGCTTGAAGGGCTGGAACTCATGAACGTCTCACTCCAGTTAGGATTTGGCAAATAACAACTTCCCGTCCGTCATTCCCGCGAAGGCGGGAATCCAGTAACACGGGCGGCAACGCTAAAACGAGTCTGGATACCCGCCTTCGCGGGTATGACGCAGGAAGTTATTGCTAACCGTATCCTTAAAGCGGGTCATGCAGCGACGAATTCATTCCATTTCTGGACCATGTAGTTGTTCTCGTCCATCAGCGCGTTCCAGCAGGCAATGCTGCCCATGCGGGTTTCATAGCTGCCGCCATCGCGAATGGCGCCAGTCTTGGCCAGCACGTCGCCCGTGGGGCTCTTGATGTCCTGGCTGGCGGGCTTGCCCTCCATCCAGTAGGCCCATTCGTAGGCTTCCATCTTGCTCTTGGCGGTGTCCAGCACGGCGCTGTAGTAGCCCTGGCGGTTCAGGTAGGCGCCGGCCCAGCCGTCGAGGAACCAGTTGATGAACTCATAGGCGCCGTCGAGCTTGCGCCCCGAGAGTGTCGCCGGCAGGCCAAAGCCGGCGGCCCAGGCGCGATAGCCTTCCTTGAGCGGCTGGAAGTTGCAGGCAATGCCCTTGGTGCGCACAGCGGTCACGGCGGGGCTCCACATCGACTGGATCACGACCTCGCCCGAGGCCATCAGGTTGACCGACTCGTTGAAGTCTTTCCACAGTGCGCGGAACTGGCCGGCCTTCTTGGCTTCGATCAGGGTCTTGATGGTCAGGTCGATTTCCTTCTTCGTCATGTTGCCCTTGTCGGGGTACTTGTACAGGCCCATCGCCTCGACCACCATGGCCGCATCCATGATGCCGATGGACGGAATGTTCAGGATGGCGGCCTTGCCCTTGAACTCCGGGTTCAGCAGTTCGGCCCAGGAATTGATGGGGCGCTTGATCAGGTCGGGACGGATGCCCAGCGTGTCGGCGTTGTACACCGTGGGAATCAGCGACATGAACTGCGTCGGGGTTTTCGAGAACACCTTGGACTTTTCGCCTTCAAGGTAGATCACCTTCTTGGGCGCAGTGCCCTGGTCGCCCACGGCCTTGCCCGCCACCATGCCGGTGGTGAACAGCGGGGTGATCTTGCCGGCGTTCTTGATGCGCTTGGTGTCGATACCCTTGAGGTTGCCGGTCGGCACGATTTTCTTCAGCGAGAAGTATTCGGTGTCGATCAAATCAAAGCTGTTGGGCGCGGTGACGGCGCGCTTGGTCACGTCGTCGGTGGTCACGGCCACGTACTGGATTTTGATGCCGGTGTCTTTTTCAAACTTCGCGGCAATCGCCTTGTCCTGGTTCACGGCGGTGCCGAGGTAGCGCAGGACGATTTTTCCCTGCGCATGCACGGCCGGCGCCATGCCTGCCGCCAGGATGCCGGCCATGCCGGCGGCGCCCTTGAGCAGGGTGCGGCGCTGAGCGCCGGCAGCAAGGTCTTTTGGGTCGGGAAAAGAGTCGGACATGGTGAAAACTCCTGGTGGCGTGTGAATCTTCTTGCGAAGCGGTGGATGAAAAAAGGAACGAGGAAATTTCAGGCGGTGGCGGTCACGGGCGCGCAATGCTCGGCCTGCAGCGGGTGCGCCGCCTCAGGCGCCCACGACAGCTGGACGGCTTCGCCCAGCGCATAGGGCCGGGCCGCAAAGGCCGCCTCGGACACCATCACCGACAGCTCGGCCGTGGTGTTTGCGCTTTGCGACACACCGGGGTTCTGCAGACCCAGCAGCACATAGGTGCCCTGGTATTCGACATCGGTGACGACGGCGCGCTTGTTGTGCAGCCTGTCAGGCGCGGCCTGGCTGGCGGGCGTGAGCTGCATGTGGTCGGTGCGCACGCCGATTTTTCCGGCGGCGGTGTCGAGCACGTTGTGCCCGCCCATGAAACGCGCGACGAATTCGCTGGCCGGGCGGTTATAGACCTCGTGCGGCGAGCCGACCTGCTCGATCAGCCCGTGGTTCATCACCACCATGGTGTCGGCCAGCGCCATCGCTTCTTCCTGCGAATGGGTGACGTGGATGAAGGTCAGGCCCAGCTCCTTTTGCCAGCGGCGCAGCTCGGCGCGCATCTGGATGCGCAAAAACGGGTCCAGCGCCGACAGCGGTTCGTCAAGCAGCAAGACTTTTGGCTGGGTGATGAGCGCTCGGGCCAGTGCCACGCGCTGCTGCTGGCCGCCCGAGAGTTCGGCCGGCTTGCGCCCGGCCAGCGCGCCCATCGCCACGCGGTCCAGCAAATCTTTCGCCCGGGTCTGGCGCTCGGCCTTGCCGATGCCCTTCATCTTCAGGCTGAAGGCCACGTTGTCGAGCGCGGACAAATGCGGAAACAGCGCGAAGCTCTGGAACATCATGGCCGTGCCCCGGGCGGCGGCGGGCAGATTGGTGATGTTGCGGTTTTCGAGCAGGATGTCGCCGCCGCTCACCGACTCGTGGCCCGCGATCATGCGCAGCGTGGTGCTTTTGCCGCAGCCCGACGGCCCGAGCAGGCAGCAGTAGCTGCCGCTTCGGATACGCAGGTTGATGCTGTCCACCGCCGGGCTGCCCTGCGCATAGCGTTTGGTCAGGGCGACCAGTTCAATGGCAGCGGGCGGGGAGGACGGTATCTTGGGCGTGACGGCGTTCATGCCAACAGCTTGAGCAAAACCTGTGCCAGCTTCGTATACCGTTCAAGCCAGGAATTGCATACAAAATTGCACAGCGTTAGTGCGCAATCGGTAGGAGCCGGTGCAATTCTGGTGCGCCGTATTTGTTGAAACGCAAATCGGTGCAGGGCGAAATTCTTCTCGGTCTTAAGAAAAACAAGCCTGTTGCGCAAGCTGCACCTGCACGAGCTGCTATCAAATTCAAATTCAAATTCAAATTCAAGAGCTTAATTTTTCACCCTGCAGGTGTTCCAGCCCAGCAGGGCGTAGGGCGGGCACCAGCCGACGAGCCCGGTCGCCAGCGGCACGATGCCAATCCAGCCCCACAGGCCCACGGTGCCGGTGGCGGCCAGTCCGACCAAGACCAGGCCGATGGCGATGCGAATGATGCGGTCAATGCCGCCGACGTTGGATTTCATGGCTGTTTTCCCTTGAGGTGAAGTGATTGATGCCCTGATTGGACGCCTTGCCGCGCGCCAGGTCTGTGACCTGGGTCACGCAGGCGCGCATCCACGCACCGGGTTCAGGCGGGCAGGGCGGCGGCCATGGCCCGCAGGGCGGCGCTGTCGCGGATGTGAATCCGTTCGCGGCCCAGCTCCACCCAGCCTTCGCGCTCGAAACGGCGCAGCAGGCGCGAGACGATTTCGCGCACTGTGCCCAGCTCGTCGGCCAGCGCCTGATGGGTCAGCGCCAGCTCCGGCCCCCGGCCCAGCAGCGCAGCGGCCAGCCGCTGGTCGAGCCGCTGAAAGGCCACCGCGTCGATCAGGCCGGTCAGGTCCGCCATGCGTTCGGCGAACAGGCCAAGCACCTCGTTGCGAAAGGCCGGCGTTTCCAGCCAGCGCGTGAACACGTCGGGCGAGATCAGCAGCAAGGTGCTGGCCTTGGTGGTCACGCCATGCGCCGACAGGGGCTGGGTGCGAAACAAACAAGCCGACGACACCAGGCACAACTCGCCCGGCACCACCCGGTACAGCTCCAGCGAGCGGCCATCGCCCGAACTGCGCGAGACTTTGATCTCGCCGTCCAGCACCAGCGGAAAGCCTTGGCAGGGGGTGTTTTTAGTGAACAAGACCGTGCCGGCTGGAACAGTCATGGGTGCAATGGCTGGCTGCAGATCGGCCAGAGAAGGCTGCACCTGCGCCAGGGCCGGGTAGAGGGTGGCGGGGGCGGGCAGGGCGGGCGCTGTCGTCATGGGCGAGTCCGGTGAAACTGAGGGTGGAATGCCTCATGATAAGTGGCGACGCCTTTGATCAGCGCGCTGCGCCATGCGCCGTTAGCCCAAAGGGGTGAAATCGCGAATATTTTAAGGAAAAGAAGGCTCTGGCGCAGACTGTATATGCACAACCAGCTATTAAATTAGTAGCGATTTTTGGGCTCAAGCAGAGGGTGGCGGATGCAACTGTTCGGCAGATTCAACGGGTTGTTGACCTGACGCAGGCGGCCATTTTCAACCGGGTGCGCGTGCATTACCAAAAGCGGGAGCAGCTCAAGCTTGTGATCGGCTACCGTCGTAGCCTGTACCGCAAGGTCGCGGTCCATATGCTGTGTGTCCTGCTCAACCGTCAACTCGGCCGGCCTTGCCTGCACCTTGATGGCTTGGTTTCATTTTGAAAGTTGCACATCGCATGAACTTCAAATTTATTGAATCACGCCATACTGGGCCAGCAGCTGGCTGACAAGAGGTGCGGGGCGTATGGCTGAAAAGTCCTTTTTAGCAAAGACTCGTAGCTTACGGCAGGGTGGAGGCGGCTTAACTTAATAGCATTGGGTGAGCCCTTGTGCGTTGTGGGTGGATGAGGTTGAAAAGGCCTTTGCCGGCATCGGCAGCGGCGGCGCGGGCTCCGAGGTTGCCACCCGCATGTTTGGTTATTTTTTGACCTGGATGCAAGAAAAAACCAGCCAGGTGTTTGTCATTGCCACCGCCAATGACATTTCAGCCCTGCCGCCTGAGTTGTTGCGCAAAGGGCGGGTTGACGAGAATTTTTATGTCGATTTCCCCACCGAGGTAGAACGCAAAGAAATCTTCAACCTGCACCTCAGCAAACGCGGCAAGTTGAATGACAGTGTGAACTTGGAGCAACTGGCCAAAGACACCAAAGACTATTCAGGCGCGGACATTGAAGCGATTGTCAAAGACGCGATTGAAAGTGCGTTTGTCGATGGTAAAAAGCAGTTGGACACCGCACGCCTGCAAAAAGTCATCAAAACCAAGCAGCCTTTGGGTGAGGTCATGAAAGACAAGGTGAAAGAGTACAAGGACAAGTTTGAGAAGATGAAAATCAAGAAGGCGTCTTGAGGGCTGGACAAGGCTGGAATGACATTGCCTCTGGATTCCGTATCCCATAATTGAGATCATGAACTGGCTTGCTAGAGTTGACGGGCGAAGGCTAAAGTGGTTTTGACGACCTGCCTTTTGCCGATGGCGCTCGTTGGGCAGGTCTTTCCGTCAAGCGGCCCGTCACGTACTTATGCAGCACGCTGGCAATGAGCGTTTGATAGGGGATGCCTTCTTCCAGCGCTTTGACCTGAATGTCGGAAAGGTCTCCCGATGACAGCCGGATGTTGACCCGGCGATCCTTCAGGGCGGTGGCTCTGGCGGCCGCCTTGAATTTGGCCAACTCGCTTTTGCTGGCGATGGACTTCAGTTGGCCTTGCTCAAAGGCCTGAAGAAGTTCGCTCTCTTCGTGATCAATCTGGGTGGGCATCGTCGGCTCCATGGTTCAAGTAGTCCCTGGTTGCCTTGCGGCTGGGGATGACGGTCTTGAGAAAGAAGAAGTCGTCCTCCTCGACGAACGGAACCAGGTAGGCGTAACTGTCATGGGCGACGACAAGGACGCGTTGTCTGGGATACTTTTGCTCGTTCGGATGGGCAAGGATGTCCAGCAGGCCGCCACTTTCAATGGCGACGACCATGCTTTCAAAAGACACGCCTCGTTCCCCCTTGAGCACATCGTTCTTCTCTGGACTCCAGCGGAAAGGCTTCATGATGCGATGCTAGCGCAATGTGTGCCTTTTGTCACCGGGCTTGAGGGCGAATTGGAGAGGTCTGCAGCAATAACTTTGCGGCACTTTTTTCTAGCGCGACAAATCCCTTGTTCTTCATTGACGTGCTGGAGCACGCTTGCGTGGAAGGCACGTTGGGCGTGTATGAACTCAACCGGGTGGAGTGGCTGCAGGATGTGTTCGTCTGGGCCTGCGAGGGTTCATGCCAGCGCTACCTGGCTATCACGCAAAGCATGCGTCGAGCCTGACCCGCTGAAGATCAAGTACCGCGAGGCCTTGATTGAGGCCGTGCAGTTGGTGGTCAAGGGCTGCAGGCGCCTGATCCGCAAAGGGTAGCGCAACTGGCAGCCAAGCTGGCGTGTACCGCAGACCAGAAGGCCTTTGTCCAACTGCTTACCGACGCGCTCAGGCAGTTGCGCGAAGGCAGCGTGGCGCGCTGGCGGCTCACGCGTTTGGAATTTCTCGCCTGGCAGGCGCGCAGCCGGTTTTACCGAAAAATTAAGGAAACAAGGCTTTTGCGCATGCTGGGCATGCGCAAGCAGCTATCAATTTAGTAGTCAATATTCCTGCCCTCCGAGCCCGCCTCAACGCAGGCCGAAATACGACAGGATCACGCCGATGATGACGACCAGGCCGACGATATAGATGATGGTGTTCATGATTTTTCCTCTTGGGGATGGCAAACGCTCCGGTGTGGCGCGTCTTCTGAACACCGATCATTGCCGCGCCGTCAGAAAACGGCTGCAGGCAGCCCGGCTCAAAAATCGTCGGACAAAACCCCCTATGTCTTCGCGGGCTGGATTTCCGCCGCTTCGATGAGAAACTGTACGCGCCGGATGCCTTTCCACTCATTGGTATCGAGCCGGAACGCCAGTGTGACGCGCGCGGGCAGGGCTTCGGTGTGGCCGAACCAGATGCCGTCCACCGGCTCTCCCTGGTGCTTGAGCTTCAGGGACAAATGCTTGTCGTCACCCACCAGCCGCTGCGACACCACCTCGACCTCTTCGCTGAACGTGGGCGCGGCAAAGCCCTGGCCCCAGACTTCCTTGTGCAGCGTATCGACCAGGTCGGCGCGCCGGTATTCGGACGCCAGCGGGCCGTCGGTTTCCATGCGCTGCGTCAGGGTGGCGGCGTCCAGCCATTCACGGGCGACCTGCTGCAGACCGGACTCGAACAGTTCGAAGTTTTCCTCGGCAACCGTGCAGCCGGCCGCCATGGCATGCCCGCCAAAGCGCAGCAGCACGCCCGGATGGCGCTTGGCGACCAGGTCCAGCGCATCGCGCAGGTGAAAGCCCGGAATCGAGCGGCCCGAGCCTTTCATCTCATGCTCCTTGCCCGGCGCCTGGCTGGCGGCGAACACAAAGGTCGGCCGGTGCAGCTTGTCCTTGATGCGCGAGGCGACGATGCCGACCACGCCTTCGTGGAATTCCGGGTCAAAAATCACAATCGCCGGTGGCGGTTCTTCGTCCTCGTCAATCATCGCGTCGGCCGCCAGTTGCGCCTGGTCGCGCATGCCGGACTCGATCTGGCGGCGGTCGCGGTTGATGCCGTCGAGCATCTGCGCCAGCTCGTCGGCGCGCGCCGGGTCGTCGGTCAGCAGGCATTCGATGCCCAGCCGCATGTCGGCGAGCCGGCCGGCGGCGTTGATGCGCGGGCCGAGCGCAAAGCCAAAATCGAAGGTCGTCGCGGCGGGCGCCTGCCGCCCGGCAGCCTTGAACAGGCTGGCGATGCCGGCGGGCAGGGCGCCGGCCCGGATGCGCTTGAGGCCCTGCGCCACCAGGCGGCGGTTGTTGGCGTCGAGCTTGACCACGTCGGCCACGGTGCCCAGCGCGACCAGCGGCAGCAGCGTGTCGAGCTTGGGCTGGCTGGCAGCGTCAAACACGCCGCGCTGGCGCAATTCGGCGCGCAGCGCCAGCAGCACGTAAAACATCACGCCGACGCCGGCCATGGACTTGCTTTCAAAGCTGCAGCCGGGCTGGTTGGGGTTGACGATCACGTCGGCGTCGGGCAGCCCGATCTGCTCGTTGAACAGCGCGGGCAGGTGGTGGTCTGTCACCAGCACCTGCAGGCCCAGCGCCTTGGCACGCGCCACGCCGGCTATGCTGGCAATGCCGTTGTCCACCGTGACCAGCACATCGGCGCCGCTGGCCTTGACGCGCTCGGCAATCGGCGCGGTCAGGCCGTAGCCGTCCACCACCCGGTCGGGTACGAGGTAGCTGACGTTTGTTGCGCCCAGCAGCTTCAGGCCGCGCAGCGCCACGGCGCAGGCGGTGGCGCCGTCGCAGTCGTAGTCGGCGACGACGCAAATGCGCTGGCCGGCGGCCATGGCGTCGGCCAGCAGGATGGCGGCTTCGCGCGTGCCCTTGAGCGATGACGGCGGCAGCAGCCGGGCCAGTCCGTCGTCGAGTTCCTCAACCCCGTGGACGCCGCGCGCCGCATACAGCTGCGCCAGCAAAGGATGAATGCCCGCCTGCTGCAGCGCCCAGACGCTGCGCGGGGGCACGTCGCGTACCTGTATTTTCATGATGTGATGATTGAATGCGTGATGATTACTATGATTTTCATAGCTGCTTGAGCACGTCCAGCGTGCGCAAGGGGCTTAAAAGGCTTGAAATTTTGGTCCACAGGCCGGCGCGGTGGGTCTGAAAGGTCCGGGCGCTGTGTTCGCCGCACAGCGTCAGCCGCACGGTTTCGCCGGCGCGCTGCCGGCTCAGCAATCCGGCGATGTCGCCAGCCTCCAGCGTTGCCCAGGCCTGCGCGTAGCCGGCCCAGTCTTCCCTGAAAACCGCCTGCGCCAGGCTGCGCGGCGCGCTGACTTGCGCCTTGGGCTGGTTGGCAGGGGCGGGCAAGGCGCCCGTGCCGCTGATCCAGAAGGAGTTGACCGGCAACTGGCGCTGCAACTCCCGGGCGTCATTGAAGGGATGCGTATACATCAGCATCTGCATTTCATTTTGCAGCCTCCTGAGCGGCCCGGCACCCGGCGCGCCCGGCAGCCAGGCATCCACGTTGCGCGCCAGCACCCGGTCCAGCGAGGCGGTCGGCAGGTCGCGAAACAGCTCGCCCTCGGCCAGCCAGCGCCCGGCGCTCCGGTAGTGCAGCGTGATGCCGTCGGTTTCAAAGTAGGGCTGCATGATCGCCAGCAGGGCGCGCGATTCGTTTTCCTGCAATTCCAGCGCCGCCGGGTCGCTCAGGGTCGCGTGCAGGTGGCCCATCGCCCAGTGGCAGGGCGTGATCCAGGCCCAGGCCTTGTCATGGCCGGCTTGCAGGTGTTGCGCCGCGTCGCTGGCGGCCCAGGGCATCAGGCCGTCCGGGGTTTGCAGCGTCGCCAGGCCGAGCGCACGGGCCAGTGCGCGTTCATGGGGCGGTGACAGCGACTCCGTGTTCTGGCTGTCGGTTTCCAGCAGTTTCATGCCCTGCAGCAATTGTCCGAGGCGCTTCAGGCTGTCCGGCGGCAGGGCTTGCAGGGTCGGCAGCCAGGCCTCGGCGCTGCAGGCGGCAAAAGGAATCAGCAAATGGGAGCTTGAAGGGGAGGTCGAATGGGAGCGCATCGTCCTATTGTCCGGGATGCCACAATCGCTGCCATGCAAATCCCCTATGAGTTGATTTTGGGCTGGCGCTACACCCGTGCTGGCCGCGCCACCCGGCGCAATGGCTTTATTTCCTTTATTTCGGGCGTTTCCATGCTCGGCATTGCGCTCGGTGTGGCGGCGCTGATCATCGTGCTGAGCGTGATGAACGGCTTTCAGAAGGAAGTCCGCGACCGCATGCTGGGCGTGATCTCGCACATCGAGGTGTTCGCGCCCGGCGGCGGCGCGCTGGCCGATCCGCAGCAAACGCTGGCCGAGATACGGGCCAATCCGAATGTCGTCGGTGCTGCAACTTTCATAGCAGCCCAGGCATTGCTGGCGCGCGGTGAGGACATGAAAGGCACCATGGTTCGCGGGATTGATCCGGCGCTGGAGGGCCAGGTGACGGACCTGGCCGTGACTTCGCAGCCCACGCTGGCAAAGCTGGTTTCCGGCCAGTTCGGCGTGGTGCTGGGCGGCGAACTGGCGCGCGCCATGGGCGTGCGCGAGGGCGACACCGTGACGCTGATCGCGCCCAGCGGCCAGGTCACGCCGGCCGGCGTCGTGCCGCGCCTGAAAACCATGACCGTGGTCGGCACCTTTGACTCGGGCCATTTTGAATACGACTCGGCGCTGGTCATGATGCACCAGGACGACGCCGCCAAGATCTTCCGGCTTGAAGGGCCGACCGGCATCCGCATCAAGCTCAAAGACCTGCACCAGGCGCGGCAGGTGGCGCTGGCGCTGTCGCAAAGCCTGAGCGGCGACCTGCTGATTCGCGACTGGACGCGGCAGAACAAGACCTGGTTTGCCGCCGTCGAGCTGGAAAAACGCATGATGTTCATCATCCTGACGCTGATCGTCGCGGTGGCCGCCTTCAACCTCGTCAGCACGCTGGTCATGACCGTGACCGACAAGCGCGCCGACATTGCTATTCTGCGCACGCTGGGCGCCAGCCCTAAAAGCATCATGGGCGTTTTCATGGTGCAGGGCGCGATGGTCGGCGTGATCGGCACGCTGTCGGGCCTGCTGCTGGGGCTGGGCATTGCCTTCAATATCGACGTGATTGTTCCGGCGCTGGAGCGGCTGCTGAACGCCAGCTTTTTGCCGAAAGACATCTATCTCATCAGCCGCATGCCCAGCGAGCCGCAGTACAGCGACATCATGCCGATTGTCGTGATCTCGCTGGTGCTGGCTTTCCTGGCAACCATTTATCCCAGCTGGCGCGCCAGCCGCGTGAACCCGGCGGAGGCCCTGCGCTATGAGTGATATGACCCCCACGCTCCCCTCTTCGAGTGGTTCGCTGCCCCCCGAGGGGGCCGCTGCGCCTGCAGTCCGGCAAAGCCGGTCCTGCGGCCCTGACTGGCAAGGAGACGAGGCTGAATCCGACTTCCTCCTTCCCCCGCTGGGAGAGGGCCGGGGTGAGGGCCTCCCCGAACCCGCCCAACTGCAAGGCGAAGTCGTGCTGCGCGCCAGCGGCCTGACCAAGCGCTTCACCGAAGGCCGGCTCGACGTGACCGTGCTGCAGGGTGTCGATTTGCAGGTGCATCGCGGTGAAACGCTGGCCATCGTCGGGACCTCGGGTTCGGGCAAAAGCACCCTGCTGCATTTGATGGGCGGCCTTGACGCGCCCACCAGCGGGCAGGTCGAACTGAAGGGTCAGATTCTGTCCAGCCTGTCGCCCGCCGAACAAGGCGAATTGCGCAACCAGCACCTGGGCTTTGTCTACCAGTTTCACCACCTGCTGCCCGAGTTCAGCGCGCTCGACAACGTGGCGATGCCTCTGTGGATTCGGCGCCAGGACCGAGCCAAAGCGTCTGAAGTGGCCCGTAAGATGCTTGCCAGCGTCGGCTTGGAAGACCGCATCCATCATCGCCCGGCCGAGCTTTCGGGCGGCGAACGCCAGCGCGTGGCGATTGCCCGCGCCCTGGTCACGCAGCCGGCCTGCGTGCTGGCCGACGAGCCCACCGGCAACCTCGACCGGGCCACCGCCGACGGCGTGTTCCAGCTGATGCTCAAGCTGGCACGCGAGCATGGCACGGCGTTTGTGATGGTCACGCACGACGAAGCGCTGGCCGCGCGCTGCGGGCGGCAGTTGCGGCTGGTGCTGGGAAAGCTGTCCGAGGCGCAGTGAGCAGTCAGCCCTTTGACGGCCGACGCGCAATCCCTGCCGGCAGCGCGGGGAGCGCGGGTCAAGCATAATCACCGGCTCGCGCGTTGCGCATCCCGTTAGCGCCCCCAGCCCGGCGCGGCCATCCGGCATGCCGTGTTGGCCGCTCGCTTCCGGTTTCAGCCAACTCCCACACGCATGACAGACCACTACACCACCCTTGGGATCAGCAGCGCTGCGACGCTGGCGGATGTCAAAAAAGCGTTTCGCCAGAAGGCCTCCTTCTGGCATCCCGACAAAAATTCGGCCCCAGGCGCGGACGCCCGTTTTCGGGCGGTGCAGCAGGCTTACGAAGTGCTGTCGGACGCCGACAGGCGCCAGGCCTATGACGACAACCGCCGCCGCAACCTGCTCGACAGTCCGCTGGAGACGGCGCAGTCCATCTGGAAAAACTATTTCAACCAACTGCTTTGATGCCTGCGTGGCAGGCAGCACTAGACAAGAAAACACCCGGCAGCATGAATATCTCTCCTTTTTTCCTCAACCTGCGCTCGGCCTACCAGTCCGAAATCGATGACCTGACGTTTGACTCCGACGGGCACGACGTGCTGCGCCAGCGCCTGGCCGATAAACGCAAGGAAATCGGCTTTCTGGTCCAGATGATGGAACTGAGCCCCGAAATGGTGGCGGTCATCTTTCATCAGGCTTTTGTCTTCAGGCAACCTGCGGTGATGGACCACCTGCTCAGCCATGAAGCCGATGAATTTCCGGCCTGGAGCGAGGTGTCGGGCGGCATTGAGGTGGCGACCTGGGCGCGCGATCTGGTCAAGGTGATCTTGCAGGCGCCTGCGGGCGAGTGGTTTTTGACGCTGGCGGCGGGCCTGCATTACATGGCCGGCAAGCCGGTGGCGGCGTTGGCCGGGCAGGGCGGCGACGAAGACGGCGATGATGACGGCGACACCGATGTCCCGGACGATTTCAACGATCACGAAAGCGATGAGGTCCGCGGCGACGCCCGCGACCGCGAAGAAGCGGGCGCCAGCTGGCTCGAAGGCCAGGGCTTTGACCGCAAAGACTGACCGGCAGGCACCCCGCCAAGAAACCAAACCAAGCGACCCCAGGCCCTTATGAAGCACCTTGCCCTGATTGAAAAAACCCAGACCTTGATTGCCGCCGGCGACATCGTGGGCGCCGAGTCCGCGCTGGTCGAACTGGCCGACACCGAGGGTGACGCCGCGCTGATGGTGGTGCTGGACCTGCTGCCGCCCAAGGACATCCTGGCGGTGATCCGCGAATATGACAATTCGAAAGAGTCGGTGGTCAACCTGCTGGTCACGCCCGAGCAGTTCGCACGCGCGGTGGTGATTGAAAAGCAGTACAAGGACCTGACGCGCACCCACCTGCGCGGCATGATGAACGCCATCATCTTCCGGGAAGACGCCGATCCGCTCGAATTCTTGACGGCCATCGGCGACCTCGAAGGCGGCAGCGAGGCGCTGGCCGACTACTTCACCGAGAAATGGGACCGGATCGAGGCTTTTGCCTTCAACGGCAGCTTTGATGCGATGAAGGACACCGGCGAGCTGATCTCCCGGGCCGAGCTGCAGGCCAGAACCTACGAGCGGCCACAGGTCGAGCAGGACGAAATTTCCGACCACGACTGGATGGAGCTGGCCTGGCTGTTGCGCTACCAGTTACCGGACCTGTTCATTGAAATGCTCACCGTGCTGCGGGCCAAGGCGCGCGCGCACGACCTGGGCGCCGAGGATGGGGAAGACATGCAAGACGATGACGACGATGGCAAGGTCGAGACGGGTGACACCGACCGGGGCAAGGCCACGCCAGCCGCCCGCGACTCCGACGAGGAATCGGCGATCTGAAGCAGGGCCCCGGCCCGGACAGCAACCCTATTTCATGATGACCATGCACCCTTCCGTGACTGCTTCGCCCGCTTCGGTTTCGCTCTACGATGCGCGCCCGTTTTTTGAAAAGGCGCTGCAGTTCGGCGTACAGAACGGCATCATCGGCCGCGCCAGGCTCGACGCCATCTGCGCTGACGCGCCCAAGGGCATGGTGCAGATTGCGCGCTACTTCGGCAACGAATTCCTGCGGCCCGATATTGAAAAAGCCAGGGACCGCATCGTCAACCTGGTCAGCCTGTACCTGCAAAGCAGTTGTGGCGGCGACTTGCGCAAGGCCGCCGAATCGCTGCGCGACCATTCCTTCCTGTCGCGCTCCAAGGGCGGCTCGGACCTGCTCAAGGCCTTGCTGGCGCTGCCCGAGAGCAGCAGCTTTCACGGCCGCCTGGACGACGGCGGCGCCGAGCCGAACGGCCCGCCGAAAGGACTCGCCGAGTGGTCGCTGAAAAGCTTTGCCGACTACCAGGCCGAACTTGCCAGGCGCAGGCCGCTGCAGCAGCAAAAAGACGCCGCCATCTGGCTGGCGGACGGGCTGGGCATGGACGCCGAAGAACTCGAAGAGGCGCACACCCATGCCGAAGCGGTGATCCGCACCGCGCTGCTGGCAATGGCCACCCAGCGCACCGAGATGCCCGATTGGGTCGAGTTTGAAAAAATGGTCGCCGCGCTGCGCAAGAAGTACCGCGCCGCCAGAACCCGCGCCGCCGCCCAGGCCGGGAAAACCGTCAAGACCGCAAGCGCCGGCGCCCGGTCGCTGAGCTTGTCCCTCACCTTGCCGCTCGCGATTCCCGGCAATTTGCCCGAGGAGTTCAGGGACGTGGTGCAGGCCGTGCTGCAATCGGTGCTGGCTGACTTGCCGCAGATTCTTGAGAGCCCGCTGACCGTCCGGGCGCTCTTTGCCAACGACAGCGAAGACCAGCATCCGCCGCTGCTGGGCCGCTATTTCTGGGTCGAGGACATTGCCAGCGAGATCGCGCACCATGAGCGCGCCGTTTCCCTGGCGTGGGACAAGGCGACCGGCGGAAACTGCGACGACGGCTCGCTCCTGACGCTGATGGTCTGCGTAGCGGCCGGTGCGGCGCCCAAAACCCTTTTGACTGAAAAAGCCGCGACCGCGCTGGTCCGCAAGATTCAAAAACCGGGCGCCAGGAACGGTTTCCAGCCGGAACTGGCCCGCCAGTACATCCTGGACCATGCGCCGGCCGAGCACCAGGAGGCCTATCTGCAGCTGTGGACGGACTTTGTGGACGAGGCCCAGTCCACCCTGCAAAGCGATTCAAGCTTTGCGCTCAAGGACGCCCTGGCCCTGCTGCGGCGCGAGTGCCATGTGACGGCGTGAACAAGCGGCGCGCCTGCTGAATGCCTGCCTCCCCCTGTCGGGAGATTTCCTGACACGCCAGATTCGTGTCTGCAATGGTATGCTGCACTGCAACAAAGTTCATTGCTTGGTGATCCATTGCATGGATTAACGACAGACAGGAGGCGCTTTTGCTTTTTGGAAGACGTAGCCCACAACCCATCAGCCTGGCCCTGCAAGGCGGCGGCGCCCACGGTGCATTCACCTGGGGCGTGCTCGATCACCTGCTGGAAGACGGCCGCACCGACTTCGAGGGTGTTAGCGGCACCAGTGCCGGCGCCATGAATGCCGTGGTGCTGGCCCACGGCCTGAATGGGGGCGGCCGCGATGGCGCACGGGCTGCGCTGCACAGGTTCTGGACCTCCGTGGCGGGCAGCCTGCCGTTTGAAGTGGCGGTGCCGTCCCTGGATGGTCAGAACATCAGCCTGCTGCCAGCGCTAAAAATGATGCTGCACTGGGCGCACTATTTTTCGCCGCACCAGCTCAATCCTTTCGACCTCAACCCGTTGCGGGACATTTTGCTGGCGCAGGTCGATTTCGAGCGCCTGCGCGCCGACAGCCCGGTCAAGCTTTTCATTGCCGCCACCAACGCCAACTCGGGCAAGGTGCGGCTGTTCCGCACACCCGAGATCAGCGCCGACGCCATCCTGGCCTCGGCCTGCCTGCCGACCATGGCCCGGGCGGTCGAGATTGACGGAGAGCCTTACTGGGATGGGGGCTATGCCGCCAATCCGGCCATCTATCCGCTGTTCTATGAATGCAAAAGCAGCGATATCCTGATGGTGCTGCTGACCCCGCTGAAGCACAAGGGCACGCCGCACAGCGCCCAGCAAATCAAGGACCGGGTGCTGGAGCTGGCCTTCAATTCAACCTTTTTGCGGGAAATGCGCATGTTTGCCCATGCGCGCGAATACGCGCAGGAATCGATTTTTCGCATCGGGCGGTTCGAGCGGCGCGTTGTACGCATGAATTTTCATGTAATTGACGCCCCGGAGCAGATGCATGGATTCAAGACCGAAACCAAAATGGCGGCGAACATGCGGTTTTTTGAACTGCTGAGAAATCTGGGCCGCGAACGGGCCAGGGCCTGGCTGCAGGCGAACCATGGCGAGATCGGCAAGCGGTCCACGGTTGACCTGGCCGAATTGTTTTATTGAACGCTCGCCGGTTTCGGGGCCTTGTCCTACCGTTCATGCCGCCGCACGCCTCATGGCCATGTCCGGGGCGGTATTTAGGATGAAAAAGCGTATCCATTTTTATGAAAGAGGTGAGACCATGAAAAATCCATTCATGAGCATGTTTCTCAGCGGCGCCAACAGGATGGCCGGGGCGGCGCGCGGACAGGCGACGGCTGCCGTGAAACGCGAGGCGGCCAAAAACACCCGGCAAATGACCAAGGCCTGGACCGATGCAATGTTTCCAGGACTTGCCGCACCCCGCAGGAAAAAACCCTCTGGCAAATAAGACGCTATAAAAATAATAGCTGCTTGTGCAGGCCCGCATTGCGCAAAAGGCCTATTTCGCTTGAAAACCGGCGGCCGGCGAGCAAAGCGGCTGCAAGGCCCGGCACCGGCCAGCATTTTGCCCGTTCAAAGAATCCGGTTGAACCACAGCAAGGACAGGCTGGCCGACAGCAGACCCAGAACGGCTGCTGCCAGGGCCAGCAGCCCCGAGATTTCGGTTTCCTTTTTCTCCACCGTCAGCCGCGAACTGAGGGTTTCATAAACCTTTTTCAGGTCGCCCGCCGTGCCGGCATAAAAGTATTCGGCCTGGGTCGCGCGGGCAATGCCCTTGAGGGTTTCCTCGTCGAGCTTGACGCGCATGGACCAGCCTTCAAAACCGATGATTTCGCCTTCCACCGTGCCCACGCCCACGGTATAGACGCGCACGCCCCGGTCTGCGGCGGCCTTGGCCGCATCGAGCGAATCGACGCCGGTGGTGCGCTGGCCGTCGGTCAGCAGGATGATCGCGGCTGAGGTGTAGGAGCCGGGCGTGACCGGCGTGAAGGCTTTCTGGCCCTCCCGGTCGTCTTTTCCAGTCTGGTCGAGCGATATTCCGCGCTTGCGTTCCCGGCCCGTTTCCAGCGATTCGAGGTCAATGCCGGCCCCAGGAAACAGCTCGGCCAGCGACACGATGATGCCGTTGCCAATGGCCGTGCCGCGCTGCAGCTGGAACTTGTCGATCGCCGTCGTCAGGTCTTCGCGGCTCAGGGTGGGCGGCTGCACCACGGCGGCGGTGCCGGCAAATGCCACCACGCCGACCCGCACATTGCGCGGCAGGTCGGCCAGAAACGCCTTGGCGGCATTTTGCGAGGCGACCAGCCGGTTGGGCAGCACATCGGTGGCGCGCATGCTGCCCGACACGTCCATGGCCAGCATGATGGTTTCGTTTTGCGAGGGCAGGGTGACGACGGCAAACGGGCGCGAGGACGCCACCAGCATGGCCGCCAGCGACAGCAGGAACAGCAGCGGCGGAATGTGCCGGCGAAGGCTCTGGCCCGCTCCAATAGCTTCGCGCACGATGGACAGGCTGGCGTAGCGCAGGGCAATCTTTTTTTTGCGCCGCAGCAGCCACAGGTACACCGCCACCAGCACCGGCAGGGCCAGCAGCAGCCAGAGAAACTGCGGCCAGAGGAAGGTCATTGGAAATGTCATTGCAGTTCCTCCTGGCGGTGCTGCGGTTCAGCCGGCGCGCGCCAGGTGGGCCGGCAGCCTGCCGGCTGCCGCATGGGCGCCCGATGAGCGGCTGCGCTGCTTGCGCAAGTCAATGAAACGCAGGATGGCATTGGCCAGGTCGTCATCGGTCGAGAGTTCGAGCGTGTCCACGCCGGCACGGGCCAGGGTTTGCCGCAAGTCGGCTTCGCGCTGGGCGGCAATGCGGGCAAAACGCCTGCGAAAACCGGCGTCATGGGTATCGACCAGCAACTGCTCGCCGGTTTCGGCGTCCGTGATCGGAATCAGGCCCAGGTCGGGCAGCTCCAGCTCCAGCGGGTCGAGCAGGCGCACGGCCACCACTTCGTGCCGCTGGGCGAGCAGGCCCAGCGGCTTTTCCCAGCCGGCCTCGGTGATGAAGTCGGACACGACAAACACGGTGGAGCGGCGGCGCACCAGCCCGGCAGCCGACTCCAGCAATTCATGCAGCCGGGTAGGGCCGGCGCTGGCGGCTTCCGGCCGCGTCCGCAGGGTGTGCAGCAAATGCAGCACATGCTGGCGGCCGCCGCGCGCCGGCACTGAGGCATCCACGCCGCAGCCGTACAGCAGGGCGCCCACGCGGTTGCCGTGGCGGGTCAGCAGGCGCGCCAGCACGGCCACGAAATCAGTCAGCACATGGCGCTTGCGCTGCTCGCTGGAGCCGAAATCCATCGACGGGCTCAGGTCAAGCAAAAACCAGGCGCTCATCTCGCGGTCTTCGGTAAAGACGCGCACATGCGGCTGCTGAAGCCGGGCCGTGACGTTCCAGTCGATATGCCGCACATCGTCGTGGTACTGGTATTCGCGCAGGTCGGCCAGGTCCATGCCGGTGCCGCGCAGCAGCGTGCGGTAGTCGCCCTGCAGCAACCCGTCGAGGCGGCGCAGCACCGTCCATTCGAGCCGGCGCAGCAGCTGGTCTGCGCTTTCGGCAGGGGTTGAGGAGGCCGGCGGCTGTACAGCTTGTGAAAGCTTAGGCATGGCGCATTCCCCGGTCGTCCAAGTTCCGGCCGCGGAACCGGCTTTGCCGGGCCGCAGGCGGGGCGGCCCCCTCGGGGGGCAGCGAACCACGCGAAGCGGGGAGCGTGGGGGCTCTACTACGCGGCGAGTTTTTCATGGGCTAAGGGTTTGGCCGGTGGAGGGATTCTGGCCATGATTTTTCCGACAATCTGGTCGGCTGAAAAACCTTCGGACAGGGCTTCATACGACAGCACCAGGCGGTGGCGCAGCACGTCGGGGATCAAGTCGGTCATGTCTTCGGGCAGCGCGTAACTGCGCCCGCGCAGCATGGCCAGCGCGCGGGCGCCTTCGGTCAGGTTGATGGTGGCGCGCGGGCTGGCGCCAAAGGTGATGAAGCGGGCCAGCTCGTCCAGGCCGTGCTTTGCCGGGTTGCGTGTGCTGGAGACCAGCCGCACCGCGTACTGGACCAGCGACGGATCGACATAAATGCGCCGGCACTCGGCCTGCAGCGCGGCCAGCTGCTCAGTCGTGGCCACCGCCGACACTTCGACCTTCGGGCCGGTGACGCGCTGGACGATGACGAATTCCTCCTCGTCGCTCGGGTAATCGACCCGCACCTTCATCATGAAGCGGTCCACCTGCGCCTCGGGCAGCGGGTAGGTGCCTTCGGTTTCAATCGGGTTTTGCGTCGCCATGACCAGAAAGGGCGTGGGCACCTTGTGGCTGATGCCGGCAATCGTCACCTGCCGCTCCTGCATCACTTCAAGCAGCGCGCTTTGCACCTTGGCCGGCGCGCGGTTGATCTCGTCGGCCAGCAGCAAATTGGTGAAGACAGGCCCGAGCGAGGTGCTGAAATCGCCGGTTTTCTGGTTGTAGATGCGCGTGCCCACCAGGTCGGCCGGCACCAGGTCGGGCGTGAACTGGATGCGCTTGAAGCCGCCGCGAATGGTGTTGGCCAGGGTCTTGACGGTCAGCGTCTTGGCCAGCCCCGGAACGCCTTCGACCAGCAGGTGGCCCTGCGCCAGCATGGCGACCATGACGCGCTCCAGGAAGCGGTCCTGCCCGACCACCACGCGCTTGACCTCGTAGAGGATTTGCTCCATCAGCTGCGCGGTGTCGTGCCCGGCGGGCGGCTGCTCAAAGCGGTTCGAATCCATGAAAAGGCCTTTCAGAAAGGAGGTGTTCCGGCTGCCGAGGCGGCATTTTCAATCGGCACGGCAAAACCGATGCCGACGAAAGAGCGCTGCTGGTTGGGGTTGTAGATGGCGGTGACGATGCCAATGACTTCGCCCTCCATGGTGACGAGCGGGCCGCCCGAGTTGCCGGGATTGGCGGCAGCGTCGAACTGGATCAGGTTGGTGATGGGCTGCTTGCCCTCGGGCGAGCGGAAGGTGCGGCCCAGCCCCGAGATCACGCCGCTGGAAGCCGAGGGGCCGATGCCAAAGGGATAGCCCACCGCCACCACCTGATCGCCGGGCGACAGGTCGGCGGTGGAGCGCAGGGTGGCGGCCACCAGGTCGTCGGGAATCTTGTGCGCCTGCAGCACCGCCAGGTCGTTTTCCGGCTGCACGCCGGTGATGCTGGCGGTGGACTCCAGGCCATCCGCAAAGGTGATCTGGATGGTTTCCGCGCCCTGCACCACATGCAGGTTGGTCAGGATGACGCCCTTGTCCACGATGACCACGCCGGTGCCGACGCTGCGGCCTGAATGCTCGTCGCCATCCTTGCTCTTGACGGGCTTGCCCAGCCCCACCACGCGCACGACCGAAGGAATGATGGTGTCGTAGGCCTTCACCGCAGGCGAGGGCAGGACTGTCGTTTCCAGGGTTTTCAGCACCGCTGCGTTGATGTCCTTCTGGGTCAGCGTGTGGCCGGGCGGGTGCAGCGAGAAAGACAGGCTGATGCCGAGCATCAGGGCCAGCAGCCCGACCACCGACCAGAGCCGGTGAATGGCAGAGCGTGAAACGGGCGCGGCGGGCGGCTCTGGCGGGAGTGTCGCGCCCGCTGCCGATGCCCTGGACGCCTGGGCGGTTTGTGAGGCAGCGCCCGGCAAGTCAGGCGCCGCGTGACCGGGCGCGTGGCTGGTACGGCTGGAGCTGCTGTAAAGGGCTGGCCTTCGCATCCGTTCACCTGTAAGGGTAATGTCTTGACATCGTCCGCTCCCTAAAGAGGAGGAAGGGATTCCCCTGGTACGGAGTTCCATGCCCGGAACCGGCGCTTGGCTTATCGGCGCCTTACTTCACGCTGGCTTCCAGTATTGCTACCTGCCAACCGGAACCGCGAGAGCCCTCGCAGCCAACGGGAAAAACGGGAAATCACAGTTTGTGCCGGCGCGTAACCGCAAACTCCAGCGCAATTTATTTTTAATCCAGAAAGACACGCAGGTCAAGAGAAAGTCAAATGTAAAACCAATGCTCACGATTGTGTTTCAATGTTCCGAAAACGGCTGACGACTTCTCTTTGGTTCACTTTTATGACTTTCTGGATCGACACGCATTGCCACCTTGACGCCGCCGGGTTTTCCGCCGACGTGGCGGGCGTTCGCGCGCGCGCGGCGGCGGGCGGCGTGGCGCATTGCGTGCTGCCCGCCGTGGCGGCGGGCAACTTTGAAGCCGTCCGGCTGCTGGCGCACCGGTTTTCGGACAGCTATGCGCTGGGCATTCACCCGCTGTGCGTGCCTGAAGCGCAGGAGGCCGATCTGCAGGCGCTGGATGCGGAATTGGCCCTCAGGCAATCCGACCCGCGCCTGGTGGCGGTCGGCGAAATTGGGCTGGATTATTTCGAGCCGGCGCTGCTGCAAAGCCCGATGCGCGAGCGCCAGGAATTTTTTTACCGCGAGCAGCTCAAGCTGGCGCGCAAATACGGCCTGCCGGTGATGCTGCATGTGCGGCGCTCGGCCGACAAGCTGCTCAGGCACCTGCGTGAATTGAAGCCCGAAGGCGGCTGGCGCGGCATAGTCCACGCCTTCAACGGCAGCGAGCAGCAGGCGTTTGAATTCATCAAGCTGGGGCTGAAGCTCGGCTTTGGCGGCAATGTGACGTTTGACGCGGCCTTGCAGATCAGGCGGCTGGCCAGCCAGTTGCCGCTGGACGCGCTGGTGATGGAAACCGACTCGCCCGACATTCCGCCGCACTGGATTTACCGCACCACACAGCAGCGCACGGACGGGCAGGGCCAGGGCCGCAACGAGCCGGGCGAGTTGCCGCGCATCGCCGCCGTGCTGGCGCAACTGCGCGGCATGCCGCTTGAGGCGCTGGCGCAGGCCACCACGGCCAATGCGCTGCAGGCTTTTCCCCGGCTCAGGGAGCTGGTGGCTTGCTGACCGGGCTGGCGCCGCTGGTCTCCAGCCACACGCGGCTGTTGATTCTGGGCAGTTTTCCGGGCGTGGCGTCCCTGGCGGCGCAGCAGTACTACGGACACCCGCAAAACCAGTTCTGGAAGATTTTGCAAGCCATTTGGCCCTCTTGCGCAATGCCCACGGGCGCTAATAGCTATAAAATTCGTAGCGAATGGCTGTTGGCGAGAGGTTTGGGTGTGTGGGATGTGTATGCGGCCTGCGAGCGCGAGGGCAGCCTGGACAGCCGAATCCGCAAGCCGGTGGTGAATGACTTTGCGCAACTGCGGCGCTGGTGCCCCGAATTGCAGGCGATTGCGCACAACGGCGGCGAAAGCTTCAAGCACGCGCGCCATGTAAGCGCTGCGCTGGCTGGCATCGAACGCAGCGCCGGGCCGCCCCAAGCAAGTTCAGCCCCCTTGGGGGGCAGCGTATTACACGAAGTGAACAGCGTGGGGGTGCTATTTCATAGATTGCCTTCGACCAGCCCGGCCAATGCGTCCTGGTCGTTCGAGCGCAAGCTCGCCGTCTGGCGCGAGGTTTTTGAACAACATGGATTGATGGACAACCAATGAGCCTGCTACCGCTTCCTGCCACCGCCGAGGACGTTTTCAAGGCCTGGGCGCTTGAGCGCGCCGCGCAGCGCAAGGGCGGCCTGTCGCCGCGTTCGCTGGCCTCCTACCACTCGCTCTGGGCCGGCTGGACCGAGTTCTTGCTGGCGCACGGCCCGCTGGCCTGGAACGAAGCCAAATCGCCCGATGTGCGCGCCTACCTCGAAGCGCTGAGTCCGCGTGGACAGGCGCGCGGCATGCTGCATGTCAGCACCGTGACCCAGCGCCGCTACTACCGGGTGCTGAAAAAAATCTATGCCTTTGCCCAGGCGCAGGAATGGGTTGCGGACAACCCGGTCGATGCCGGTGCGTCGGTGTCGCCGACCGAGCAGATGGATTCGCTGGTCTTTCATGCCCTCGACTGGGATGCGCTGCTGCAGGCCGTGCCGCCGCCCATCGACCCGCCGCCGCAGGAGCAGCCGTGGCTGGAGGTGCGCGACCAGGCCATCTTGCGGCTGATGATGCAGTCGGCGCTGACAGTGGCTGAGCTGGCGGGGCTGGACATCGGCGACGTGCGGCATCCCCGGCTGGCCTCCGTTCATGGCGTGGGCGAGCTGTGGCCTGCCGAAGACGCGGCGCAGGGCGCGGAGGGGGCGGCGGCCGTCATGCTCGACCTCAGCGGCGCCCGCAAGGCCCAGGACAGGCGCATCACGCTGCCCGCCGAAGCCAGCGCCGCCGTGCTGGCCTGGCTGACGGTGCGCGCCACGCTGCCGCTGCCGCAGGATGCTGGCACGCCGCTGTTTGTCTCGCGCAAGAAGGCCGGCCGCCTGACGCCGCGCGCGCTGTTTCACCTGGCCAACCGCCATGTCAGCGCCACGCTGGGGCCGCGCTACCCGGACACCGTGCTGGCCCATGCCGGGCCGATGACGCTGCGCAATTCGTGCATCGTGCGCTGGCTGGACGCCGGCCTGCCCGAGGACGAGATACTGGCCCGCGCCGGCCTGCGCGAAGCCCAGGCCCTGCTGCGCCTGCGCAAGCATGTGCATGCCAGCGAAGCGCCTTTTTCCGAAAGCTAAAAGGCATGAGGCGAAAATGGCGGGCTGTGCCGCAAGGCCCGTCAAAAAAATCAGGATAAGCCTCATGGCCAAAAAAGATAACGCGATCCCTCCTCTGGCACTGCCCGAAGTCAATTTTTCGGACTACGGCGATGTGCGCTTCCTGCACCTCGGCACCGAGTGGGTCCAGGGCTCGATGCTGCGCGACGCGCCCTACGACATCGAGCTGGAGTATGTGCAGCGCATGATGGCCGGCCTGCTGTTTTTTGACGCGGAGTCGGTGGCCAAAAAGCACGCCATGCAGCTCGGGCTGGGCTCGGCCGCGCTGACCAAGTTCTGCTACAAGAAGCTGCGCATGAAAACCACCGCCATCGAGATCAATCCGCAGGTCGTCAGCGCCTGCCGGCTCTGGTTCAAGCTGCCGCGCGATGATGCCAGGCTGCACGTCATCGAGGCCGATGCCGCCGAGGAAATCAAAAAGCCCGCGCACCAGGGCACGGTCGATCTGCTGCATGTCGATTTGTACGACCATGAAGCCGCCGCGCCGGTGCTCGATGACGCCGGCTTTTATGCGCACTGCCGCGACCTGCTGACCGGGGACGGCATCATGACCGTCAACCTGTTTGGCCGCGATTCGAGCTACGAAGCGTCGCTGGTCAGGATGGCCGAGGCCTTTGGCCCGGAATCAATCTGGGCTTTCAGGCCGACGCGCGAGGGCAACACGGTCGTCATGGCCCAGTTCGAGCCAACGCGGCCTGAGCGCGCCGAACTCTTGCAGCGCGCCGGCGTGATCGAGTCGCGCTGGGACTTGCCGGCCAGGAAGTGGCTGCGGCTTTTCAAGCCGGTGGTGTAAAGCGGCATTTCTACAGTGGGCGATGCGGTAAAGTGCCTTTCATGAGCGCCGTCATGCCCCCCAAGCCCTCCCTCAATCCTCCTGCCCAGCCACTGCATTCCGGCCCGCTTGACTGGCGCCGGCTGGTCGAGTGGCTGGGCGAGGACGGCATCATCAGCGCGCTGGATGCACAGCGCACCATTGCCCGCTGCGCGCAGGTGCAAAGCGCCCAGCATCCCATCGTCAGGCTGGCCAGCATCGGCATGACGCGCGTGGCCGACGGCAAGCCGCTGGACGTGGAAACCATCAGCCAGTGGCTGGCCGGTCGCGCGGGGCTGCAGTATTTGCGCATCGACCCGCTCAAGGTCGATGTGGGCAAGGTCGCCGACTCCATGTCGGCCGTCTATGCCGAGCGCCACAAGGTGCTGCCGGTGCAGGTCACGGCGCACGAGCTGGTGATTGCCACGTCCGACCCCTTCGTCACCGACTGGGTGCCCGAGGTCGAGCGCCAGTCCCGGCGCAGCGTGCGCCTGGTGGTGGCCAATCCGCTGGAGATCACCAAGTTCACGGCGGAGTTTTTTGCGCTCGCCAAATCGGTCAAGGCCGCGCTCAAGTCGAGCGGCGGCTCCAGTTCGGCCAGCTTCGAGCAGCTGGTGGAGCTGAACAAGAGCAGCCGGCAGCTGGATGCCAACGACCAGGGCGTGGTGCAGGTGGTGGACTGGCTCTGGCAATACGCCTTTGACCAGCGCGCCAGCGACATCCACCTGGAGCCGCGCCGCGAGCAGGGCGTGATCCGCTTCCGGATCGACGGCATTTTGCACCCGGTGTACCAGCTCCCCATGGGCGTTCACAACGCCATGACGGCGCGCATCAAGCTGCTGGGCCGCATGGACGTGGTGGAAAAGCGCCGGCCGCAGGATGGCCGCATCAAGACCCGCAACCCGCGCGGCGACGAGGTGGAAATGCGCCTGTCCACGCTGCCCACGGCCTTCGGCGAAAAAATGGTGATGCGGATTTTCGACCCCGACACCACCGTCAAGAACCTCGACGCGCTGGGCTTTTCGGCGCATGACGCCGAGCGCTGGGAGCAGCTGGTCAAGCGCCCGCACGGCATCTTGCTGGTCACTGGGCCGACCGGCTCGGGCAAGACCACCACGCTGTATTCGACGCTCAAGCGGCTGGCGACCGAAGAGGTCAACATCAACACGATTGAAGACCCCATCGAGATGATCGAGCCGGCCTTCAACCAGACGCAGGTCCAGCCGATGCTGAACTTCGGCTTTCCCGAGGGCCTGCGCTCATTGATGCGGCAAGACCCGGACATCATCATGGTGGGCGAGATCCGCGATTTGCAGACCGCCGAAATGGCGGTGCAGGCCGCGCTCACCGGCCACCTGGTGTTCAGCACGCTGCACACCAACGATGCGCCGTCGGCGGTCTCGCGCCTGATGGAGCTGGGCGTGCCGAACTACCTGATCAACGCCACCCTGCTCGGCGTGCTGGCGCAGCGGCTGGTGCGCACCCTGTGCAGCAGTTGCCGCCAGCCGGATGAAAGCGCCAAGCGCGAAACGCTGGCCGAGATGGTCAAGCCCTGGCAAGTCACCGGCAGTTACCGGCCTTACAAGCCGGTCGGCTGCGTCGATTGCCGCATGACGGGCTTTCGGGGGCGGATGGGGCTGTACGAGCTGCTGACGGTCACGGAAGCCTTCAAGGAAAAGGTTTCCAAAGAGCCCAACATGGACGCGCTGCGCCGCCAGGCCATCAGCGAAGGCATGCGTCCGCTGCGGCTGGCCGGCGCCCTGAAGGTGGCTGAAGGCCTGACCACGATTGAAGAAATCCTGGCCACCACGCCGCCCTTGTCCTGAGCCGATTTCTGGCCGCAAAAAGCCGGCCCATGAAAAACGGCGCCTGCGGGCGCCGTTTTTCATGGGCGGTGCGGATTTTCCGCAGCCTGCGGCCTGCCGGCGTCCGGTCGTCTGCAATCAAGGGGAGCGCCGCGCAAATGTTCGATGACACCCGCCGGGCTGCGCGTGCCAAACTTGACGGTATGCAAAAGACAGGACTCCACTGCGGCCCAGCCGTCGCGCCCGAGCAGCACCTTGAACACCATTTCTGAACAAAAACCGCCTTCTGTGCAGGCAGGACAAGCGCAAGCAGCTCCTAAAAGCATAGCAACCGGCCTGCTGCTGGCGAGTTGCGGCGCGATTGCCTTCAGCGGCAAGGCGATCATCGTCAAGCTGGCGTACCGGCATGGCGTCGATGCGGTCACGCTCATCATGTACCGCATGCTGTTTGCGCTGCCGATTTTTGCGCTCATGGCCTGGTGGGCCAGCCGGGGCAAGCCGCCGCTGGCGCGCCGGGACTGGCTGGGCGTGCTCTGGCTCGGCTTTACCGGCTATTACCTGGCCAGCTTCCTGGACTTTGCCGGCCTGGCCTACATCAGCGCCTCGCTGGAGCGGCTGATTTTGTACCTCAACCCGACGCTGGTGCTGCTGCTGGGGCTGGTGCTCTACCAGCGGCGCATTGCCATGCCGCACATCGTCGGCATGGCCATCAGCTATGCCGGCGTGGCGCTGGTGTTCGGTCACGAGATCACGCTGCAGGGCAGCCATGCCGCCTGGGGCGCGCTGCTGGTGCTGGGCAGCGCCGTCAGCTACGCGCTGTACCTGGTGTACAGCGGCGAGATGGTCAGGCGCCTGGGCTCGATTCGGCTGGTCGGCCTGGCCACCAGCGTGGCCTGCCTGTGCTGCCTGCTGCAGTTCGTGCTGCTGCGCCCCTTGAGCGCCGCTGCCGTGGCGCCCGAGGTGATCTGGCTGTCGGTGCTGAATGCCACGCTGTGCACCGCCGTGCCGGTGCTGATGGTGATGATGGCGGTTGAACGCATAGGCGCCAGCCTGGCCGCGCAGACCGGCATGATCGGCCCGCTGTCCACCATCCTGATGGGGGTGTTGATTCTGGGCGAGCCGTTCACCGCCTGGGTGGCCGCCGGCACCGTGCTGGTGATTGCCGGGATTTTTGTCTTCACGCGGTCTGCGCGCTAGCTGGCCCGGACTTCGTATCATGGGCATTTTTCGCGCTCAAGCGGCTTTTAAGGAATCAACATGGATTTGGGTATTGCCGGTAAATATGCGCTGGTGTGCGGCGCCAGCAAGGGGCTGGGCCTGGGTTGCGCGCAGGCGCTGGTGCGCGAAGGCGTGCATGTCCTCATCGTCGCGCGCGGTGCCGAGGTGCTCCAGACGGCTGCTAGCCAATTGATAGCTGACAGCGCCCGCCCAGCAAGCGCCACAGTGCGATTCGTGGCTGCAGACATCACCACCGCCGAAGGCCGGGCGGCCGTGTTCGCGGTGCGCCGTGATTTCGACATCGTGGTGACGAATGCCGGCGGCCCGCCACCGGGCGACTTCCGCGACTGGGAGCGGGGCGACTGGATCAAGGCGGTCGATGCCAACATGCTCACGCCGATTGAACTCATCAAGGCGACGGTCGATGGCATGGCCGCGCGCGGCTTTGGCCGCATCGTCAACATCACCTCCAGCTCGGTCAAGTCGCCGATTGACATCCTGGGCCTGTCCAACGGCGCGCGCAGCGGCCTGACCGGCTTTGTCGCCGGCGTGGCGCGCACCCCGCTGGCGGCGCAGGGCGTCACCCTCAACAACCTGCTGCCGGGCAAGTTCGACACCGGCCGCATCGCCACCATGGTGCGCGCCAGCGCTGAAAAATCCGGCAAGAGCATCGAGGACATCCGCCGCGCCGAACAGGCGCAAATCCCCGCCGGCCGCTACGGCACGCCCGAAGAGTTCGGCGCCATCTGCGCCTTCCTGTGCAGCGTGCATGCCGGCTACATGACCGGCCAGAACGTGCTGGCCGACGGCGGAGCGTATCCGGGAACGTTTTGACAAGGCGGCCATGCTCCCCAAGACGCTGAACTATCTGGACTTCGAGTACAGCGAAGACACTGACGGCACGGGTGTGTTTGAGGCCGTGGCATCGGTCTGACCCGAGCGGGTGCCTGCCGTGCAGGCTGCATTGCCCGGAAAACCGCGCCATACCCTGACGCTGCTGATCAGTGGAACGGGCGAGTTCTGTGTTGCTTTCCGGCAGGCATTCGGGCTGGAATAAAGCCGGTCTTCAGCGCCGCGCCGACACCACGATCCCGCTCACGATGAGAAAAAACGCCAGCGCGTGATAAAGATGCGGCAATTCGCCCAGGAAGGCCGCCGACAGCAGGGCCGCGAACAGCGGCGTGAGGTTGGCGAAAAAGCTGGCAATGGCAGGGCCGACCCGCTGCACGCCCAGGCCCCAGCAGCGGTAGGAAATGACTGCCGGGCCGACCGCGATGTACAGCAGCGCTGCCACCAGCGGCCAGCCCCAGGTGATGCGCGCATCGGTCAAGGCCCATTCGCCGCCAGCAAACAGGGCCGACCAGCCCACGCCAAAGACAATCTGCGCCATCAAAAAGGCCGCCCAGTCGCTGCGGACTTCAAGCGGCTCTTTTTCCTTGGGTTGAATCAGCAGCCAGCTGTAAAACGCCCAGGCCAGCGTGGCCACCAAGACATACATATCGCCCGGCACCAGCCTGACCCGGACCAGCAAATCCCACTGGCCGCGCGCCAGCACCACCAGCACGCCGGCAATCGACAGCAGCGCCCCGGCCATCTGCCGGCGCGACACCGGCCTGCCGAAGCACAGCGCGCCCACCATCAGCATCCACACCGGAATGCTGGACGCCACCAGCGTCACGTTGAGCGGCGCCGAGGTTTGCAGCGCCAGGTATTGCAGCGCGTTGTAGCAGCCGATGCCCAGCAGGCCGAGCAGCGAAAAGCGCTTCCAGTGGCGCCACATCGCACTGTCCGGGCGCAGCACCCGCCAGGCCAGCGGCAGGAGAATGACAAAGGCCAGCGCCCAGCGCAGGAAGTTCAAGGTCATCGGCGGGATGAGTTCATGCACGACGCGGCCGACCACCGCATTGCCGGCCCAGAGCAGGGGTGGCAGCGTCAGCAGCAGGGCGGTGGCAGGGGTCAGGCGTTGATTCATGACGCTGACTGTACCAAGCCGTTTTAGCCGTGTCCTGCGGCGCGCCGTTGCCTTGCGCGGGCGGGCCGCAGCCGGCCCGGATTCATGGCACCATGACGGCCCATCGCCTTCCCCTGATTCACTGAAAAAAACGCCAAGGAAATATGAGATGACCCAGATGACCTCCCACGCCATACGCATCGACCAGCACGGCGGCCCTGAAGAACTCAAGCTGGTCGAAGTGCAGGTGGGTGAACCCGGCCCCGGCGAAATCCGCATCCGCCACAAGGCCATCGGCCTGAACTTCATCGACGTGTACCAGCGCAGCGGCCTGTACCCGCTGCCCATGCCGCTGCAGCTGGGCATGGAAGCGTCGGGCATCGTCGAGGCCGTGGGCGAGGGCGTGACGCACCTGCAGCCGGGCGACCGCGCCGCCTACGCCAGCCAGCCGCCGGGCAGCTATTGCGAAGTGCGCGTCATGCCCGCCAAATGCGTCTGCAAACTGCCCGACGCGATTTCGTTCGAGACCGGCGCGGCCATGATGCTCAAGGGCCTGACCGCGCAATACCTGCTGCGCCGCACCCAGCCGCAGGGCGGACTGAAGGAGGGCGATTTCGTGCTGTTTCACGCGGCCGCCGGCGGCGTTGGCCTGATTGCCTGCCAGTGGGCCAAAGCCATGGGCCTGCGGCTGATCGGCACGGCCGGATCGGATGAAAAATGCGCGCTTGCCGAATCGCTTGGCGCGGCCTTTGTCATCAATTACGCGAAAGAAGATTTCGTTGCCCGCGTGAAGGAAATCACCGGCGGCCAGGGCGTGAAGGTGGTCTACGACTCGGTCGGCAGGGACACCTTCGACCGCTCGCTCGACTGCCTGCGGCCCTTCGGCCTGATGGTCAGCTTTGGCAACGCCTCCGGCCCGGTCGCGCCGTTTTCGCCCGGCATCCTCGGCCCCAAGGGATCGCTCTACGTGACGCGCCAGACGCTGTTCAGCCACATCACCACGCGCGAATCCACGCAGGAAATGGCCGATGACCTGTTTGACATGGTGGCCAGCGGCAAGGTGAAAATTCGCATCGGCCAGCGTTTTGCGCTGGCCGACGTGGCCGCGGCGCACCGTGCGCTGGAAGCCCGCAAAACCACCGGCTGCACCATCCTGACGCTGTAGTTTCTTGTCGGTGCGCCAACTTTGAATATGTCGGCCGGGAGATGAACAGCACCACGCCCATGAAAATGCACAGCGGCGACAGCCAGGATAAATCAAACGAAAACACCACCATCCTCAAGCCGTGGCCGGCGAACGCCGCAAGGCTCGGTTTGCCTTGAGGCTTGCAGGGTTGTGGGGGGCTAGCGGCTGCGCCGCACCCGCTGGAGCTCGTCCAGGATCAGGCAGATGGCGCCCACGGTAATGGCGCTGTCGGCAATGTTGAAGGCCGGAAAGTGCCAGTTGCCGTAATGAAAATCCAGAAAATCCACCACGTAGCCGTGCCGCGTGCGGTCAATCACGTTGCCGATGGCGCCGCCCAGAATGCAGGCCATGGCAAATGAAAACAGCTTTTGCCCCGGATGCGACTTCAGCATCCAGATGATGAACACGGCGGCCAGCGCGCCGATGGCGGTAAAAAACCAGCGCTGCCAGCCCGATGCCGCCGCCAGGAACGAGAACGCCGCCCCGGTGTTGTGGACCCGGACCACGTTGAAAAAGCTGGTGATGTAAGTCGCGTCACCCAGCCGGTAGTAGCCCAGGATCAGCACCTTGGTGAACTGGTCGGCCAGCAGCAGAATCAAGGCCAGCCCGAGCCAGGGCAGCATGGCCGTGCTGGTGCTGGAGGAGGTTTTTTTGAAGCTTGTTTTTGCGCCCGGCTTGGTGGCGGTCCGGGTGGCCATTATGCGAACTTCCTGTCTTCGCCCAGGCCAAACAGGTTGCTGGTGCAGCGGCCGCAAAGCGTCGGATGCGCCGGGTCAATGCCCACGTCGCCCTGGTAATGCCAGCAGCGTTCACATTTAAGGTCGGAACTGGGGCTTACGCTTGCCTGCATTGCGTCACCAGCTATTAAATCAATAGCGGATGTGATGAAGACAAACTTCAGGTCATCACCCAGGCTGGCGAGCAGCGCATGGTCTGCGGGATTGACCTGCAGCGCCACATTGGCCTGCAGCGACGAGCCGACCTTGCCGTCGGCGCGCAAGGTTTCGATGTCCTTGTTGACCGCGTCGCGCACCTCGCGAATCCGGTTCCACTTGGCCAGCAGTGCCTGGTCAGGCGTGCCGAGATCGGCATAAGTTTCGATGAAGACTGATTCCGACGCGCCGAAAATCTTCCACGCCTCTTCAGCCGTGAAGCTCAGGAACGGCGCCATCCAGCGCAGCATCGCATGGGTGATGGCGTGCAGCGCGGTTTGCGCGCTGCGCCGGGCCAGCGACTTGGCGCCGGTGGTGTAGAGCCGGTCCTTCAGGATGTCGAGGTAGAACGAACCCAGGTCTTCGCTGCAGTAAATCTGCAGTTTCGAGACCACCGGGTGGAATTCATAGACCTCGTAATGCGCCAGGATGTCGGCCTGCAGTTGCGCCGCGCGGCTCAGGGCGTAGCGGTCGATTTCGAGCATTTCATCAAACGGCACGCTGTCGGTTGCCGGGTCGAAGTCGCTGACGTTGGCCATCAGGAAGCGCAGCGTGTTGCGGATGCGGCGGTAGGCATCGACCACGCGCGCCAGGATCTTGTCGTCAATCGCCAGATCGCCCGAGTAGTCGGTCGAGGCGCACCACAGGCGGATGATCTCGGCGCCGAGCTTGCCGCTGACGGCTTGCGGCGCGACGACATTGCCTTCGCTCTTGCTCATCTTGCGGCCCTTGCCATCGACCGTGAAGCCGTGCGTCAGCAGGCCCTTGTAGGGCGCGTGGTCGTACATGGCGCAGGCGGTGAGCAGCGACGAGTGGAACCAGCCGCGATGCTGGTCGTGGCCTTCGAGGTACAGGTCCGCCGGCCAGGCCGACTGCGCAGCATGGCTGTGGCGCAGCACATGGTCGTGCGTCGTGCCCGAGTCGAACCACACGTCCAGGATGTCGTTGACCTTGGTGTAATGCTCGGCGTCAAGGGCGCCCAGAATGTCGGCTGCGCTGACCTTGCTCCAGGCTTCCACGCCGCTTTGTTCGACCATGCTCGCTGCCTGGTCCATGATTTCCATGGTGCGCGGGTGCAGCTCGCCGGTGGCGGTGTGGATGAAAAAGGGCAGCGGCACGCCCCAGTTGCGCTGGCGGCTGATGCACCAGTCGGGCCGGCCGGCAATCATGCTTTGCAGGCGCAGCTTGCCGTTTTCGGGGTAGAAACTGGTTTCGTCGATGGCCGCCAGGGCCAGCTGGCGCAGGGTTTTTTCGGCCTTGTCCTTGGGGAAAACGCCTTGCGTGCCGGCGGTTTCGGCGTCCATGCGGATGAACCACTGGGCGGCGGCGCGGTAGATCACCGGCGTCTTGTGGCGCCAGCAGTGCGGGTAGCTGTGCGTGATGGTTTCGGTGGCAAACAGGCGGCCGTGCTCCGCTAGCTTCTCGATCACCAGCGGCGCGGCTTTCCAGATGTTCAGGCCGCCGAACAGCGGCAGTTCATCGACATAGCGGCCATTGCCCTGCACCGGGTTCAGGATATCGTCGTAGGCGATGCCGTTGGCGACGCAGGAGTTAAAGTCTTCCACCCCGTAGGCGGGCGAGGAATGCACGATGCCGGTGCCGTCGTCGGCGGTGGCGTAGTCAGCCAGAAAGACCGGGCTCAGGCGCTGGTAGCCTTCATCCACGTCATGAAACGGGTGCATGAAATTGAGCAGGGCCAGGTGCTTGCCCGGCGTCGTTGCCAGCACGGTGCCGCTGAGCTGAAAGCGCTCCAGGCATTTCTCGACCAGCACGGCGGCCAGCAGCAGGAGGCCGCGCTCGGTATCGACCAGCGCGTAGTCCAGCTCGGGATTCAGGTTCAGCGCCTGGTTGGCCGGGATGGTCCAGGCGGTGGTGGTCCAGATGACGGCGAAAGCGTCCTTCGCCAGGCTGTCGAGGCCAAAGGCGGCGGCAAGCTTTTCAGGCTCGGCGCACTTGAAGCCGACATCGAGCGTCTGCGATTTCTTGTCGGCGTATTCGATTTCAAATTCGGCCAGCGACGAGCCGCAATCGAAACACCAGTACACGGGCTTCAAGCCCCGATACACAAAACCGCGTTCCATGATGCGCTTGAGCGCGCGGATTTCCTGCGCTTCATTGCCGAAATCCATCGTGCGGTAGGGGTTGTCCCATTCGCCGAGCACGCCCAGGCGCTTGAAGTCGGCCATCTGGCCGGCGATCTGCTCGGTGGCGAAGGCGCGGCTTTTGGCCTGGACTTCATCGCGCGGCAGGCTGCGGCCGTGCAGTTTTTCAATCGCGTTTTCAATCGGCAGGCCGTGGCAGTCCCAGCCCGGAACGTAAATCGCGTCCAGCCCCTTGAGCTGGCGCGCCTTGACGATCATGTCCTTCAGAATCTTGTTGACGGCGTGGCCGATGTGGATCTGGCCGTTGGCATACGGCGGGCCGTCGTGCAGCACGAACTTTTCCGCACCGCAGCGGGCGGCACGCAGCTTTTTGTAAATGCCTTTGTCTTCCCATTCCCGGGTCCAGCCGGCCTCGCGCTTGGGCAGGTCGCCACGCATGGGAAAGGGCGTGTCGGGCAGGTTCAGGGTGCTGCGGTAATCGGGTTTTGTGTCAGACATGAGGTACTTTGATGGCGCTTTTAGGGAGAGGCGGCCTGAAGGGGCGCAGCCGCTGGACGTGGGCAGAAGGAGCGCCGTTCGCGGGACGAAGGGCGAAGGCAGAGGCGACGGGCGCGTCTAAATTCGGTCGCGCGTGGTCTGGCGGCTGGTTTCGGTATGCATTGAGGCAAAAAACGCACGGGCATCGTCGCAGTCTTGGGCAATACCTGTTTTCAGGCTTTCCAGACCGTCGTATTTCAATTCCTCGTGCAGTTTGTGTAGCAGTTCCACCCGGATGATTTTACCGTATGCCCCTTCCGCGCCCAGGCTGGCGGGCCAGTCCAGGCAATGCGTTTCCAGCAGCACGCGGCCGCCGTTGACATCATTCGGATCAATCGAAGGGCGGATGCCCAGATTGGCGACGCCCGGCACAGGCTGCCCGGCCAGGCCATGCACCAGCACGGCAAAAATGCCGCTGGCCGCCGGTTTCCAGTGCGAAAACCGCAGATTCAGTGTGCGAAAACCCAGCTCGCGCCCCAGTTTGCGTCCATGCACCACATGGCCAGAGATGCTGTAGTGCCGGCCCAGCAGCGCCGCCACACAGGCCATGTCGCCCTGCGACAGCGCTTCGCGCACGGCCGAGCTGGAAACGCGGCTGTTGCTGACTTCGTAGCTGTTCATGCGCGCCACGTCAAACCCCAGCCGCACGCCGGCAGCGTCCAGCATGGCGTAGTCGCCCGCGCGCCGGGCGCCAAAGCGGAAGTCGTCGCCCACCAGCACGTAGCGCGCGCCCAGCCCCTTCAGCAGCACTTCCTGGATGAAGGCGTCGGGCGACTGCGCTGCCAGGTGCGCGTTGAACGGCAGGATCACGCACTGGTCAATGCCGCAGTGGTCAAGTTCGCCCAGCTTGTCGCGCAGGGTGGCAATGCGTGCCGGCGCCAGTTCGGGCTTGCGGGCGAGGGCGGCGAAATAGTCGCGTGGGTGCGGCTCGAAGGTCACGGCGCAACTCGGAACGCCCCGGTGTTGGGCTTCGTTTTTCAGCAGCGCCAGCATGGCCTGGTGGCCCCGGTGGACGCCGTCGAAATTGCCGATGGTCAGGGCGCACTCGGATGCCAGCTGAGGATGTTGGTAGCCACGGAAAATTTTCATGCGACTGATTATCGTTTTATAGCGTCACGGCCCGGCCGGCGAAACCTGAAAGGTGGAAAACAGCCATTCAAGCAGTTTTCACACCAGTTTTACGATTTCACTGTATATTGATTTATTAACAGTTCGACATTGTGTTTCCATCTTGATGGAGGTTCGTTTTGAAGGTTCTGAAACTCTCAGCCCAGGGATTGCCCCAAGCCTGGATCAGCCTTGAACTGGCCGTGTTGCATTACGCAGCCGATGAAGTGCGCTGGGAGATGGGCGCGCGCATCGCAACCTTCCGTGGCGGGCACAACGCCATCACCGGCGAGCAGTCGATCATCCATGTCAACAGCATCATCGGCACCAAGGGCGTGCCCAGCATCAACCCCTTCGACCTCGTGCCGGGGCTGACCAACAGCAAGCTGTTCATCCGCGACCGCAATGTGTGCGCCTACTGCGCCGACCATGTGGGCGTGGAAGACCTGACGCGCGAGCACATCATCCCGCTGGCGCAGCGCGGCGTTGACGGCTGGATGAACGTCGTCACCGCCTGCCGCGCCTGCAATCACCGCAAAAGCAACCGCACGCCCGAGCAGGCCAACATGCCGCTGCTCTACACGCCCTATGTTCCCAGCCTCTGGGAAGACTTCATTTTGCGCAACCGCCGCATCCTGGCCGACCAGATGGAGTTTTTGATGGCCCACGTTCCCAAGTCGTCGCGCCTGCTCAGTTGACGCGCCGCAGCCATCAGCCGGGGCGTTTGATGCGCCGGGCCGGTGTTCAAATACGGGTTTACCCTTACTCGTCGTTCTCATGATCGTTCGTGATCGGCCTTCCGGCATCAGGCTGTTTTTTGCGGTGCGCGGCTCGATCCTGAAGCGGATCTGGCTCACCCTGCTGGTCAATACGCTCAGCGCGATTCTGGTCACTATCTTGCATGGCAACTTTTTCGCACTGAAAATCACGCTGACGACGATTCCCTTCACCCTGATCGGCCTGCCGCTGGCGATTTTTCTCGGCTTTCGCAATTCGACGGCCTACGACCGCTACTGGGAAGGGCGCAAGCTGTGGGGTGAACTGGTGCTGCGGTGCCGCTCGCTGGCCCGCCAGTGCCAGAGTTTCATCCAGCCGTCATCGGCATTTTCCGGGCAGGCGCCTGAAGTGGATGCGGCGCGCCAGCGCATGATTTACCGCGGCATCGGTTTTGTCCATGCCTTGCGGCTGCAACTGCGGGATCGCAAAGACTATGCTGAACTCCAGCGCTGGGCGCCCGAGGCCGAGTGGGCGCGCCTTGCGTCTGCTTCGAGCAAGCATGACGCGCTGATGCTGGAAATCGGCAGGGAACTGGGGGCATGCCAGCGCCAAGGCTGGATTGATCCCTGCCTGGCGGTCAGCATCGACACCACGCTGTCGGGCATGACCGCCGCCGCCGCCGCGTGCGAGCGCATCAAGGGCACGCCGATTCCCTTTTCGTACACCTTGCTGCTGCACCGGACGGCCTACCTGTACTGCTTTTTGCTGCCCTTCGGCCTGGTCGATACGATTGGCTTCATGACGCCGTTCGTGGTGGTCATCGTGGCCTATACCTTTTTTGGCCTGGATGCGCTGGGCGATGAAATCGAGGAGCCGTTTGGCCTGGAAGCCAACGACTTGCCGCTCGATACGCTGTGCCGGGCCATTGAAGCCAACCTGCTCGAATCGCTGGGCGAGCCGGTGTTGCATCCCAAAATGGAGCCGGTCAACCACTGCCTGACCTGACTCCGCGTTTGTCCGGAATCGTCAGGCAAAAACGCCCCCGTGACTGCCAGCGCGCATTCTTCCTTGAACAGGTGTTTTTGCACCGCATTCCAGCCCGGGCCGCCGAACGCCTTGGGCCAGCCATGGCCCAGCCAGCCTTTTTTGCCCAGGATTTTGGCCCAGCGCTGCAGGTCGTCCCGCGACAGGCGCAGGGCATTGTGGACCTTGTGCGAGATGTCGGCCGGAAGATTCTCCTGAACCCAGGCGCGAATGTCTTCGCGGAAGGTCTGCTCTTCGGGGGTGAACGCTAAATCCATGTTGTGTGTCTCCAGTGGCTTGATTTTTAGCATGGCCGCCCGAGCATCCCTGTCAGGCCTGTGACAGGCCCAGCTCTTTATACAGCTGCGCCACCTGGCGTTCAAGCGCGTCAATGCGTTGCTGCAAGCGCTCGGCCTGGCCCAGGGAAACCGGTTCAACTTCAGAATTGATAGCGGCATCCGCAGAGCCAGCCTGCGTGTAGGGCATTAAAAGTGTCTCGCCGCAGAGCAGGTGCGCCCAGCGCTGCTCGCGCATGCCGGTAGCGCGGGCCAGTTGCACGACCATGGCCGCGCCGCTGTCGTCGCCGCGCGCCTTGAGTTCGGCCAGCGCGTCTTCCACGCTGGCAATGTCGGCAAACTTGTACCAGCGCTCGCTGCTCTGCCGAAGTTCTCCCGGCGTCTGCGGGCCGCGCAGCATCAGGAGGCCGAGCAGCACCGCCTGCGGCTCGCTCACGCCAAAGCCGCGCTGGAAATTGTGCTCGAAGCGCGGCACCCGGCTGGAGCTGGCCTCGAACACCAGGCTTTGCTTCTTGAGCGTGTCAATGGCGGCCTGCGCCTGCGATTCGGTCATGTCCATCACCGGGTCGCGGCTGGTTTTCTGGTTGCAGCCGAGCACCAGGGTGTTGAGCGAGAGCGGATAGCTGTCGGGAACGGTGCGCGCTTTTTCCATCAGGGTGGCCAGCACGCGGGCTTCGTGGGGGGTAAGTTGTCTCATGGGGATAATCTTAGAACAATGAAAAACATCGTCATTTTGATTTCAGGCAGCGGCTCGAACATGGCCGCCATTGCCCGCACCGCGCAAAAAGAGCGCTGGCACGACAAACTGGGCGTCCGCGTCGCCGCAGTCATCAGCAACAAAGCCGAGGCAAAAGGGCTGGCGCTGGCCAAAGAGTTCGGCATTGCCACCGATGTGCTGTCGCACCGGGATTTTGAATCGCGCGAGGCGTTTGATGCGGCGCTGATGGCGCGCATCGAGGCGCATGCGCCGCAGCTGGTGGTGCTGGCCGGCTTCATGCGCATCCTGACGCCCGGTTTTGTCGGGCACTACGCGGGCCGGCTGATCAACATCCATCCGTCGCTGCTGCCGGCCTTCACCGGCCTGCACACGCACCAGCGCGCCATCGACATGGGTTGCAGGCTGGCGGGCACCACGGTGCATCAGGTGACGGCCGAGCTGGACCACGGCGACATTCTGGCGCAGGCGGCGGTGCCGGTGCTGCCCTTTGATACGGCCGACACGCTGGCCGCCCGCGTGCTGACGCAGGAGCACCTGATTTATCCGCAGGCCGTGCGTTCTTTTTTTGAAGCCAAGGCGTCAAGCGCCTGAAGTGCGCAAAGCAGGTGCGGCGCATGTCATGGCGCGGTCACAGGCTTTTTGCACCATGTGCTTTCTTCACATAAAAGGAATGCACGCATGCCTTTGTCTTTGTCAGCTTCCCGCCCGTTGTTCTGGCCGCGCGTTCTTGCCCTGGCCGTGAGTGCCCTGCTGATGGCCTTGCCCCTGCAGGCGCAAACCGCCTATCCCGCGACGCTGGCAGGGCATGTGGTCATGCCCGCCAATTCGTTCATCGCCGCGCCGAAAGACGCGCCCGAAGGCCAGAAGCGCACCGACTGCTTTCACGACATCGCCAGCTTCAAGCGCGTCTACAAGGTGGAACTGAGCGACGCCAATGTGGGGGGTGCGGTGCGCAAGATCGGCTACATCGACCTGATGGCCATTGCCGACCCCGCCAGGCTGGCCCGCAAGCCGCTGAACAACGGCGTGCTGACCTTTCCGTTTTTCGCCAAGCTATTTCACTATAAAAATAATAGCTGCTTATGCCCGTGCTGACTGCGCCAGCGGCTTAAAAGACTACATTTTTGACTGAAACACCAGTCCGGCATGCTCGCGCAGCGCATGGAACTTGATCTTCGGCCATTGCTGCTCCACGGCGCGCAGTGTGGCGCTGTGGTCCACCAGCAGCGTCGGCGCATCGACCGCGTCCAGCGCGACGCGGTGCGCGTTGGCGTCGATGAATTTTTTCAGCTCGTTCGGGTCATCGCACGTCACCCAGCGCGCCAGGTTGAAGTTGCTCGGCATGATGCGCGCCTTGACGCCGTATTCATGCTCCAGCCGGTGCGCCACGACTTCAAACTGCAGCTGGCCGACCGCGCCCAGCAGCAGCAGCGAGCCGGCAATCGGGCGGAACACCTGGATCGCGCCTTCCTCGCCGAGCTGCGTGAGGCCGGCGCGCAGCTGCTTGCTGCGCAGCGGGTCGGCCACTTCGACAGCGCGGAACATTTCCGGCGCAAAGAAGGGCAGGCCGGTGAACTGCAGCGCCTCGCCCTCGGTCAGCGTGTCGCCGAGCTGCAGCACGCCGTGGTTGGGAATGCCGATGATGTCACCGGCAAACGCCGTGTCGAGCAACTCCCTGCGCTGGCTCATGAAGCTCACCACGGTGTTGGGCCGCAGCTCCTTGCCGCTGCGCACCACCTTGAGTTTCATGCCGCGCGTGAACTCGCCGCTGGCCACGCGCAAGAACGCAATCCGGTCGCGGTGCGCCGGGTCCATGTTGGCCTGGATCTTGAACACCACGCCGGAAAATTTCTTTTCCTCCGGGAGCACCAGGCGTTGCAGGGCGGCGCGCGGCGCGGGTGACGGGGCCAGGTCAACGAGCGCATCAAGCACTTCCTGCACGCCGAAATTGTTGATGGCCGAGCCGAAGAACATCGGCGTCTGCCTGCCAGCCAGAAAGTCCTCGCGGTTGAATTCGGGCGAGGCGCCTTCGAGCAGTTCGAGTTCGTCCTGCGCCTGGGTGAATTCGGCGCCGAAGCGCTTGCTCGCTTCAGCGTTGTCCAGCCCGGCCAGGATTTCATCGTCGCCGCCGGCCTTGTCCTCGCCGGGGCTGAAGACGCGCATGCGTTTTTCGCGCCGGTCATAGACGCCGTGGAACAGCTTGCCCATGCCGACCGGCCAGGTAAAGGGCACCACGGCCATGCCGAGTTCACGCTCGATCTCGTCCATCACGCTCATCGGGTCCTGCACCTCGCGGTCCATCTTGTTGACGAAAGTCAGGATGGGCGTGCCGCGCGCGCGGCAGACCTGCAGCAGGCGGCGGGTTTGCGGCTCGACGCCGTTGGCCGCGTCGATCACCATCAAGGCGGCATCGACGGCGGTCAGCACGCGGTAGGTGTCTTCCGAGAAGTCCTGGTGGCCGGGGGTATCCAGCAGGTTGATCACGCAGTCGCGGTATTCCATCTGCATGACCGAGCTGGCGACGGAAATGCCGCGCTGCTTTTCGATTTCCATCCAGTCGGAGGTCGCGTGGCGCGCGGCCTTGCGCGCCTTGACGCTGCCGGCGATCTGGATGGCGCCCGAGAACAGCAGCAGCTTTTCGGTCAGCGTGGTTTTACCCGCGTCGGGGTGGGAAATGATGGCAAACGTGCGGCGGCGCTTGACTTGGCTTGCGATTTCAGTGTTTTCGGACATAACCGATGATTATCGGCGAGGTGGTATGGCCCCCACGCTTTTCACTTCGTGTAATGCGCTGCCCCCTGGGGGCTGCTGCGCCTGCGGCCCGGCGGAGCCGGTTCCGCGGCCCCGGCTGGTGAAGAGGCGCAGCCCCACGCTGTGGCCGTTGTTCCTATCGGGCATACCTTGCGTCCTTCGCGGAATTCAATCGGGTTGGCGAGCAAAACGCGGCTGGCGAACGCCGCCTGTGACCACTTCTTCGTTGAACATCGCCGCCGGCCGCACCCATAAACCATGCTCGCCATACAGCGCGCGGTACAGCGTCATCGGCTCCAGGGTTTCGCTGTGGCGCACCGTGCCGACCACTTCATAAGGCATGCCCCTGTAGTGGCGGTAGCGCCCGGGCGGGGTTTCGATCAGCGGCGGGAGGTGTTCTGGCATGGTCAATCGACGCTGAAGGTAAAAGCCGGGCGGCGGGCAGTGGGACAATGGGGCATGCATCCTAACGCCTTACTCGACTGTTGTACCGAGCTTCTCAAGCAGGTTCTTAAATTTGACCATCCCGCCGATATGGTGGTGTCGCGCTATTTCCGCGAAATGCGGCTCGGCCCGCGCGAGCGGGCCACCGTGGCTGAAACCATCTATGGCGTGCTGCGCAAGAAAAACCTCTACACCTACCTGGCCCAGCACGGCAGCGGCGTGCCCGAGCGGCGCTTGGCCATCCTGGGCTTTGCCGCCCCGCGCGACTTCCTGTATGGCGCGCTGACCGAGCAGGAAGAAGACTGGCTCTCGCGCTGCGACCAGGTCAAACCGTCAGACCTGATGGAACTGCACCGCCACAACCTGCCGCAGTGGCTGGTCGAGCCGCTTAAAAGCCAGCTGGGCGAGGACTTCTGGCCGCTGGTCGAAAGCCTCAATGCGCCGGCCGGACTCGATCTGCGCGTCAACACCTTGAAGGATAAACGGGCTGATGTGCAGAAGGAGCTTGCACGAGCAGCTATTAAAACAGTAGCAACTCCATATTCGCCGTGGGGCTTGCGCCTGATGGACAAGCCGCAACTGGCGAATGTCGATGCCTTCAAGCGCGGCGCAATTGAAGTGCAGGACGAAGGCTCGCAACTGCTGGCGCTGCTGGTCGATGCCAAGCGCGGCGAGATGGTGGTCGATTTCTGCGCCGGCGCCGGCGGCAAAACCCTGGCACTTGGAGCTTCGATGCGCACGACCGGCCGGCTGTATGCCTTTGACACCTCCGCCCACCGGCTCGCGGCCCTCAAGCCACGCCTGGCGCGCAGCGGCCTGTCGAACGTGCATCCGGTCGCCATTGCCCATGAGCGCGATGACCGCATCAAGCGGCTGGCCGGCAAGATCGACCGGGTGCTGGTCGATGCGCCATGTTCGGGCCTGGGCACGCTGCGGCGCAACCCGGACCTGAAATGGCGCCAAAGCCCCAAGGCGATTGAAGAGCTGACCGCCAAGCAAACCGCTATTTTGCAGAGCGCCGCGCGCCTGGTGAAGCCGGGCGGACGGCTGGTGTATGCCACCTGCAGCATCCTGCGCGAGGAAAACGAAGCCATTGCCGAGGCCTTCAGCGCCGCGAATCCAGACTTCCAGGTGCTTGAAGCGGCACCGCTGCTGACCCATATCGGCGTCGAGCATGCTGAAAAACTCTGCCGTGGCCCTTACTTGCGGCTCTGGCCCTACCTGCACCAGACCGACGGGTTCTTTGCCGCTGTCTGGCAAAAGGCCTGAGTGGACCGGCCGGTTCCCGGGCAAATTCCTGAGTGGGTCAGAGGGGCTTGAAAGCGCAGCGGCCTTGCTGAAGGGTCTTTGCGTTTAGGGGTTTGGCAATTTATAATTAAAGGTTGTCCGGCGCCACCCTTGGTGGACAAGCCTTGAATACGTGGCAGGTCCGGATTAATTAAAGGATTTCTATGATTTTGTTGGATGCCGCCATCGACTGGCTGGCTCATGGCCTGGTCGCTGCAAGCTGGTGGCAAATCGTGCTGTACACCTTGGTGACCACCCACATCACCATTGTCAGCGTGACGCTGTACCTGCATCGCCATCAGGCCCACCGCGCCCTTGATTTGCACGCCATTCCGGCGCATTTTTTCCGTTTCTGGCTGTGGCTGGCAACCGGCCAGGTGACGAAGGAATGGGTCGGCGTGCACCGCAAGCACCACGCCAAGTGCGAAACCATGGACGACCCGCACAGTCCGCATGCCCACGGCATCAAGACCGTGCTTTACACCGGTGCCGAGTTGTACCGTGCCGAAACGAAGAACAAGGAAACCCTTGCCAAGTTTGGCCGCGGTACGCCCGATGACTGGATCGAGCGCAACCTGTACACCCGTTTCAGCTGGCAAGGCGTCGGCCTGATGCTGATCATCAATCTGGCACTGTTCGGCGTGGCTGGCTTGAGCGTGTGGGCGGTTCAGATGATGTGGATTCCCATCACGGCCGCCGGCATCATCAACGGCATTGGCCACTACTGGGGCTACCGTAACTTTGAAGCGCCTGACGCCAGCACCAATGTGTCGCCCTGGGGCATCATCATTGGCGGCGAAGAGTTGCACAACAACCACCATACCTATCCCACGTCGGCCAAATTCTCGGTCAAGCCCTATGAATTCGACATTGGCTGGGGTTATATCCGCGCCATGGAAATCATCGGTCTGGCTTCTGTGAAAAAAGTGCCGCCCAAGCTTCAATTGGGTGCCATCCAGCCGGTGGCTGACGAAAAGACGCTCGAAGCCCTGATTGCGCACCGCTACGAAGTGATGGCGGGCTTCGCACGCGAACTGCGCCGCGCCGGCAAGGCCGAACTGACACTGCTGGAAGCCAAAAAAGCCGATGTTTCCATGCTGAAGCTGGCCAATCGCTGGCTGCACCGTGATGAAGACAAGGTGCCGGCAGCGGCCAGACCACAAATTGCCCAGGTCCGCGCCGAGCATCCGGTGCTGGACAAGATGGTCACGATGCGCGAAGAGCTTCGCCAGCTCTGGCTGAGCACCTCGGCATCGCGCGAGCAACTGGCCGCCGATCTGCAGGCCTGGTGCCATCGGGCTGAAGAAAGCGGCATTGCGGCGCTGCGTGAGTTTTCAATGAAGCTGCGTGCTGCCCGTACCTGATCGTTTGATCCTGCAGCAACTTCCGAAACCCTGTAAAACCGTCTCAGCGTTGATTCGCTGAGGCGGTTTTTTTTCATGGGTCTGAACTGAACGGCGTGGTTGCTGCTGGAATTGAAAGCAGGAATTGCCATGGCCTGAGGCATCTGATTGCGCATCGAATCCCCAACGAAGATGAACCAGGCATAAAAAAACCCACTGGAAACCAGCGGGTTTTTTGGCAACGCCAGAAAGCGTTGCAGGTGTCAGGCTGAATTACTTCAGCTTGATTTCCTTGTATTCCACATGCTTGCGTGCCTTGGGATCAAATTTCATGATCAGCATTTTTTCAGGGGTGGTTTTTTTGTTTTTGTCGGTCGTGTAGAAGTGACCGGTGCCAGCTGTCGATTGCAGCTTGATTTTTTCGCGTCCGCCTTTAGCCATGATCGTTCTCCTTAGACTTCACCGCGGGCACGAAGGTCCACCAGGACTGCATCAATGCCGTTTTTGTCAATCAGGCGCAGACCGGCTGCAGTGATGCGCAGGCGCACCCAGCGGTTTTCGCTTTCGACCCAAATACGGCGGTACTGCAGGTTGGGCATGAACCGACGCTTGGTTTTGTTGTTTGCGTGAGAAACATTGTTTCCCACCATCGGGCCTTTGCCCGTTACCTGACAGACGCGTGCCATGAGCGCACTCTCCGTAAAAAATTAGAAATAGGATGCTGAAAAACCCAACCGGGCCTGTGCTGGACAGACCCTACGAATGCTCAGCCAAGCCATAAATTATAGCTTGAAAACAAAATTATCAGAAATCAAGCCTTTTGCCGGCCTCGTGAGCGGGGCGTGATCAATCGAGGAACGGCTTGCGATGCACGGGGGTTTCAGTCGTTTTGCTCCAGGAAACGCTGGGCGTCCAGCGCCGCCATGCAGCCGGTGCCTGCGCTGGTAATCGCCTGGCGGTAAATATTGTCTTGTACATCGCCTGCGGCAAACACGCCCGGAATGCTGGTCATGGTGGCCATGCCTTGCAGACCTGTCCGGGTGATGATGTAGCCGTCTTTCATCTCCAGCTGGCCGGCAAAAATATCGGTGTTGGGCTGATGGCCAATGGCGATGAAGCAGCCCTTGAGGGCGATGTCCTGGGTGGTGTCGGTCTTTGTGCTTCTCAGGCGAACCCCGGTCACGCCAGAAGCGTCGCCGAGTACCTCCTCAAGGGTTTGATGCAGTTTCAGTTCAATCTTGCCGCTAGCCACTTTTTCATGCAGCTTGTCGATCAGGATGGCTTCTGCCTTGAAGGTGTCGCGCCGATGCACCAGCGTGACCTTGCTGGCAATGTTGGACAAATACAGCGCCTCTTCAACGGCCGTATTGCCGCCGCCCACCACGCAGACTTCCTGTCCGCGGTAAAAGAAGCCGTCGCAGGTGGCGCAGCCGGAGACGCCGCGGCCCATGAACGCTGTTTCCGATGCCAGCCCCAGGTATTTGGCCGAAGCCCCTGTGGCAATGATCAGGGCATCGCAGGTATAGGTGCCGCTGTCGCCGGTCAGGGTGAACGGGCGCTGGCTCAGGTTCACCTGGTTGATGTGGTCAAGAATGATTTCTGTCTTGAAGCGCTCGGCGTGGGCCAGGAAACGCTGCATCAGTTCCGGCCCCTGGACGCCATCAACGTCGGCCGGCCAGTTGTCCACTTCGGTGGTGGTCATGAGCTGGCCGCCCTGGGCCATGCCGGTAATCAGTACCGGTTTGAGGTTGGCGCGCGCTGCATACACGGCTGCGGTGTAGCCGGCGGGGCCTGAGCCGAGAATAAGAACTCTGGAATGTTTCATGGTGAAGAACCCGATGGAAGTGTTGGAACTCAGGTAGAGTCAGGTCGCGTATGTATGTGTCCCGGCAAGGTGAAACTTTGACAGCATCTGTTTTTTGCGAAAGCGCAGCCATTGTAAGAAATCACCGGGCAACTGTCGGCGGCGGGATATGGAGGAACTGCGGATGACAACCACCATGGTTTCCCGGCTGGAATTGATTCGCCGCGTACCTCTTTTTTCAATGTTGACCACCAGCCAGGCGGCCTCGGTGGCTGATGCCGTGACCAAGCGCCGCTACAAGCGGGGTGAAACCATCGTCGAGCAGGGCAAGAAATCCAATGCCCTGACGATTATTCTGACCGGCCGCGCCCGCGTCGTCAGCAGTGACGTGCGGGGCCGTGAGGTGATTCTGGCAACGATGCGGTCGGGCGATTACGTAGGCGAGATGAGCCTGATCGACCAGGAGCCCCACTCAGCCTCTGTTTTGGCAGAGGTGCAGACCGATGTCCTGATTCTGGGGCAGCTGGAGTTCGCGCGTTGCATGCCCGACAGCGACTCCATGGCTTATGCGGTGCTCAAGGGCCTGGTGCAGCGACTGCGCCAGGCGGATCGAAAAATCGAGTCCCTGGCCCTGATGGATGTCTATGGCCGGGTGGCCAGGGTGCTGCTGGAATTTGCCGGAGAAAACATCCGCTGCGCAGAAGGCAATGCCGTGATTCCCGGCCGGGTATCGCGCCAGGATATGGCGAAAATGGTGGGTGCGTCGCGCGAGATGGTCAGCCGGGTCATGAAGGATCTTGAAGAACGCGGCTTCATCAAAACGCAGGACGACGGCTCGCTGCTGGTGAAACAGCGCCTGGATTCGCTGGGCTGACTTGCCAGGTGCTTACAGTTCTTGGCTGCGCCTGACCTCAAAGCCTGGCTCAACTACGTTAAGCTCTGAGACCCGTTTATGACTTACTCGCTAGATACCCTGAACTCCAGAAATTCTCCTGCTGCGGGCGCGCCCGGCGGCTTCAAACGTTTCGCCCGCGAAGTCGGCCTGATTTTGGGACTGGTTGGCCTGATTCTGTGGCTGGCGGCCCTGCTGAGCTATTCGCCGCAGGACGCCGCCTGGTCAACGTCGGGCAATCCAGAGGCGGCCAGCGGCACGCTGGTGGCCGCCAAAAACTGGGGCGGCCATCTGGGCGCCTGGGTGGCCGACGCCAGCTACTTCTTGCTTGGGTTTTCGATCTGGTGGGCGCTGGCAGCCGGTTCCTGGGCCTGGCTGCAGTCGGTGACGCGTGGGCTGCGCGGCGATTCGCTGGCGCCCCCATCCGCCGCCAGCCGCATCCGGTTCTGGCTGGGCCTGCTGCTGCTGCTGGCGGCCAGCGCTGGGCTGGAGTGGTCGCGCCTGTACCGGTTCGAGTTCAGGCTGCCGGGCCATGCGGGCGGCATTATTGGTTATGTGCTCGGCAACCTGGGCGTCAAATGGCTGGGATTTGCCGGCTCGGGCCTGGTCTTTATCGCGCTGGGCGTGATTGCCGTGGCCAGCGTGTTCAATTTTTCATGGGCCCGCGTGGCCCTGGCGCTGGGCGCCAGGATCGACAGCGTCATCGCCTTGCGCCGTGAAAAGCGCGAGGTGGCCGCAGACCTGGCGGTTGGCAAGAAGGCCGCCCGCGAGCGCGAAGAAACACTGACCGGCGAACGCATCGAGATTGAGGAACACCATCCGGTGCCGGTCATCATCAAGCCTTCGGTGGCCGAGCTGCCAAAAAGCGAGCGGGCCGTCAAAATCCGGCCGCAGGCACCGCCGGCCGCACCATCTGCGGCAGCGTCTGTCGCTGCGTCATCTGCCGCGCCTTCAGTGTCGGCACCTGCTCCTTCTTTGAGGACGACGCCAGTTGCATCGATTGCACCCGCCGCACCCGCATCGCCCTCCCTTTCAGACTCGCGTTTGCCGCAGGTCAGCCTGCTGGATACCGCCTTGCTGCGGCAGGAAAGCGTCGCCTCCGAAACACTGGAAATGACCTCGCGGCTGATCGAGAAGAAGCTCAAGGACTTTGGCGTCGAGGTGCGGGTCGTTGCCGCCGCGCCCGGCCCGGTGATTACCCGCTACGAAATCGAGCCGGCCACCGGCGTCAAGGGCTCTCAGGTCGTCACGCTGGCCAAGGATCTGGCGCGCGCCCTGAGCCTGGTGTCGATCCGGGTGATTGAAACCATTCCTGGCAAGAACTACATGGCGCTGGAGCTGCCCAACGCCAAGCGGCAGATGATCAAGCTCAGCGAAATCCTGGGCTCGCAGGTTTACAACGACGCGACCTCGCTGCTCACCATGGGCCTGGGCAAAGACATTGCCGGCCATGCCGTCGTTGCCGACCTGGCCAAGATGCCGCATTGCCTGGTGGCCGGAACCACTGGTTCGGGCAAGTCCGTGGGCATCAATGCCATGATTTTGAGCCTGCTGTACAAGGCCGATCCGCGCGATGTGCGGCTGCTCCTGATTGACCCCAAGATGCTGGAGATGAGCGTCTATGAAGGCATTCCGCACCTGCTGGCGCCGGTGGTCACTGACATGCGCCAGGCCGCCCACGGCCTGAACTGGTGCGTGGCCGAAATGGAGAAACGCTACAAGCTGATGAGCAAGCTGGGCGTGCGCAACCTGGCCGGCTACAACGCCAAGATCGACGAAGCCAATGCCAGCGAGGAATTCATCTACAACCCCTTCAGCCTGACGCCCGATGAGCCCGAGCCGCTGGAGCGCCTGCCCTATATCGTCGTGGTGATCGACGAGCTGGCCGACCTGATGATGGTGGTCGGCAAGAAGATCGAGGAGCTGATTGCGCGCCTGGCGCAAAAAGCCCGCGCCGCCGGCATCCATTTGATCCTGGCGACGCAGCGCCCCAGCGTCGATGTGATCACCGGCCTGATCAAGGCCAACATCCCGACGCGCCTGTCCTTCCAGGTCAGCAGCAAGATCGACAGCCGCACCATTCTGGACCAGATGGGCGCCGAGGCCTTGCTGGGCATGGGCGACATGCTTTACATGCCGAGTGGTACGGGTTTTCCAATCCGGGTGCATGGTGCGTTTGTGAGCGACGAGGAAGTGCATCGCGTCGTGGCCTTCCTCAAGCAGCAGGGCACGCCCAACTACATCGACGGCGTGCTGGAAGGCGGCACGGTGGACGGCGAGGGCGGCGACCTGGCCGGCGACGCTGGTGGCGAGAAAGACCCGATGTACGACCAGGCCGTGGAAGTGGTGCTGAAGAATCGCAAGGCCAGCATTTCGCTGGTGCAGCGCCACCTCAAGATCGGCTACAACCGCGCCGCGCGGCTGGTCGAGGACATGGAAAGCGCCGGACTGGTCAGCGCCATGAGTGGCAGCGGCCAGCGCGAAATTCTGGTGCCCGCAAGGGCGGAGTGAACTTGATGAAACGTTTTTTTGCTACTGTTTTAATAGCTGCTTGTGCCCATGCAGCATGCGCAAATGGCCTGGAAAGCCTTGAAAACTTCGTCAAGACGGTGAGCAGCGGCCGCGCCGACTTCACGCAGGTCGTGACTGCGCCCGCCAAGGAGGGCCAGACCGCCCGCAGCAAGACCTCCAGCGGCACGTTCGAGTTCTCCCGGCCGAACCGCTTCAAATTTCTCTATAAAAAGCCGTTCGAGCAAAGCATCGTCGCCGACGGCCAGACCTTGTGGCTTTATGACGCCGACCTGAACCAGGTCACGGCGCGCAGGCAGTCCGCCGCGCTGGGCTCGACACCCGCCGCCCTGATTGCCGCCGCGCCCGATTTGCGTGCCCTGCAGGCTGATTTCACGCTGGCCGCCGCGCCTGAAAAGGACGGCCTCGAATGGGTGGTCGCCACGCCCAAGGCGAAAGACGGCCAGTTGCAGGCCGTGCGTGTCGGCTTTCGAGCCAGCCAGAAAGCGGCCGACAAATCGAGCGAGCTTGCCGCGCTGGAAATCCTCGACAGCTTCGGCCAGCGCTCGGTGCTGAGCTTCAGCAAGGTCGAAGTCAACCCGGCCCTGCCCAGGGACGCTTTCCAGTTCACCACGCCCAAAGGCGCGGATGTGATCCGGCAGTAGTTATTCAACAGGCCGGGCCTGGCTGTCCGGAGCAGCGTGTCCGGCAACAGCCAGGCGCAACTCTTCAATGGCGAAAACTTCTTCCCACCCACCCCTGGCTGAACGCCTGCGCCCCCAAAACCTGGGCGAAGTCATCGGCCAGCAGCATTTGCTTGGCGCTGGCCTGCCGCTGCGCATTGCGTTCGAGTCGGGCGAGCCGCACAGCTGCATTCTGTGGGGGCCGCCCGGCGTCGGCAAAACCACCATTGCCCGGCTGATGGCGCGCAGCTTCGATGCGCATTTCATCACCATTTCCGCCGTGCTGGGCGGCGTCAAGGACATTCGCGAAGCGGTCGAGCAGGCGACGATCTGGCAAGCGCAGGATGGCCGGCGAACGATGGTGTTTGTCGATGAGGTCCATCGTTTCAACAAGAGCCAGCAGGATGCATTTCTGCCGCATGTTGAAAGCGGCCTGTTCACCTTCATTGGCGCCACCACCGAAAACCCCTCGTTCGAGGTGAACTCGGCCTTGCTGTCGCGCGCCGTGGTGTATGTGCTGAAGCCGCTCACGGACGACGATCTCAAGCAAATCGTCGCCAGGGTGCTTGCTGAGCGGGCGCTGCCAGCTATTGAAACAATAGCAATTGAGGCCATTGACCACCTGGTTTCCTATGCCGATGGCGATGCCCGGCGGCTGCTCAATACGCTCGAATCGCTGGGCGTCGCGGCCAAGGCTGAAAAAATCAGCGATGTGACCGATGCCTGGCTGCTCAAGGTGCTGGGCGAGCGCCTGCGCCGCTACGACAAGGGCGGCGAGCAGTTTTACGACACCATTTCGGCCCTGCACAAGTCGATTCGCGGTTCCGACCCCGACGCCGCACTGTATTGGTTCACGCGCATGCTCGATGGCGGTGCGGAGCCGCGCTACATGGCGCGCCGCCTGATCCGCCTGGCCAGCGAAGACATCGGGCTGGCCGATCCGCGCGCGCTGCGGCTGGCGCTCGATGCCGCCGAGGTCTATGAACGGCTGGGCTCGCCAGAGGGGGAACTCGCGCTGGCGCAGTGCGTGGTGTACCTGGCGGTCGCACCCAAGTCGAATGCGGTGTACCAGGCTTTCAACGAAGCCAAGGCCTTCATCAAGAAGGACGGCACCCGTCCGGTGCCGCTGCATTTGCGCAATGCACCAACAAAGCTCATGAAAGAGCTGGACTACGGCAAGAACTACCGCTATGCGCATGACGAGGAAGACGGGTTTGCCGCCGGAGAAAACTATTTGCCCGAAGGCATGGCCGCCCCGGGTTTTTACCGGCCGGTCAACCGGGGTCTGGAGATCAAGATCGCTGATAAGTTGAATCAACTGAAGGCAAAAAACCATCAGAAAAACTGATGTGCTGGAAATCCCGCTGATAGACCCTGATTCCGCCGCCAAAATCAAATTCGTCAAGGGTTTACCCCGGAAAAACTGACTCGCTGGCGTGATTCTCGCTAGAGGCCTGTGGCTACGATTCGCGCACTAGCTCGCCATCTTCACCAGTTATCCGACTGGAGACAGGCGGGCTTTTTGTTAACTCGCGTGTCTTCACGGTGATCCCGTGGAGTCATGGCACAAGCAGAGTTGGCTCATTCAAATAAACGGAGCGGATATGGAAGTTTTGCTACAGCAAATCATCAACGGGCTGGTTCTGGGCAGCATGTATGCCCTGATCGCCCTGGGCTACACCATGGTGTACGGGATCATCAACCTGATCAATTTTGCACACGGTGAGGTTCTGATGGTCGGCGCGCTCACCAGCTGGACCATCATCGGCTGGATGCAGGAAACCATGCCCGGCGCGCCCGGCTGGCTGGTGTTGCTGATTTCCCTGCTGATCGCTTTCGTGGTGTGCGCCGCGCTGAACTTCAGCATCGAAAAAGTCGCCTACCGGCCGCTGCGAAACTCGCCCAAACTGGCCCCGCTGATCACCGCCATCGGCATGTCGCTGCTGCTGCAGACGCTGGCCATGATCATCTGGAAGCCCAACTACAAGCCTTACCCGACGCTGCTGCCGGCCGAGCCTTTCCAGCTTGGCGGCGCCGTCATCACCGTGACGCAGCTGTTCATTCTGGGTACGACCGCCGTGTCGCTGTCTGTCTTGATGTGGCTGGTGCATTACACCAAGCTGGGCCGCGCCATGCGGGCCACCGCTGAAAATCCGCGCGTCGCCGCCTTGATGGGCGTGCGGCCCGACACCGTCATTTCCGCCACCTTCATCATCGGCGCCATCCTGGCCGCGCTGGCCGGCGTGATGTATGCGTCCAACTACGGCACCGTGCAGCACACCATGGGCTTTTTGCCCGGCCTCAAGGCTTTCACCGCCGCTGTTTTTGGCGGCATCGGCAACCTCGGCGGCGCGGTGCTGGGCGGCATCCTGCTCGGACTCATCGAGGCCATTGGCGCCGGCTACATCGGCCCGCTGACCGGCGGCGTGCTGGGCAGCCAGTATTCCGATATTTTTGCCTTTATCGTGCTGATTTTCGTGCTCACGCTGCGCCCCTCGGGCCTGCTGGGCGAACGTGTGGCGGACCGCGCCTGAGGGCCGGTTGAATCACCGACACACAAGGAGAAATTTTGATGAAAACCAAAAAACCGGTCACTTTCCTGATCGTGGCGCTGGCCTTGCTGGTGCTGCCTTTGCTGCTGCAACAGGGCGGCAACGCCTGGGTGCGCATCGTTGACATGGCGCTGCTGTATGTGCTGCTGGCCCTCGGGCTGAACATCGTGGTCGGTTATGCCGGCCTGCTGGACCTGGGTTATGTTGCCTTCTTTGCCGTGGGCGCCTACCTGTTCGCGCTGCTCGGCTCGCCGCACCTGGCCGAAGCCTTTCCGTGGATCGCCGCGAAATTCCCGGAAGGGCTGCACCTGCCGATCTGGGCCATCATTCCGGCTGCCGCCGCGCTGGCGGGCTTGTTCGGCATCATGCTGGGCGCGCCCACGCTCAAGCTGCGCGGCGACTACCTGGCCATCGTCACGCTGGGCTTTGGTGAAATCATCCGGGTGTTTCTGAACAACCTGGACCGCCCCATCAACCTGACCAACGGACCCAAGGGCATCAACCAGATCGACTCGATGAAGTTTTTCGGCTTCGACCTGGGCAAGACGCACTCCTTTTTCGGCATCGAATTCACCTCGGTCTCGATGTATTACTACCTGTTCCTGGCGCTGGTGATTCTGTCGGTCGTGATTTGCCACCGGCTGCAAAATTCGCGCATCGGCCGCGCCTGGATGGCGATTCGCGAGGACGAGATCGCCGCCAAGGCCATGGGCATCAACACCCGCAACATGAAGCTGCTGGCCTTCGGCATGGGCGCCACCTTTGGCGGCGTGTCGGGCTCGATGTTCGCCGCCTTCCAGGGCTTTGTCTCGCCCGAATCCTTCAGCCTGATGGAGTCGATCATGATCGTGGCGATGGTGGTGCTGGGCGGCATCGGGCATTTGCCCGGCGTCATCCTGGGCGCGCTGCTGCTGGCTGCGCTGCCCGAGGTCTTGCGCTATGTGGCCGGGCCGCTGCAGGCCATGACCGATGGCCGGCTGGACTCGTCCATCCTGCGCCAGCTGCTGATTGCGCTGGCCATGATCACCGTCATGCTGATGCGTCCGCGTGGACTCTGGCCGTCGCCCGAGCATGGCAAGTCGCTGAACAAGCGCGCCGGCAAAGACCCCATCCAGTCCATCAATCCTTAAGGAGAATGGACATGAGCGAAACCATTCTGAATGTCTCGGGTGTTTCCAAGCGCTTTGGCGGCCTGCAGGCGCTGAGCGATGTCGGCATCAAGATCGAACGCGGCCAGGTCTATGGCCTGATCGGCCCCAACGGCGCGGGCAAGACGACGTTTTTCAATGTGCTGACCGGGCTCTACACGCCCGACAGCGGCACTTTCGAGCTGGCCGGCAAGCCCTACAAGCCGACGGCGGTGCATGAAGTCGCCAAGGCCGGCATTGCCCGCACATTTCAAAACATCCGGCTGTTCGCCGACATGACGGCGCTGGAGAACGTCATGGTCGGCCGCCATGTGCGCACCCATTCGGGCCTGATCGGAGCGGTGTTTCGCACGCCCGGCTTCAAGCGCGAAGAGGCCGAAATCGCCCAGCGCTCGCAGGAGTTGCTCGACTACGTGGGCATTGGCAAATATGCCGACTTCAAGGCGCGCACCCTGAGCTACGGCGACCAGCGCCGGTTAGAGATTGCCCGCGCGCTGGCCACCGACCCGCAGCTGATTGCGCTCGACGAGCCCGCCGCCGGCATGAACGCCACTGAAAAAGTCCAGTTGCGCGAGCTGATCGACCGCATCCGCAAGGACAACCGCACAATCTTGCTGATCGAGCATGACGTGAAGCTGGTCATGGGCCTGTGCGACCGCGTGACGGTGCTCGATTACGGCAAGCAGATCGCCGAGGGCTTGCCGGCCGATGTGCAGAAAAACGAAAAAGTGATCACCGCCTATCTGGGCGCAGGTCATTAAAGGAACGACGAAGATGGCAACAAATACACTTCTCAAAGTCACCGGCCTTCAGGTGGCTTACGGCGGCATCCAGGCCGTCAAGGGCGTTGACTTCGAGGTCCGCGAGGGCGAGCTGGTCACGCTGATCGGCTCCAACGGCGCCGGCAAGACCACCACCATGAAGGCCATCACCGGCGGCCTGCCGATGCTGGGCGGCGACATTCAATACCTGGGCAAAAGCATCAAGGGACGCGGCGCCTGGGATCTGGTCAAGGAAGGCCTGGCGATGGTGCCCGAGGGGCGCGGCGTGTTTGCCCGCATGACCATCACCGAAAACCTGCAGATGGGCGCCTACATTCGCAACGACAAGGCCGGCATTGCCGCCGACATCGAAAAGATGTTCGTGCTGTTCCCGCGCCTGCGCGAGCGCAAGGACCAGCTGGCCGGCACCATGTCGGGCGGCGAACAGCAAATGCTGGCCATGGGCCGCGCCCTGATGAGCCGGCCCAAGGTGCTGCTGCTCGACGAGCCGTCGATGGGCCTGTCGCCGATCATGGTGGACAAGATTTTCGAGGTGGTGCGCGATGTGTCGGCGCTGGGCATGACGGTGCTGCTGGTCGAGCAGAACGCCAGCCGCGCCCTTGGCATTGCCAACCGGGGCTACGTCATGGAGTCGGGCAACATCACCATGAACGGCGAGGCGAAGGCGCTGCTCAATGATCCCCGGGTCCGGGCGGCTTATCTGGGCGAATGATTTCTGGTGATTCAGGCTGTTGGCGCAATAGCCATGGGCCTCGACAGCTATTGAATTTGTAGCGGGATTGATTTCGTGGCCGGCCGGCGGCCTTTCTCCAGCCCAACGCTAAAAAAACCAATGTGCTATCAATTCAGTAGCTATCAGTGCAGACAGGTAAAGCGCAACAGCCCTGAAAAAGCCGCTTCAGGCCGTCCCGGCCTTGTCGGCCTGCGCGGTGAACGAGTCGGCAAAAAATTCTTCAGGCGGCAGGCCTGCCAGGGCGCTGTATTCGTCGCGCGCCGACTCGACCACAATCGGCGCTCCGCAGGCATAGACCTGGTGGCCTGAAAGGTCGGAAAAATCTTCCAGCACGGCTTTGTGGACAAAGCCGGTGCGGCCGGTCCAGTGGTCTTCGGGCCGGGCGTCGGACACCACCGGGATGTAGCGCAGGTGGGGCATCTCGGCCACCCTGGCCAGCATCCAGTCGTTCATGTACAGGTCGGCCGGGCGGCGGCCGCCCCAGTACAGCACGGCGGGGCGCGTGATGTTTTTGTACTGCATGTGCTCGATCAGTGCCTTGAGCGGCGCAAAGCCGGTGCCCGAGGCCAGCAGCACCAGCGGCTTGTCACTGTCTTCGCGCAAAAAGAAGCTGCCGTAAGGCCCTTCGATGCGCAAAATCTCTTTTTCCTTCATGGCGCCGAACACATGCTCGGTGAATTTTCCGCCCGCCATGTAGCGAATGTGCAGTTCCAGACCCGGTTTTTCGGTCTGGGTGTGCGGCGCGTTGGCCATCGAATACGAACGCCGGTCGCCACCCGCCAGCAAAAACTCCACATACTGGCCGGCGTGGTACTTCAGCATGTCGCTGGCCGGCAGCTGCAGGCGAATGATCATCACGTCGGGCGATGCGCGCGTCATGCTGGTCACGCGGACCGGCATTTTACGGACCGGAAACGCGCTTTCGTCCGTCACCTGGCGCGACTCAAGCACCACGTTACTGTGCGCCACGGCGCAGCAGGTCAGGATGAAGCCGCCGGCTTCCTCTTCGGCCGACAGGGCCTTGAGCTGGTGCGCGCCGTGCGTCACCGTGCCTTCGAGCTTTTTGCACTTGCACGAACCGCAGGCGCCGTCCTTGCAGCCGTAGGGCAGGCCGATGCCCTGGCGAATGGCTGCGGCCAGCAGCGGCTCGCCGGTGCTGGTGGTAAAGCTGCGACCGCTGGGCAGCACGCTCACGTTGAAACTCATATTCGTTATCCTTGAGGGTTCTATGACTCGACCGGGCTGGTTAACCAGCAACACCCAATTTTGCCTTCAAACCTGAACCCCCTAGGCGCGCTGCCCGCGCGTTTTCGCCGCCAGCGCGTGCTGATCATCGGCTGCGGCGATGTCGGCCTGCGCGTGGCCCGGCAGTTGCCGTCCCGGCTCAAGGTCATGGCGCTGACCTCGTCGGCCGAGCGGTTGCCCGCCTTGCGCCGGGAGCACATCACGCCGCTGCTGGGCAATCTGGACGATGCGGCAACGCTGCGCCGACTCGCCGGACTGGCCACGCGCGTGGTGCATCTGGCGCCGCCGCCCAGCCACGACCCGAACTGGCGCAATGATCCGCGCACGCTGGCGCTGCTGCGCGTTTTGCGCCTGCGCAGCCTGCCGCAATCGCTGGTGTACGGCTCGACCAGTGGCGTGTATGGCGATTGCGGCGGCGCGCGGGTCGATGAAACCTGGCGCCTGAGCCCGCACACGCCGCGCTCGCAGCGCCGGGTGGATGCCGAAGGCCAGGTGCGGCTGTTCGGCCGCGCCAGCGCAACGCCGGTGCATGTGTTGCGCATTCCCGGCATCTATGCCACCGACCGCGAGGGCGGCACGCCGCGCGCGCGGCTGCTCAGGGGCACGCCGGTACTGCGCCATGAAGACGACGTGTACACCAGCCATATCCACGCCGACGACCTGGCCCGCGCCTGCCTGGCCGCCCTGTGGCGCGGCAAGCCGCAGCGCGTCAGCAACGTCTGCGACGACACCGAGTTGCTGATGGGCGACTATTTTGATCTGGCGGCAGACCTTTACCACTTGCCCCGGCCGCCCCGCGTCGGACGCAGCACCGCGAACGAGCAGTTGCCGCTGATGCTGCTGAGTTTCATGAGCGAGTCGCGCCGGCTGGACAACCAGCGGATGAAGAAGGAACTCGGGCTGGCGCTGCGTTATCCGACCGTCAGCGACGGGTTGTGCGGCTTGCGAAGCTGAAGGCCGCCATGGCGGCGGGTTCAACTTGAAATAAATGGTTATTCAAGCCTTCTGCGCATATCCAGCGGGCGTAGTTAGCTATAAAATATATAGCATTATCATGTGGTTTGATGAGCCTGTTGAGCGGCTTGAGCCGCCGGCAGCAGCCTTGTGAATCAGCCCAAAAGGCTTTTCTCACCCAAAGTGCGACAATATAAAGCTAAATGACCTCTTCTTTTTCCAATCTTTCGCTGGCCGAACCGCTGGCACGCGCCGTAGCCGAAATGGGCTACGAAACCATGACCCCCATCCAGGAACAGGCCATTCCGGTCGTTCTGCAGGGCAAAGACGTGATGGGCGCTGCCCAGACCGGCACCGGCAAAACCGCTGCTTTCGCGCTGCCGCTGCTGCAGCGCATGATGAAGCACGAGAACGCTTCGACCTCGCCGGCGCGCCATCCGGTGCGGGCGCTGGTGTTGCTGCCAACCCGTGAACTGGCCGTGCAGGTGGCCGAGCAGGTCAAGCTCTACGCCAAGTACACCAACCTGAACAGCGCGGTGGTGTTTGGCGGCATGGACATGAAGCCGCAGACGCTGGAACTTAAAAAGGGCGTTGAAGTGCTGGTGGCCACGCCGGGCCGCCTGCTTGACCACATCGAAGCCAAGAACACGGTGCTGAACCAGGTCGAATACGTGGTGCTCGACGAAGCCGACCGCATGCTCGACATCGGTTTCCTGCCCGACCTGCAGCGCATCCTGAGCTACCTGCCCAAGCAGCGCATCACGCTGCTGTTCTCGGCGACCTTTTCGCCCGAGATCAAGCGCCTGGCGGCCAGCTTCCTGCAAGACCCGGTGACGATTGAAGTGGCCCGCTCCAACGCCACGGCCACCACGGTCGAGCAGCATTTCTACAGCGTCAGCGCCGACGACAAGCGCCGCGCCCTGCACCAGATCCTGAAAGCACGCGGCATGAAGCAGGCGTTTGTCTTCGTCAACAGCAAGCTCGGCTGCGCCCGCCTGGCGCGCTCGCTGGAGCGCGAAGGCCTCAAAACCACCGCGTTGCACGGCGACAAAAGCCAGGACGAGCGGCTAAAGGCGCTGGAGGCCTTCAAATCGGGCGAAGTCGATTTGCTGGTCTGCACCGACGTGGCCGCGCGCGGGCTGGACATCAAGGACGTGCCGGCGGTGTTCAACTTCGACGTTCCCTTCAACGCCGAAGACTATGTTCACCGCATTGGCCGCACCGGCCGCGCCGGCGCATCCGGCCTGGCCGTGAGCTTTGTTGCCAGCAGCGACCAGCGCCTGGTCGCCGATATTGAAAAGCTCATCAAGACCAGGATCGAGCTGGAACCCCTGGAGTTCGAGGAAGACATGCCGCGCATCAGCGAACAGGGCCGCATCAATGACGGCCGGCGCATGTACCGCGAAGGCGAGGAGGGCCGTGCGCCTGAATCCCGTCAGCCCCCGCCCCGCGAGCGCACCGAGCGCCGGGAGCGCCGCGAATACACGCCGCACCGCCAGCCGGCTGCCTCGCGCGATCCGTTTTTTGACCGGCCTTACGAGCCCGGCAGTGCGCCGGCGGAATCCCTGCCTTCGTGGGAAGCCTCGGCCAAGGCCAATCCTGCGCACAACGGCGTGTCGGCCAACATCAAGCCCAAGAAGAAAATTGCCGCGCTGTTCAAGTCTTCCTGAACTGGCGCTTGACTGGCGGCGCGGCTGTCCGGTGATCTATTCCCCAGAGCCCTTGTAGGCTACAGACATGACGGCCACGCCCACTTCCTGCTCTCGGACCTTTTGCGCCCTTGGCTTTTCCATGCTTCAGAAAATTTACCGGCCCTTGTGGCGGGCCGTGAACCAGTGGATTGCCGCTGACGGGATGCGCATGAGCGCGGCGATGTCTTTCTACGGCATTCTCAGCCTGGCACCGCTCTTGGTGCTGCTGGTTGCCGTGATGGGCTGGTGGCTGGACCGAAGTTTTATTGAAAGCAGCCTGGTGGCCCAGATTCGCAGCGTCATCGGCGAGCAGGGTGCCCAGGTCGTGCAGCAGGCGATGGCCAGCGCCAAGAAACCTTCGGAAGGCATCACGGCATCGCTGTTTGCGTTCGGGCTGCTGTTGTCCGGCGCGACCGGTGTGTTCGCCGAACTGCAGGATGCTTTTGAACGGCTGTGGCGCCAGGGCAGCGGTGAAGCACCCAGGCAAAAATGGTGGTACAGCGCCAGCCTGCGCCTGCGCGGTGTGGCCTATATCCTGGCGCTGGGGTTTTTACTGCTGGTGTCGCTGGCCGTATCAACGTTGTCCAGCTTTCTGTCGGGCTGGGCAGGCACTTATCTGCCGATTGAAAAAGTCGTGTGGGTGCTCAATGAACTGGTGTTGATTGTCTTTTGCGTTGCGCTGTTTTTGGGGCTCATGCGAATGAGTCCCGGCCCCAAGCCTGCCTTGCGCTTCCTGGTGATGGGCTCCGTGGCCGGGGCGCTCCTGTTTCAGGTCGGAAAATACCTCATGGCTTATTACCTGTCCACGGCTGCCGTCGTGTCGGCCTATGGCGCGGCAGGCTCGCTGGTCGTGATCCTGATGTGGATTTATTTCTCGTCCGGCGTGCTGCTGCTGGCGGCAAGCATGGCGCGTGCATGGGCTGACGCGGCTGCACTGGCTGATGAAAACAAGGCCTCACCGGGATTGGCCGCGTAGGGATTTGCGCCCGAAAGCAGGCCCAGGCCCAAACCGCCAACAAGCTTATTTGCCCGGTTTCTGGGCCTGCTCGCACGTCACCTGGATCAATTCATGCACACCCGCAGCATCCAGCCTGGCCGCTGTCAGGCAGCCGCCCCAGACACAGCCCGTGTCCAGCGGCAGCACATTGTTGCGCAAGCCTGTATGCCTGCGCGCGTCAGGCACCAGGGTGGACCAGTGTCCGAAAGCAATCGGGCCGCCCTGGGTCGCCCGCCCCGGCACTTCAAACCACGGCATGTAGCCTTCGGGTGCGCCCTGAGCGCCTTCGTTGCTGCTGAACTCCATCGCGCCTTGCGGGGTGCAAAACCGCAGGCGCGTCAGTGCATTCACAATCACCCGCAGCCGGTCCGCACCTTCCAGGCTATCGTGCCACTGGCAGGGTGCGTTGCCGTACATGGCGCTCAAAAAGCCTTTCAGGTCAGGTCCGCGCAGCGCCTGCTCCACCTCTGCCGCCAGTACGAGGGTCTGCGCCGCACTCCATTGCGGCAACACGCCCGCATGCACCATCAGCCAGCCATGGCGATGCACCACCATGGCGCGGTGGCGCAGCCAGTCCAATAGCCTTTCGCGGTCAGGTGCCTGCAACAAGTCGTTCAGGGTATCGTGGCGGCCCGGTTTGCGCACCCCTTGCCACAGCGCCAGCAGGTGCAGGTCATGGTTGCCGAGCAGGCACTGCGCGGCGTCGCCCAGCGCCGTCAGGCTGCGCAAGGTGTCCAGCGAATCCGGCCCCCGGTTCACCAGATCGCCCAAAAGGTACACGGTATCGCGGCTTGGGGAAAAATCAATTTTCTCCAGCAGCCGGTGAAATGGTGCGCTGCAACCCTGCAGGTCGCCGATACAGTAAAGTGACATGCTCTTCATTCTGCCTCTGGTTCCATGGATTTCCTCCTCATTGTCTTTTTAACGCTGCTCAATGGCGTTTTTTCCATGTCCGAACTGGCGCTGGCATCAAGTCGCAAGGCACGCCTGGCTGCCATGGCTGAATCCGGTGACAAGGGTTCCCGGGCGGCGCTGGACCTGCTCGGCAATCCCACGCAGTTCCTGTCGTCGGTGCAGGTGGGCATTACCTCAATCGGCATGTTGAACGGCATCATCGGAGAGGCGGCATTCAGCAGCGGCGTATCCGTGTGGCTGCAGAGCTTTGGTATTTCGGTGCGGGCCGCTGACATTTCGGCCACGGCTCTTGTCGTGGCTGCAATCACCTATGTGACCATCGTGTTCGGTGAACTGGTTCCCAAACGCATTGGCCAGCTTTACCCTGAAATCGTGGCGCGCCTGGTGTCGCGGCCCATGATGTGGGTGGCTGCCGGCGCCAAGCCTTTTGTCTGGCTGCTGTCCGTCAGTACCCATGCCGTGCTCAAGCTGTTGCGTGTTGACAATAGTGCCGGCCGGGCCGTGACGGAAGAGGAAATTGCCGCCAGCCTGGAAGAGGGCGTTGATGCCGGGCTGATCGAGGAGCATGAGCACCAGATGGTGCAAAACGTATTTTTGCTTGACGACCGCCTCTTGACCTCCATGATGCTGCCGCGCGCCAGCATCGAGTGGCTCGACGCCTCTGCCACGGTAGCCGATGCGATTGACAAGGCCGGCGCAACCGGGCACTCCTGGTATCCAGTCTGCCGGGGCAGCCTCGACGATGTGGTCGGCGTGGTCAATGTCGCCAAGCTGCTTGCCTTGCGCGGCCAGATTCAACCCTCAGCGCCGGGCAATGTTTCACACTCCATTCCCACGGTGGCAGACCGCATTGGTCCGTATGCAGTCCCGGCCATATTCGTGCCCGAAACCCTGACCGGCATGGAGCTGCTGGAGCAGTTTCGCGCCCGATCCACCCGCATCCTCATGGTGGTCGATGAATATGGCGTGGTGCAGGGGCTGATGACGCCCATGGACATGCTGGAGGCCATTACGGGTGAACTGCAGACCGGCACAACCCTGGATTGGGCCACACAGCGTGACGATGGCAGCTGGCTGATCGACGGCCTCATGCCCGTGTCAGAACTCAAGGCCCGGCTCGACATCAGGGAACTGCCGGAAGAAGACCGTGGGCGCTACAACACCGTTGCAGGATTGTTGATGTCCGTTTCAGGCCATCTGCCTGTCACTGGCGAGCGCATCGAATGCGCGGGATGGGTGTTCGAGATTGTTGATCTGGATGGCAAGCGGATCGACAAGCTGCTGGTTACCCAAATCAGGGCAGTTGCTCGCACAAATTTCGTGTAAAGTTACACACAGTAACCTATCGATCCTTAAAAAGACGCTTTGTCGGTAATCTGGACTTGATTCGAGTCCGTTTTTTTAAGCGCTCTTGGTCAATGAAAATAGCCGAATTTTCTGTGCAATATTAATGATGTAGGATGCACCCTAAAAATTCAAATACGTTAAAAATTCCATAAATTCCGCAGAGTCAGGATTGTCAGAATTTGTTTTTTTATTGGCAATCTGTAGTCATATCGTTAAAATTGCTGCAATTGCACAATTTGGTGAACTAATTTTTCTGGCACCAAAAGTCATCGAAAAGGTAGATTTACTGCATCTGAAAAGTGAGTTTTCAATGAGTCTTGAAATTGTTCATCGAATTGACAACCCTGATCCAGTCGCTATCGACTCCGAGTCTTTGTGGTTTTTGGCCCACACGCGTCCTCGTCTTGAAACTGTCGCGCTGCAGAATCTCCAGCAGCAAGGTTTTGAGGCGTATCTTCCCCTTTACAAACGACTGAAAAAAATCGACGCAAGCATGCAGGCTGTTTTTGAGCCCATGTTTTCACGTTATGTGTTTTTCAGGACAACGCGCGCAGCCCAATCAATCGCGCCCGTCCGCTCCACTCGTGGTGTGGCGCAAATTGTCAGTTTTGGTTCTGAATTCGCCACCATTCGCCCTGACCTGCTCGATGCCATCCGAAAGATTGAGCAAGTCCGCAATGCGGCCGATGTGGCTGAGTTGAGTTCTTTGCGTCCGGGGAACTTGGTGCGTTTCTGTTCTTCAGCCTTGAACGGGCTGGAAGGCGTGGTCAAGAGTGTTTCCAGTTCCCGTGTAGCGGTGCTGTTTGAAGTAATGGGTCGCCAACAATTGATTCATGTTGATCATCACCAGTTGGAAGCGGCTTGAGTTTTAAAGCGGGCGTGGTATTTGCTTACCTGCTCGTTAGTCTGAGAATTATCAATCTTGCAGGTTCACGTTGTTTTTCACCCCGGAAATGGTGAAAAACATTGCGGTAGCCTGCACGCCTTGCAAGCAGTGCAGTGCTCTCTGCAATTCATGGCCCTTGTGTTTGTCAATCCTTGAGGGGGATTTGACTACACGTCTTTACACTAAACACATATAAATTTAACTTTCATCATCCGTCACTTAGTCACTTAGTCACTTAATGCCCATGCTCCAGAAATCAAATCTAACTCCCATGTTCAAGCGCGCGCGCTGGCCCGTGATGGCCTTGGTAGTCGCCTGGCTTGGCGGTTGCGCATTGGCTCCCGGGCTGTCCATTGGCAAGGGCGTTCAAAAAACCAGCCAATCGACACCTTTAAGCGCCGGTGTTCCCCGAGAGGGCGAAGCTGTTTCGGATCAGGCGCCTCCCGGTGCGCTGTTAACCATCACGCCAGAACTCATCAGTCAGCAACGTGCCCTGCAAAAAGCTGAACTGAGCACGGATGTGAAAAGCCTGTTTGCCGAGGCCAAACCTTATGGCATTGGTCCCGGCGACGTGATCCATATCGTCGTCTGGAATCATCCTGAACTGGTTCTGGCGCCGGCAGGTTCAACACTCACGACCGATTCATCAGGGCTGGCGGCGGTGGGCAACGGCTACAACGTCAGCCCAGAAGGCTTGATCCAGTTTCCGTTGCTGGGCACTTTCAAGATCGCTGGCATGACAGAAAATCGGGCTCGCGATGAACTCACCCGCCGCTTGGCCAAGTTCCTTCAGGATCCGCAGGTTACGTTGCGCGTACAGGCCTATCGCGCCGGGCGTGTTTATGTCGATGGTGAGGTGCGCATTCCCGGCCTGCAAGCCATCAACGACATTCCCATGACGCTGCCCGAGGCTATTAGCCGTGCCGGGGGGTTCACGGCTACGGCCGATCGAGCCACCGTGGCTGTCACCCGCAACGGCACTACCACCCTGATCAATATGCCGCAATTGACTACTCTGGGCGTTAACCCGTCGCGCATCATGCTGGCAGGCGGCGACCTGGTGCGTGTCGGTAGTCGTGACGATACCAAAGTGTATGTGATGGGCGAAGTTACAAAACCCATGTCGTTGCCGCTACGTAATGGTCGGCTCACGCTTAATGAAGCGCTTGGGGAGGCTGGTGGTGTGAATGCGACTTCTGGCGATCCGCGCCAAATTTATATTGTGCGTAGCCGTAATGGCGACAGTAGCGTCGTTACCTCCACTGTGGCAGGCAACACAGCTATGCCCACTACGCCCGAGATTTACCATCTTGATGCAAGTACTCCAACAGCCTACGCCTTGGCGGAAGGTTTTGAGCTGAAATCACGCGATGTGGTGTTTGTCGATCCAGTGTCGCTCGTGCTCTGGAATCGCGTGATCAGCCTTATCCTTCCAAGCGCGCAAGCTGTCAAGGTTTCGCGCGACGCCGCCAACTAATAAAACGCAGCTGATGAAGAACATCATGACTGTTTGCATCGGCAACATCTGCCGAAGTCCCGTGGCTGAAGCACTGCTTAAAAACCGTCTGCCCGACCGAAAGGTCTGGTCGGCTGGTCTGCATGCGGTGGTCGGCCATGGTGCCGAAGCTACCGCCCGCGAGATAGCCGGGCAACATGGCCTGGACCTGTCCGCCCACCGCGCCCAGCAGGTTGCCGGCTGGATGTGCAGCCATGCCGACCTGGTGCTGGTCATGGAAGCGAGCCATCAGCAGGAACTTCAAAAGCTTTACCCTCTGGCGCGCGGAAAAATTCGCTGCCTGGGCGAATTTGGCCCGCAAGGCGCCTTTGAAATTCTTGACCCTTACCGCCAGCCTCGCGCTGCCTTCGAAGCTGCTCATGCCGCCATCGCCCTGGGCGTGGACGAGTGGGTGCGCCGTATCAATCTTATTTCGTGATGCTTGACCGAATGAATCCTTCTCAATCCCCAGTGCCCGCTCCGTATATTGCTGACGCACAAGACGATGAAATTGACTTGTTAGGCCTGCTCGATGTGCTGCTGGATGCACGCTGGCTCATTGCCGGCATTACAGCGCTGGTGCTGCTGTTGGGCGGTGCGTATGCATTTCTTAGTCGCCCGGTTTATGAGGCTAATACCTTGATTCAGGTTGAAGACAGCAAGCCCGGTGCGGCAGGTGTCTTGGGCGATGCAGCCAGCCTGTTTGACATCAAGTCCCCCGCCACGGCAGAGATGGAAATCCTGCGCTCTCGCCTGGTGGTCGGTAAGGCTGTCGATGACCTGCAACTGTATGTCACCGCCACCCCCAAGTACCTCCCGCTGGTCGGCGGCTGGCTTGCTCGGCGTGCCACCGATCTGTCCAATCCCGGATTCATGGGCATGGGTGGCTACGTCTCGGGCAATGAATCCATTCGTCTGGGCATGCTCGAAGTGCCTGTCGAACTGGAAGGTAAGCCGCTGCTGCTGGTCGCCACTGAAGGCGGTTTTGAACTGCGCGATCCTAATGACCAGACGCTGGTGCAGGGTAAAACAGGTACGCCGGCAGACTTTGGCAGCGGCGAAAATAAGGGCCGCATTTTGGTGACCCAGCTCAAGGCCAAGCCCGGCGCGTACTTCAACGTGTCGCGTTATTCCCGTTTGGGTGTGATTGAAGGGCTTCAGCAACAATTGGCCATTTCTGAGCAAGGCCGTCAGTCCGGTGTTATTGCGGTGCAGCTGCAAGGCACTGACCCGGAACAAATTTCCCGTACCCTAAATGCCGTGGGCACCAACTATGTGCGCCAGAATGTCGAGCGCAAATCGGCCGAAGCAGAAAAATCACTTGCTTTCCTGGGTGATTTCTTGCCTCAACTTAAAAAGCAGTTGGAAGAATCCGAAGTGCGATTCAACAAGTATCGCAACCAGAACGGCACTTTTGACCTGGGTGTTGAAGGAAAAACGTATCTTGAAACAGCTGTCAAGCTACAAGGCGACCTCCTGTTACTACAGCAAAAACGCCGTGAACAGATCGCGCAGTTCACCGCTGCTCACCCCGTCATCCAGACGCTGGACGCGCAGATTGCCGCCGTCAGCAAGGAAATTGCAGACCTGACCAGCAAGGTCAAGACGCTGCCCAATACCGAGCAAGACTTGCTGCGCCTGACACGCGACGTTAAGGTCAACAGCGAGCTGTATCTCAACCTGCTGACCAGCTCACAGCAACTGCTTTTGGTCAAGGAAGGCAAGGTTGGCAATGTGCGCGTGGTTGATGCGCCTGTCGTACCTGAGCGTTCCATCAAGCCGCAGCGTGTGCAAATCCTGGCCATCAGCGGCGTGCTGGGCCTGTTGCTGGGCATGGGCCTGGCCTTTTTGCGCAACAGCCTGCGCCCCGGCATCAAGGACCCGGCCGACATTGAATCGGCTACTGGCCTGCATGTGTTTGCCACCGTACCGCACTCGGACGAGCAAGACAAACTGTCTAAATTAGTCAAGAGTCATGCCTCAGGCAGTCACCTGCTGGCCATTACGCACCCTGAAGACCCGGGCATCGAAAGCCTGCGCAGCCTGCGCACCGCACTGCAGTTTGCCATGCTTGATGCGCGCAACAACGTGGTGCTGTTTACCGGGCCCACCCCGGGCATTGGAAAATCCTTCACCAGTGCCAACTTTGCCGCCGTGCTGGCCGCAGGCGGCAAGCGCGTGCTGCTGATTGACGCCGACATGCGCAAAGGCCACCTCCACCAGTTTTTTGGCATGAAGCGCGGCCACGGCTTCAGCGAGTTGATCATCGGCAGCAGCACGCTGGGCGACGTGGTACAGCGCGCCGTCGCTCCCAATCTGGACCTGATAACCACCGGCACCATGCCGCCCAACCCCGGCGAATTGCTGATGTCGCCCGCTACCGTGCAACTGCTGGGCGCCCTGTCTGCCCAATATGACCTGGTGCTGATTGACACCTCGCCAGTGCTGGCCGTGTCAGATACGCAGGTCCTTGCACCACATGCCGGCACGGTATTTTTGGTGGCCCGGGCTGAAGTCACCGCACTCGGTGAGTTGCAGGAAAGCACCAAGCGCCTTGGTCAGACCGGTGTGCAGGTTAAAGGCGTTGTGTTTAATGACCTGGACACCAGCCGCCAGCGCTACGGCGGCTATGGCTATAAATACAGCCGCTACCGCTACACCAACTACCAGTACGGTAAAACGAACGGACAGTAAACAGGCATGCAAGCTTGCGCGTCAGCTTCAGGCGCCATGCCATTACGTCGCATCATGCAAGTGCGTCGTACCCAAATCCTGAAATCCCTACCAACCCAACGGCCCAGGCAATGAGCACAAGAAAAACTGACCTTATCAACGCTTACAACATCACGCCCGTCATTTTGTGTGGCGGCGCTGGTACACGGCTTTGGCCGCTCAGCCGCAAGAGCTTTCCCAAGCAGTTCGTGCCCTTGGTCAAGGGAAAAAGCCTGCTGCAGCACACGCTGGAGCGCGTGGCACAGTTCAACCCCGGCGCTCCTCACGCTTTATGCATTGCAGCTGAAGATCATCGGTTCCTGGTTATAGAGGCGCTAAAGGCTGCGGGCGTGAACGGGCGCGTCATGCTTGAGCCCGTGGCACGCAATACCGCCGCTGCCATGGCCCTGGCCGCATTGCGGTCCCGGCCTGAAGACCTGCTGCTGTTTTGCCCTTCAGACCACCATATTCCCGATGCCGAGGCCTTTGGCACCATGGTGCTGCAGGGCTGCCCAGCCGCTGCCGCTGGTGCCATCGTTACCTTCGGCGTCGTGCCCAGCTTTCCGAGTACGGCTTATGGCTATATTCAGCGCGGCATGCTGAACGCCAATGGTCAGAGTAATCAGGTCGCCCGCTTTATCGAAAAACCGGCTGCTGACAAAGCCCAGGTTTTGCTGCTGCAAGGCGATGTGCTGTGGAATGCCGGTATCTTTCTGATTCAGTCCCAGACGCTCAGGGAAGCGTTGCGCCTGCACGCGCCCGATATTTTTAAAAGCTGCCAGCAAGCCGTGGCAGGTGCTACCGAGGACGGAATCTTTATCCGGCCCGAACCCGTCGCTTTTATCGCCTGCCGCGCCGAAAGCGTGGACTACGCCGTGCTGGAGCACCACGCCAATGTGGCAGTGGTGCCCTTTGCCGGCGCCTGGAGCGACGTGGGCAGCTGGAACGCCGTTGCCGAACTCAACACACCTGACGATGATGGCAACCGCATTGACGGCCAAGGCATCGTCGTGCAGGCGAGCAACACCTATATTTATGCGCCGCACCGCCCCGTGGTGGCTTTGGGTACGCAAGACCTGCTGATCATTGACACGCCCGACGCGCTGCTGGTGGCCAGCAGCAGCCATGCCGAAGAGGTCAAGCAAGTCGTTGCGCTGCTTGAAACCCGGAAAACTCCGCAGGCTGTGCAGCATCGCAAGGTCGAGCGCCCCTGGGGTTGGTACGACAGTGTGGATGCGGGCACGCGCTATCAGGTCAAGCGCATCACCGTGCGCCCCGGCGCCAAGCTCAGTCTGCAAATGCATTACCACCGTGCCGAACACTGGATTGTGGTTAAAGGCACAGCCCTCATTACCCGGGGTGATGAAGAAGTTTTACTGACTGAAAACCAGAGCACCTACATTCCCCTGGGGGTCAAGCACCGCCTGGAAAATCCTGGCAAAACCGAGCTTGAACTGATTGAAGTGCAGTCGGGCGGTTATCTGGGTGAAGACGATATCGTGCGGTTTGAAGACACCTATGGCCGCATCGCCGCGCTGCCCACTCAGGTTTAAGGATGCGGTCAGCAATAACTTTCCTGCGTCATACCCGCGAAGGCGGGTATCCAGACTCGTTTGAGCGTTCAACCCATGTTGCTGGATTCCCGCCTTCGGGGGTATGACGAACGAGAAGTTATTATTTTCCAGATACCAAGGGATAACCATGGCAAAAAAACTATCACCCAAGATTTACGTAGCTGGCCACCGGGGCATGGTGGGCTCCGCCATCGTTCGCCAGCTGCTGGCTGCTGGCCACGCGCCTGAGAACATCATCACCCGCACCCATGCCGAACTCAGCCTGACCGAGCAGTCTGCCGTGCGCGACTTTTTTCAGGCTGAAAAACCTGACCAGGTGTACCTGGCTGCCGCCAAGGTAGGGGGTATTCATGCCAACAACACGTATCCGGCCGAATTCATCTACCAAAACCTGATGGTGCAGGCCAACGTGATTGATGCTGCCTTTCAAAGCGGTGTTAAAAAACTACTATTCCTGGGTTCCAGCTGCATTTATCCCCGGCAGGCTTCGCAGCCGATGGCTGAAAATGCACTGTTGACCGGCCTGCTGGAGCCGACCAACGAGCCGTATGCCATTGCAAAGATTGCCGGCATCAAGCTCTGCGAAAGCTACAACCGCCAGTATGGCGCCAGCCACGGCATTGACTACCGCAGTGTCATGCCTACCAACCTGTATGGCCTGGGCGACAACTACCACACTGAAAACAGCCACGTCATTCCCGCACTGATTCGCCGCTTTCATGAAGCCAAGGCCAGCCAGGCGCCCAAAGTCACCATCTGGGGAACTGGCACCCCATGCCGCGAGTTCTTGTATGTGGACGACATGGCCGCTGCCAGCATCCACGTCATGAACCTGGAAAAATCTATTTACGACGAGCACACCAGCCCGATGCAAAGCCATATTAATGTCGGTTACGGCAGCGACATCACCATTGCTGAATTGGCACAAACCGTTGGCAAAGTAGTGGGCTACCAGGGCGACATCGACTTTGACAGCACCAAACCCGATGGTGCACCCCGCAAGCTCATGGACAGCAGCCGCCTTGAATCATTGGGCTGGCAAGCGCAAGTGAATCTGAAGGACGGCTTGAAACTTGCGTATCAAGATTTCATGATGCACTCATAAGCGCTTTCTTTCATTCTTTAGGATCTGGCAAATAGTAACTTCCCGTCCGTCATTCCCGCGAAGGCGGGAATCCAGCAACACGGGCTGAAACGCTCAAACGAATCTGGATACCCGCTTTCGCGGGTATGACGCAGGGAAGTTATTGCTGATCCGTAGCCTTAGTCATTCATAAATCTTTTGTTTTGTCATTCCGGCCTTGAGCCTATATCCACCACGCCAACCATGACCATTGCATTCAACACCACCCCCAAAGTCGCCCTCATTACCGGCATTACCGGCCAGGACGGCTCTTATCTGGCCGAATTCTTGTTGGAAAAAGGCTACATCGTCCACGGCATCAAGCGTCGTGCATCGAGCTTTAATACCGCCCGTGTGGACCACATTTACCAGGATCCGCACACTGACAATGCCCGGTTCAATCTGCACTACGGCGACCTGAGCGATTCGAGCAACCTGACGCGCATTATTCAGCAGACCCAGCCCGACGAAATTTATAACCTTGGCGCTCAAAGCCATGTGGCGGTGAGCTTTGAAAGCCCTGAATACACCGCCGACGTGGATGGCATGGGCACCCTGCGTATTCTGGAAGCCATTCGCATCCTGGGTCTGAAAAAGAAAACACGCTTTTATCAAGCTTCTACCTCCGAGCTGTACGGCTTGGTGCAAGAAACTCCGCAAAAGGAAACCACGCCGTTTTACCCACGCAGCCCCTACGCCGTGGCTAAGCTTTACGCGTACTGGATCACGGTGAACTACCGCGAGGCCTACGGCATGTATGCCTGCAACGGCATTTTGTTCAACCACGAAAGCCCGCGCCGGGGTGAAACCTTTGTCACTCGCAAGATCACCCGTGGCCTGGCCAATATCAGCATGGGCCTGGAAGATTGCCTGTACATGGGCAACATCGACGCCCTGCGCGACTGGGGCCACGCCAAGGACTATGTGCGCATGCAGTGGATGATGCTGCAGCAAGACCAGGCCGAAGACTTTGTAATTGCCACCGGCGTGCAGTACAGCGTGCGCCAGTTCATCGAATGGAGCGCGGCCGAACTCGGCATGCAATTGCACTGGGAAGGGCAGGGCGTTAACGAAGTCGGCTACTGGAACGACAAGCCCATCGTCAAGATCGACCCTCGCTATTTCCGTCCTGCGGAAGTTGAAACCCTGCTGGGTGATCCCAGTAAGGCCAAGCAAAAGCTCGGCTGGACGCCTGAAATCACCGTACAGGAAATGTGCAAGGAAATGGTGGCCAATGACTTGGCTCAGGCCAAGCAGCATGCATTGCTCAAACAGCATGGCTACAGAGTCAATGTGAGCATCGAGTAACTAACAGGAAAAAGCGTTGAATCAATGGTTCTTTATAGAGATCAGCTAATACTTGTGATTAATTAGTTATACTTATACTCACATCATGCGTTCAATTATAATAAATAACTACAGAATCAGAGTGGCTTAAAAATTTATTAGCCGATGATAAATCTGATTAAAAAAGTAGTTAAAAAGTTGAGCAAAAGTGCCAATTAAAAGTTAATTAGTTGGCAAAATAGTTGAGTTGAAATTTAAAAACCTTTAAAAACTCCTCACTCAAGAAGAGAGGCATTTAAAGGTAATCTGGCAACTCTTGAGACGCGCTGCAAGCGTCAAGTAATTTATCCGCCATGATTGAAATATGTCGTTAAAAAATGTTGAATAAATTAAAAAAAATAATAACGCACAAAAGCTTTATTAAATACTTTATTAATACGTCGTGGATGTTTTTTGAGCAATTTTTTCGTTTATTAGCTGGAGTATTTGTAGGTATCTATGTCGCTCGATATCTAGGCCCAATGCAATTTGGAATTTTTAGCTACGCAGGAGCATTTGTTGCACTATTTGCCGCACTTTCCAAATTGGGACTAGATGGCGTAGTCGTCCGAGAGTTAATAAATCAACCTGAGTGCAAGAATAAAATTTTAGGAACTGCATTCTGGTTGAAAGTAACAGCAAGTCTTGTTGTACTTGGCGTAATAGCAACAATACTTCCATGGTCGTCAAATGATAAGCAGACAAATATATATATATATATTATAGCTATGGGTCTGCTATTTCAAACTTTTGAAATAGCAGATTTTTATTTTCAATCAACTACGCAAATCAAATACGTTTCAATGTGCAGAACAGTGCAATTGGCGATATCATCTGCAGTAAAGTTATATTTAATATATATCGAGGCTGATTTAATGCCTTTTGTAATCGTCACACTTATCGATCAAATAATGTTGGCATTGGCATTTATTTTAATGCTTTACGCCAAAAATAGCATATCAATATTTTCATATTTTTCAAAATCAATCGCAACTTCCTTGTTGAAAGATTCATGGCCCCTTATAGTTTCAAGTCTTGCAATTAGCCTTTACATGCGGATAGATCAAATAATAATTAAAGAACTATTGGGGGTGGCGGACGTGGGATTGTATTCAGCGGCACTACGTATTTCTGAAACTACATACCTAGTTCCTGTGATTATATGTACATCAATATTTCCGGCAATTATCGCAACAAAGAAACTAGGCGATGAAATTTATTCAAAAAGAATTCTTATTCTTTTTGAAAGTATGATGTTAGCATCAATATTGATTGCAATACCAATATCAATATTTTCTGATCTGATAATGAAATCGCTTTTTGGGGAGAAATATATGATTGCGGGAAGCGTATTGGCAATTCACGTTTGGAGTGGCGTTTTTGTCTTTATGGGCGTGGCCGCAGGTAAATGGATGTTGGTGGAGAATATTACTAAGCAAACAATGTATCGTACGCTGGCAGGCGCAATTATTAATATTTTGTTAAATTTAATTTTAATACCGATTTATGGAATTAAAGGTTCGGCTCTTGCAACATTAATAACTTGTTTTACGACATCCATTTTAATGAATTATATAAGTGTAAAAACCAGAAAATGCTTTTGGATGCAGATGAGCGCATTAATTTTTCCTGGTAGATGTATAATATCAAGCTTTAAAAAAGCTAATCAAAAAATTTAAAATTAAATTATGTTAATAAATTCTCATGAGTGGAATGACTTATACGCAACCTTAAATTCCCTAAAAAAACAAAATAAAATAAAATATATACCAAATGGCGGTAATGCAGGTGATGGAGTTATTGCTGCAGCTACATGGCAATTATTTGAGCGGTTAGATATCCTATCATTGATAGAAGTGGGTGGAGAAATATCAACAGGCGATGTGGTAATTTATGCGGGTGGTGGTAATCTTATTCCTGAGTATGATCAAGCTCGTAAAGTAATTGAAAAATGTTTGGAGGTAAATATAAGTAAATTCATACTATTGCCTCATTCAATTCGTGGAAATGAAGATTTATTACAAAAAATGGATGAAAGATTCTATCTCTTCTGTCGAGAGCAAAAAAGCTTTAGCCATGTCGGCTTGTTTGCTACTAGAGCGCAAGCTTTTTTAACACATGATTTGGTTTTTGGTCTTGATTTTAACTCAGTTATAAAAAAATGCTCAAATCCAATAGCCAGAGTGAAGTTAGTATTTTTTCCAAATATATTAATATCGTATATTCGTTGGAGGGTTAAATTGCAAAAAATAAAACCGCAATATGATAACGAAATGCATTTAATGCGAGTAGATGTTGAATCAAAATACTCAAATAAATACTCTGAGAAATATGATCTTTCATCAAAGCATTCTTCCACATATGTAAATAGATTAGAAGCAGATGTCATTGCAAGTGATTTTTTGTCTGTTATTGATCGTGCAAATCATATAGTGTCAGATCGGTTGCATGTTTGTATTAGTGCGGCTCTCTTAGGTAAAAAAGTGACAATGCTAGACAACTCGTATGGTAAAAATTTTGAAGTTTATACAAATTCTATTCAAAAATATTTTCCAAACGTGACATTTGTTAATAATTAGCCAAATTTTACCAAAATAAATCATGGTTATTCTTGTTGATTATATGTATAAAATGGCAGTATATTTCGGCGCTAAAAGTTAAAGGTATTAATTGTGAATAAGTGGACTATTATTATTTGTTGCTATAATAGTGAGTCGAGAATAAAAGCGACACTTGACAGTATATTTACAGCAATAAAAAAGTACAATAGCAATGCAATAGAAATAATTCTAGTTGATAATTTATGCACTGATCAAACTGTTAAATACGCTTTAGAAACGGTAGAAATAAATAATTTTACCTCATTCAAGATCATACGCGAAAGTAAGGCTGGACTCATGTATGCCAGGATGTCTGGAGTAATGGCTGCCTCTGGTCAATATATTGCTTTTATCGATGATGATAATTGGCCTACCGAAAAATATTTGCATATTGCAGAGACTATTTTTGACAGTGATACAAGCGTTGGTGTTTTTGGATGTGCAACGAAGTTACCTTCTGATCGCTATATACCAGAAGCGATACAACGATATGCTAGCAGTTTTGCTATTGGGCATTTGCCATTTGAATCTGGATTATTAGATACTGGTCAATGCGTATGGGGAGCTGGTATGGCAGTTCGTGCTAGTAAACTTAAATCAATATTTAAATCCGGATTTTCGCCTATTTTAGTAGGCCGTTCTCAATCTACGCAATTAGCTGGTGATGACTCGGAAATAGTATTGGCAATGGTACTTTCTGGGTGTTCAGTATGGTATGAGAACACTCCGCTGATATTGCATGCAGTTGATCCTTCAAGATTTAACTACAAAAATGTAATAAAAATGAATGAAGGATTTGGTTCGAGTGCATTATTCCTTCAAATTTATTCTATCTGCACTAAAAGCACTATGATTAATAGTAGCTTAATATTTTTTGCGTTTGCACCTTTGATCTTAGCTAAAGATTTTTTTGCGTTGTTTAAATGCTTTATTGCTACAAAGAGCACTTCAAACATAGATTTGAAGCTGTTAAAAAGATTTTTTTATTTAAAATGGTTTTGCTATTTGAGTAATCCAAAAATGCGAATGCTGCAAAAAATAAATATTGCTAAAGCTAAGGCTGTTTTAATTTAATTTAATTTAGGCATTGATTGGTTTTTGTTAAATTACTATATTTTAGTAAAGTTCGCGCTAGGTTAAATGTATGTATTTTAAGTTGTTGTTTTTCCCACTTTTTATAGGTTTAATATCAGCTCAAAAAATAAATTTATTTGGCGAGATATTCGTTGGTGAGTTATTGACCATCAGCTATATGATCTTGCGTGCTGGAAGACTCCGCTTATCTACATCTGAGAAAAAAATTGTTGGATTTGGCTTTTTATGGGTGTGTGCACAGTTATTTTCTGATTTTTATAATCAAACTATATTTTTAGATGCTATTAAGGGGGTTTTTACTCCCGTAGTTTTTATAAGTACGTTTATAGGGTTGTTAAATTTTTTAAAAAGCAATTTTGAAAGATTTCCTTCGTTTGTATTTGGCACACTTTGTGGTGGCTTAATCAGTCTTTTGTTATTTCCAACGGAATATTTTTTAGATAATTTTTGGAAGTGGGGGATTGGCAGCGCTGTAATAGGTCTGATTTATGTATATTATTCATTTTTTCTACAAAGAAAAAATTTAGGATTATTATTTTTATTATTAATTGCATTTTCAGTCATTAGTTTGTATTTTGATGGAAGGAGTATGGCGGTTTTTCCATTAATTGCAATTTTATGTTATAAATTATTTGGTGCTAATAGTAGTCCAGTCATGGCTAAGCAATTTTCGGGTAAGTGGGTTGGGCTAAAATTAATTATTATTGTTTTGCCAGTATTGTTTTTTATTAACTTAAGCGCTAGTTATTTATTCTCATCGGCTTCTGTGTTGTCGCACTTTTCGCCAGCTAGCGCTGCCAAATACCAAACACAAGCAAATGGTACCTATGGAATTTTACTCGGCGGGCGATCAGAGATATTAATATCAGGGAAAGCCTTTTTGGATAAACCATGGTTAGGTCACGGGTCATGGGCTAAGGATAGAAGTGGTTATCTTGAAACTTATGCTGTTTTGAAAAGTCAACTCGGTTATTCAATGATGGAGGGTAATGAGGCGGAAGAATTCGGATCTGATTTGTTAATTCCAGCACACTCATATTTGATGGGAACTTTAATTTGGGCAGGAGTTTTGGGGGGAGTGTTTTGGTTGGTTTTGCTGAATGAAATAGTAAGTATTTTTGTTAAAAAAATGAATCTATTTCCGATTTATTTTTATGCTGGTACTATTGGATTTATATGGAATGTATTTTTTTCTCCTTTTGGTGCAAATGCAAGATGGAGTACTTCAATATTTCTAGCAGGAATTTATTCTTATGTATATTACCTAAAACTCAAAAGTAATAATAAATTTTATGAAAATTAGTGTTGTAACGATATCTTTTAATCAGGCTAAGTATCTACGTCGTTGTATTGAGTCTGTTTTGAATCAGAACTTTAAGAATATAGAATACATAGTTGTTGATCCTGGAAGTACTGATGGAAGTCGAGAAATTATTGAATCGTACGGTTCTAGTATTATAAAAATTTTTGAAAAAGATAAAGGTCCGGCCGATGGATTGAATATCGGTTTTTCAAAGGCCACTGGTGATATTTTTTGTTATTTGAATAGTGATGATGAGTTCATTGATGGTGCGCTTGCTTTAGTGGAGAAATATTTTTTGGATAAAAATCATGTTGATGTTTTGTGTGGACATGGTCATGTAATTGATGGAGGATCAGATTATAAAAGACGAATATTTTCTGATTCATTTTCTCTCAAAGCTGCTGCATACGGGGCATCTCTTGCGATTCAGCCTTCCACGTTTTTCAGAAAAGAAATCTATAGAAGCATAGGTGGATTCAATATTGAAAATAGATCAAATTGGGATGATGAGCTTTTAATTGATATGGCTTTAAAAGGTGCTGAGATAGAGGTCGTAAATGAATTTTTAAGTTGTTACCGAGTTCATGGTGAATCAATTACAGGTACGGGTCGATTGGAAAATATGCATCATACTCATACGCGTCAAATGTTTTTGAAGATTATGCGTAGACCTTATACAGGCTATGATGATTATTTTTCGCAATACTATAGAATAATGAAGCATATCAAAAATCCTATTGCAACCTTTGAGCGTATAATGCATGGTCCGATTTTTGGCACTCAGAAATGATTAAAGTTATTCTTCATTTGCTGTTGATTTTTTTACCATTTAAGTTAAAACGTTTTTTTTACAAAAAATTATTTAACTTTGAGATACATACTTCAGCTCGAATTGGCATGTCTCTTGTGATGCCTGAAGCCTTGTATATGGATCAATATTCAAGTATTGGGAATTTTAATGTAATTAAAGGAGTGACAAAAGTTACTCTTGGCTTGTCTGCATCAATTAGTAATCTGAATTGGATATCGGGTTTTCCAATAAATACGAATTCGTTGCATTTTTCTGATCAGAGTAATAGAGTTCCTGCATTAATACTTGGGGATCATTCGGCGATTACCAATAGACATTTAATTGACTGTACTGATACGGTAACTTTTGGTCGATTTTCTACTTTTGCAGGATTTAGAAGTCAGATATTGACTCACAGTATTTCAATTGTAGATTCTCGTCAGCGAAGTGGTCCTGTCATCATTGGGGATTACACATTTACGGGGACGGGATCAATTATTCTTCCTAATTCTTTTTTGCCGAATTTTTCGGTGTTAGGTGCTGGAGCCGTTCTTAACAAAAAATATAATGAAGAGTATTTTCTTTATGCGGGTAACCCAGCCCGCCCTGTCAAAAAACTTGGATGCGATGCGGTTTATTTTAATCGTAAGTCTGGGTTCGTAAATTAATTTAATTGTGTTTAATGAAAATCCTCCAAGTCATCTCCTCCATCAACCCAAAAGGTGGTGGTCCTATAGAAGGAGTCAAACAACTCCAGGTGCCATTGCAAGCACTCGGGGTACAAGTGGAAATTGCCTGTTGCGATGCCCCTGATGCGCCGTGGCTGGCGACTTGTGGTCTATCTACTGTCCACGCGCTAGGTCCTACACGCATGGGCTATTCGTACGCACCACGACTGTTGACCTGGTTGCGTGAGAATGCTCCCCGTTTTGATGCCGTCATCGTCGAAGGGCTTTGGCAATATCACGGCTTGGCCGTTCGGCAGGCTTTGGCTGGTACGAAGGTTCCGTATTTCGTCTTCACCCATGGCATGCTCGACCCATGGTTCAAGCACACCTATCCACTCAAGCATTTTAAAAAATGGTTGTATTGGCCATGGGCTGAATACCGAGTGTTGCGTGATGCGCGGGCCGTCATTTTCACTTGTGAAGAAGAACGCTTACTGGCGCGTCAGTCGTTCTGGCTTTATCGCGCCAATGAGGCCGTCGCTTCCTATGGAACTTCCAGTCCACCTCGCAATGGTGATGAACTTGCTCAACGGTTTCTTGTCGCTAACCCTCAGTTGCAAAACAAGCGCATTGCCCTTTTCTTGAGCCGTATTCATGAAAAGAAGGGCTGCGATTTGCTGCTGGATGCTTTTGCTCAGATTGCGCGGCAGGACGAGCGCCTGCATCTTGTAATGGCGGGTCCAGATCAGACGGATTGGGCTGTGATTTTGAAAGCGCAGGCCGAAAATTTGGGAATCTCACGCCGCATCACTTGGCCGGGGATGCTGCAAGGCGATGATAAGTGGGGTGCATTCTATGCTGCGGAAGTGTTTTGCTTGCCTTCGCATCAGGAAAACTTTGGCATTGTCGTAGCTGAGGCCTTGGCTTGCGGCAAGCCAGTGCTGATCAGTAACAAGGTCAACATTTGGCGCGAGATTGAATCGGATGCTGCGGGTTTTGTGGATGACGACACGGTGGACGGCACCATGCACAACTTGCAGCGCTGGCTGGAGCTGGACACCAAGAGCTATACAGCCATGAGCCAAAGGGCGCGGCAATGCTTTGCTACGCACTTTCATATTCAACGGGCTGCGGAGCGCGTGGTGGAGATTATTCGGGAGTGTAGGCCATGATGATTCAGGGGAATGATCCCTACCGTGAACCGTCTTTCACGCTAACACACCGGCTTCGCCGCCAATTATGGAACATTGTTCAAGCGCTACTGTTTCACACCAGCCCCCGTCCATGCCATGCATGGCGGGCATGGTTATTAAGGATATTTGGTGCCCAGATAGGCCAAGGCTGCCATGTATATCCGGAAGTTAAGATCTGGGCTCCATGGAATTTGCAACTTGGAAGCTTTGTGGGTGTAGGCGATGGCGTAAACCTTTACTGCATGGACCGGATAGAAATAGGTGACTACGCCGTCATTTCACAAGGTGCCCATTTGTGTGGGGGCACGCATAACTATAACAGCGTGAACTTTCAGTTGGTGGTTAAACCTATCGTGATTGGAGCGCGCGTCTGGGTGTGTGCGGAGGCCTTCATTCACCCCGGAGTGGTAGTGCCAGACGGTGCTGTAGTGGGTGCACGAGCCGTAGTAACAAGAAGTCTGGTAACGCCTTGGGCTGTGTATGCGGGAAATCCTGCAATTAAAGTAGGTAATCGAATAAATAACCATGGCTAATATCTCCATTCTGATTTTGACAAAAAATGAGCAGCAAGATCTTCTGGCTTGCCTGCAAAGTGTTGCTTGGTCAGATGACATTCACGTCTATGACTCAATGAGTACTGATAATACCGTAGCCATTGCACAGAAGTTTGGCGCTACGGTTACCCAGCGACCATTCGATAACTGGGCAGCGCATCAAAACTGGGGGCTGAATAATATTCTTTTTAAGCATCCATGGGTGTTTTACATTGATGCCGATGAACGCATGACCCCTGAATTGGTTCAGACGGTCCAAGCGGCGGCAGCTTCAGCCAAAGAGCAAGTGGCGTTTCGCTTGCAGCGGCGCGATTTTTTCCTGGGAACATGGCTTAAACATGTGCAGACCTCTCCGTTCTACATGCGGCTATTCCGACCTGAAAAGATGCGTTACGAGCGCTTGGTTAACCCTATTTCCATAGCTGATGGTCCTGTGAGTGAAGTGACAGGCTATCTAGATCACTTTCCCTTTAGTAAAGGTATGGGGCACTGGATTGAACGACATAACAACTACAGTAGTTTGGAGGCGCAGCAAATTGTTGCGAACCGTTCTAAAGCAGCGACTTTTAGCTTGGTAAAGGCATTCACCGCAACAGACTTTCATGAACGTAGATTTCACCAGAAAGAACTCTTCTATCGGTTACCCTTTCGGCCATTGATTAAGTTCTTGCTGCTGTATGTGGTAAAGCGTGGATTCTTGGATGGAAAAGCAGGGCTCACCTACGCTATGCTTCAATCTATTTATGAGTATTTTATTGTTTTAAAAGTTAGGGATTTGAATTGATCATTATTTGCTATTAGATGGCATTTTGGATTGTGGTCGAATTGCAATAATAAAATTTATATTTATGAGTAAAAAAAATTTCGCAGTTGTTTATACTGTTAAAAATGAATCTAGATTGCTACCTAGTGCGATTGAATATTACTTGGCTGCTGGATGCTCAAAAATATATATTTTTTTTGATGGCACCACTGATAATACAAGAGATATGGTTAGGGATTATGATGGTGTAAGATTGAATGAATCTATTCGGCCAAATAATCTTGCTGATTTACCGTCGTGGATTACTCAGATAGTTCCTTGGTGGGAAACTGATATGGATGTGCGAAAACGCATAAATACTTATTTTGCAACTAAGAGCGCATTTTCTGATGGTATTGAATGGGTTTTGTGTGTTGATCCAGATGAGATCATGGTGCCGAACATAAATACAAAAATCAACATCAATTTAATTCCTGATTTTTTGGAAAAAATTCCTGAAGATGTTGATCAGATATTGGTAAGAAATTTGGAATTGATACCTACAACTGCTGAATTAAATAATCCATTTAAGAGTAGTGCTATTTTTTTAAATAGATTTCCAATGACTGAATTATTTTGGAGGTACTCTAGTGCATTGATGCGCAGGCTTCTTGGAAGCCCTAGACTGCATGCTTGGTATGATTATTTATTTTATAGGCTGAGATTTTTTAATGCCTTGCCGCGTCTTATGGTGCATCCAGTAAGTAAAGAAAAAATTCCTGCCAGTTATTTTTTGGGTTATTCAAACCATAAGTCATTTGTCAGATCATCTTTTTATGGTGATTATAACTTCGTTGTTCATAAATGGGTAAAATATAAGTCTAGTCCAAAAAATATATTTTGTGGATTTTTGTTGCATTATGATTTGTTTGATTATAAGTACATGGTTTCTAAGTTTGGTCAGCGCTCGGAATCAATGTTGTTAGTTGTTTTTTATTTTCGGTATATGCTTGCTTCTGTTGCACGGGAGACTAGCCTGGATCAGGCTAAAGAATTTTTCCTTAAGTATATCGCTATTACTGACAGAAAGAGAATTGATGTTCTTTTGAGGAAGAAAATTGTAGTGGAAGTGAAAATTATTTCGGAGTTCTTTGATTCCATTGGTAAGAAAAAATATTAGTGGTATTTAAATTTAAAATTAATAACTTATGATTAATACAGTATTAGCTATTGAGTTATTTCATTTGGGCGTAAAAAATGATAAAAAAATTCGACCTTTGAAGTGAAGGTTGATTTATCGAAATCTGTAGCTGTACTATAACAATAAAGTTGTTTTTTGCAGTAGATCGTAATCGGTTATGGTCTTTGTTTTAGTAACAGTTCGAAGTAAAAATTTTATATATGCACTACAAGTCTATTCAGACCGGACGAGCCATTGCAGCCCTCATGGTGGTATTTTTTCATCTCGGCGGTACGATTGCGCTAGAGAAGTACTTTGGCATTAGCTGGTTTGGCCATGCTTTTTCATTCGGGCATGCTGGAGTGCATTTTTTCTTTGTACTCAGTGGTTTTATCATCATGCAGGTGCATATGGACGATCTGTTCAAGCCAGAGAGAATCAGGTCTTTTTTGACTAAGCGCTGTATTCGCATTTATCCAATCTATTGGCTTATTTTTTTAGGGGTGTTTCTTTTTGCGCTAGCGATACCTTCATTGCGAAACAATGTGCCATCGGATATTGGTTTGATTTTAAAAGCTCTGACTTTGATGCCGCTCGACAAAGCAGTGGTAGGGGGTACTGGAGCACCAGTATTGATCGTGGCATGGAGTCTTCAGTATGAGTTGTATTTCTATGTGCTCTTTGGTCTGGCAATCCTCAATCGCTGGGTTGCGATTGCACTTCTGGTTTTGCTTCCAACTGGAATGCTTTTGGGATTTGGCGTAGGTAACTTTCCGGTTAATTTTTTCTGGTCAGACTGGCTTGTTCTTTTCTTTTTTGGCATGGGGGTAGCCGTGCTTGTTCGTAGAAACCAGATGAAATTTTTAAACCCGATCGCTGTCATTGGAGTGAGTATTGCTATTCTTGTTGCGACGGCTTCGTTGGAGGCTTTAGGAGATGCAGGAGAAATTACTTGGCTTAAGATTTTTTGGGGAATTGGCTTTGCTGGTTTGATATTTGGCTATGTACGTTGTGAGCAAGCAGGACGACGTCTTCCATTGTTGATGCGGCATAAATCAGTTCAAACTCTGGGCGATGCCTCTTATTTCTTGTACTTAATACATTTTCCGCTTATCAGTCTCTTATGCAAAGTAGCAGTGGCGGCAGGCTTGACAGGTATTGCCGGTGCATCAATCACTTTTATCTTGATTGCATTTGCCTGTGTTTTAGTTTCTTTCGCAGGACACTTGCTAATTGAGCGGCCCATGCAAAAGTGGTTCTCGCAAACATTTATTCCGCGGCGAGTTCTTGCGCCTGCGGCCTCGCAATGAGTGTGAGGACGTGGGGCGCGATAGTAGCAACCTCCGCGTTTTACGTTCAACGCCCCGAAATTCATCTCATGTATTAAAGGTGCTTTTTACGCATATCTAACGAGCATAAGCAGCTATCGTTTTTATAGTATTTCAACTCGGTTAGTTTTCTGAAAATCCTACTCTACGGCATCAATTTCGTTCCTGAACTCACGGGAATCGGCAAATACACGGGTGAGATGGCCGCGTGGCTGGTGGCGCGCGGGCATGAGGTGCGCGTGGTCACGGCACCGCCTTATTACCCTGACTGGGCCGTGGGTGCTGGCTATTCAGCACGCACCTGGAAGCGCGAGCGCTGGCAGGGCGTGGACGTGTGGCGTTGTCCGCTGTGGGTGCCGACACGCCCGGGCGGGGTCAAACGACTGTTGCACCTAGCGAGCTTTGCATTGGGCAGCTTTCCGGTCATGCTGCGCCAGATCATTTGGCGGCCTGATGTTGTGTGGGTGGTGGAGCCGGCGCTGTTCTGTGCGCCTGTCGCGCTGGTCGTGGCACGCCTGAACGGTGCGAAGGCCTGGCTGCACGTGCAGGACTTTGAGGTGGATGCGGCTTTTGACTTGGGCCTGCTGCGCGGCAAGTTCTTGCGCGGTGTGGTGGCCGGGGCCGAGCGCTGGCTGATGCGGTGCTTTGATGTGGTGTCCACTATTTCGCAGCGCATGCACCAGCGGCTGCTGGACAAGGGCGTGGCTCCCGCTCAGGCGGTGTTGTCGCCTAACTGGGTGGATGTCCTGGCGATTACACCTGGCGGGCACGGCTTGCCATTGCAGGCCGGCACGACCACCTTGGCGGCTGAGATGCCGGGACTGGAGAATTCCTTTCGGGTCCAGTTGGGCATTGCACCCGATGCGGTGGTGGCGCTTTATTCGGGCAATATGGGCGGCAAACAGGGGCTGGAGTTGTTGGCTGATGTGGCAAAACTGTGCCTGGCGCAAGCTGGACGGGCGCAGGCTGCTATCGTTTTCGTATTTTGCGGCAATGGCGCTGGCCGTGTGGACCTGATGCAGCGCTGCGCGGGCCTGCCGAATGTGCATTTTCTGGAGTTGCAGCCGATAGAGCGACTCAATGAATTGCTGGCCATGGCGGATGTGCATCTGCTTCCGCAGCGGGCTGATGCGGCTGACCTGGTCATGCCCAGCAAGCTCACCGGCATGCTGGCCAGCGGCCGGCCGGTGCTGGCCACGGCCCATCCTGGCACTGAGCTTGCTTTTGTCGTGCAGGGTTGTGGTGTGGTCGTGCCGCCTGAAGACCCGTCGGCCATGGCACTGGCCATGCAGGCACTGGCTGCAGATTCAAGACTGCGTACACAACTGGGTGCAGCGGGGCGAGCGTATGCGCTTGCGCATATGGACCGTGAGGCGGTTCTGCAGCGATTTGAGTCGGACCTGATGGCCCTTGCCTCCAGGAATTAATGTTGAATAGGAATGGTTTGATATGAAACAGCGAGTTTCCCAGGTGTTGCTTGGTCTGCAACTGCTGGCGCTGCTGGTGGGTACGCAAATGCCGGGTGCCTGGCGCAGTGACACGGTGCAAACACTGCATGCCCCATCATGGTTGTCTTCTTTCTCGCACTTTGCGTTGTTTGCTGGCATGACCATGGTGTTGGCGGTACGCCCATTGGCTTGGCCGGTGGCCCGCATTGTGCTGGTCGCATTGGCGCTGGCACTGCTGACTGAGGGCTTGCAGCTTCTGGCGATTGACCGGCACCCGCGTTTGATGGACGTGGGAATCGATATGGCGGGCACTTTTTTTGCATTGGCTCTTGTGAAAGGAAGAAGTCTATGTACCGCCCACCAATAAGGCTGTCGTCGCCCTCCGTTCGCTACCTGGCCATGGGGCTGGATATGCAGATCATCTGCATCAGCGGTTTTTTTTGCTTGCCTGTAAGCAATTAAAGGCCAAGCGAAGGAATAAAACGTGACGACACCGCTGGTTCTACAAACCGATTTCACCGAAATCACTCAATTGATTATTGCTGCCCGTGCGCGGGCGGTGCAGGCGGTGAATACCGCGCTGATTGACTTGTATTGGCAAGTGGGACAAACCATTAATCAAAAGATAGCGCAGGCGCAGTGGGGCGATAGCGTGGTGGCGTTGCTGGCGGCGCACCTGGCGCAGACGCAGCCGGGGCTGCGGGGGTTTACTGCGCGCAACCTGTTTCGCATGCGGCAGTTTTACGAGGCGTATCGGGATGATGAGAAAGTCTCGGCACTGCTGAGACAATTGCCCTGGACACACAACCTGATCATCCTCAACCAGAGCAAGCGGCCCGAAGAGCGGGAGTTTTACCTGCGGTTGGCTATTCAGGAAAAATGGAGTAGCCGCGAACTGGAGCGGCAGTTCAAAACCGCTCTATTTGAGCGCACGGTGCTCAACCCCGCAAAAGTGTCAGCAGTGCTGTCACAAATGCATCCCGACGCTTTGAGTATTTTCAAAGACAGCTACTTGGTGGAGTTTTTGGGCCTGCCGCAGGGCCATGCTGAAGCGGATTTGCATCAAGGTTTGTTGCAGCACCTGAAAGATTTTTTGATTGAGTTGGGGCGAGACTTTTGTTTTGTGGGCAGTCAATATCCCTTGCAAGTGGGTGGGCGGGACTTTGCGCTGGATTTGCTGTTTTTTCACCGGGGGCTGAATTGCCTGGTGGCCATTGAGCTGAAGATTGGGCGCTTTGAGCCGGAGTATTTGGGCAAGCTCGGCTTTTACCTGGAAGCACTGGACCGCGATGTTAAAAAATCGCATGAGCATGCCGCCATAGGCGTGCTGCTGTGCGCCAGCAAGGACGACGAGGTGGTGGAATACGCGCTGAGCCGCAGCCTCTCCCCCGCGCTCATTGCCGAATACCAAACGCAGTTGCCAGACAAGGCACTGCTGCAAGCCAAGCTGCACGAGTTGTATTTACAAAATGCGCCGAGCGATAACGCCCCCGTAGACCAATGAACAATCGGCAACAACGGATTTCGTGGATGCTAATCGGCCTGCAACTGCAGGCGCTGCTGACCGAGGGGCTGCAGCTTCTGGCGATTGATCGCCACCCGCGCCTGCTGGACGTGGGAATCGATATGGCTGGCACTGTTTTGGCTCTGGCGCTTGTGAAAGGAAGAAGTCTATGTATCGCCCACCGATAAGGCTGTCGTCACCCTCCGTTCGCTACCTGGCCATGGGGCTGGATATGCTGATCATTTGCATCAGCGGCTTTGTGGCGTGCCTGTGGTATCTCCCTTCTCGTGAATCACACAACATACCGGCGGGCTACAAGATGCTGGTGCTGGCGGCTGCATTTCTGTTTTTGGTGTCTTCGCCCAGTCTTTACCGCTCCTGGCGCGTCAATGAACTCGGGACCATGATGCGCTCGGTAGCCCTTGCCTGGGCGGCCACTATCATGATTTTGCTGATCGGGCTGTTTGTTACCAAGGCTTCGTCGGATTTTTCGCGGGTGTGGTTTGTTGGCTGGTGCGTGGGCACGCTGGGGTTGCTGATGCTGCAGCGGCTGGTGGTGTATGCAGGCTTGCGGTGGCTGCGCGACAAGGGCTACAACTACAGGAGCGTGCTGATGGTCGGCGATGGCCCGTCGGTTGAACATGTGCAAGAAGCGCTTGATCAGGCTGCCTGGAGCGGCTTGCGCCTGCTGGGCAAGGTCATGCCCGGTGAACTGGCTGCCTATATCAAGAAGCAGGACGAGCTCAAAATCCAGATTGACGAGGTCTGGCTGTGCCTGCGGCGCAGCGACGATGTGGGCATACGCCTGGTGCTCGACGCACTGCGCCACAGCACCGCCAACATACGGCTGGTGCCCGACTGGTTTACGCTGAAGTTGCTCAACCATGGGGTAAGCGAGGTGGTGGGCATTCAGATGCTCGACCTGTCGGCCTCGCCCATTACGGGCGAGGTGCGCCTGATCAAGGCCGTGCAGGATTTGGTGCTCGCCAGTTTTATCTTGTTGCTGATCAGCCCGCTGCTGGTGGCGATTGCGCTGGCGGTCAAGCTCACGTCCCGGGGGCCGGTGCTTTACCAGCAAAAGCGCCATGGCTGGAATGGTGAAGAAATCTGGGTGTACAAGTTTCGCAGCATGGTGGTGCATCAGGAGGCAGGTTCCCAGGTCACGCAGGCCAGCAAGAATGATTCGCGCATCACGCCGCTAGGGGCTTTTTTGCGCCGCACCAGCCTGGACGAATTGCCGCAGTTCATCAATGTGCTGCAGGGTCGCATGTCCATCGTCGGGCCACGGCCGCATGCCATGGCGCACAACGAGCATTACAAGAAACTGGTGCGGGGTTATGTGCTGCGCCACAAGGTCAAGCCGGGCATTACCGGCTGGGCGCAGGTCAACGGCTTCAGGGGCGAAACCGACACGCTCGACAAGATGGCAAAGCGGGTGGAATACGATCTGTATTACATCGAAAACCTGTCGCTGTGGCTGGACCTGAGAATCATCGTGGCCACGGTGTTCAAGGGGTTTGTGCATAAGAACGCGTATTAGCCGGGCAGCACGAACGGTTTTTCACTCCCTCACTTGATCTTGAGTAGGCTCCCAAGTCGCACTGACGCCCGTACCGCGCTTATCGGCGGGAATACGCGTGCCAGGCAAACAGTTCCACCGGTTCTCTCTTCATTTCCTTTCACCACCAAAAGTAAAAAACCATGAACATTCAAAAAGTCACCAGAGCTGTATTTCCGGTTGCCGGCCTGGGCACCCGCTTTTTGCCCGCCACCAAGGCCAGCCCCAAGGAGATGCTGCCCATCGTGGACAAGCCGCTGATCCAGTATGCGGTGGAAGAAGCCGCTGCTGCCGGCATCACCGAGATGATTTTTGTCACCAGCCAGAGCAAGCGCGCGATTGAAGACCACTTTGACCGTTCGTGGGAACTGGAGAGCCTGCTGGCCAAACGCCAGAAAAACGAGTTGCTGCAGCTGGTGCAGCAAATCAAACCCGCGCACGTCAACTGTATTTATGTGCGCCAGGCTGAAGCGCTGGGCCTGGGCCATGCGGTGCTGTGCGCCGAAAGCGTGGTGGGCAACGCGCCGTTTGCCGTGCTGCTGGCCGATGACTTGCTGGATGCGACGACACCCGTGCTGCGCCAGATGCTGCAGGTATACGAACAATATCAGGCCAGCGTGGTCGCGGTGGAGCGCATACAGCCTGCGCAAACCCGCTCCTACGGCGTGGTGGCCGGTGACGCTGCGCGCCAGTGCAAGCAGGGGCAGGCCTTTGCCATCAGCGGTATCGTCGAAAAACCGTCCCCGGAAGAAGCGCCCTCTGACCTGGGTGTGGTGGGCCGCTATGTGCTGGACGCGCGTATTTTTGACAAGCTGCGCAATCTGCACCCCGGTTCAGGCGGCGAGATTCAGCTCACGGACGGCATTGAGGCCCTCCTGAAGGAAAACGTTGTGATGGCTTACCTGTACGAAGGCGTGCGCTACGACTGCGGCAGCAAGCTGGGCTACCTGAAAGCTTCGGTGGACTTTGCCTTGCGCCACCCCGAGCTGGACACTGAGTTTGCTGCCTTTTTGCAGCAACGCGCCGCGAGCAGCAAGACTTTGGCGTCATGACGGATCAGGTCGCCAGCGCTGCAATCATGCCGGATACCGAGCGTGGCCATGAGGCGCGCGCACTGGAATTGCCGGCGGGCGAGTTTGCAGCGGCCGTGGCGGCGCTGCCGCTGGTATCGGTCGATTGGGTGCTCGCCAATCCCGATGGCCAGTTGCTGCTGGGCCAGCGCATCAATGCCCCGGCGCGTGGCTGGTGGTTCACGCCGGGCGGGCGCATCCGCAAGAACGAAGCATTGGTCCAGGCCATGCTGCGCGTGGGGCGCGATGAACTTGGCCTGGCGCCGGACGCTTGCAGGAAATTGCTGGGCAAAGCCCGGTTGATGGGCGCATGGGATCATTTCTATGCCGACAGCGCCTTCAACGCCAGCCTGTCCACCCACTACGTGAACCTGCCGCACTGGCTGGCCTTGACCTGGGACGAGGTGGCGCTGCTCAAACTGCCCGTGGGCGAGCAACACAGTGCGTGGCAGTGGCTGCCGCTGGCCGATGCCGCCCACAATCCGCTGGTGCATCCGTATGTTCGGCCCTATGCGGCCTGGGTATTTGAGCGTGATGGTGCGGCTGCGCAAGCGGTCATGGATTAATGCAAAAATTATCATGTGTAAAAACTGTCGAAGACCTGCACTGGAAAACGACTCACTCAGAGGGAAAAAATGAAACCGCAAGCCAATGCCCATATACCCTGGTTGGACGGCCTACGAGGCATTGCCGCGCTCTGGGTGCTGCTCTCCCATGTTCAGATTCTCTCCGGGCTGCGGAGCGTCCCGGTCCTCTCTTGGGGCGGGTTGGCCGTTGACCTCTTCATGATGTTGTCGGGCTTTCTCATGGCCCATCACTACCTGCATCGGCAGCAATCAGAACCTTGGAATAAAGCCAGTACCGCTACATCCTTTTGGCTTCGCCGGTACTTCCGCATCGCCCCGCTGTATTACGTGCTGTTGGTCGCAGCTCTCATTTTCGGCCCTTTTATCGGCGAGAGCCGCGACGCCATCGCCGCCGTTTGGCCTATCACAGCTACGGAAACCGCGCGATTTTCCGACCAGAGCACTATTAACGTGCTGATACACACCTCGTTTCTGTTCGGGGCGGTCCCGCACTACTCGTTCCGCTCGGCGCTGCCGGATTGGTCGATCGGGTTGGAGATGCAGTTCTATCTGGCTTTCCCGCTGATCATGCTGCTGTTTTGGCGTGTGGGCGCAATTCGCGCAGGGGCTGGGCTCATCGCGGTGTCACTGGCGTTGCAATGGATGTTCCCCGGCTTCATGGCGGCATTCCCGATGCCGTCATTCCTTCCGCTGAAACTCTATGTGTTCATGGCGGGAATGTGGCTTGCCGTGGGTCGCCATGACAACATGATGGGACGGCACCTGCTTTCAGCGGTTGCAGCCTTCGCCGTGTGTTCGGAGCCCGCTCATCCTGTCCTGCGCCTGGCGGGCATTCTCATGGTAGTCTGTATGTTCTACCTTATGGACACCGGCTCATTACCCCTTTCACAGCAGCTTCAAAAGGTCATAGGCGCGCTGCGCATCGGATTCTCAGGACGAGTGGCCAGATTCATGGGGGACACATCCTATGCGGTCTATTTGCTGCACTTACTGATTCTCACGCCCATCGCCGGACTGCTCGCGACGATGCCAGTCTACGTCGCGCTCAATCCGTGGGCACGATACCTGATCTGCCTTTTTGCCGTGGTTGCCACCGTGTACCCCCTCGCCTGGATCCTGCACAAGACCGTGGAGTTGCCCGGAATAAAACTGGCTAAGCTCGCCATCAAGGCTCTCACGGGTAGATCAACCGGGAATCGAGGATTGCCTTCAGCGCGATAACGAGCGCGGCCAGCAGCGCGCCGACTGCGGACCAGCGGGTCGGGTTGAGCCATGTCGGCCGCCTCCCGATGGTGATGGCGCGAGTGCCGCCAGAGCCATTGAACAGCGCCTAGCGCCTGCGGGTCAAGCCGCGCATGACCTTGCCGGCCGCCCGGTTTCAGAGTGGGAGTTGCTTGGCAGCCTTGTCGAACATGGCGCTGTTAAAAAAGCGCAGCAATGAACTGTCGTCCAGCCCTTCGGCAAGGGTGTCGGTGTCGCTGCGCGTGGGGCGCGATGAACTTGGCCTGGCGCCGGACGCTTGCAGGAAATTGCTGGGCAAAGCCCGGTTGATGGGCGCATGGGATCATTTCTATGCCGACAGCGCCTTCAACGCCAGCCTGTCCACCCACTACGTGAACCTGCCGCACTGGCTGGCCTTGACCTGGGACGAGGTGGCGCTGCTCAAACTGCCCGTGGGCGAGCAACACAGTGCGTGGCAGTGGCTGCCGCTGGTCAATGCCGCCCAGAACCCGCTGGTGCATCCGCATGTTCAGCCCTATGCAGCCTGGGGTCTGGGCGTTTCGCCTGCTGCAGCTTGACCGTAAGCGCTCCATAAACCACAGTGGATCACTGGGCCGATTTGCCCATTAACTCTGTTAAGCGCAAATTCCAAGGCAGCAGCGCCTCAACCTCGGCAACTGTTTTGGCTGCAGGCAAATCACGCAGCACCCGGCGAAGCCAGGTGTAGGACTCCAGCCCATTGGCCTTGGCCGTCTGCACCAAAGAGTAAATCACAGCATTGGCATGGGCACCTGCAGGCGTGTCACTGAACAACCACGCTTTTCTGCCAATAACGAACGGACGAATCGCGTTCTAGTGCTTGATTAGGGAAAACTTTCCGCCTAAATTTTGGTCTTCCCTAGTTTTACAGCGGAGGTTCACCATGCCCCGGATTTTGCCTGCTTTGCCCTGCACGCCCGAGCAACGCGAGATGCTGACATCTCTGGCGCGAGGCAAAAAGATTGAAGCGCGACTGAAGGAGCGAGCGCGCATCGTGCTGCGGGGCATTGACGGGGTCGGGGTCAAGGACACGGCAAAGCAAATGGGGCTCAATAAAGACACCGTGTCCCTGTGGCGCTGTCGTTTTTTGACCGCTGGCGTGGCGGGCCTGCAGGACCGGCCACGCTCGGGAGCGCCGCGCAAGAACGGCCCGGAATTGCGCGAGCGCATCCTGGCCCAGCTCGAACTGGCGCCGCCGCAAGGGTTCGGCCACTGGGACGGGCCCTTGCTTGCGACGACGTTGGGAGTGGCGGCGTGGCGGGTCTGGGAAATTCTGCGCATCGAAGGCATCTGTCTGGCGCGCAGGCGTTCGTGGTGTGTCAGCCAGGACCCCGACTTTGCCGCCAAGGCGGCAGACGTGGTGGCACTTTACCTGTGTCCACCGGAAAACGCCATCGTCCTGAGCGTGGACGAGAAGCCCTCCATCCAGGCCATCACGCGTCCAGCGGGTTTTGTTCCGGCCGGCAAGAAGGTGGTGCAAGGCGACAAGAGCACCTACAAGCGCAACGGCACCATCACACTGTTTGCGGCTCTGGAAGTGGCGACCGGAAAAGTGATTGGCAAGACGAACAAAACCAAGACGCGCAAGGATTTCCTGGCCTTCATGGACGAGGTCGTGGCTTCTACAGCCACCGGCAAGGTCTTGCACGTCGTGATGGACAACCTGTCGACCCACAAAAAGTGCGATGAGTGGCTGGCCCGGCATCCGAACGTGAAATTTCACTACACCCCGACTTCGGCCAGCTGGCTCAATCAGGTCGAAATCTGGTTCGGCATCCTCACTCGCAAGTCCCTCAAGGGGGCCAGCTTCGCCAGTGTCGATGCCTTGGTTGCGCATATTGACGCCTACCTCAAGGCCTACAACCAGAACCCGGCGCCCTTTGTTTGGAAAAAACGCGAGGTGCGGGGCACGCAGCTTCGCAATACCGCG
>JAECRO010000063.1 GCA_016000195.1 Burkholderiales bacterium | reverse complement strand
TGCGCGACAGCCAGGTGTTCGGCTTTGAAATGTGGGCCAAGGAATACCGGGGCGACCTGGGCATTGCGCTGTCGGACGTGTATGGCATGAATGCCTTCCTGCGCGACTTCGACCTGTATTTTTGCAAGCTGTTCGACGGCGCGCGCCACGACAGCGGCGACCCGTTCCAGTGGGGCGAGCGCATGATCGCGCACTACGTCGAAAACCGTGTCGATCCCAAGACCAAGACGCTGATTTTCAGCGACGCGCTCACGGTGCCCAGAACCATCGAGCTGTACCGGCAGTTCAGGGGACGTTGCCAATTGGCGTTCGGCATTGGCACCAACCTGACCAACGACCTGGGCTATGAGCCGCTGCAGATCGTCATCAAGATGGTGCGCTGCAACGGCCAGCCGGTGGCCAAGCTGTCGGACACGCCGTCCAAGAACATGTGCGACGATGAAAAATACCTGGCCTATCTGCGCCAGGTTTTCGAGATTGCCGCGCCGCGCTGAGCCGTCAACTGATAATGGCGGCCCGCGCCAGCCGGCCCTCGGCGCTTGACCTGAATGTACCTGGATGTATCAATGAAACCCTTTCGCTGGCTTGCCGCCTTCGTGCTGCTGTGCCTGTTGCCCGGCCTGTCGTTCGCGGCATCAATAGACGGCAGCCAGTTGTCGGTGCTGTGGGGTGTTCCATTTGGCGGCCTGCTGCTGTCGATTGCGCTGCTGCCGCTGCTGGCGCCTGCATTCTGGCACCATCATTTTGGCAAGGTGTCGGCCGCCTGGTCGCTGGCTTTCCTGCTGCCTTTTGCGCTGATGTACGGCCCGGGAATGGCTGGTTTCAGCTTCATGCATGCCCTGCTGGAGGAATACATTCCTTTCATCCTCTTGCTGACAGCGCTTTTTACCGTGGCGGGCGGCATCCATATCCGGGGCAACCTGCACGGCAGCCCGGAGCTGAACACGGCCATCTTGGGCATTGGCGCGGTGCTGGCCAGCTTCATGGGAACCACCGGCGCGTCGATGCTGCTGATTCGCCCGCTGGTCCGGGCCAATGACAACCGCTTGCACAAGGCGCATGTCGTGGTGTTCTTCATCTTCATCGTGTCGAACGCCGGCGGCTCGCTGACGCCGCTGGGCGATCCGCCGCTGTTCCTGGGTTTTCTGAAGGGGGTGGATTTTTTCTGGACCATCAGCCATATCTTTCCTGAAACGCTGTTTCTGGCCGGCGTCTTGCTGGCCATTTTTTATGCCATCGACTCCTGGTTCTACCACCGCCGCGAAGAGGTCGTGCCGCTGGACCCGACGCCCGATACCCGGCGCGTCGGCTTTGATGGTGCGGCCAACTTCTGGCTGCTGGGCGCGGTGGCCGGGCTGGTGCTGCTCAGCGGCATCTGGAAGTCGGCCGTGGTGTTCGACATTGCCGGCACCCACGTCGGCCTGCCGGGCCTGGTGCGCGATGCCGGGCTGGTCGCCATCACCTTGCTGTCGCTGAACATCACGGCTGCCAGGGTTCATGCCGACAACCAGTTCTCGTGGGGGCCGATGCTGGAAGTGGCCAAGCTGTTCGCCGGCATTTTCCTGACCATCATTCCGGTCATTGCCATGCTCAAGGCCGGCACCAGCGGCCCGTTCGGCGCGGTGGTGTCCAGCGTGACGCGGCCCGACGGGTCGCCTGATCCGGCAATGTACTTCTGGGCCACCGGCGTGCTCAGCTCCTTTCTGGACAACGCGCCGACCTATCTGGTGTTCTTCAATACGGCCGGCGGTGACGCGCAGGCCATGATGAGCACTTTCGCCTCCACGCTGGCGGCGATCTCGGCCGGTGCCGTGTTCATGGGCGCCAACACCTATATCGGCAATGCGCCCAACCTGATGGTCAAGGCCATTGCTGAAGACCGTGGCGTGAAAATGCCGAGCTTCTTTGGCTACATGCTGTGGTCGGGCGGGGTCTTGATTCCGCTGTTCATCATCATGACCTTCATCTGGTTCAAATAAAGAAAGCCGACATTTCCATGAGCAAACCGAAAATCCTGGTCGCCCGCGCTGTTTTTCCTGAAGTCATCGCCCGGCTGGAAGCGCATTTCGAGGTCGAGTCCAATCCGTCCGACGAAACCTGGTCCAAGGCCGAACTGATTGCGCGCCTTCAAGGCAAGGAGGGCGCTTTCACCACCGGCGGCGACCGCATTGATGCCGAGGTGCTGGCCGCCTGCCCGCAGCTCAGGATCTGCGCCAACATGGCGGTCGGCTACAACAATTTTGACATTGCCGCCATGACCGCCGCCGGCGTGCTGGCCACCAACGCGCCTGACGTGCTGACCGAAACCACCGCCGACTTCGGCTTTGCCTTGCTGATGGCGACGGCCCGGCGCATCACCGAAAGCGAGCATTATTTGCGCGCCGGAAAATGGACGAAGTGGAGCTACGACATGTTCGCCGGCTCCGACATCCACGGCGCCACGCTGGGCATCCTGGGCATGGGCCGCATCGGGCAGGGCATTGCCAGGCGCGGCGCGCACGGCTTTGGCATGAAGGTGATTTACCACAACCGCTCCCGGCTGGACGCGGCGCTGGAGGCCGAATGCAAGGCCGGCTATGTCGGCAAGGACGAGCTGCTCAAGACCGCCGACCACCTGGTGCTGGTGCTGCCGTATTCGCCTGAATCGCACCACACCATCGGCGCGGCCGAACTGGCGCTGATGAAGCCGACCGCGACGCTGGTCAATATTGCGCGCGGCGGCATCGTCGATGATGCCGCGCTGGCAGCGGCCCTGCGCAACAAGACGATTGCGGCGGCGGGCCTGGATGTGTTTGAAGGCGAACCCACGCTGCATCCTGAGCTGCTGATGGTGCCCAATGTGGTGCTGACGCCGCATATCGCCAGCGCCACGATTCCAGCGCGCCTGGCGATGGCCCGCCTGGCAGCCGACAACCTGATCGGGTTTTTCAAGGAAAACAAGCCGCTTACGCCCTTGAATCCAGCGGTATTAGCTATCAAATAAGTAGCGGACTGATATATGGAGTCCTGGTTGATGATGGCCTTGCTGCTGGCCAATCTGCTGTTGCTGGTCTGGCTGACGGTGCGCAAACCGGCAGGAAATCCAGGCGACGGCAATGCCGAGTTGCTGAACGGGTTCGCGGAAGTCAATGACCGTCTGGAGCGCGAACTGCGGCGCGAGATCAGCGACAACTCGCGCAGCAGCCGGCAGGAACTGGCCGCGACGCTCGCCACCTTCCAGCAAACGCTGGTGCAGCAAAGCGCCGAAGCCACCCGCACACAGAACACGCAGATCGATGCGGTTTCCCGCCAGCTCGGCCTGCTGCAGCAAAGCCTGTCGGACACGCTGGCGACACAGTTGCAATCGCTCAGCGAATCGAATGCGCGGCGCATGCTGGAGGTCCGTGAAACGCTGGAAAGGCAGCTGGCGCAACTGCAGCAAAGCAACGCCGCCAAGCTCGACGAGATGCGCCGCACGGTCGATGAAAAACTGCATGAAACGCTGGAAACCCGCCTGGGCCAGAGCTTCAAGCAGGTCGCCGACCGGCTGGAGCAGGTCCACAAGGGGCTGGGCGAAATGCAGACGCTGGCGCAGGGCGTGGGCGACCTCAAGCATTTGCTGACCAACGTGAAAACGCGCGGCATTTTTGGCGAAGCGCAACTGGCGGCCTTGCTCGAACAGGTGTTCACCGTGGACCAGTACGCCGCGCAGGTCGTCACCCGGCGCGGCGGCAAGAACCCGGTCGATTTCGCCATCAGGCTGCCGGGCCGTTCCGACTCGGGCGAGCCGCTGTGGCTGCCGATTGATGCGAAATTTCCGAATGAAGACTACGAGCGCCTGCTCGATGCCCAGCAGCGCGCCGACGGGCCGGGCGCCGAGGTCGCGGGCAAGGCGCTGGAACTGCGCATCCGCCTCGAAGCCAAGTCGATCTCCGAAAAGTACATCGAGCCGCCGTACACGACCGACTTTGCCATTTTGTTTTTGCCGACCGAGGGGCTGTACGCCGAGGTGCTGCGCCGCCCCGGCCTGATCGAATGCCTGCAGCGCGACCACCGCATCACGCTGGCCGGCCCGACCACGCTGCTGGCCATGCTCAATTCCCTGCAGATGGGTTTCAGGACGCTGGCGCTGGAAAAGCGCTCCAGCGAGGTGTGGCAGGTGCTGGGCGCGGTCAAGACCGAGTTTGGCAAGTTCGGCGACGTGCTGGCCAAGGTCAAGTCGCAGACCGAGACCGTGCTCAACACCCTGACCAGTGCCGAGCAGCGCAGCCGCGTCATGGGCAAGGCCTTGCGCAATGTCGAGGCCCTGCCCGAGGCCGATGCGGTCCGGCTGATTCCGCTGGACAAGGACCTGGACTAGCGCGGCGGCTCAGTGGCCGCCGGGCCGAACTTAAAGTTCGTAGAAATTCTTGATGGCGTCCCAGGCGGCCTGCGGCTCATCGACATACTGGATGAGGTCAAGGTCTCGCGGTGAAATCGCGCCTTCCTCGATCATCACGTCGAAGTTGAAAAGCCGTTTCCAGTATTCGGTGCCGAAAAGAATGATGGGCACCGGCTTGGCCTTCCTGGTCTGCACCAGCGTGATGACTTCGAACAGCTCGTCAAGCGTTCCGAAGCCGCCGGGAAAAGCCAGCAGCGCCTTGGCACGCATCATGAAATGCATCTTGCGCAGCGCAAAGTAGTGAAACTTGAAGTTCAGCGAGGGCGAAATATAGGGGTTGGAGCCTTGCTCGTGCGGCAGCACGATGTTCAGGCCCACGGTGAGCGCGCCCATTTCCTGGGCGCCGCGGTTGGCCGCTTCCATGATGCCCGGGCCGCCGCCGGTGCAGATGAACAGCTGCTCATGCGCCGGGCGCGGATTGCTGTAGCCCGCCACGATGCGCGCGAACAGCCGCGCCTGGTCGTAGTACTGGGCGTTGCGGACATGGCGTTGCGCCAGTGTCAGCGCGGCTTCATCATCGCCCTCTTGAGCGAGCTTGAGCGCTGCCTCAGCCTGCTCGGGGGCGGGGAAGCGGGCGCTGCCGAAGACCACGATGGTGTTTTCAATGCCCTGCGCCTGCTGGTCGATCTCAGGCTTGAGCATTTCAAGCTGGATGCGCAGGCCTCGGGTTTCGCGCCGCAGCAGGAACTCCGGGTCCGCGAAGGCCAGCCGGTTGGCGTCGGCCCTCAGCGGTGTGCTGTCGGTGGAAAGGGCATGCAGTTCAGCCCAGGCATTCGCCAGGCGGTCTTCTGATAAGTCTTGTGTCTGTTCCATGAGCCTGTGTCGATGATGCGTGCCAGCCCGGGTTTCACGGCAAGGCCACGCAGTAAGCAGAGTAAGAAAAACGTGGTGGGTAACGGGAACATCATAAAGACGGTTTACTTCGCTTTTCTTCCGTGCCAATAAAAAAGGCTCCCGAAGGAGCCTTTTTGTCGAAGGGGCTGATGCCGCTTTAGACGCGCTTGCGGTATTCGCCGGTGCGGGTGTCGATTTCAACGACATCGCCCTGCGCCACAAAAATGGGCACGCCGATTTCAAAGCCGGTGGCCAGCTTGGCGGGCTTCAAGACCTTGCCGGAGGTGTCGCCCTTGACGGCAGGCTCGGTCCAGGTGATTTCGCGCTGCACGCTGGTAGGCACTTCGACCGAAATGGCCTTGCCGTCATAGAACACGACTTCGAGTTCCATGCCGTCTTGCAGGTAGTTCAGCGAGTCGCCCATGTTTTCGGCTTCGACTTCGTACTGGTTGTACTCGGAGTCCATGCAGATGTACATCGGGTCTGCAAAGTAGGAGTAGGTGCAGTCCTTCTTGTCCAGGATCACCTGGTCGAGCTTGTCGTCAGCCTTGAAGACCTGTTCGGTGTTGAAGTTGGCGATCAGGCTTTTGAGCTTCATGCGCACGGTGGCGGAGTTGCGCCCGCCGCGGCTGTATTCGGTCTTGAGCACGACCATCGGATCCTTGCCGTGCATGATGACGTTACCGGCGCGGATTTCTTGAGCGATTTTCATGGCAGTTTTACTGATTTACTGAGGTGGACCGCTAGACGTGTGCTGAGTGCAGGTTTTGCGGCGGGTTATGCGGGATTAATTGGTGCCGGTGATGCGTTTTATCAACAGGCTGATCCGCAGAACCCGTGATTTTAGCGGCTTTTTGCCACAAAGCCGAGTAAACGGGTACACAGGTCATCCTGGGCCATCAGGCGTGAGCGGGCCGCCAGGGCGCAGGCCTGCCAGGCTGGCAGGTCCGGCGCCGGGACTTGCAGCGCCTCAGGGCTTGCGCTTTTGCTGTTCCACACCCGGTGAAAGCTTCGCAGCGAGGGCGGCGCCCGCAGCATGTCCAGAAAGGCATCGAGCTTGTCCAGATGCGCTTCATCGCCTTGCGGGTAGATGTGCCAGACCAAAGGCTTGCCGGCCCACAGGGCGCGCACCACCGAGTCTTCGCCGCGCACAAAATTCAGGTCGCAGGCCCACAGCAGGGGGTCGAACGCCATCTGGGTCAGCAGCGGGAGATATGAAATTGATAGCAGGTTGCGCCCGTGGATATTGCGCAAAAGGCTGATTTCATCATTAAAAACCGCCTTTGTCGCACTGGCGGCCCGGCCCGCCGTCACCAGCAGGCGCACCGGCTCCCCGTCCAGCCCGTGCTGCGAAAACCGTCGCAACAGGCCCGCCAGCGCGTCGGGTTCGTAGCAGAACAGCGACACCAGCTTTTCGCCGTTCCACGCAATGCCCTGGGCCGCCAGCCAGGCGCTGCGGTCAAAACGGGATTGCCGCTCGGCCAGATCAGGCTCGCGCAGCAGGCCACCGGTTGCTTCGGTGAAGCCGGGGTAGAAAAACCATTTGGTCCAGCCGGCCGCCGGGCCGCGCTGCACCGGCGAGGGCAGGGCGTGGCAGCGCAGGGCGTAAGGCTCGGCAGACAGGTATTCTAGGTTGATCCATACAGGTTTCAGGCCTGTTTCGCTTGACTGGCGGGCGCAGGCAGCTATGAATTCAGGAGCTATCTCGCAGCCGAAAGTCTCGATCAGGACATCCGTAGGCTGTTCCTCAAGCCGGGCCGCGCTCGAATCGAACGACGCTTGCCAGGGCAGCACGCGAACGCCGGTGTGGCCGCCAGGCGCCATCCAGGCCAGCGCGGAGGCATCGTCCACCCACAAACGCACCCGGTGGCCGCGCGTCGCCAGGTCGGCGGCCAGGCGCCAGCACACGCCAATGTCCCCGAAGTTGTCGATGACTTTGCAAAAAATGTCCCACTGCAGGCTGTGATTCATGGAAGGATTGTCCACAATACGGCCAACCGTTCCCTTGACAACATGACCCCAACCCACGAATTCGATCCCCGGTTGCTCAGCGAAGTGGCCGCGCTGCCGCCGCTGCCGGGTGTTTACCGCTACTTTGACGAGCAGGGCGGCGTGCTCTACGTCGGCAAGGCGCGCAACCTGAAAAAGCGCGTCACCAGCTATTTCCAGAAAAACCATGGCGGCACGCGCATCGGCCACATGATCAGCAAGATCGTCCGCATGGAAACCACCGTGGTGCGCTCCGAAGCCGAGGCGCTGCTGCTCGAAAACAACCTGATCAAGACGCTCAACCCGAAATACAACATCCTGTTCCGGGACGACAAGAGCTATCCCTACCTCAAGCTGACCGCCGCCCAGGTCAAGCCCGAAGGCAGCGCGCCATCGGCAGCGGCCTATCCGCGCATTGCCTATTACCGCGGCGCGGTCGAGAAAAAACACCATTACTTTGGCCCGTACCCGAGCGCCTGGGCGGTCAAGGACACGATACTGCTGCTGCAAAAGGTGTTCAGGCTGCGCACCTGCGAGGACACGGTGTTCAACAACCGCACCCGGCCCTGTCTGCTGTACCAGATCAAGCGCTGCTCCGCGCCCTGCGTCGGCCATGTGTCGCCCGAGCAGTACGCGCTGGACACGGCCAACGCCGGGCGCTTCCTGCAGGGCCAGACGCAGGAAATCCTGGGCGAGCTGGAAAAGAAAATGCTGGCGCATGCCGACCGGCTGGAGTTCGAGCAGGCCGCCGAGCTGCGCAACCAGATGGCGGCGCTGTCGAAAATCCTGCACCAGCAGTCCATGGAGATCGGCGGCAAAAATGGTGATGTGGACGTGGACATCCTGGCGGTGAAAGTGCAGGGCGGCAAGGCCTGCGTCAACCTGGCAATGGTGCGCGGCGGCCGCCACCTGGGCGACCGGCCTTATTTCCCGACCCATGTGGAGCATGCCGCCGACGTGGCCGGGCTGGATGCCGAACCCGATGCCCCGGCCGATCAGGTGAAGGAAAAATCCATCGAAGCCCTGGTGCTCGAAGCCTTCATCGCGCAGCATTACATCGACGTGCCGGTGCCGCCCACGCTGGTGGTCAGCGAGCCGGTTGATAAAAGCCTGATGACCGCGCTGGCCGAGCAGACCGGCAGCCGCGTCGCCGCCGTGTACCAGCCGCGCGAGCAGCGCCGCGTCTGGCTGGAGATGGCGCAGAAAAACGCCGGCCTCCAGCTGGCGCGGCTGCTGGCCGAGCAGGGTTCGCAGCAGGCGCGCACCCGGGCGCTGGCCGAGGCGCTGGAACTGCCGCTGGACAAGCTGGACGCCCTGCGCATCGAATGCTTTGACATCTCGCACACGGCGGGCGAATCAACCCAGGCGTCGTGCGTGGTGTTCAGGGAGCACAAGATGCAAAACAGCGAATACCGCCGCTACAACATCGAAGGCATCACGCCGGGCGACGACTACGCCGCCATGCGCCAGGTCTTGACGCGCCGCTACACCAAGCTGGCCGAGGCGGCGCGCAACGGCGAAGCCACGCTGCCCGACCTGGTGCTGGTTGATGGCGGCAAGGGGCAGGTGGCTATGGCGCGTGAAGTGTTTGTCGAGCTGGGTCTTGATCTGGGGCTGATTGCCGGGGTTGAAAAAGGCGAGGGCCGCAAGGTCGGACTGGAGGAACTGGTGTTTGCCGATGGGCGCGAGAAGGTTTATTTGGGCCGCGATTCGGCGGCGCTGATGCTGATTGCGCAGATCCGCGACGAGGCGCACCGCTTCGCCATCACCGGCATGCGTGCCAGGCGGGCCAAGGTGCGGGTGGGCGGCAGCCGGCTTGAGGACATCGCCGGGATTGGTCCGAAAAAGCGCGCCAGCCTGCTGCAGCGTTTTGGCGGGGTGCGCGGCATTGCATCGGCCAGCGTCGAGGACATCGCCATGGTCGATGGCATTTCAACAGAACTGGCCGAAGAAATTTACCGCGCCCTGCATTGACAAAGGCAGGGGCTTGCATCGGCTTGCGCGGGTTGTCATCCGCTCATGCCAAAATCGGCACCATGTTTTTGACCATCCCCACCCTAATGACCTGGACGCGCATTGTTGCGATTCCGCTGATCGTGGGGGTTTTCTACCTGAACATTCCTGTCGCCGAACGCAATCTGATCGCTACCGTGATGTTTGTGGTTTTTGCCGCAACCGACTGGCTCGACGGCTATCTGGCCCGCAAGCTGAACCAGGCGTCGTCATTCGGCGCTTTCCTCGATCCGGTGGCCGACAAGTTCCTGGTCTGCGCCTCGCTCTTGGTGCTGGTGCATTTGCAGCGCGCCGATGTGTTCGTGGCGCTCATCATCATTGGTCGCGAAATTGCCATTTCAGCGCTGCGTGAATGGATGGCGCAGATCGGCGCTTCGCGCAGCGTCGCGGTTCACATGCTGGGCAAGGTCAAGACCACGGTGCAGATGATTGCGATTCCCTTCCTGCTGTATGACGGCCGCCTGTTCGGCGTCATCAACACCCCTGTCTGGGGAACCTGGCTGATCTGGCTGTCAGCCATTCTGACGGTCTGGTCGATGGTGTATTACCTGCAAAAGGCGATTCCTGAAATCCGCGCCCGGACCAAATAATCATTCCTGAATCGGGCCGGCCTTGAGTTCTTCGTCACCCTCCAGCGCGCTGCTCCGCGCCATGCCTGCCGTCTTCGTGCTGATCTGGAGCACTGGCTTCATCGTCGCCAAATTCGGTCTGCCCTATGCGCCGCCGCTGACGTTCCTGGTGCTGCGCTACACCTTTTCAATTGCCTGCTTCCTGGTCTGGATCCGTTTCAGCCGCGCACGCTGGCCGCAGGGCCGCCAGCAGTGGCTGCACCTGGCCTTGACGGGCGTGCTGATGCATGCGGGCTATCTGGGCGGCGTCTGGGTGGCGGTGAAGGGCGGCATGGGGTCGGGCCTGGCGGCATTGATCGTCGGCCTGCAGCCTGTTCTCACGGCGTTGTGGCTCTCATGGGCCGGTTCGCCGGGCTCGTCAAGCCCGCTGGCAGCGCAGGCTCAGGTCACGCCGCGTCAGTGGGTAGGTCTGGCGCTGGGGCTTGGCGGCTTGCTGCTCGTGGTCGCCCGGAAATTTGGCTCCGGCAGTGAAGTGACCGCGCTGACGCTGGGCTGCGCGGTGTTTGCGCTGTTCTGCATCACGGTCGGAACGCTCTACCAGAAGCATTTTGTCCAGCCGACCGATGTACGCAGCGCCAATGCCATCCAGCTGGCCGCCGCCTTGCTAGTGACGCTGCCGTTTTCCCTCATGGAAACCGAGGCGATTGTCTGGAATGCCGAATTCATGGGCGCCATGGCCTGGTCGGTGCTGGCGCTGACGCTGGGCGGCAGTTCGCTGCTTTACCTGCTGATCCAGCGCGGCGCGGCGACTTCTGTCACCAGCTTGCTCTACCTGGTGCCGCCCACCACGGCCCTGATGGCCTGGGCTTTGTTCGGCGAAACCATCACGCTGGCGACCGTTGCCGGAACGGCGCTCACGGCCTTGGGTGTCAGTCTCGTGGTGCGGCCCGCCAGGCTGCAGGCCGCCTAGTTTTCACACTTGAAACCAAAGGGAACTCATCATGAATAGCGCGGGCAAGAAAAGAATCGCCGTGATTGCAGGCGATGGCATTGGCAAGGAAGTGATGCCGGAAGGTATTCGCGTACTCGAAGCCGCCGGAACCAAATACGGGATTGACCTGCAGTTCGACCATTTTGATTTTTCCAGCTGGGACTATTTTGAAAAGCACGGCAAGATGCTGCCCGACGACTGGAAAGACCAGATTGGCAGGCATGACGCGATTTACTTTGGCGCGGTAGGCTGGCCTGAGAGGATTGCCGACCATGTGTCGCTCTGGGGCTCGCTGCTGCTGTTCAGGCGAGAATTTGACCAGTACATCAATTTGCGGCCCGCCCGGCTGATGCCCGGCATCATCGCGCCGGTGGTGCGGCGCGATGGCAGTCCGCGCCTGCCCGGCGAAATTGACTTCTACATCGTGCGCGAAAACACCGAGGGCGAATACTCCAGCATCGGCGGCAGGGCGTTTCCCGGCACCGAGCGGGAGTTTGTGCTGCAGGAGTCAGTGTTTACCCGCGTCGGTGTTGATCGGGTGCTGAAGTTCGCGTTCGAGCTGGCGCAGTCGCGGCCCAAAAAACATCTGACGAGCGCCACCAAATCCAATGGCATTTCAATTTCCATGCCCTACTGGGACGAGCGTGTGGCCGAGATGGCGAAAAGCTATCCGGCCATCCAGCTCGACAAGTTCCATATCGACATCCTGACGGCGCATTTTGTGCAGCGTCCAGACTTTTTCGACGTGGTGGTGGCCAGCAATCTGTTTGGCGACATCCTCAGCGATCTGGGGCCAGCCTGCACCGGCACCATTGGCATTGCGCCTAGCGCCAACCTCAACCCGGAGCGCAAGTTTCCTTCGCTGTTCGAGCCCGTTCATGGCTCGGCGCCGGACATTGCCGGGCGCAATATTGCCAACCCCATCGGCCAGATCTGGTGCGGCGCCATGATGCTGGATTTCCTCGGTCACAGGGACGCCCATGATGGCATTCTTGCCGCGATTGAGCATGTCCTCAAACTTGGGAGCGGTGCGCCGCGCACCCCTGATTTGGGCGGTCAGGCCGGTACGGCTGACGTGGGTAAAGCCATTGCACAAGCGTTGACCGAACTGTAAAACCTTGTGTTGTCAAGCATGAAAATTACAGTTCACGCTCTGCATCAAAATCAGAATTCACCAAAAGAAAGCTAGAATCCCGCTCCACAGCCTAAATACTTGCGCCGTATTGACAGCCTGGAAGTCCACCGTTTTAATGGATCCAGAAATCAAAGCCGTCCACGCCGCTCCTGCTGACACCGCCATGCCGTGTTTCTGGAAATAGTTATCAAGCCAACCAGACCAACTGACCAAATAACGAGGTGCTTTTTGTGAACAAGACTGAATTGATTGAGCACATTGCCCAAAATGCCGATATTTCAAAAGCTGCTGCAACGCGTGCTCTGGAGTCCACCATCAGCGCGGTGAAGGCTACGCTGAAAAAAGGAGGCTCCGTGTCTCTCGTAGGTTTTGGTACTTTTGCTGTCGGCAAACGTGCAGCCCGAACGGGGCGCAATCCACGTACCGGCGATGCGATTAAAATCAAGGCGGCCAAGGTTCCAAAGTTCCGTCCAGGCAAAGCACTCAAGGACGCGCTGAACTGATGTGATGTTTTTATAGTGGGGTGCTTAGCTCAGTTGGTAGAGCAGCGCCTTTACACGGCGTAGGTCGGCGGTTCGAGTCCGTCAGCACCCACCACCCACTAAGAAAAGGCGAACCAGGGTTCGCCTTTTTTGTTGTTGTGCCCGATGGGGCCTGTCGTACAGGAAATTCGAGATGTTTGATTTCATTCGCAAGCACACCAAGTGGACCATGGCGCTGCTGTTTTTGCTGATTGTGCCGTCCTTCATATTGGTTGGCATGAATAGCAACCGTTCCGCCGAAAAGGGAAGCGTGGTGGCCAAGGTGGACGGAACAGAAATTACCCAGCCCGAGTGGGACCGGGAGCATTTGAAGGAAGTTGAGCGCCTGCGTGTCTCCATGCCTGCGTTGGATGCCAAGCAACTGGACTCACCCGCGGCACGCTATGCCACGCTGGAGCGCATGGTGCGTGACCGGGTTGTTGCCGTAGCCGCTGACAAACTCACGCTTTCCACCAGTGACCAGCACCTTGCGCGGGAATTGCAGAGCAGCCCAGAGATTGCAGCCTTGCGCCGGGCCGATGGCTCGCTTGACATGGAGCGCTATCGCCAGTTGCTGGGTACTCAGGGAATGAGTCCCGAAGTGTTTGAAGCCAACGTGCGGACTGACTTGGCCAGGCGACAGGTTCTGGCGGGTGTTTCTGGCAGCGGATTCGCTTCCAGCTCGGCTGCTGATCTGGCATTGAATGCTTATTTTGAGAAACGCGAGATTCAACTGGCCCGTTTCAATGCTGCCGATTACGCCGCCAAGCTGACACCGACCGATGCCGATCTTGAACAGTTTTACAAGGCGAATGAGAAAATTTTTCAGGCACCCGAACAGGCCAGCATCGAGTATGTGCTGCTTGATCTCGACACGGTCAAGAAGGGTATCGCCATCAATGAAGCCGACCTCAAGACTTATTACGAACAAAATGCCAAGCAATTAAGCGGTGCGGAAGAGCGTCGGGCCAGCCATATTCTGATTACCGTACCCGCGACGGCATCCGCAGCACAGCGTGAACAAGCCAAGGCGAAGGCACAAGAGTTGCTCGCAATCGTAACAAAGTCACCAGATAGTTTTGCCGATGTAGCCCGAAAAAATTCACAGGATCCGGGGTCTGCCCCCAACGGTGGCGATCTTGATTTCTTTGCTCGTGGCGCGATGGTCAAGCCGTTTGAAGACGCTGCTTTTTCAATGAAAAAGGGTGACATCAGCGACGTGGTGACGTCTGATTTTGGCTATCACATCATCAAGCTGACCGACATCAAGGCACCCAAGCAGCGCAGTTTTGAAGAAATGAAGCCTGAGCTCGAAGACACCCTGAAAAAGCAGCAGGCCCAGAAGAAATTTTCTGAAACTGCCGAAGCGTTTTCCAATGGCGTGTATGAACAGTCGGACAGCCTCAAGCCGGTGGCTGAGCGGTTAAAGCTGGAGATCAAAACGGCTGGCAATGTGTCTCGTCAGCCGAATGCAGGTACGACAGGTCCACTGGCCAATCCAAAATTTCTCAATGCACTTTTTTCGCCCGATGCCATCGAGAAAAAACGCAATACTGAAGCAGTGGAAGTGGGACCCAATCAACTGGTGTCGGGCCGTCTTGTTCAGTACGCTCCTGCGCACACCCAGCCTTTGGCTGAAGTGAAAGACAAGGTGCGTCAGCGCTGGCTGGTTCAGCGTGGCGCCGAAGAGGCGCGCAAGGACGGTATTGCAAAACTCGCTGCCTGGAAGAGTTCTCCTGCCACGGCGACCTTGGCTGCACCGGTGCTTGTTTCGCGTGAACAGACTCAACAGTTACCGGCACAGGTTGTCGATGCCGCATTGCGTGCCGATACAAACGTTTTGCCGGTTTTTGCTGGCGTCGACTTGGGTGCTCAAGGCTATGTCATTGTCAAGGTTGGCAAGGTTGTGCCACGTGATGCACCTATTCAGGCCGCAGCAAATCAGGAGCGCAGCCAGTACAGCCAATGGTGGACATCTGCCGAGACCCTGGCCTATTACAGCGGCCTCAAGGAACGCTTCAAAGCAGAAATTCTGGTCGCCAAACCGTTGCCTAGCAGCCTGTCGGGCACAGCAGTTGAGAATTTTCAACTTTGAATTTGCTTAAAAAATAGGCAATTCTGATTGGATTTTGGCGGTTTTAAGGCGTTGAAAAATGTCAATGCCGAAAGGCCAGAAGCCAGAGAAATCATATTGCCTGCGCTGTTCTGGTGTGGATTCGCATGACGGCCATTGCGAGAAAAGCACTCACGAATATATACAGCCTCAAGAAAGGCATGCTGTCCCATTACATGCGGCAAGAGCTGCGAAGTCCATCGGTTCGGATGGCTGTGTAAGGGTACGGATTTTTACAATGCGGAATATTTACGGATTTTGCGTAAGTCCTATGATTAAATAAAAAGTTTTAATCATGGCGGGGTTCTTTATTTCTGACCTCAAGCCGCAGCCCAGACCATCACGGCCCCAGTTCCAGAACCATTACCGTTTGAATTGATTCGTGGCCGAATAAAAATTTCAACATCACGGTTGAGCAGCGTGATGTAGTGCAGCAGGCGTTCGCTGGAAAAACGGCTGAGCTTGTAGTTTTTCAGTTCTGAAACGTGCGGTTGCGCAATGCCCAGAAGTCTGGCTGCTGCCGCTTGCGTCAGCCCTTCGGCTTTCAGCAGGTCATTCGTAACCGTCCGCCCAGTACCCATATTGAAATTCAAGACTCTGTCTGGTAGA
>JAECRO010000062.1 GCA_016000195.1 Burkholderiales bacterium | reverse complement strand
CTCTCAAGAAGAAAGCGGACGTGGGCGTCCGCGCTCCCAGTGCACTGCGCCATTGCCGGTCTGGATGAAAGCGCCCTAAGCCCCGGCCGTGCCGGCAGCCACGGCAGGCGGCTGTCCAGCTTCGCTGTCGCCGGCCGGCAGGTCGCCCTCATCGACGGTGATTTCCTTGCACCGCATCTTCACGTCGCCAAAAATCGTGGCAAAGGCCACGTCCTTGGCGTCGCGGCCGGTGCCGATGCGCACCAGCCGGTCGATGGGCGCCGAGCGGGTGGCGTCGAACAGCACCCAGCGCCCGTCCAGCCAGGCCTCGAACACGGCATGAAAGTCCTGCGGCGGCTCCTCGAAATACACATAGCCCACCACCAGCCGCGCCGGAATGTTCAGCGCCCGGCACAGCGTGATGCCCAGGTGCGCAAAATCCCGGCACACGCCGATGCGCTGCACGAACACGTCCTGCGCCGTGGTGGTGGACTGGGTAAAGCCGGGCTGGTATTCAATCGACTCGTGAATCCAGCTTTCAATCGCCCGCAGCCGGCCCATGCCCTGCGGCAGGTGGCCGAACAGCTGCTGCGCAATCCGGCTCATGGAGTCCGATTCGCAGTAACGGCTGGGCATCAGGAAATGCAGCACCTCGTCGGGCAGGGCGCTGACCGGCATTTCGTCCAGGTGCAGCGGCACGGGCGCCGGATGCAGCTGCACCCGGGCGTGGTAGTTGACCGACAGGATGCCCTTGGGCGCATCCAGCCGGATGAAGCGGTTGCCGCTGCGCTCATCGCAAAAATGGCGCACCTTCATGCTGGGCGTGATGGTCAGCCGCTCTTCAACGACTTCGTGGCCGTCATGAAAGGCCGCCTCGATGTTGAACAGGAAATGAGCCGGGCCGCTGACCTCGTACTCCAGCAGACAGTCAAGCAAGGAGGTATGCATCGGATGGGGGCTTCCTATGGGGAAAACAAAAAAGCAGCAGGGTCACATGCCCTGCCAGGGCACCCGTCTAGTCATGCCGGCGCGGCTTGGGGTGATGCGAACCGGCGCCTGCAAACCAGTTCTTGCAGGTCACGAACACCACCCGGACCGCACGCTCCAGGATGTCGGCGCTCAGCGTGGAGCGGCGGCGCGCCTTCAGGCGAAACACCAGCAGGAACTCGGCGATGCTGGCCGGAAACCCGACCTGGCGCTGCGGCTTGATCGCCGGCAGGCGGGCCGGGGGCTCATCCTTGGCGTCCTTGCCATCCCTGGCATCTTCGCGGTGAGGCCAGTTGTGAAACAGCCGTTCTTTGATTCGTGACATGGCCGTGGCTGGCGGTGTCGTTACAGGTGGTTTCATTGTTTACTTCGTCATTTTCCTGGCGGCTCCCACACCCAGCGCGGCCAGCACAATAAAGATGAGGGCCAGAATCAGGAACAAGCCAAACAGCACCTTGGCAATGCCCGCCGCGCCCGCCGCCACGCCGCTGAAGCCCAAGGCACCGGCAACCAGTGAAATCAATGCAAAAATAATCGCGTACTTGACCATTGTTATCCCCTTCAACGCCACCGCCGGCAAGGCCCAGGCGTTCATTCACCCGTGACAACCCTTTATAAGGCGATGGCCTGAATCGTAAAAGACCATGTCGCCTTACAGAATAAGCCCGGCCCGTTGCGCCTTGTAGGACAAGGCCCTGCGTGCCAGTGGCGCAGCGCCAGAGTCCGGGGCGCAGCGGGTCCATCCTGTCACGATTCAGCATCCGCGTGATGACTATATTTTTCACGCCACCGCAGCCCGATGGTCAAACCCGCCCGTCTCCAGCAGCGGCCGCCGGCTCCGGCTAGCATGGAAGGGTTTATCCGGCCCGCGCTCTGGCGCGCGCCTGTAACCCGGGCTCATAATCCGAAAACATTTTCCATGACGCCCGCAGCCTGCTGCGCCCACTCCCGAAACCCTGCCTTGCCCCTCGTTTATTCCAACCTGACACAGGATATTTCAATGCCCTCTTTATTCGATTCCGTCCAGGCCGGCGACCTGCTGCTGGCCAACCGCATCGTCATGGCGCCGCTGACGCGCAACCGCGCGCCCGACGCCATTCCCACGGCGCTGATGGCCGACTACTATGTCCAGCGCGCCACGGCCGGCCTGATCATCACCGAAGCCACGGCCATCAGCCACCAGGGCCAGGGCTATGCCGATGTGCCCGGCCTGTACGGCACCGAGCAGCTCGACGGCTGGAAGCGCGTGACCGGGGCGGTGCATGACGCGGGCGGAAAAATCGTCGTGCAGCTCTGGCATGTGGGCCGCGTCTCGCACAATGAGCTGCAGCCGGACGGCGGCAAGCCGGTCGCGCCGTCGGCCATCACCGCCAAGACCAAGACGGTGCTCATCAAGGACGGCGCGCCGGTCTTCGTACCCACGTCGGAGCCGCGCGCGCTCGACGCCGAGGAACTGCCCGGGATCGTCCACACCTACCAGGCGGCCGCGCTCAATGCGGTGGTCACGGCCGGCTTTGACGGCGTGGAAGTCCATGGCGCCAACGGCTATTTGCTCGACCAGTTCTTGAAAAACGGCTCCAATCAGCGCACCGACGACTACGGCGGCAGCGTCGAGAACCGCGCCCGCCTGATGCTGGAAGTCACGCGCGCCATCGTGGACGCGATTGGCGGCGGCCGCACCGGTATTCGCCTGTCGCCGGTCACGCCGGCCAACGATGCGTTCGACAGCGACCCGCAGCCGCTGTTCGAGTACGTGGTCAGGCAGCTTGCCAGGCTGGACCTGGCCTACATCCACGTCATCGAAGGCGCCACCGGCGGCCCGCGCGAGTTGCCCGAGCGTCCGTTTGACTATGCGGCGCTCAAAGCGGCCTACCGCAGCGCCGGCGGCAAGGGCGCCTGGATGGTCAACAACGGCTACGACAAGGCCATGGCCGAGCAGGCCGTGAAGGACGGCGCCGACCTGGTCGCCTTTGGCAAGCCCTTCATCGCCAACCCCGACCTGGTGCAGCGCCTGCGCACCGATGCGCCGCTCAACACGCCCGACCAGACGACCTTCTACGGCGGCGGCGCCAAGGGCTACACCGACTATCCGGCGCTATCAAGTAAATAGCAGAAGGCGCACGCACCACCTGCGCTGCAAGGCATTTTGATGCCTGAAATCGCGTTGCTCAGCCGGCGGCGAGCCGCAAGCCGGCCAGCGCCGCCTGCCGGGGGTCCGCCGCCAGCGTCACCGCGCTGACCACCGCCACGCCATCGTTGCCAGCGCTCAGGCAGGCCAGCACGCCGGGCATGCGCTCCAGTGAAATGCCGCCTATCGCCACCACCGGATACGGCGCGGCCAGCGCCGCCCAGGCTTTCAGTTGCGCCAGCCCGACCGGCTCGTAGGGCATGACTTTCAGCGTGGTCGGGTAGATCGGGCCAATCGCCAGATAGGACGGCTGCACCGCTTTCGCCCGCGCCAGCTCGGCCGGCGTGTGCGTGCTCAGGCCCAGGCGCAGGCCGGCGCGGCGCAGGGCCTCGATGTCGGCGCCCTCGACAGCGCTCAGGTCTTCCTGGCCCAGATGCACGCCGTAGGCGCCGGCGGCCAGCGCGAGCTGCCAGTGGTCGTTGATGAAGACCTGCGCGCCGGGCGCTTTTTTGCCGGCCTCGACGGCGGCGCGCACTTCGCGCTCGATCTCGGCGGGCGTGTGGCCGGCGGCCTTGAAGCGAAGCTGGACGGTGCGCACACCCCAGTCGAGCAGGCGCTGGACCCAGGCGGCGTCATGCACCACGGGGTAAAAGCCGATGGGGCCGGTCAGAGGGGCGAAAGGCGTGGAAGGCATGGCTGTGTCACCGCGTGAAAGGATGGATTTCTTTGCATGGCGCCTTCCCCCAGCGGGGGAAAGAGAAAAACCGAAGGCATCAGCGCGCATGCCAGAACGGCACGCCGACCGTCGGGGTCGAGGCCTGCGCGGCGGCGCGCTCGGGCATGGGGGTTGATTCATACGCCGCGCGCCCAGCCGCCACGCCATCGGCAAAGGCCCGCGCCATGCGCACCGGGTCGCCCGCCTGCGCGACGGCGGTGTTGAGCAATACGGCGTCAAAGCCCAGCTCCATCACCTGCGCGGCATGCGACGGCCGGCCCAGCCCGGCATCGACGATCAGCACCGCGTCCGGCAGGCGCCGGCGCATGGTTTCCAGCGCATACGGGTTCAGCGGCCCGCGCCCGGTGCCAATCGGCGCGGCCCACGGCATCACCGCCGCGCAGCCCGCCGCGTGCAGGCGCTGCGCCATCACCAGGTCGTCGGTGGTGTAGGCGAAGACCGAAAAACCGTCCTTCGCCAGCGCCGTGGCGGCCTCTAACGTGGCCACGGTGTCGGGCTGCAGCGTGTAGTCGTCGCCGATCACTTCGAGCTTGATCCAGGCGGTGCCGAAAATCTCGCGCGCCATCTGCGCCAGCGTGATGGCTTCATCGGCGCTGTGGCAGCCCGCCGTGTTGGGCAAAATGTGGCAGCCCAGCGCCTGGATGCGTTGCCAGAAGCTCGCGCCGCCGCCGCTCTCGGGCTGCAGCCGGCGCAGGCCGACGGTGAGCACCTCGGTGCCGCTGGCGCGCACCGCATCGCCCAGCACCTGCGGCGACGGGTAATGCGAGGTGCCAAGGAAAAAGCGGCTGGAAAGCGTCGTTCCGGCCACGCTCCACGGGCTGCCGTGGGCGATGGAACGGTGCATGGGGTCGCTCATGGCTAGCCTCCTGTGATCGGCGTGACCACGTCGATGCGGTCGCCGCCCTGCAAGCTGCGCTCGGGCCACTGCGGGCGCGGCACGAAACCGCTGTTGATGGCGCAGGCAAAGGCGCTTTTCAAATCGTAGCCGCGCTCCAGCAGCAGCGCGTGCAGCGTGGATGCCTGCGTGGCGATGCGCTCGCCGTTCAGGGAAATTTCAAAATCGGTCATGTCATCTCCTTGCTTTCCGTAGCTTCATAACGCCAAGAGTTTATGGGCCAGCTCATCGACCACCGCCGGCGCGCACAAATAGCCATGGCGGTACAGGCCGTTGATGTGCCAGACGCCATCCCGCAGCAGCACGGCCGGACGGTGGTCGTCCAGCGCCGGGCGCAGCGCCGCCGACAGGCGCAGCACGCGCGCCTCGCCGAAGGCCGGGTGCAGGCTGTAGAGCGCGCTGCCCAGCTCCAGCGTCGAGCGCAGCGTGACCGGCCCGGTGTCTTCCGATTCGAGTTCGGTCGCGCCGACGACGAACTGGTGATCCGGCCGGGGCGCGACGTACAGCGCATAGCGCGGGTGCATCAGCCGCACCGGGCGCTGCAGGGTCACGCCGGGGCATTCGACCCGCAGCACCTCGCCGCGCACGCCGCGCACCTGCGGCCACTGCGCCTTGGCGCCCACACCGCGCGCATCGACCGCCACATCCACCGCATGCGTGCCGCTGGCGCAGATGATGCGGCCTTCTTCCACCCGCTCAACCGCCTGGCCTTCATGCCAGTTCACGCCGAGCCGGTCGATTTCAAGCCCCAGCACGGCCATCCACTGGTCGTTGGCCAGCTGGCCTTCGCTCTCCAGGAACAGCCCGCCGCCAAAACGCCCGGCCAGCGCCGGCTCGCGCTGCGCCAGCGCAGCCGCGTCCAGCACATGCACCTCGGCGCGGCAGGCTTCGGGCAGCCGGTGGGCTAGCAGCCCGCTGAAGTGATCGAGCGAGCTCTGGTCGGGCGCATGCGCGACGACCAGCGTGCCTTTCTGGCGGAAGTAAACCGGCTGGCCGCTACCGGCTTCGAGTTCAGCCACCCAGCGCGGCCACAGTTCCATCGAGCGCCGGCCCAACTGAAAAACCACCTCGTCCGAAACCGACAGTTCGGCCAGCGGCGACAGCATGGCCGCCGCAGTCATCGAAGCGGTGTCCAGCTCGGCGCGCTGGCGCGAATCGAACAAAGTGACGCGGCAGCCCGCGCGCAGCAGCCGCCAGGCCAGCGTGCGGCCGGCCAGGCCGGCGCCGGCGATGCCGATGTGAAGGGAGTTCATGGTGGATTCATTGCAGTTAATCAAACCGGATCAAAAACCTCTCGCCGCAGGGAAACGCCCGTTTCGTCATTCCCGCGCAGGCGGGAATCCAGGGTTTCATGCAGCGATGGATTCCCGCCTGCGCGGGAATGACATTGATAGCCAAATAATCACTCAGCGCATAAGGGACGGGCGCTGACAGCTATCAAAATCATAGTCAGGAATAAATCTCGTTCCCGCCCTTGCGGAACTCCTCGGCTTTTTCCTCGAAACCACTGCTGACCTGCTGGATTGGAATCACGCCCGGCGCTTTCGCCAGCGTCGTGGTTTGCGGGTTCAGGCGCGCAAACTCGCGCACTTCCTGCGAGATTTTCATCGAGCAGAATTTCGGCCCGCACATCGAGCAGAAATGCGCCACCTTGGCATTCTCTTTCGGCAGCGTTTCGTCGTGGTAGGCCATGGCCGTATCGGGGTCAATCGCCAGGCGGAACTGGTCTTCCCAGCGGAACTCGAAGCGCGCCTTGGAAACGGCGTTGTCCCACATCTGCGCGCCCGGATAGCCCTTGGCCAGGTCGCCCGCGTGCGCGGCGATCTTGTAGGCAATCAGGCCCTGCTTCACGTCGTCGCGGTTCGGCAGGCCCAGATGCTCTTTCGGCGTCACGTAGCACAGCATCGCCGTGCCGTACCAGCCGATGTTGGCCGCGCCCATGGCCGACGAAATATGGTCGTAGCCGGGCGAAATGTCGGTAATCAGCGGGCCGAGGGTGTAGAACGGCGCTTCAAAACAGGCTTCGAGCTGCTTCTCGACGTTTTCCTTGACCAGCTGCAGCGGCACATGGCCGGGGCCTTCGATCATCACCTGCACGTCGTGCTTCCAGGCGATCTGCGTGAGTTCGCCCAGCGTGTGCAGCTCGGCGAACTGCGCCGCGTCATTGGCGTCGGCAATCGAGCCGGGGCGCAGGCCGTCGCCGAGCGAGAAGCACACGTCGTAGGCCTTCATGATTTCGCAAATCTCCTCGAAATGCTCGTACAGAAAGCTTTCCTTGTGGTGCGACAAACACCATTTCGCCATGATGGAGCCGCCGCGCGAGACGATGCCGGTCAGGCGGTTGGCCGTCAGCGGCACATAGGCCAGGCGCACGCCGGCGTGGATGGTGAAGTAGTCCACGCCCTGCTCGGCCTGCTCGATCAGCGTGTCGCGGAAGATTTCCCAGGTCAGGTCTTCCGCCTTGCCGTTGACTTTTTCCAGCGCCTGGTAAATCGGCACCGTGCCAATCGGCACCGGCGAATTGCGCAAGATCCATTCGCGCGTTTCATGGATGTTCTCGCCAGTCGAGAGGTCCATCACGGTGTCGGCGCCCCAGCGAATCGACCAGGCCAGCTTGTCCACTTCCTCTTCAATCGACGACGTGACGGCGGAGTTGCCGATGTTGGCGTTGACCTTGATCAGGAAGTTGCGGCCGATGATCATCGGCTCGCTTTCGGGGTGGTTGATGTTGTTCGGAATCACGGCGCGGCCGCGCGCCACTTCGTCGCGCACGAATTCGGCGGTGATGTCCTTGGGAATCGACGCGCCAAACGAATGGCCGGCCTTGGGCATGCGCTCGGTCGCCAGGCGTTCGGCGAGCTGCGCGCGCACCAGGTTTTCGCGGATGGCGATGTATTCCATCTCGGGGGTGATGATGCCTTTTCGCGCGTAATGCATCTGCGAGACATTGGCCCCGGCCTTGGCGCGGCGCGGCGCGGGCGACTCGGCCATGCGCAGGGCGGCGAGCGCCGGGTCGTTCAGGCGTTCGCGGCCGTAGGCGCTGCTGATGCCGGGCAAGGCTTCGGTGTCGCCGCGCTCGTCGATCCAGGCGGCGCGCAGCGCGCTCAGGCCGCGCGTGATGTCGATGGCGGCGGACGGGTCGGTATAGATGCCCGACGAGTCGAACAGCCGCAGCGGCGGATTGGCTTCGCGGCGGGTTTCACTGCCCTCGGCCACCAGCGTGTCGGTCAACGTGACTTCGCGAAACGGCACGCGGATGTCCGGGCGCGAGCCTTCGATGTAGATCTTGCGCGAGCCCGGAAAAGGCGTGCGGGTGATGCGGCTGGTCAGGTCCGCTGCATCGACGGAAAGATTGGTTTTGGCCATGGCTGTCTCCAGAAAAAGGGGGGTGCCTGCCTGGGGAGCCGGTGATGCCCTGCATCACGCGCCTGATTTGACAGTGCCATGACGCAATACCGGAGCCAAAGTGCCTTGTTTCCTACGCGGGGATGATCCCGATCAGGTTCAGCGGGTCTCGCAATGTTGCGATCTCAGCCCCGAACATCTGCATTCTGGGCACCCCGACAAGCTGCGGCGATTGTAAGCACACCCGCCGCCGGTCCGCAAGGCCGCGCCGCTGGCCGCCGGTTTTTGCCGGCCTTGTCAGCCGAAGCGGCTGGGCTGGCCGACCAGCTTTTTCGCCAGCTCGTCCATCAGCGACTGCGTGACCTGCGCGGCCGGCCAGCTGGCGTTGTGTACGCCGAAACCGCCCACGTTGCTCACGCGAAAGGCGATGCAGCCGGTGTCATGGCCGGGCGTCAGCGTGATGAAGGCGCGCGCCTCGGTCTGGTAGTCGAACACATAGGCCAGCAGCTTGTTGGTCTCGGGATGGCGCAGGTCTTTGCGTTCATGCTGGATCTGGCCCATCGACAGGCGCTGCGTGACGCGCTCCAGGTCGGGCGGAAAGTTGACGCTGACGGTGTGCGTCGCCACCTGCCCGGTGATGGGCAGCAAGTCCCAGCCGACGCCGATGTAGTCGCAAACGTCCGTATTGCGCAGCATCTTGCGGCGCGCGTCGCAGCGAAAATTGCGCTGCACCAGCGCCGGAAACGGCGCCTTGCCATCCAGGCTGTAGGCGCCCGCTGCGGGCGGCTGGATGACGTTGAGCTGGGCGCACAAGTCCTGCAGATAGGCCAGCGCCATCCGGCAGGCCAGCTCGCAGGCCTGGGTGCTGGCCGCGAGGTCACGCTGCTCGCCGAGCTGCAGGCCCTGCAGCGCGTTGGCCCGGCTTTTCAGTTCTGACAAAAAACTCATGGCCCGTGAATTCCTGTTGCGTTTTAAAGCCAAAAGCATAGCCCAAGCCGCCGCGCCTTGACCGTTGCGGCCCTGAAACGGCTGCACCCGCCTTTCATCGAACTTTACAAACAATCACCGCCGCGCAATGGCGGCGATACACAGGCACCGTAAACTTGCCTCCAAGCTGTCGCCGATTCCTGGTGCCAGACATCTCCTCCCCGAAAGGAAGTTTCCATGAAATTCGCACTCAAATCCCTGAATGGTCTTGTCCTTGCCGGCCTGCTGGCCAGCGCTGGCGCCATGGCGCAAGGCGCCGACGCATCCCCCGCATCCCTGCAGCCCGGCACCGCCGCCACGGCAAGCCCGCAGTATGGCGGGCACCGCATGGAGCGCCATGACCCGGCCAAGATGCAGGCCTGGATGGCCAGGCACCAGGCCGAGCTGAAAGCCAAGCTCAAGATCACGCCCGCCCAGGAAGGCGCGTGGACCACCTTCACCGCCTCGATGCAGCCGCCGGCCCGCATGATGGGCGAACACCCCGGCGCCGAGCAGCGCGCCGAACTCGACAAGCTGACCACGCCCGAGCGCATCGACAAGATGCGCGCCCTGCGCACCCAGCGCATGACCGAGATGACTGCTGAGATGGACAAGCGCGGCGAAGCCACCAAGGCCTTTTACGCCGCCCTCAGCCCCGAGCAGCAAAAAACCTTTGATGCCGAGCACCGGAAAATGGGCCAGCACGGCGGCCCCGGCCAGCGCGCTGGCGGCATGGGCATGATGCACCCGAAAAACTGAGCCGGGCCGCAACAGCCTGATGCGCCAGCGGCCCCGGGGCCGTGGCGAACCTGCACCGGCTGCGCTGAAAAGCGTGGCGGTGCAGGTTTTTTTTGCGTCCGTGGCAGGCCGGAATTTGCTACTTTTTCAATAGCTGCTTGTGTCCGTACTCATTGCGCAAAAGGCAGTTTTGATGCTTTTTTCGTAACTACTCAGCGCGACTTTATCCATTCAAGCCGCATCACCAAGCGAGTCGATGAAGCGATCAGCCAAAGGTTGCGGAATTTTCACCCTGCCGGCCTCGTGGCGCGAGGTTGAAAAATACGCGTGGCTCCATAACTCGCGGCGCACACAGGCGATGGCGCCGGAAAAGGTGGCCTGCGGTTTGGGGTTTGGGATGCCGGGCGGCGCAGCGCCGGTACATCTGTCCGGTCGGGAACCGCTGCCAGGCTGCCAGCGTCACGAGGATAAAGTCAAGCCAGCGAAGGCTTCGGCGAAACCCGGCGTGACGCGGCCCTAGATGAGGGGAAGCAGATTCCGGGTGTACTCAGCCTGAATCTTCGGGTGGCCGCCCGCCTGCCTGAGCGCACCGATCAGCGCCGGGCGCAAAGCCCTCATCCGCGCTCGTACTGGACCGCTTTGCCGTTGAAGCCCGGTTTAAGTTGCTGTTTTAAAATAGGAAAATTTTGCTGGCGACGAGCATCAGGCAACCATGAAGGAGGGAAACTGCTGCACAAGCGGCATGGTTTGAAATATAGTAGCCAAAACTGCCTGTTGCGCACACCACGCCTGCGCAAGCAGCTATTTTTTTCATAGCAATTTGGTTTTCATAAATCCTCACCCGTCTGGCCCGCCCTTGTCCTCATTGCCCATTTCTTCAGACCCTTCAGAGCAGCCTACGCCGCTGGGCGTGCTTGGCCAGGTTTTTGGCTACTCCGACTTTCGCGGCCCGCAGCAGGCCATCGTCGAGCATGTGATTGCCGGCGGCGATGCGCTGGTCTTGATGCCCACGGGCGGGGGCAAGTCGCTGTGCTACCAGATTCCGGCCATAGCCCGGCAAAACGCCGGGCATGGCGTGACCATCGTGATCTCGCCGCTGATCGCGCTGATGCACGACCAGGTCGGCGCGCTGACGGAAGCCGGCGTGTCGGCGGCCTTCCTGAATTCAACCCAGACTTTTGAGGAAAGCAGCGCGCTGGAAAAGCAGTTGCTGGCCAACAAGCTGACGCTGCTCTACGCCGCGCCCGAGCGCATCAACACGCCGCGCATGCGCAGCCTGCTGGCGTCGCTGCACGAGCGCGGGCTGCTGAGCCTGTTCGCGATTGACGAGGCGCATTGCGTGAGCCAGTGGGGGCACGACTTCCGGCCCGAATACCGCAGTTTGAGCCTGCTGCACGAGACCTTCCCGGACGTGCCGCGCATGGCGCTGACCGCCACGGCCGACGCGCTGACGCGCCAGGACATGATCGAGCGGCTCAAGCTGGAGGACGCGCGCTTGTTTCTAAGCAGTTTTGACCGGCCCAACATCCGCTACACCATCGTCGAAAAGACCGACGCGACGCGCCAGCTGCTGCGCTTCATCCAGACCGAGCACCATGGCGAAGCGGGCATCGTCTATTGCCAGTCGCGCAAACGCGTGGAAGAAATCGCCGGAATGCTCGAAGACGCCGGCATCAAGGCCATGGCCTACCACGCCGGGCTTGACGCCAGGCTGCGCCAGCAGCGCCAGGACCGATTTTTGCGCGAGGACGGCTGCGTGATGGTGGCGACGATTGCCTTCGGCATGGGCATCGACAAGCCCGACGTGCGCTTTGTCGCCCACCTCGACATGCCCAAGAACATCGAAGGCTATTACCAGGAAACCGGCCGCGCCGGACGCGATGGCTTGCCCGCCGACGCCTGGATGGTCTATGGCCTGCAGGACGTGGTCAACCAGCGCCGCATGATAGACACCAGCGAAGTCGCCAGCGAAGAGTTCAAGCAGGTGATGCGCGGCAAGCTCGATGCGCTGCTGACGCTGGCCGAAGGCACGCGCTGCCGCCGCGTCAGCCTGCTGGGCTATTTTGGCGAGCCGAGTTCGCCCTGCGGCAACTGCGACAACTGCCTGAGCCCGCCCGCCGTGTGGGACGCGACCGAGGCGGCGCGCAAGATGCTGAGCTGCATCTACCGCGTGCAGCAGGCCAGCGGCATCAGCTTTGGCGCCGGGCACATCATGGACATCCTGCGCGGCAAGCCGACCGAAAAAGTCGTGCAGTACGGCCATGACCAGCTCAGCACCTTCGGCATCGGCGCCGGCCTGGCCGAGCCGCAGTGGCGCGGCGTGCTGCGCCAGCTGATCGCCAGCAACCTGGTGCGCGTCAACACCGAAGCCTTCAACACGCTGCAGCTGATGCCCGACGCGCGCCAGGTGCTGAAGGGCGAAGTCAGCGTGCTGCTGCGCCAGCAGGCCGCCAGCAGCCAGGCCGAACGCACGCGGCGCGGCAGCAAATCGACCGTGAAAACGTCGGTCAAGGGCATGGCCGAAGCGACGCTGAACGCTGGCGCGCTGGAACGGCTGGGCCGCTTGAAAGCCTGGCGCACCGACGTCGCCCGGGAGCACAACCTGCCGCCGTTCGTGATCTTTCACGACGCCACGCTGCGCGCGATTGCCGGGCAGGCGCCGCACAACCTGCAGGATTTGAGCGGCATCAGCGGCATGGGGGTGAAGAAGCTGGCGGCGTATGGGGCCGAGGTGCTGCGGGTGTGCGCCGAGGCGAGTTGAGGCGAATTGAGGCGAATTGAGGCGCAGTCTCCGGCCTGCGTTGACGGCTTCCCCTCGGCTCAGTGCAGCGCCGCCCGTGGGCGTTGCTCACACCCAGTTGGCTGGCTTGAACCTGAATTGATGATAAAAACTGGCTCTGGCGCAATACAGGACTGTGCCAACAGCTATTGAAACAATAGCATCACAAGCCATGAACAGCCAATGCCCCTGCATGGAAACCTATCGGGTATTGCGAACCTGCACGCTGCCCACCGCCTCGCGCGCCGGGCGCTGCGGCGCCAGCAGCCCGCGCACCAGGCCGGCCGCGTTAAAGCACCAGGACACCACGGAAAACACGGCTTTGCGGGCGCTGCGCTTGCGCCAGGCCATCAACAGAAAAGGCGCTGCCGCCGTGAGTAAAAATGCCCACAGGCGCACTGCCCACGGCATGGGAAGCATCAAAAAAGCGAGCAAGACAAGCCACCAGACCAGCACTGCCGCATACAGGCGCAGCTCGCGCACGCCGGTCAGCACCAGCCCCAGGTGCGGCTGGCCGCGCGCGGCGCGCAGCACTTCGCCCAGGCCGCAGATGTAGCGGCTGCGCCAGCGGCGCATCAGCAACTGGTAGGGCGGCGCGTCGTGGCCATGGTGCCGCACCGCATCCAGGGAAATGCGCCATAGCTTCCAGCCCCTGGCGCGCAGGCGCACGGCCAAGTCGAATTCCTCGTAGCTGTGCAGGTTGCGGTCTGAAAAATAGCCCGCCTCTTGCACCGCCGCCCTGCGGTACAGCCCGCCCATGTCCAGCCGGTCCACCTCGCCCGCCTGCATGTGGCCGGCGCCGCGCTCCACGCGGGCCAGGTACTCCAGGCTGGTGGTGTTCATTTCAACCACCCGCCCGCCCACGCCGGCCACGTCGGGGTGGGCCTGCATAAAGTCCAGCGCCGCCGGGAGGAAGTCCGGCAGCATCTCCATGTCGCCATCCAGGATGTACACGAACTCGCCCCGTGATTGCTGGTAGCCCAGTTGCGGGCCGGCGCCGCAGCAGCGCTCGTCGGCACGGGCCAGTTGCACGATGCGGATGGGGTAATCAAGGGCCAGCGCCACGGTGCGGTCGGTCGAGCACGAGTCGGCCAGCACCACCTCGCCGCCCACCGCCTGGACAGCGGCCAGCGCGCTTTCTATCGCGGCGGTTATGCGCTTTTCTTCGTTCAGCGCCTTGATGACGATGCTCACGCGGCACGGGGCCGCGGCGGGTTCAGGAGGGTTCATGGTTTTTGGACTCTTTGCTTCGCAAGATGATGCGTGCCGGCACGCCCACGGCCAGCGCGCCTGCCGGCACGTCGGCGATGACCACAGCATTGGCGCCAATATCGGCATCGTCGCCCACGCGCACGGCGCCTAGAATTTTTGCGCCCGCACCGATGTTCACGCGGTGGCCGATGCACGGCGCCTCCAGCGGCCGGTCCATGCGCCGGTTGCCAATGGTGACGCCCTGGCGAATGACGCAGTCGTCCCCGATCACGGAATGGCCATGCACGACGATGGCGCCGGAATGCTCGATCACCAGCCGCCGCCCAATCCTGGCCGAAACCCCGATCGTGACGCCGCACAGCATTTCAGCCAGCTTGGCCAGCACCAGGTGCAGGGCGCCCAGCGGCCAGCGCACCAGCCTGGACTGAAACCTGTAGCGCAAATGCCCCAGCCGGTACACCTGCAGCGCCCAGAAGCCCAGGGAAAAAATGCCTTCCTGCGCGGCGCGCAAGTCTTCTAGAAAAGCCATTGGCAGGGCGCCTTCATGCGCATGTAACCTCCTGTTTACAGTGCTTGCATTATGGTGATCCCAAGCCGGTAAAAGACGGATTTGCGCCGCGCGCCTCCTGTAAACAGGCCGAAAGGACTAACGGCCCTGCCTCTGAGTCGTTTCAGTGCAATGCCGCCAGCGCCGGGTCGATGCGGCCCACAGCCAGCGAGGCCGGAACGGCCGGATCAATCTTCATGTGTGTTGTTTTCATCGTGTCTGACCTCTCGTTGGTGGGCTCAATAGTAGGCCAATGGCCTACATGATCAAGCCAAAATTCAAAATTCCAACTTTTTGAAAATTGCTTTACTTTTAAAGATAGCTTACAATTTTTAAAAGTAAAGGAGATTTTATGCGAGTAGACGCCATTGTTTCCAGCAAGGGGCAGGTCACGCTACCGGCGGCCATGCGGGCCAAGTTGGGAATTCAGCCCGGATCACGCATCGGTTTTGAGGTGCGCGGCAATGAATTGGTGATCAAGCCCGAACTGCCGATGAGTGCCTACTACGGCATGTTGAAGGACTACGACCTGGGCGACACAGAGCCGCCCAAAGAGGCCGACAGGAGCTTTGAATGAATGTGGTGGACTCATCGGCATGGATCGAGTTTTTCAAGGCAGGCCCGAACGGCCTGATTTTCAAACCCGTGATCGAAGACCACGCCCATTTGCTGGTGCCCACGATTTCGCTGTTCGAGGTTCATCGCGTCCTGCGTCGCGTGCTGCCTGCGGAGATCGTCGAAACCTGTCTGGATGCAATGCGCCGGGGCCGCGTGCTGGACCTGACCGACCGCCGCGCCATCGCCGCCTCCGAGGCTGCAACCCGGCATCGTTTGGTCCTGGCCGATGCCGCGATTTACAGCATGGCGCTGGAACACAGGGCCACGCTGTGGACACAGGATGTGGATTACCAGGGACTGCCGGGGGTTAACTACAGCGCCAAGCCTTGAGTGATATTAGATCAACTGCAATCCGACCCCCAATTTCCAATTAATTAGGACTTACGCAAACTATTATTGATTAATATTTTGGTTGATTGGTATAA
>JAECRO010000005.1 GCA_016000195.1 Burkholderiales bacterium | reverse complement strand
AAGGCGGCCGTACCGTGGGCGCTGGCGTTGTGGCCAAGATCCTCGCGTAATTCCCCAGAACAACCCAAGGAATTACCATGGCCACCAAGCAAAAAATCCGTATCCGTCTCAAAGCGTTTGACTACAAACTGATTGACCAGTCCGCCGCCGAGATCGTTGACACCGCCAAGCGCACCGGCGCGATTGTCAAGGGGCCCGTGCCCCTGCCAACCCGCATGAAGCGTTTCGACATCCTGCGTTCGCCCCACGTCAACAAGACGAGCCGCGACCAGCTTGAAATCCGCACGCACCAGCGCCTGATGGACATCGTTGACCCGACGGACAAGACCGTCGATGCGTTGATGAAACTCGATCTGCCTGCTGGCGTGGACGTCGAAATCAAGCTGCAGTAAACGGAAGCTGAAGCGGACTTGAATGTGTTGGGTGAAAACCCAACACCGTTCCCCTTCAAATTCTTCTGGTATAGCGCAGATTTGCCATTTTTGGCAGTCTGCGCTATACTTTTGGGCTGGCCTAAATTCGCCATGAGAAATCGTATGAATTTAGGGGCAGTTTTATTAACAGTCTTTCACATCAAAACGCTTGTCACCAATTGAAGTGGCAACGGTGGAAGTTACGAAAGAAAATCATGAGTCTGAGCAACTCCCTCGGGTTGCTGGGCCGCAAGGTGGGCATGATGCGTCTGTTCACTGATGATGGGGACACAGTTCCTGTCACAGTGGTAGATGTGTCAAACAACCGCGTGACCCAGGTTAAAACCGAAGCAAATGACGGCTACGATGCCCTCCAAGTGGCATTTGGCTCGCGCAAAGCATCGCGCGTGACCAAGCCTGAAGCCGGCCACCTTGCGAAAGCAGGCGTTGAAGCTGGTGAAATCCTGAAAGAATTTCGCGTGACGGCTGACGTTGCTGGTAAATATGCTGCTGGTGCCGTGGTGCCCGCTGCTGATATCTTTGCAGTCGGCCAATTGGTGGATGTGCAGGGTACTTCCATTGGTAAAGGCTTTGCCGGCACCATCAAGCGTCACAAGATGAGTTCGCAGCGCGCGTCGCACGGTAACAGCCGTTCGCACAACGTTCCCGGCTCCATCGGCATGGCCCAGGATCCTGGTCGCGTGTTTCCTGGTAAACGCATGACGGGCCATCTGGGTGATGTCACCAAGACCACGCAAAACCTCGGCATCGTGCGCATTGACGAAGCCCGTCAACTGCTGATGATTCGTGGCGCCGTGCCTGGTTCCAAAGGCGGTTTTGTGACGGTTCGCGCCGCCATCAAGGCCAAACCAACCGCTGCCAAAGGAGCGAACTGATGCAGGTCGAACTCCTGAATGACCAGGGTCTGTCATCGTCCAAAGTGGACGTGTCCGATACCGTATTTGGTCGCGAATACAACGAAAGCCTGATTCACCAGGTGATCGTGGCCTTCCAGGCCAACGCCCGCCAGGGCACCCGTGCCCAGAAGGACCGTGAGCAGGTTCGTCACTCGACCAAGAAGCCCTTTAAACAAAAGGGCACTGGCCGCGCACGCGCTGGTATGACATCTTCCCCGCTGTGGCGCGGAGGCGGTCGTATTTTCCCGAACATGCCTGATGAAAACTTCACACACAAGATCAACAAGAAAATGTATCGCGCCGGCATGGCTTCGATCTTTTCGCAGCTGGCGCGCGAAGGCCGCCTGGCTGTGGTTGATTCCCTGACCGTGGATTCACCCAAGACCAAAGTCCTGGCTGACAAGTTCAAGGCCATGAACCTCAACTCGGTGCTGGTGATTGCTGATCAGGTTGATGAAAACCTGTACCTGGCATCGCGCAACCTGGTCAACATCCTGGTTGTTGAGCCCCGCTATGCCGACCCGCTGTCACTGGTGCACTACAAAAAGGTGCTCGTGACCAAGGCCGCCATGGACCAACTCAAGGAGATGTTCGCATGAGCGCCGCTAACACTTTCAATAGTGCCCAAACCAAATATGACGAAGGCCGCCTGATGCAGGTTTTGGTTGCTCCCATCGTGTCTGAAAAGGCCACGATGATTGCGGAAAAATCCAATTCAGTCACCTTCAAGGTCCTGCAGGACGCTACCAAATATGAAATCAAGGCCGCTGTGGAATTGATGTTCAAGGTAAACGTCAAGGCTGTGGCCGTACTGAACATCAAAGGCAAGACCAAGCGCTTTGGCAAGTCTGTAGGCCGCCGGGACAACCTGCGCAAAGCCTACGTGACGCTGCAGGCCGGTCAAGAGCTGAACCTCGGTGGGGAGTCCGCATAATGGCCGTTATCAAGATGAAACCCACCTCGCCGGGTATGCGCGGCATGGTGAAGATTTCCCGGGATCACCTGCACAAGGGTGAGCCTTACGCGCCGCTGCTCGAACCTCAGTTCCAGAAGTCCGGCCGTAACAACAACGGGCACATCACGGTTCGCCACAAGGGCGGTGGTCACAAGCACCACTACCGCGTGGTTGACTTCAAGCGCAACAAGGATGCTATTGCGGCCAAGGTCGAACGTATCGAGTACGACCCCAACCGCACGGCCCACATTGCCCTGATTTGCTACGCCGACGGCGAGCGCGCCTACATCATCGCCCCTCGCGGCCTTGAAGTCGGCGCCACGATCCTGAGCGGCTCGGAAGCGCCGATTCGCGTCGGAAACACGCTGCCTATCCGCAACATCCCCGTGGGCTCCACCATCCACTGCATCGAGATGCAAATCGGCAAGGGCGCGCAAATTGCGCGTTCCGCCGGTACATCGGCGACGCTGCTGGCCCGTGAAGGCACTTACGCCCAGGTGCGCATGCGCTCCGGTGAAGTTCGCAAGATCCACATCGAATGCCGCGCCACCATCGGTGAAGTCGCCAACGAAGAGCACAGCCTGCGCCGCCTCGGCAAGGCCGGTGTGAAGCGCTGGATGGGTATTCGCCCGACCGTTCGCGGTGTGGTCATGAACCCGGTCGATCACCCACACGGTGGCGGCGAAGGCAAGACTGGCGAAGGTCGCCATCCTGTCGATCCATGGGGTAACCTGACCAAGGGCTACCGCACCCGCAACAACAAGCGCACGCAAGTGATGATTGTTTCGCGTCGCAAGAAGTAAGGGCTAAGCCATGACACGTTCACTCAAAAAAGGTCCATTTGTCGACCATCACTTGGTAGCCAAGGCTGATAAAGCCGTTACCAACAAAGACAAAAAGCCGATCAAGACCTGGTCGCGCCGCTCCATGATCCTGCCCGAGTTCATCGGCCTGACCATCGCCGTGCATAACGGCAAGCAGCACGTCCCTGTCTACATCACCGATCAAATGGTTGGCCACAAGCTCGGCGAGTTCGCACTCACCCGGACTTTCAAAGGTCATCCGGCTGACAAAAAAGTTGTGAGAAAGTAAGGAAAGACCATGGAAACACGTGCAACCCTCCGGGGCGTTCGTCTGTCGGTCGACAAGGGCCGTCTGGTCGCTGACCTGATCCGCGGCAAGAAAGTGGATCAAGCGCTCAACATCCTGAATTTCACGCAGAAAAAAGCTGCTGGAATCATCAAGAAGGTTGTGGAGTCCGCCATCGCCAACGCTGAACACAACGACGGTGCCGATATCGACGAGTTGAGGGTGAAAACCATCTATGTCGAGCAAGGCGCCACGCTCAAGCGTTTCTCCGCGCGCGCAAAAGGCCGCGGCAACAGCATCAGCAAGCCTACGTGCCATGTGTACGTGGTCGTTGGCAACTAAGGGCAGCAGGATATGGGACAAAAAATCAACCCAACCGGGTTCCGCCTGTCAATCAGCCGCAACTGGTCCAGCCGCTGGTACGCCAACAACCGTGACTTCGCCGGCATGCTGGCTGAAGACATCAAGGTGCGCGAGTACCTGAAGAAGAAGCTCAAGAATGCCGCGGTTTCGCGCGTTCTGATCGAGCGTCCCGCCAAGAATGCCCGCATCACGATTTTCTCGGCTCGTCCGGGCGTCGTGATCGGCAAAAAGGGCGAGGACATCGAAGCCCTCAAGAAGGAACTGAGCCGCCAGCTGGGCGTGCCGGTTGCCGTGAACATCGAAGAAGTTCGCAAGCCTGAAATTGATGCCAAGCTGATCGCTGACAGCATCACCCAACAGCTTGAAAAACGCATCATGTTCCGCCGTGCCATGAAGCGCGCCATGCAAAACGCCATGCGTCTGGGTGCCCTGGGCATCAAGATCATGTCGTCCGGCCGCCTGAATGGCATCGAAATCGCTCGTTGCGAGTGGTATCGCGAAGGTCGCGTGCCCCTTCACACGCTGCGCGCCGACATCGACTACGGCACCTCGGAAGCCCAGACCACCTACGGCATCATTGGTGTCAAGGTCTGGGTCTACAAGGGCGACACGCTGGGCCGCAACGACGGCACGGGCGCCAAGATGATCGAGGTTGCCGACGAGGAACGCAAGCCGCGCGGCCCGCGCCGTGATGCCCGTCCTGGTGATCGTCCGGACCGTGGAGCGCCTCGCGGTGCCCCGCGCGCCCCGCGCGGCGCGGTCGGTGGCAACACCGCACCGGCTGACGGCAGCGACAAACCGGCTGAGGCGTCTGGCGCCGAAGCCCCGAACAACACCGTTAAGCGCGTCCGCAAAGCCGCGCCAGCTGCAGCAGCTGACGGTGCCAAGACCGAGTAATCGGTCTACTAACGGAGAATTTAAATGCTGCAACCCGCTCGCAGAAAATACCGCAAAGAGCAAAAAGGCCGTAACACGGGTGTCGCCACCCGCGGTAACACGGTTGCGTTTGGTGACTTCGGTCTCAAATGCACCGACCGTGGCCGCCTGACTGCTCGTCAACTCGAAGCCGCACGCCGTGCGATTTCCCGTCACGTCAAACGTGGCGGCCGTATCTGGATCCGTGTCTTCCCGGACAAGCCGATTTCCCAAAAGCCTGCTGAAGTGCGCATGGGTAACGGTAAAGGCAATCCAGAGTACTACGTGGCTGAAATCCAGCCCGGCAAGATCGTTTTCGAAATTGTCGGCGTGACTGAAGAACTGGCTCGCGAAGCGTTCCGCCTGGCATCCGCCAAGCTGCCGCTGCGCACCACGTTCGTCAGCCGCATGATCGGCCAGTAATCAGGAGAATGAAGAAATGAACACTACTGAACTGCGCCAAAAAGACGTTGACGGCCTGAAAGCCGAAGTCAAAGAGCTGCAAAAAGCCCACTTTGGCCTGCGCATGCAAAAAGCCACGCAGCAACTGACCAACACGTCCACGCTGCGCTCGACGCGCCGTGCCATCGCTCGCGCCAAGACCATCCTGGCCGAAACCATCGTCAAGCAAGGAGCCAAATAATGACGGAAGCTAAAAAATCCCTCAAGCGCACCTTGATTGGCAAGGTGGTCAGCGACAAGCGCGCCAAGACCGTCACGGTTCTGGTCGAGCGCCGCGTGAAGCACGAGCTGTACGGCAAGATCGTGTCCCTGTCCAGCAAATACCACGCCCATGACGAAAAGGGCGAGTTCAAGACAGGCGACGTGATCGAGATCACCGAAAGCCGGCCTATCTCCAAGACCAAGAACTGGGTTGTGACCCGTCTGGTACAAAAGGCCGCCCTCGTTTAAGTCCACAAGGCTTTGGCGCTGCGCTCCCAAAAAAGGCTCACTTTGTGAGCCTTTTTTGTTTTCGTACCCTGTGAGTGCCAGAGTGATTTTGCGTCAAAGACCGTGCTGAACCGATGACTCTTGAGCTGAGACAAAATGCTGCCCGCAACGTGATTTTTCGTTGAGTCCAAATAAGGAGCACCCATGATTAAAGTAGGCGATAACCTTCCCGCAGCCACGCTGATGGAATTTGTCGAAGTTGAAGGCAATGGCTGCAGCCTTGGCCCCAATCCGGTCGATGTGGTCCAGGCCAGCGCCGGCAAGACCATCGCCCTGTTTGCGGTGCCAGGCGCTTTCACGCCGACCTGCTCGGCCAAGCATGTGCCCGGTTATGTGGCGAAGTTCGCCGAATTCAAGGCCGCCGGCGTTGATGAAATCTGGTGCCTGAGCGTGAACGATGCGTTTGTGATGGGCGCCTGGGCGCGCGACCAGAAAACCGAAGGCAAGGTGCGCATGCTGGCCGATGGTGATGCCACCTTTGCCAAGGCCACCGGCCTGACGCTGGACCTGAACGGCAAGGGCCTGGGCCTGCGCAGCAACCGCTACTCGATGCTGGTCAAGGATGGCAAGGTCGTGAGCCTGAATATCGAAGGGCCGGGCAAGTTTGAAGTCAGCGATGCGGACACGCTGCTGGCACAAGCGGCTGCCTGATAGAGTCGACCTGGCCTTGATGCCGCAAAGCCGCCACTCGCAAGACTAGCCGTTCTGCTAAGGGCGCCAGAAATGGCAAATCTACCGTTTATTTCCGTAATTCCCGCGAAGACGGGGTCTTGTCTGTGCTATGAATTACATAGCTGCCTACGCCCGTTTTCATTGCGCCAGAGGCTGATTTGATGCTGAAAATAAGTGGTTTTCCTTCCTAAGCAGCGCTTTCACGCCCTCTGGCAGCCTGATGCTGGCTTTAAAACTCGCTTTTTCAGGTGGAAAAAGTGCCTCTGACGCAATGAGGACGTGCGCAAGCAGCTATGAAATAAGGAGTAAGTTTCACCCATTTGGTACTGCTCAGCAGGTAGTCCGTATACAACGCCAGTTCAGAATTTTTCATGCGCGCAGGCTAACAGGACAGGCTGCCGCGTAAGGTCAGTTAGTCAGAAACTTAATTTATGACACAGTAAGATTAAGGGTTTTGATTTTTTGAACGCGCTGTGTTCGATTTTTGCGAACGCCCTTCCCTTATGCGCATTTCGCCCGGCTGCTGGCTCGCCGCAGGGGCGACGCGGCTTGCGGCGCAGATGGGTAACGTATATTCCAACGGTATCAGCGCGGAAACGGTGCCGCAGAAGTTGCGCCAGCATGGGCGAAAAACAGGAAAAGCGGATGATTATTGATAATTCATGGGGCGGCAGGCTGCCGCTGCTGGCAATTGGTGTTCTCGCGATCAGTCTGGATAGCGCGGTCTTCAATGACTTCCATGTCAGTGCCACCACCCTGGGACTGGCGCAGATCGTGGGCTTTTTCAGCGCCCTGGCGCTAAGCCTTCCGTTGCTCGCCCTGATTGACAAGGGGATGCGCATACGGCGTCCGGCGCATCTGTCAACCATCGCCGTCATCGCCTTGCTGGTGCTTTTTTTGCGTGGCGGACTGCTGGCCTCCCTGGTGCAAATTCTCGGCGTTCCCGTTACGGTGGCGCATCTCGTCACGGCTCTTTTTTCCGTGCTGGCACTGTATGCCGGGTATCTCTGGTTTGTCGAGCCGCAGCGTGCGCAGGGACGCTCAGACGCCACCCGCTGGGATTTGTTTTGTCTGGTGGCTGCTGGCTATGCCGTCCTGTTGAGGCTGCTGTATCTTGGCGTGCCGGAACTCCTTTTCGAAGAAGCCTATTACTGGAATTACGCGCGGCACCTGGCAATCGGCTATCTGGATCATCCCCTGATGGTGGCCTGGATCATGCGGCCATTTATTGACCTGATGGGCAACACCGAACTCGCTGTTCGCAGCGGGGCTTTTCTGTGCTGGCTGGCCACCGCCAGTTTTTCTTATCGATTGACCCGCGATGTCCTCGACCGGGCGGCGGCCTACCGGGCGCTGATGCTGGTTGCCGTATTGCCCATTTACTTCTCGTTCGGCCTGTTCATGACTCCCGATGCGCCCGTGACGGCGTGCTGGGCTGCGGCGATTTATTTCATGCAGCAAATCGTGGTCAGGGGAAAATCCCGCGCCTGGCTGGGGCTGGGTATCGCCATTGGTCTTGGCATGATCTCAAAATACACCATCGCCCTGCTGGCTGCGGCCATTGTGCTGTTCGTGCTGTTCGACCGGCCTTCGCGCAAGTGGCTGTCGCGGCCGGAGCCTTACATGGCGGCACTCGTTGCGCTGGCTTTGTTTTTGCCAGCGGTCATCTGGAACTGGCAGCATGACTGGATATCGTTTTCTTTCCAGAGCCAGGACAGGCTGGCGAGCAAGTTTTCCTTCTCCTTGCCGCGCCTGATCGGTAACATCATTGTCATCCTGACGCCGACCGGCATTGTTTCGGTCGCTGCGCTGCTCATCTATCGCCAGCAGGCATGGGCTGGATTTTCAGACCGCTTCGCATCTCATACCGCCGCTACCGGCACATGGCTGCGCAGCGCGATTTTACTGACCTGGCTGGCGCTTTTTCCGCTTGCCGTATTTGCTGCGGTGAGCCTGTTCCGGGCAAGCAAGCTGAACTGGACAGGGCCCGCCTGGCTGGCTCTGCTGCCGCTCATGGCGCTGCTGGTCACGCCGGGGCCGGCAGCGGGTTTGCCGAAATTATTGACCTGGTGCCGCCAGGCATGGCCGCCGACCATCGTGATCTGCCTGCTGCTTTATGGCGCGGCATTGCATTGGCTGAGCCTTGGTTTGCCCGGGGTTGCCTATCCGAACAATATGCACCTGATCGGCTGGCGGGATTTCGCGCGCGATGTCGAGTTGCTGGTGCAGCAGTCCCGGCGTGAAACCGGGCGCGAGATACTGGTTGTCGGCATGGACAGAAACAGGATTGCCAGCGGGCTTGCTTTCTACCGCAGCCAGTATCTCGATGCCGCAGGAGGCAATGCCGGTCATGATCCGGCGTTCGAGACTGCCAGCGAGCATCTGTTTGGCAGCGTTGGGCTGATGTATGCGCTTTGGTTTCCGGATAGCCAGCAAAATGGCAAGACCATGCTGCTGGTCGCCAAGGATGCTTCCAGCCTGGGCACCGTGCAGGTGCTTTCTCGTGTGAAAACGGCGGGAGAAATCAAGGAGATCGACGTCCGTCAACAGGGCAAGCCGGCTGGCCGCTATTACGCCAGGCTGGTCACCGGCTATCAGGCAAAAGGCGTGGCGGCAGGTGCTGCCGTTGATGGCAAGCCGGATGAATGAACGGAGTGCGGGCTCTGGAATCAGGTTGGCTCAACCACGGTTTGAGCTGTCTCGCCATCGCGTCACATGGTGGTCATGTCTGCCGGGGCTGGTGATTTTCCTTGAAGGTCGGCAGTACCGGCCGGCAAATGCGTTGAATAATCAAGAATGACTATGCATAACTCACTACACGCCTCCGGTCTGGTGCAAGACCGTTGGTCCTGGCGCGGCCTGACAAGCTGCCATCTGCTTGCGCTGGCTCTCTTTGCCAGCTGGTTGTGGCCGCCAGGCCGGCAACTATGGGACAGTTTCGACAGACATCTATTTGCGCTGCTGAATGCGCCCCTGGCCACCAGCACATCATGGGCTTATCTATGGGGAGTGGCCAGCATGCGGTTGGCCGATCTGGTATTGGGTTTGCTCATGCTGGGTTTCCTGCTCAAAGGAAACTGGATATTCACGGGCGCTCAGGTGCGCAGTGCGCTGTATGCCTTTCTGTCGGTTTTGTTTTTATTGCTGCTGATCCGCAGCATCCTGTTTTCTGAAGTGGTCAAGATCATGCACTGGCAGCATGACGGCCCCTCGCTCGTCGTGGATGGCGCGGTCCGGCTGAGCACCCTGTTTCCTGACTGGGCGGAGCACTGGTCCATGAAAGACAGTTCCAGGCGCAGTTTTCCGGGAGACCATGCTTCCGTTCTGCTGCTCTGGGCCATGTTCCTCTGGCCATTTGCCAGTGGTCGGCAACGTCTGCTCATCGGGTTCTTGAGCGTAATTGTTTTGTTGCCCAGGCTGGTGTCCGGTGCGCACTGGGGTTCGGATGTTTTCGTGGGCGGCATGTTTCTTGGTTTGGTCAGTTTCGGCTGGGGCTTTTACACACCGTACGCGGCAAAAGCCAGCACGCTGCTGGAACGCCTCAGCGCCCCCGTGCTGCAACGTCTGGCGAAACTCCCCGGCCTGCGCCGTATCAGCCTGATTTCCGGGTGATACCCGTTCCCGGAAAAGCCCTGAGCGAGTTGCAGAGATTGCTTCTTGCAACTCGGGAAACCTGAGCTGGTTATTGCTATCCGTTGTCCATTAACCGTCGTAAGACCGGCACCTTTTGCTACAGGTTTATTACTATTAAATTTATAGCAATAAACACATACAGAACGTGCGCTTAAAGCCTGTTTTAATAATAAATCCCTCCGGGAAAAGGCGGTTGACGCAGCGCGGCAACAGCGCCCCGCGCCGTTACGAAACTCAGCACGCCAGCCGCCTCAATCCCTGAAGAAATTCACCGGCAAGCCGGCCACCTCGACCCGCATCGAAAAAATGCAGCCCGAATCAGGCCAGCGTTTCAGCTCGCCCGGCGGACGGCCATGGCGCGCGGTCGTGAGGTAAAGCGTCCTGAGGTCGGCGCCGCCAAAGCACGGCATGGTCGGGCATTGCGCGGGCACCGCGAATTCGGCCAGCAACTCTCCGGCGGGCGAGAGCTTGAGCAGCCGCCCGCCTTCGTACATCGCGACGTAATAGTTGCCCTCGACATCGACCGCCGCGCCATCGGGCCGGCCGCCATAGCCGGGCATGCCCGGTTGCCAGCCTTCGGGCTTGACTGGCCATTGCCTGAACACCCGTTCATGGCTCAGCGTGTTGCTGCCGGCCTGCCAGTCCCAGGCGCGAATGGCGTGGCGCGGCGTATCGGTCCAGTACAGCGTGGCCGCGTCGGGCGACCAGGCCAGGCCGTTGGCCGTGGTGGCGCCAGCGGCCTTGGCTTCCAGCACAGGCGCACGGCCACCCCGGGCGTCGAGGGAAAAAAGCTGCGCCCGGGCGGCGTCGCGCGGCTCGTAAAGGGTGCCAGCCCAAAAGCGGCCCAGCGGATCGGCCTTGCCGTCGTTGAAGCGGGTGGTGGCCGGGTCGTGCAGGGCTGGCGCCAGCAGGGCCAGCGCCCCGCCCCATTGCGGGGCGCGGTAGATGCCGTCCCGCAAGGCGATCACCAGGCCGGAGTTCTGGCCGCCGCTGCGGGCCGGTGCGATGCAGCCGGGTTCCGACGGCAGGGTCCAGCTTTCGAGCGTGCCCGTCGCGTCATTGGACCGGCGTATCTGCCGGGCGGGAATGTCCACCCAGTACAGGCGCTCCTCGTCAGGATGCCAGAACGGGGATTCACCCAGCTCGCTGGGCTGGGAAACAGCGATTTTCCAGGGCATGCAATCTCCTTGGGGGGCCATGCGTTTCAGTCAGGCATCGGCAGAAGCCGCTGACTGTAGCGCAGCAAAAAAAAACAGCCCGCTGGCTTGGCGCCAGCGGGCTGAACTTCCCTCTAAAACTCTGTCAGTTCAATACTCGGCCCGGCTATTAACGGTTATAGGCCGTTTCGCCGTGCGAAGTGATGTCCAGGCCTTCGCGTTCGTCTTCTTCGCTGACGCGCAGGCCGATGGTCAGGTCAACAATCTTGTAGGCGACCAGCGACACGACGCCGGACCACACGATGGTGATCAGGACGGCCTTGGCCTGAATCCACACTTGCGAAGCAATCGAGTAGTCAGCAGCGGTGATGCCGGTAGCCGTCACCCAGTCAGCGACAAAGCCAGGACCACCCAGAGCAGGCGAGTTGAACACGCCGGTCAGCAAGGCGCCGACGATACCGCCCACGCCATGCACGCCGAACACGTCGAGCGAGTCGTCAGCGCCCAGGACTTTCTTCAGGCCATGCACACCCCAGAGGCAGGCAAAACCGGCGATGAAACCAATCACCAGGCCGCCGGCGATGCCGACGTTGCCGGCGGCAGGCGTGATGGCCACCAGGCCGGCCACGGCACCGGAAGCGGCACCCAGCATGGAGGCCTTGCCGCGCATCAGCGCTTCACCAAGGCACCAGGCCAGCACAGCCGCAGCAGTGGCACCCAGGGTGTTGATGAAGGCCAGTGCGGCAAAACCGTTGGCTTCGAGTGCCGAGCCGGCGTTGAAACCAAACCAGCCCACCCACAGCAGCGAAGCGCCGACCATGGTCAGCGTCAGGCTGTGAGGCGCCATGGCTTCCTTGCCATAACCGATACGCTTGCCGACCATGAAGGCGCCGACCAGGCCAGCCACGGCGGCATTGATGTGAACCACGGTGCCGCCGGCAAAGTCCAGCGCGCCCGACTGCCAGATGTAGCCGGCCTTGCCGGTCATGGCGTCAACGACTTCCTTGCCGGTGTAGGCGTCAGGGCCCATCCAGAACCAGACCATGTGCGCCATCGGGGCGTAGCTGAAGGTGAACCAGATCACCATGAACGCGAGCACGGCGGAGAACTTGATGCGTTCGGCAAAGGCGCCGACGATCAGGGTGCAGGTGATGGCGGCAAAGGTGGCCTGGAAGGCGGCGAACACGATTTCAGGAATCACGACGCCCTTGCTGAAAGTCGCCGCGTTGGCAAAGGTGCCTGCGGCGTTGTCCCAGATGCCTTTCATGAACAACCGGTCAAAGCCGCCGATGAAGGCATTGCCCTCGGTGAAGGCCAGGCTGTAGCCGTAGATGAACCAGAGCACGACGATGAGCGAGAACGTCACCATGACCTGCATCAGCACCGACAGCATGTTCTTGCTGCGCACCAGGCCGCCGTAGAACAGCGCCAGGCCGGGCACGACCATCAGGATCACCAGGATGGTCGAGACCATCATCCAGGCCGTGTCGCCCTTGTTGGGGACGGGCGCTGGCGCGGCGGCGGCCGGAGCAGCGGCATCAGCGGCGGGTGCGGCCGGAGCCGCTGCGGGCGCGGCTGAAGCGGCGGGCGCTGCCGGAGCGGCGGCAGCGTCAGGCTTGGCTTCAGCGGGCGCCGAGGCGGTTGCGGCGGGCGCTTCGGTCGGGGTCTGCGCCCAGGCGGTCGCGCCCGTGCCGAGCAAACTCAGTCCCAGCAGCAGGGAAGCAATCAATTTTTTCATGTCAATGTTCTCTTTTTTTTTCAGGGTGGTGATGTCAGAGGGCTTCCTTGCCGGTTTCGCCGGTGCGAATACGCACGACCTGCTCAAGGTCATACACAAAAACCTTGCCGTCACCGATCTTGCCAGTGCGGGCGGACATCTCGATGGCTTCGATCACCCGGTCCACCAGATCATCGGACACGGCCGCCTCGATCTTGACCTTGGGCAGGAAGTCAACCACGTATTCAGCGCCGCGATACAGCTCGGTATGGCCTTTCTGGCGACCGAAGCCCTTGACTTCGGTCACGGTGATGCCCTGTACGCCCATGCCGGAGAGCGCTTCGCGCACCTCGTCCAGCTTGAACGGTTTGATGATGGCAGTGACGAGTTTCATTTCAGTTTTCCTCCAGGATGAATAACGGGGCAGCGACCACATGCCGCTGTCGCCGCATTACAGGGTTTTTGTAGGCATCACGTCCAGCGTGTTCTTGGTGACAGAGCGGCCGCTATAAACGAGGGTGACGAAGATTGATTTCATGAAATCCCGAAAATTTTTTAAAGTTGGCGGAACTTCTTTAGCAGGGACCGTGCCAGTTATTTTTGTTTTTCCGCTCTGAAAGCGGCCGGCTGATTTCATGGATTGCCGGGTTACGCTAGAGGCTTACAAGCTGTTACGCACCATCTTGATGCAGACCCGATGCACAACTTTGATGCATTTATAAGAAAGTCACCGAATGAGCTTGTCTTTAGTGCATAGCCGTGCATTGCTGGGCCTGGAAGCCCGGCCGGTCTGCGTCGAAGTGCATCTGGCCAACGGCTTGCCCAGCTTCACGCTGGTCGGGCTGGCCGATACCGAAGTCAAGGAAGCGCGCGAGCGGGTGCGCTCGGCCATCCAGAATGCCGGACTGGAGTTTCCGGGCAACAAGCGCATCACGGTCAACCTGGCGCCGGCCGACCTGCCCAAGGATTCGGGCCGCTTTGACCTGCCGATTGCGCTGGGCATCCTGGCCGCCAGCGGCCAGATTGATGCGCGCAAGCTGGCGGGCTATGAATTTGCCGGCGAGCTGTCGCTGGGCGGCGACGTGCGGCCGGTGCGGGGCGCGCTCGCCATGAGCCTGGCGATTGCCCGGCCGGCGCGCGGCACGCCGCAAAAGCTGCCCCGGCTGGTGCTGCCCGAAGGCAGTGCGCAGGAAGCGGCGCTGGTGCCCGATGCGGAGATTTACCGCGCCCACCACCTGCTCGATGTGGTCAGGCAGTTCCTGCCCGGCGACGCCGTGCCCGAAGTAGCGCAAGGCTGGACGCGCATCGCGCCCACCTTGCCGGCCCTGCAACCGGCCTACCCGGACCTGGCCGATGTCAAGGGCCAGGCCGCCGCCCGCCGCGCGCTGGAGATTGCGGCGGCCGGCGGGCACAGCATTTTGATGGTCGGCTCGCCGGGCTCGGGCAAGTCCATGCTGGCGCAGCGCTTTGCCGGCCTGCTGCCGGCCATGACGACCGAAGAAGCGCTGGAAACCGCTGCCGTCGCGTCGCTGGGCGGGCGCTTCAGCCTGGACAGCTGGGCCGTGCGGCCGACCTGCGCGCCGCACCACACGGCCAGCGCGGTGGCGCTGGTGGGCGGCGGCTCGCCACCGCGCCCGGGTGAGATTTCGCTGGCGCATCGCGGCATACTTTTCCTCGACGAACTGCCGGAATTTCCAAGGGCCGCGCTCGAAGCCCTGCGCGAACCGCTGGAGTCGGGCACCATCACCATTTCCCGGGCCGCGAGCCGGGCCGAGTTTCCGGCGCGCTTTCAGCTCATCGCCGCCATGAACCCCTGCCCCTGCGGCTACCTGGGCTCCAGCCTGCGCACCTGCCGCTGCTCGCCCGACCAGGTGTCGCGTTACCAGGGCAAGCTCAGCGGCCCGCTGCTGGACCGGATCGACCTGCATGTGGAAGTGGGCGCGCTGGCCGCCGACGAGCTGGTGAACACGCCGCCGGGTGAATCCACGGACGCCATCCGCAGCCGCGTCGTGCAGGCCAGGGCGCGCGCCATGGACCGGCAGGGCAGCGCCAACCAGGCGCTGCAGGGCCAGGCGATTGATGCGCAATGCCAGCTCGATGCCGCAGCGGCCAAGTTCCTCAACACGGCGGCGACGCGGCTGGGCTGGTCGGGCCGGGGCATTCACCGCTGCCTGAAAGTGGCGCGCACCATTGCCGACCTGGCCGGCGCCAAAACAGTGCAGCTCACGCATGTGGCCGAAGCCGTGCAGTACCGGCGGGTCTTGAAGGGTGCGCATTAGCAAGCCAGCGCGGCAGTGCCAGCGCCTCGTGGGGCCCTCCCATGGCGCCTGTCACGTTCCGTAGCAAATCTGCAGCCTGCTTTCATTTTTTTCACGTCCCGAAGACGTTGCTTTACGTAACACCGGCAAGCAATGCGCAAGCTGGCCTGGGGCTGGCCGGAAGGGTTGAATCCGTCCTCCTGTCGCCTCAAAAGGGACGGGGCGAATAAGCTGGCCGGCCAACCTGCGTGATTCATGGGTACCCATGCCAGGACCGCGCAGGCCTGCAGGGCAGTTTTGGCAAGCCAACGGATTTGCTATTTTTTATATAGCAATACAGGCATGCTGCACCTGCGCAAGAGGCTTGTTTGATTAGAAATAAGGCATTTTCCATCCGCTTGAACCTCCTCAAATCTGGCGCATTGACAGCATGCCCGCGCGCGCCCCTGCTTTATGGGGACAGTTGTAAAGCGCATGGGGCGTTCATACAATTTCTTTTCAGGAACAGGGGGCATCGTGAGCATCAATCAAGCGGGCGGGGTGCATGTCTGGGCAGCGCATCCGAAAGATTTTGACGAGGCGCAATGGTCAGGGCTGGCCGCATGGCTCGACTCCTTCGAGCGCTTTCGCGCGTGCTTATTCCGGCTCGAAGCCGACCGGCGCGCCTACATTCTGGCGCATGCCTTGCGCCGTCTGGCGCTGGCAAGCGCGCTTGCGGTGCCGCCGGGCGAGCTTTCATTTTCAAGCGCAGCCAGCGGCAAGCCCCTGCTGACGGCGCCTGAAGACCCGGGCATTTACTTCAGCCACGCGCGCACCCGCAGCCGGGTGGTGTGCGCCGTGACGCGGATCGGGCCGGTCGGGATCGACGTGGAGTCGCTTGACGGCGACACGGCGGAGCTGGACCTGCTCGCCGGCTTTGTGGAACTGCCCGATGCGCTGCGCCGCGAGATGGAACGGGGCGGTGATGCGCCGCGCCACTTCTTCATTTACTGGACGCTGCTGGAAGCCTACTGGAAATCCAGGGGGTGCGGGCTGTCGTTCGCCAACCCGCCGATCCGCTGCCATAAAACCGGGCCAGGCTGGTTCAAGGTTTCGCCGGCCTCTGGCGACGCCTCGCTAGCGTGCGCATGGGCCATTTCCTTGACCTCGCCGCCCGGCTGCGTGGCTTCGCTGGTCCTTGAAGGCCGCCGGGCCGGCGCTGCTGCAGGCGAGATCAACGTGATTTACCATGACCCGGATTTTTTCCGGGCAGCCCCTCCAGCCGGCCAGCCGCAGCAGCCCTGAGCACATGAAGGAACCCCATGAACAGTAACTCGACAAGTGCCGTTTTTTCAGGCGATGAAAGCCTTCTGATTCATTGCGCTGAAGCCTATCTGAATGCCGGGCACGGCATCCGGGCCGTCATTACCGCCAGGCCGGGCACCGTCCGCTGGGCGCAAGCCCGGGGCATCGCCGTTTTGGCTGACGCGGCTGCGTGGCTCAGCCTGCCGGATGTTGCGTTCGACTGCCTCTTCAGCATGGCCAGCGCTCGTGCGTTGCCAGTCGAGCTGGTTTCCCGCGCGCAAAAGCTGGCCCTCGATTTTCACGATTCGCTGCTTCCCCGCCATGCCGGCGGGCACGCGCCGGCCTGGGCGCTCATGACGCAGGAAACAAGGCACGGCGTCAGCTGGCGCGACATGGCGCCGGAGAATGAAAGCCGCGCCGTGCGGCAGGTGGCCTTTGACATTGCGGCAGGCGAGACGGCATTGAGCCTGCGGGCCCGGTGCTACGAAGCGGGCCTTGAGAGCTTTAAATCGATCATCGGGGAGATCGGAGGAGAAATGCCGGCGATCGCGCAAGGCGCCGCACGGCCTTTGTCCGGGGCGACGGCGGCAGGTCGCGGCCCTGACGGCCCGCCGCGTCCGCCGGCACTCGGCACCCTTGACTTTTCGCGCCCCGCCGCCGAACTCGCGCGCCTCGTCGGCGCGCTCGACTTCGGCCCCTACGCCAGTCCGGTGGCACGCGCCAAAATCTACCTGGGCGACCGCACGCTGCTGGTCCGCTCGGCGCGCATCCCGGCGCATGCCTCCGGCGCCGCGCCCGGCACGGTGCTGCAGGTGAATGGCGAGGGCGTGCGCATCGCCACCGCCGAGGGCGACATCGTGCTCGGCGGATTGGCCGATGCCTGGGGTGCCGCGCCCGGCCCCGCCCTTGCCGCAGGCATGGTGCTGCCCACGCTGGCGGCCCGGCTGCGCGAGCAGCTCGCTAGCCGTACCCCGGAAATCGGCCAGGGCGAGCGATTCTGGCGCCAGGCCTTTGCCACGCTGGCGCCGGTTGAAATTCCCTACCCGCAAAAGCCGGGCGCATCGCAGCCAGGCGCGCGGCAGCTGCTTCGCGTAGGGCTTCTTCAGGCACCCGCGCCCGACCGCGCCACGACTGTCGCGGCCTTCTTTGCCTGGCTGACGGCCCTGACCGGACAGCAACGGATTTCCATGCTGTATTCCGACCGCGTGCTCGATGCCAGCGCCAGCGGACTGGCGGGCTGGCTGTCGCCGTGGGTTCCCCTGACGCTTGAAACGATGCCCGAGGGCTCGGCGCAGCAAGCCGCAGAGCGCGCAGCCGGCGAAGTCGCCAGGATGCACCAGGCCGGTCCCTGCCCGCGCGATCTGCCCTCGCGGCTGGGCCGCTCAGGCGCTGGCGAGCACTGGGGCAAGGTCGGCCTTGGCCTTGGCCTGAGCGGCGCGGCGGCCCCGGCCAAGGCCGATCTCGCGCTGATGGCCAATGCCGGAGGCCTGTCGCTTGTCGCCGATGCCGCCGTTTTTTCAAGCGAAACCCTTCAGCGGATGGCCGGCCACCTGGCCGCTTACCTGAAGGCCTTTCCGGGCGCGGCGCGCGTGGCGGCGATTCCCCTGTTGCCCGAGGCTGAAGCCGGCATGCTGGCGGCGATGAACGCGACGGCAACGCCCTGCGACGCCACCCTGGGCGTGCATGAGGCGATAGCCGCGCAAGCCGCCCGAACGCCGCATCACGCAGCCCTCTCTTTTCGGGGGCAAATGCTGTCGTACCGCGAACTCGATGACCGGGCCACGGCACTGGCTGGCCGCCTCGCGGCGCGTGGCGTCAGGGCGGGCGACATTGTCGGCCTGTGCCTTGAGCGCGGCCCCGATCTGGTGGCCGGCGTGCTGGCCATCCTGAAAGCTGGCGCGGGCTACCTGCCGCTGGACCCCGACTATCCGCACGACCGGCTTTTGTACATGATCGAGGATTCCGGCGCGGCGCTGGTCCTGACGTGTGGCGCGGTCACGGCCAAGCTGGCCATACCCGCCGAAAAAGTGTTTTTGATTGACGCGCCCGGGCAGCCTTCCTTCCCGTCACCCGTCCTGGCGGCCAGTGGCGCGCCAGCCGGAGCGCCGCGCATTGCCTACCTGATCTATACCTCCGGCTCGACCGGCCGCCCCAAGGGCGTGGTCGTCACGCACCCCAACGTGCTCAACTTTTTTGCCGGCCTGGACGCGCGCATTCCCCACGACCCGCCCGGCCGGTGGATTGCCGTGACCAGTCTGTGCTTTGACATCTCGGTGCTCGAACTCTGCTGGACCCTGACGCGCGGCTTCACCATCGTCCTGCATTCCAATGCCCTGCCTTATCGCCCGGTCGCGCAAACCATCCTGGACGAGCAGGTGACGCACCTGCAATGCACCCCTTCGATGGCGTCGATGCTGGTGGCGGACACGCTGGGCCGCCAGGCCTTGTCCCGCCTGTCGGCGCTCCTGGTGGGCGGCGAAGCGCTGTCCCTGAAGCTGGCGAGGGAACTTCGGGCCCTGGTTCCCGGGTCTTTTTTCAACATGTACGGGCCGACCGAAACCACGGTCTGGTCAACCGCCTGCGCGCTGGCGGACATCGGCGACTTCGTTCCGCTGGGGCAGCCGATTGCCAACACGCGGCTGTCCATCCGCACGCCGGCAGGCGCCGAATGCCCGGCGCTGGTCGCCGGCGAACTGCTCATAGGCGGCGCCGGCGTGTCTGGCGGCTACTGGCAGCGCCCGGAACTGAGCGCGGAGCGTTTCATTGCCGATCCTGCCGAGCCGGGCGCGCGCTTTTACCGTACCGGCGACCTGGTGCGCCGCCACCCCGGCGGCGCGCTGGAGTTCCTGGGCCGCATCGACCATCAGGTGAAGATTCGCGGCCACCGGATCGAGCTGGGCGAAATTGAAAGCGTGCTGCTGCGCCAGCCGGGCGTCAAGGACGCCGTGGTCATTGCCCGGGAGGACGCAGCGGGCGACTGGAGCCTGGCCGCCTATATCACGCCGCAGGGCGAAGGCGTGCTCGACACCGGGAGCATCCGGTGCAGCATGGCCGAAACACTGCCTGACATCATGCTGCCGAGGGCCATCGTGATGTTGCGCGAGTTTCCGCTGACGCCCAATGGCAAGGTGGACCGGCGCGCGTTGCTGCCGCCCCGGCTGGATACCGCGGATGCTGGCGCCGGGCTGCCGCAAAGCCCGCCCGAAAAGGCCATCGCCGCCGTGTGGGAGCAGGTGCTGGGCCAGCCCACCGTGGCGGCCACCGACAACTTCTTCGATCTGGGCGGGAGCTTTTTCCGGGCGGTGCAGGTGCAGCACCGGCTGCATGCGGCGCATGGGTGCCGGGTCGGCCTTGCCGACATGGCGCGTTTCCCGACCGTTCGGGAACTGGCCGCGCATTTGGAGCAGACTGCGCCAGGCATCCTCGGCGGGGCCGGGCCAGACGATGCGCCAGTGGACAAGGCGGTGGCCGATGCCGCGCCCGAGGCGCCGCCACCTGCCGCCATCAGTGTGCGCCACAGCCCCGGCCAGAGCGCCCCGTGCCCGGTCGAGTCCGCCATCGCCCAGCTGTGGCGCGAGCTTCTGGGGGTCGAGGAAATCAGCTCGGAGGACGACTTTTTCGCGCTCGGCGGCCATTCGCTCACGGCCGTCCGGCTGTTCGCGCAAATCCGAAAGCAATTCGCCGTTGAGCTGCCACTGGCCACCTTGTTTGAAGCACCAACGCTTGCCACCCTTGCCGCCACCGTCAAAAACAACCTCAGGCCGGACGCCAGCGCATCGGCAGCAGACGCCTTGCCGTTCACCCGGCCCGCCGCGCGCGCATTTTCTCCGCTGGTGAGAATCTGCCGGGGGCGCCCGGGCCGCCGTCCGCTGTTTTTCATTCACGGGGCCGGCGGCAACGTGCTCAACTACAAGATTATTTCCGACCGGCTGGGGCCGGACCAGCCCTTCTACGGCCTGCAGGCGCAGGGGGTTGATGGCAAGCTGCCTTTTCATACGACGATTGAGGCCATGGCGGCGCAATATGTCGAGGCCGTGCGCTCGGTGGACCCGCACGGCCCCTATCAGCTCGCCGGCTTTTCCGGCGGCGGCGTGATCGCCTTTGAAATGGCGCAGCAACTGACCCGGGCGGGCGCGAAAATCGCGCGGCTCGGGATGATAGACACGCTGTCCCCGGAGGCCGAAAAACGCAGGATTCCGCTGCTCAAGCGCTTGTGGCTGTTGCGGCACTGGTCGCTGAAGTTTGCAATGGAACGCTCGGAGCAAAACAAAAGAGACCGCGCGGTAGCGGCCAGCATCACGCAGGCGAAGGCGCAGGAGAATGCCACCGTCGCCGGACCCGACATGCAAGAAGTGGCCGACTTCTACCTGTTCCGCAACTACCTCCAGGCGCAGGACCGCTACCAGGCGCAGCCCTACCACGGATCGCTGCTTCTTTTCCGGGCAACGCAGGCCAGAACACAGTACCTGGCCGCCGGAAACTGTCTGGGCTGGGAGAAGCACATTCACGGCGACATCCGCGTGACGCCCATCGATGGCTCCCACCTGAAGATGATGGTGATGCCCGGCGTGGAAAAAGTGGTTGAAGTATTTGGCAGGGAGCTGGCTTTGCGCGAGGAAACCTGAGCCGCGCTGGCCGAACAGGGCACGGTCACGCATCTGGTCACGGCTGGTTCGACGCCGAACGGCAAGCGCCGCGCCGCCTGAGACGGGCGCCCCCGCGCCACTTCAGCCGCACCGGCAGGCGGGTTTTACAGGTTGGGCGCCAGCAGCCTGGCCAGGTTCTCGGCCCGGACGCCGCGCCGTTTCGCCAGGTCCTGCAACTGGTCGTCGCCAATCTTGCCGACGCTGAAATAGCTGCTTTGCGGGTGGCTCAGGTAAAAGCCGCTGACGCTGGCCGCCGGCGTCATGGCCAGGCTTTCCGTCAGCGCCATGCCGATCTCTTCGGCATGGAGCAGCTCGAACATCTCCTTTTTCACGCTGTGGTCCGGGCAGGCCGGGTAGCCGGGCGCGGGACGGATGCCCTGGTATTGCTCGGCGATCAGCGCATCCGTGCCCAGCGACTCGGCCGGCGCGTAGCCCCACAAGTCCTTGCGCACGCGCTGGTGCAGCGCCTCGGCAAAGGCTTCGGCGAGCCGGTCGGCCAGCGACTTGAACAGGATGGACGAGTAGTCGTCATGCTCGGCCTGGAACTGTTTTTCCTTCTTCCCGGCGCCCAGTCCAGCGGTGACGGCAAAAATACCGATGTAATCGGCAATTTTTGAGTCTTTTTGGCCTGTAGCGCACGCTGCATCTGCACGGGCAGCTATCAATTCAGGAGCAAGAAGTTTCGGCGCGACAAAATCGGCCAGGCAGCGGCTGGGGCGCATCACGCCGCCCGCCGCCGTTTTTTCGGTCTGCTGGCGCAGGCCGTGCCAGGTCATCGCCACCTCGGTGCGCGACTCGTCGGTGTAGATCTCGATGTCGTCGCCGACGCTGTTGGCCGGCAGCAAGGCCATCACGCCGCTGGCCGTGAGCCAGCGCCCTTCGATCAGGCGCTTGAGCATTTTCTGGGCATCGGCATAAACGCGTGTCGCCTCGACGCCAACCACCTCGTCCGTCAGGATGGCCGGAAACGGACCCGCCAGGTCCCAGGTCTGGAAAAACGGCCCCCAGTCGATGAACTGCGCCAGCTCGGCCAGGTCGAAGTTCTTGAACACGCGCCGGCCGATGAACTTGGGAACCGGCGGCGTGTAGTGCGTCCAGTCGATGGGCGTGGCGTTGGCCCGGGCTTTGGCCAGTGGCCACATCGGCGTCTGCTTTTTGTTGGCGTGCTGGGTGCGCACCTTGTCGTAGTCGGCATTCAGCTCGGCGATGTATTTGGCCGCCTGCTCCGACAGCAGGCTTTGCGCCACGCTGACGCTGCGCGACGCGTCGGGCACATAGACCACCGGGCCTTCGTAGTGCGGCGAGATTTTCACCGCCGTGTGGACGCGGCTGGTGGTGGCGCCGCCAATCAAGAGCGGAATCTTGTTCAGGCGGAAATGCTCGTCCTTCTGCATTTCAGCGGCGACATACTGCATTTCTTCAAGGCTGGGCGTGATCAGGCCCGACAGGCCGACGATGTGCGCGCCTTCGGCTTTCGCCAGCGCCAGGATTTCGTGGCAGGGCACCATCACGCCCATGTTCACGACCTCGAAGTTGTTGCACTGCAAGACCACGGTGACGATGTTCTTGCCGATGTCATGCACATCGCCCTTGACGGTGGCAATGATGATCTTGCCCTTGGTCTTCACGTCGCCGCCGGCGGCTTCGAGCAGCAGCTTTTCAGCCTCGATGTAGGGCAGCAGATGCGCCACGGCCTGCTTCATGACGCGCGCGCTTTTCACGACCTGCGGCAAAAACATCTTGCCCTGGCCGAACAGGTCGCCGACCACGTTCATGCCGTCCATCAGCGGGCCTTCGATGACGTGCAGCGGCCGCCCGCCCTCGGCCTTGATGGCCTGCCAGACTTCCTCGGTGTCCTCGGTGATGAATTCGTTGTTGCCATGCACCAGCGCATGCGACAGGCGGGCGCGTATCGGCAGCGCGCGCCATTCGTACTTCTTGCTGTCGTCCCTGGCGCCGCTTTTCGCCGTTTCGGCCACTTCGATCAGGCGTTCGCCGGGCGTGAGTTCGGGCTCGCCGGGCTTGTAAACCGGCTGGCGGTTCAGCACCACGTCCTCGACGCGCTCGCGCAGCACCGGCTCCAGCTCGTCATAGACGCCCATCATGCCGGCGTTGACGATGCCCATGTCCATGCCGGCCTGGATCGCGTGGTACAAAAACACCGTGTGAATGGCTTCGCGCACCGGGTCGTTGCCGCGAAAGCTGAAGGACACGTTGGACACGCCGCCCGAGACCTTGGCGCCGGGCAGGTTGGCCTTGATCCAGCGCGTCGCCTCGATGAAATCGACCGCGTAGTTGTTGTGCTCGTCGATGCCGGTGGCGATGGCAAAGATGTTGGGGTCAAAAATGATGTCTTCGGGCGGGAAACCGATCTCATCGACCAGCACGCGGTAAGCGCGCTCGCAGATGCTGATTTTTCGCTCGTAGGTGTCGGCCTGGCCCTGTTCATCGAAGGCCATGACGACGGCGGCGGCGCCATAGCGCTTGAGCAATTTGGCCTGGTGCTTGAAGGCTTCCACGCCTTCCTTCATCGAAATCGAATTGACGATGCCCTTGCCCTGGATGCAGCGCAGGCCGGCCTCGATGACGCTCCACTTGGAGCTGTCGATCATGATGGGCACGCGCGCAATGTCGGGCTCGCCGGCAATCAGGTTCAAAAAGCGCACCATGGCGGCCTGGCTGTCGAGCATGGCCTCGTCCATGTTGATGTCGATGATCTGCGCGCCGTTTTCGACCTGCTGGCGCGCCACCGCCAGCGCCGCTTCAAAGTCGCCGTTCAGAATCATGCGGGCGAAGGCTTTGGAGCCGGTGACGTTGGTGCGCTCGCCGATGTTGACGAACAGGGAATCTGCGCCGATGGTGACGGGCTCCAGGCCGGACAGCCTCATGGGCGGGACTTGCGGGGCGACTTGCGCGGTAATCGGAATTGCGGACATGGCTCACCTTGGAATAAAGGTGAGCGTCGTTGCTAAAAAGGGAGGGGGCGGCCCTGTTTACCCAAGCCTGACGAAACCACCGTTTCGCTGCAACGCTCCTTGAGTTAAGCTCGATTTTAAGCATCGAATGCCGGCAGCAAGCCGTCAGCCATCAAATTACCCAGCGCCCCCCATGTTAAAAAACATTTTCAAGAAAACTTTCTTACACACTGACGGTGGGCCGCAGGACACGACGGAAGGCTCCGGGTCGGCTGACCTCGCGGCCGAGCTGCTGATGGCCCCGACCGCCCTGATGCAGCTGACGCTTGAGGAAGCCCGCGTCATCGTGCGTTACATGCAGCCGCAACTGGTGGCCAAGGGAACGATCTTTATTCGTGAAGGCGATGCGCGCGACACCGGCTTCATGCTGCTGCTGCTCGACGGCGAAGTGACCGTGGAAACGCTGGTGGTGAGCCGCGTCGAGCCCATCACCATCACCGTGCTGGGGCCGGGCAGCCTGATTGGCGAGCTGGGCCTGCTGGACGCCCAGCCGCGCTACGCCACCTGCATTGCCGCCACCCCGCTGCGCTGCGCCATCCTGACGCGCGAGGCCTTGAACCGGCTGATGCAGGAAAATGCGCCCGTGGCCGCCAAGCTGATCCTGGCCCTGTCCCTGCAAATCGGCGTGCGCCTGCGCGAGATTACCGACAAGCTCAAGATGTATGTCCAGCTGACGCAGGCGATGGAGCAGGAAATCGCCTCCCGGACCCGCCTGTGATGCCGCGCCTGCCGGCAAGGCGCTGAAAGCGCTTGCGGCTTTTCCTTATTTTCCTTATCTACGCAGCTTCTTCAGCGTAAAAACCATTGCGCTGCAGCCTGCGCCCGCCCATGGGCGCGACGGCGCGGGCAATCGCCGCGATGTGCTCGGGCGTGGTGCCGCAGCAGCCGCCGACGATGTTGACCAGCCCTTCGGCCGCAAACTCATGCAGCAGGCGCGACGTGACATCGGGCGTTTCATCGAAGCCGGTGTCGCTCATCGGGTTGGGCAGGCCGGCGTTCGGGTAGCAGCTGATGAAGGTGTCGGGCGCGGCCTTGGCCAGTTCCTGGATGTAGGGGCGCATCAATGCCGCGCCCAGCGCGCAGTTCAGGCCCACGGCCAGCGGCTCGGCGTGGCGCACGCTGTGCCAGAAGGCCGTCACGGTCTGGCCGCTCAAAATGCGGCCAGAGGCATCGGTCACGGTGCCGCTGATGATCAGCGGCAGGCGCTCGCCGGAGTTCTCGAAATACTCGTCGATGGCAAACAGCGCCGCCTTGGCGTTGAGCGTGTCGAAAATCGTCTCGACCAGCAGCACGTCGCTGCCGCCCCTGACCAGCGCCTCGGTCTGCTCGTAATAGGCCTTGCGCAGTTCCTCGAAACTGGTGTTGCGCGCGCCTGCGTCGTTCACGTCGGGGCTGATGCTGGCGGTTTTCGGCGTGGGGCCGAGCGCGCCGACGACAAAGCGCGGCTTCCCGGGTGTCGAGAACTTGTCGCAGGCGGCCCGGGCAATGCGCGCCGATTCGTAGTTCATCTCCACCGCCAGGTCGGCCATGTCGTAGTCGGCCTGTGCCACGGTGGTCGCGCCGAAGGTGTTGGTTTCGATCATGTCGGCGCCGGCGGCCAGGTAGCCTTCGTGGATGTCGCGAATCACGTCGGGGCGCGTCAGGCTCAGCAACTCGTTGTTGCCCTTCACGTCCTTGTGAAAGTCCTTGAAGCGCTCGCCCCGGTACTGGGCCTCGCTGAGCCTGAAGCGCTGGATCATGGTGCCCATCGCGCCGTCGAGGATCAGGATGCGTTGCGCCAGAAGGGCGGGGAGTTGCTGGGCGCGGGTGTAGGTAATCGGCTTCATGGGCGCTATTGTAGAAAGCCGCGCCATTGCACGCTTGGCCCGGCTTTTTGGAAAAAGTTTGAGGCGTCGCCAAAAACGACGTGGTTTGTCAGAGGCGACGCTTACGATGGGTTACATGCCGCAAAGCTTTTTTGTGGCACCCCAACATCGAAGCCTTCCGACATGCCCAGCAAACCAAAACTCCAGGAAACCATTGCCTACCGGCTGACCGAGATCCTGCGTCGCCTCAATGAAGGCGAAAAACTCGACCCGCACGCGCTGGCTGAAGAGTTTGGCGTCAACCTGCGCACCATTCAGCGTGATTTGAACGAGCGCTTTGCCTTCCTGGAGCTGGAAAAGAAAGAAGGCGTTTACTCGATCAACCGAATGCGCCTGGGCACGCTCAACTTCAAGGACGTGCAGCGTTTCGCCAGCCTGGCTGGGCTGCAAGGTCTGCACCCCATGCTCTCGACAGATTTTTTAAAGTCCATTCTGGAAAACCGTCTGCAGAGTGCGCTGTTGATCCGGGGCCATAACTACGAAGACCTGCGCGGTAAAGAGCAGTTGTTCAACCAGCTGAAGCATGCCATCGAGGAATGCCACGCCGTCAGTTACGAATACCTCAAACCCGCCGGCTCCAAGCTGGTTGAATCCGTGCGGCCCTACAAGCTGGTGAACCAGGACGGCATCTGGTACCTGGCCGCCACGGATGCAGGCCAGCTCAAGTCCTATGCGTTCAGCAAGATCGACCGGCTGCTGGTATGGCCGGAAACTTTCACGCCCGACCCGGCCATCGTCAAGAACGTCAACGAGGAAGACAGCATCTGGATGAACCTGAAAAAAACCGAAGTGGTGCTCAAGGTGGCGCGGCACGCAGCCGACTACTTTTTGCGCCGCAAGCTCATAGGCGGCCAGAAGATTGAGAAAAAACTGGAGGACGGCGGCCTGATCATCTCCGGCACCATCGCCCACCCGAACCAGATTTTGCCCATCGTGCGCTACTGGCTGCCCAGCATCCACGTCATCAGCCCGGAAGGCATGCAGGCAGAACTGGAAAGCCAGTTGCGGGGTTACCTTGGGCAAGCATGACGCACTGCACACCCATTTTTTCCATCACCAACTCCAAATAAGGACGAAACCATGATCACTACCACTTCACCTCTTGAAAGCCTGGCTGCGTTTGCCATCGCCTTTGCGGCAGGCGCTCTTTCCACCGCTGCACTGAGCATTTACGTCAGCCGGCTGCACAAGGCAGCCCAAGCTTGACTGCCCTTACCTGCCAAGTTCTGGCCACTGCACGCGGCCAAGACGGCCAGTAACACCAGGCAAGCATCTCTGCCTGCACCCCCGCCTGACCCGTGGCGTAAAGCCACCACAGATCAGGCCCAAGCCCCTCTAGAAGAAATCAATGAAAAAAGGAAATTTATGAGTTCAGATTTAAAAATATCAACTTATAAAAAGTTAAATCAATATTTGAATGATGGCGGTCAGTTAACGTCTGCTCTTGACAGTGCCCTTTCCGCAACAGCGCAACCGCTTCGAATAACCACATGTGGTCTGCTCAAGGCGGGGAAGAGTTCGTTGTTGAATGCACTAACCGACCATCTTGAAACAGAGCTGTTTGCCACTGGCGCCGTGAGAACGACAGTGCAAAACCAAACACTGTCGCATCAGGATTTCATTTTCGTTGACACCCCTGGCCTGGACGCTACCGAAGAAGATGACAAGGAAGCCTGGGATGCCTTGGGCATTGCCGACGTTTTGCTTTTTGTTCATGACCCAGGAGTTGGTGAACTAGATCAAGCGGAGGTTAAATTTCTTTTAGAGCTTGCAGGCCAGCCGGGAGCTAGGCACGGGCTTGAGGAGCGCCTTGTAGTCATACTGACGCGACTTGACTCGAATGAAGAAGTCATCGATGCAATTGCTCAAAAGGTGCAGCATCAAATCAAAAGCTGCCTTGGGATTGAACCGCGTTTATTCCAGGTCTCTTTCACGAGCTACCAGAACGGAAAATTACAAGGCAAGCAAAAACTTGTCGAGTACAGCCGGATTCCTGTACTGCAGCAGTATATTTTTGAAAACCTGGCGCGTATGCACAGCCATATCCAAACACTGCGTCAAGTGCGTATCGATGATAGCTGCAAGGAATTAATCAATGCAGTCGATACAGAAATTGCCAAACGCATGGAGCAAAGCATTATTGCTCAGAAAAAATTTGATCAATCAACTCAGGCTTTTACCAAAGACTCAGAAACATTGATCAATTCATTGCGCACAAAATTTGCTGCGTACGACAAAATATATTAAGGAGGATATATGGGATTTTTTAGCGATATGGGATTTTGGGAAAAGGTTGCTTTTGTTGTGGCTCTTCCAGTTATTGCTCCAATTGCAGTCGCAGGAGCGGCTTATGAAGGCGTTACTGGCAACAAAGTTTTTTCTGACTCGGATAATTCGAGCACCGAAAGTGAACAAGAAGCACGCGAGCGTGTCGAGCATCAAGCAAAAGAAAAGCGGGCTGAAGAAGAGCGTAAAGCTATTGTTTTTTACGCCAAAATTGGATTGATCGCGCTACAAAAATCGCATTCTATTACGGAGGAGCCAGTGCCGTCATCGTTCAACTTTACGCAGTTACGCAAAGCTGTTAAAGATAATCAAAAGTCGGTCGAAATTTTGACTCAATTGGTAGCTGGTGCATCGGAAAACGATATTGCTTCGGTGGCCCGTCAGGAGTTGACTCGTTTGAATAAGGAAATTAAGGATTTAAAAAAATTGCGCCAAGTCATCGTTGATATAAAAACTTCCGAGGTGGATGCATGACAGTAATGAATAACATTAATTTTCCTGATTCAAGGCAAGCGTTCATTTCATCCATGGCAGGGTTAAGCAATCAGTTTTCTGAGGCCAAGGAAAATGTGCATGCACGAGAGGCGGCATTGATGGCTGCCTTGAACCGGCTTGCCGATTCGCTTGAACACACTATTGGCGATACTGCCAAAGATCACTTGGCTCATGACAATCCTTTGGTACAGGCGGCACGCAGTGCAGACGAGAAAGTAGCAGCGCGACTTGCCGTATGGAAAAACAAGATTGAAAAATACGACCGGAACACCGAGTTTCGAGAACACTATGGTGATTCTCTCCTGGTTTTTGTTTATGGCAAAGTGAAGGCAGGAAAAAGTTCTATAGGCAATTACATTGCTTACGGTCACGGTGATCCTGATTCCAGGCTTATCCGTTTAGCCCAGGAAACAGGTTTTCAGCCTACGTTTTTTATGGAGGATGCGGCAAATAGTGCAGAGGTAGAGCAGAAGAGAAAAGCCTTGCATGCAAGAGGAAAGTTTTCTGTTGGCGCGATGGAAACAACCACCGAGATACAGGGATTTCGCCTTCCCGGCTTGACTTGGGTTGATTCACCGGGCTTGCATTCAGTGACCCCAGAGAATGGTGAACTCAGCAAAAGTTATGCGGATGCGGCTGACCTGATCGTTTATCCAATGAACTCAGGTCAACCTGGGCGCGCCAGTGACCTTGACGAGATTACCCATTTATTGCATGCACGCAAGGCCTTCGTTGTAGTTATTTCCCGTTGCGACAAAGTCGAGATTGATTTTGATGACGAGGGCAACAAGATTAAAAAACTTTTAATGAAAACGCCGAAAGATCGAAAAAATCAAATTGATTATGTTAGCCAGGAAATACTGGCAAAAGTCGATATGCCAACTCGGGATTTGCTCGATGCCGATGTGATCACAATCTCGGTAACTTTTGCCCAGGAAAATGGTGATGATCCGGCAATGCTGCGCGAGAGTGGCATGTCGGGTTTGTTTGAAAAATTAACGTCACTCACTCAGACTCAAGGCGTCAGCCTGAAAAAGGCAGCGCCACTGAACAATCTGCGGACTTTCGTTGATATGGTACTTGTTGGAGAACTGTCGGTCACAAGTTTGCGTGCCGACCTTAAAAATTTGGAAGACAGTGTTACTCGCCAGCGTACGAGCCTGGTGCGCAAGCAGCAAGCAGTGACTGGCCGTGTCATGCTCGAACTTGACCTTGCGATTGAGCAGGAAGTCATGCGGCAGCGAACAAGTCGAGATGTCAAGGCCTTGTCCCGCGCGTGCGGCCAACTCGTTCAGGATATCGTGGTTCGTCATACCAATGAGGCACTGGCCGAGGTGCTACTAGACACGCAAACATCTATTAATGAAGCAGTTAAGTTCGATGAATTCAAAGATCTCCCGGAGTTTTGCGACCTCACTGAAGATATTACTTTGTCCAATAAAGGCAAGGGACGCGCCATTGGCGGTGCATTGGGAGGACTCATCGGGGGAATTGGGATTATATTAGCCATACCAACAGGTGGTACAAGCCTTCTCGTGAGTGCTGCAGCCGGAACAGCTGCAGCAGCTGCTGGTAGCTGGGCCGGCTCAAAGGCAGGCAGTGCCTTGTCAGGTGAAACCATTATTACTGTGCGTGTCGGCGATAACACGCGTGAAGTCATTGCCCAAACTACTCGCGCCGCCAGCGATATCGCTCAGGCCGCAGTTCTGAAAACCTTTCAAAAATTGGACCAGGATTATTTAATCCCACTGGAAACCAACAGCCGAAACATTGTCACAGCCCTTGAGATATTTAAAATGACGCTTATAAATGAGGTTCGCCCCAATGAAATCTGAAATCAGTATTGTGTCTGGCATTCTTGCCGACGGACTTCCCTTATTAACCAAGCATGTTGGTGAGGCACCCGCCCAGGAGCTTGCAAACTTCATTGCAAACCGCGCTTCTGATGCGACTCCCGTGGTGATGGTTTTTGGAATTTACAACGCCGGCAAAAGCACTCTGCTGAATGCCTTGATGGGCGAAGAACGCGCTGCCGTGGCTGATCGCCCTGAAACCAGTGCTGTCACTTCTTATGAATGGAATGGCTTCAAGCTGCTGGATACTCCTGGCATTGATGCACCAGCAGAGCACGAACGCGTTTCGCGTGAACAGCTGAGTGAAAGCGATGTTGTTCTTTTCATTTTGAGCACCAATGGCAGCTTTGACGAAAAATCAATCTATGACGAAATTATTGATATTGTAACTGCAGAAAAACCCGTCATGGTGATTGTCAATAATAAAGATGGATATTCTGAATCGGATATTAACTATAGATTTATTTATGAAAAAATTATTTCCAACATAGATGCTGCCGGACAGGCCAAAGGCTTAAGTGATTTATCGAAAAAGGTACCCGTGAGACTGGTCAATGCCGAATTGGCATTGAAGGGAAAACTCAGCAACAAACATAATTTAATCGCCGCTAGTGGCTTGCCTGCATTGGCACGGGACATCGAAACAATGCTACGCCAGACGGGGACCCATGAAGTGGCGGCAACTTTGCGCCAGCGCGTGCTTAAACTGATTGATGCTGCTCTTGCCAAGTTAAACAGCATGGAGACGAGTATTGATGCACGACTCATCACAGAACACCAAACTGTTGTGCGCGGTGAAAAGGAAAGAGTTCTTGCCGCTGTCACAGGCGCAGTTCGACGCGCTGCAGTTGGGTTCAGTTCAGCTTTTCACGCCGCCGTAGAGGCTCGTGATGAATCAGCAATGCAGGCGGCAATGCAAGCGGCAGTGACAGCGACAACGCAAGCGATGGAGCGTGAAATTACTGCAGCGGGTGCGACTCTTTCAGCGCTAGGCGCTTCTCTCGCGGATATCGAATCCATCCGCGTTGCCACCGATGCGACAGCAAGACAATTTAAATCCAGCGCATCTCACGAGAACCAGAAACAAGGGGAATCTCAAGCGGACAGCTTCATCCTTGACAACATGAAGAACTTTGCCTCAAAAGTTGGCAAGGAAAGTGCCGAAAAAGCAACCCAGGTGGCGACAAAAGCGGCTTTGCAACTGACTAAAGAATGGATACCGAGCTTAATGAAAGGCACGGGGGCAAAGACAATTGAAAAGATGGCTGGAAACGCAGGGCGATTTGCTGGAAAAGCTGCTCCATTCATTGGTCCCGCTATCGATGCCGTTCGTGGTATTTACGACTATTACCAAGAAACGAAAAAACAGGAGGAATACTCCCAAGCAATGCAGAAGCAAGCTCGGGCTTTGGCAGATCATGTTGATCAAACAACTGCAAATCTGCAGGCAGAACTAATTGATGCCTGCCGGGTGGTTGTCATGCCGGTGTTTTTGCCGATAGAGAAAGCGCTTGCAGATCAAGCAAATGGTCTGGCCCGCGAGCATCAATCTTTTGTTGCTGATCGGCAATTTTTGGATGTACTCAAGCTACGTTTGGAAAATGCCGTAAATACACATTGATAAGGTTCCCCATGCCCATTCCACCACCCCCAACCACCTACACCTGCCCCGCCTGCCACTGGTCCAAAACCGTCGCGCCGCGCAGTGACGCCCTGATGCCTGGCGAGTTCTTCAGCGCCTGCCCAAATTGCCGCCATGCGCCGCTGGACAGGAAAACGGCCAGTCTTGCGCAAGCCACCTTGGGCGGCTTGGCGGATGCATTCAAACGCCTGTGGTGAGGATTGCTGACTTCCCCTTGCTGCCGTTGCGCGATGGCTTTCCAAGCGTTTTCAGCAATGCCAACGCCACCGCTTCAAAGCCGGCTTCGGTGAAACCCAGCGTGACGCGGCCGTAGATGAGGGGAAGCAGATTCTGGGTGTACTCAGCTTGACTTTATCCATTTGAGGCATGCGTTTGAAATGCAAACCCTGCTGATGCAGTCTACGCATGAGCACCACTCCAGCACGGGAGGCTCATTGCGTGACTCCGCAATCGGTGCCGGTAAAAATCTATTTCCCTTCCCGTCGTCTGATCGCTCTTGTTACCGCTTGCGCCAGCAGCGGGTTGGCCAGCTGGGATGCGGTCGCAGCCGCAGCTGCGGCTTGCCGGTTATGGCCGCGTGCCAATTCTTGCACTGCGACGCACGCAAGCGCTGCCGCCTGGCGCTGCGCACGCCGGGAAATGGAGAAATCGCTTCCGCAGCGCGTACATACATCCGCCTCGCCCAGACGCGCGCGGCAAGCCGGGCAGCGCTCCAGCGGTTCCAGACCTTGCATCACTGGTCGAGGTAGTACAGCACGTCGGCCAATGCCGCCATGGCTTGTTCGAGTCCAGCCTCAGCTTCCACTGCGTCTGCGCCCATGGCGTCGCGCACGGCTTCGATGCTGTCGATCAGATCCTCGCGGTCATCCGCGCCTGCGGTCTTGAGCAGTCGCTCGGCCTTCTCAATCAGCGCGAGCGCCTCCACCCTGCTGCGGCGCTCCTCCAGCTGCTCAGCGTTTGGCGACGCATCATCCGCATCAGCACTGCCATGTGCAAGCGACGATGCATCGTCACCAAACATGGCGCGGATGCGGTCACGCGCCTGGTCGAGCTTGCCGTCCTCAAAGCGGGAAATCGCGTTGTCGATGGTGATGGCGTATTCAAGTCCGGTTTTCTTCTCGCTGGCGCGAACCTGGAGAATTCCGTTGATGTCGATAGAAAACTCCAGCACGATGGGGTTGCCGGACGGTACCTTGCGCAGGCCCTCCACCAGAAAGCGGCCGATCTCGATATTGTCGAGTGCGTCTGGCGCTTCGCCCTGATATACCGTGACATCGACCTTCTCCTGGTTGTCCACCAGGGTGTAAAAGACCTCGCTGCGCGAGGCCGGTATCGGCGTATTGCGGCGGATCAGCGGAACAAAACAGCAGGGGTATTCCCGGCCATCAAGAAAGCCGAACGTGCTGGTGCCAAAGGTGTAGGGTGTGACATCGATCAGCACCGTGGGCGATGCACCGCCGGCAATGGTCTGGCCCTGAATCGCAGCACCCATGGCCACGCACAAATCGGGATTGATCTCGCCATGGGGCGCAATGCCGGTCAAGGCCTCCAGCAAGCGTGACACCATGGGCGTGCGCGTGGCACCGCCCACCAGCAGCACTTCGTCCAGATCCGAGACGGCCAGCCGGGCGCCGCTCAGCGCCACATGGACGGCGTCCATGGTCTCGGAAATGTAGGGCTCGATCAAGGCCTCGTATTCGTGGCGCGAAATTTCAAGCGACAAGTGAACGGGCGCGCCGTCCTTTTCGAATAAAAACTCTTCAGCCAGCGTCGCATAGGGGCGATCCGAGAGCGTAATCTTGGCGGCTTCCGCCGCACGCTGCAGGCGTGCCATGGCAATCGGCGAGGCCGCTGCCGTTGCGGCATCGATGCCGTGGGCGCTGTTCAGGTGGTCCAGCACGAAATCGACAATGCAGCGATCAAAGTCATCGCCGCCCAGGCGGTTGTTGCCGTGGCTTGCCAGCACCTCGACCACATCGCCTTCCATGTTGACAATCGACACGTCGAAAGTGCCGCCGCCAAGGTCGTAAACCAGCGCCTTGCGCGCCACCGCACTGGCGGCTGAACCCGCATCGGTACTGCGGTGGGCGCCGTAGGCCAGCGCGGCGGCGGTGGGTTCGTTGAGAATGCGCACCACCTCCAGCCCGGCGATTTCCCCGGCTTCACGGGTGGCCTGGCGCTGGGCATCTGAAAAGTAAGCCGGAACGGTGATCACCGCCCGCTTGACCGGCGTGCCCAGATGCGCTTCGGCAACCTTCTTGAGCCGCAGCAGGATCATGGCCGAGATCTCGGGGGGACTGTATTGCTTGCCGCCCAGTTCCAGGCGCGTGGCCTCACCCATGCGCCGCTTGACCGAACGAATCGTGCGCTCGGGGTGAAGCACGTATTGATTGCGCGCGGCTGCGCCCACCAGCAAGGCGTTGTCGTCACCCAGGCCGACCACCGAAGGCAGCATCGGCACGCCATTTTCAATATCAATGACTTCAACCCGGCCGTTTCGGACGATGGCAATTTCGGAATTGGTGGTGCCCAGATCAATTCCAACAATGGTGTCGCTCATATTTGATTCTCTCTTTTGTTAACGATGACTTCTGCCAGGCGCAGCAGTTCGTCATCGCGCATATAACCGCGTCGCGCCTCTCTCAGTACTTCACCTGGGGCACGGTCCGCGTCAACGGCGGTCGCAATGGCGCGCATGGTGTTGGGGTCAAGCCGACCCCCGACCGCTTCGATGGCGCGTACGCGCCGCTCGGCGAGCACATCGTCCAGCCGGCGCAGGGTCAGCGTGATACCTTCGCCCAGGCCCTGTGCCAGCCGGGTTTCGGCCGGTGCCAGGCGGGAAAGCCAACCGGGACGATAGGCACTAAAAACACCCATGGCAGCGCCAATGCGGTCGCGAATCTCCAGTATCTCAAGCAACAACCGGCGCTCGCTCTGGCGAAGCGCCGCGCCTTCGGCTTCGCGCGCGCGCTCCAGGTCCTGCGCCAGCCGGCGGTTTTGTTCACTGAGCAATTCGGTGAGCGCGCGCATGTCGTCCAGCGCCGTCTTGAACTGGCGTGCCTCGGCCCGAACTTCATTGCGCAACACCGACAATTCGGCGAACAGCAGCGCCAGATCCACCGCAGGCCCGTCTCCTGCTGCGTCGCAAGCGTTGCCATCGGCCGGCTCCCAATCCTCCAGGCAGGCCCGAAACTCATCGATCAAGCGCTCTTTCGCCTCAGCGTCCATCATTGCCCCCCTTTGAGCAGGCGCAGCAGGCTGGCGGTGTCGGGGCGGCGTGGAGAAAAATCGGCCTGCAGCAAATGCAGCAATCCATCGAGGGTCGGCGGTTCCTGGTTAAACAACTCGTGCTCAAGCCGCAAGCGTGCGCTCGACACCGTGTCAAACGCCCTGCGCACGGCTGCAAAGCGCTCGGCATCGCGCTCAGGCGGGTGCAGTCGCACGGCAGCGAGGTAGGCGGCGCGGACTGCGGCATCGTCGGCGCCACGGGCAATGCCCAGCACCTGGTAGGGGTCACTCATCGAACAGGCTTTCTTGCCCTTGGGCGGGCGCTATGGGTTTGGCTGGCGCGGCCTTGTTTATGATCGTCGCGGGCTGGAACGGCTGGCCAAAAGGTCTGGCCATTTCAGCCATGGTCAGTTCAATCAGGCGACCAAAAAATGCCTTCTTGTCGCCGCCACACTCCTTCTCAAGCTGGCGGATCAGCGCATCGCCAAAACTGTCGCGGGCCTTTTTCAGGAAGGACTTGCCGCCATCCATCATGATGGTCTGTTCGAGCATCTCCCGAAGCGCCTGCAGCACCTGGAGTGGCGGCCCCTCCATCGGGTGCGAATCATCAAAGTCAGGGCCTGGATCATCGGCCTCGAACAGCGCCTCGATGCGCGAGTTCAGTTTGAAATCCTTGTTTTTCTGTGCGAGCTTCCCCGCGCGCTCCAGATCATCGAAGTCGCGCTCGGTCGCAATCCCTCCGGTCTTGCCAAAGCGTGCGGCCACTGCGTGGTAAACAAAGACGGGCCAGTCCGGCCAGCGCTTGCGTGCGGCCGTGGCGAACTTTTCAAGCAGATCGTGCTCCTTGTGGCTACTCCATGCCTCGCAGATTCTCACGGTCGTCTCGGCGTCGAACAGCGGGGCCGAAGCCAGCGCCGCCAGCGCCTTGCGCCAGGGCGCCAGCGGGGCTGCCCCCTTGCGGGCGACAGGCGCCTCTTGTTCCAGCACCTGCACCAGCTCCAGGACATCGGCTGGCGCCAGTGCTTTGGCTGAATCGATGCCTGCTTCACTGAGCAGCCAGTTCGCCGAAGCCAAGTCAACACGGGCAAAGATGCCCTGCGCCTCCCGCAGCAGGCGCCAGCCAGCGGCCAGCCCGCCGCCCCAGGTCGTCACGGCAAGTTGCGCCAGGCGCAGCCGCTCAGGGCTTCCTTGCGCTTCGGTCCAGGCCAGCAGCAGTTGCAGGCGACCCTGCTCGGCAGCGGCGCCCAGCCAGCTGCGCGCTTCTTCGATTTCCTTTTTCGCCGGCTCCAGCTTGCCTGCCGCGATGTGCTTGCCGGCATGTGACAAATGGGCGTTGCCAAGCAGGGTGCGCACCTTGCGGTTGAGCGGATCGAGCGCCAGCAGGCGGCGTGCCGTGGTGGCCGCCTTTTTGAAGGCGCTGGTCGCCAGCGCGGTTTCAACCGCTTCGCCCAGCAGCGCCGCGCTGTCGGGAAACAGGCTCAGCCCTGCGTCCAGGCGTTCACGGGCTTTTTTCAAATCGCCATGGTGTCGCCAGTACGCCACCAGCCGAACGTGTACATCGCAGTCACTGGCGTCAAACTCCAGGCTGCGCGTTAAATACCCGGCGCCCGCCTTGTCGAGCATCCCTTCGCGAGACAAATGCTTTTTTCTGGTCGCCATGTGGCGCAGCACCATCGCCGCGCGCAGCCGGTCATCGGTGTCCTTGCTGCTGGCCAGCAGGTCCACCGCGTCCAGCCAATGCTCCTCGGCATGGCCGAACTCTCCTTTGATCTCGACCGCCAGTGCGGTGGCGCACTCCTGGTGCGCCCGGGATGGCTTGCCAAAGATCAGCGGGCTCGCACAACCGCGCCGCTGCGCCCACGGAGCCAGCCATTGCCACACGCGCGTGGCAAGCGCTTCGGGCAAAACGCGCGCGTTGCGCTGCACCAGATCGAACAGCTCAGTGGGAGCCAGATCGGCTTTGGCAGCAGCCAGGGCTTGCAACAAGGGAGCCCATGTGCGCGGGCAGCCCAGCAAGTCCAGCGCAATCAATTGCTGGCTGCCGTTGAGACGGACCCAATGCTGCAAACGCTCGGAACCTGACGCCAGCACGCTGCGCAAGGGTGCCGCGAGTGGCTCGAATGGGCTGGTCCGCGGCACGCGCTCGATGGCTGCGCGCGCCGCCTCGCGATCAGTCTCCCAAAGCGCCATCGCCTTGAGCAGCGAGCGCAGGTCGCGATAGGGCGAACGAAAGGAAATGCCTGCCAGTGCCTCCTCCAGCGCGGCCGCGTCCTGGCGGGCGTAGGCCGCCAGCGCCGCCAGGGCGAGCGGGCGGTGCTGCAACAGCAGCGACCCGGCCGGCAGTTGCTTCAAGGCGGCATCGTCGGCTGACAACAAGCCGGGGGCCAACTGCGCTTCCAGGGCGGCGAGCCCGTCGTCGGCTTTGCCATCGGATGCGGCGCGGCGCCTGGACAGATCGCCCAGCACCTCGCTCATTCTGCCCTCGGCCATCAGCCAGCCTGCGTAGGGGCCTTCCCACAGCGCCGTGTGGCAAACCTCGGCACGGCTGCGCCATAGCTCAATCGCTTCACGTCGCATGCCTTTGTCGGCAAGCGCTTGTGCGCGTCCGGCATAGGCGCTGGCCAGCCCGGCCAGCCATTCGGGGCGCTGCCCGGTCTTCAGCAGGGTCTTGTAGCAGTCAATGGCATCACGAAAGCGGCCTTTTTCGAGATGAAGCAGTGCCAGTGCCGCTTGCTCTTCGGGGGCGAGGGCCGCGGAGATCGGCTTCCTGAGGGGGCGTGCTGGGTTGCGGGACATGGATTGTGCTGATTTGGGAAACGACGGGCGGCTGAAGTGGGGAATTCCGAATCGCAATTATGCCCGCCACAGCCTGCGCATGGCCCAGGCGGCAGACCCCTTGAGCCAGCCTTGCACGGCGCCTTGCGCTGAAAATCGCAGCTCGTCTACGCGCACGAAACGCTTTTTCTTCCAGTCTTCCTGGCTCAACGCCACCAGCCGGTTGCTCTTCAGGGCCGCCATGAAGTGCTTGCCCCGGCTCGTGATGAAGTCAAAGTTCTCCTCCGAAGCGAACCAGCTGTCCGTCAGCACGAAGTGAAATGGCAAGGCATTTTGCAGGCAGGTATGAATCATCTGGCGCATCATTTCATTTTTGGTCTTGTCTTCTGACTCAAGTCGCTCGCGTCAGTCCAACGGCGCTCAAAGCAATTCGGAGTCTATCGAGAAGGCATGAAGCGGGTGGCCGAAGACCGCTGCGGCAGCAGCAACCGCGCCACCACCTCCGGCGTCTCAGCCACCAGCTTGCCCTTCCTCCACACCTTTAGCCGATTCGCCCTTAACCGGATCGCCTCCACCGCATCCCGCGCCTGCAGCAGCACGAAGCTCGCATCGCAGCCCGGCGCCAAGCCGTAGCCCTGCAGGTGCATCACCTTCGCCGCATTCACCGTCACCGCGTCGAAGCCGGCGCGGATGCCTTGCTGGCTGGTCATCTGCGCCACGTGCAAACCCATGTGCGCGACTTCGAGCATGTCGCCGCTGCCCATGCCGTACCACGGGTCCATCACGCAGTCGTGGCCGAAGGCGACGTTCACGCCGGCGGCCAGCAACTCGGGAACGCGGGTCATGCCGCGCCGCTTGGGGTAGCTGTCGTGCCGGCCCTGCAGCGTGATGTTGATCAGCGGGTTGGCGATGACGCTGACGCCGGCCTCAAAGATCAGCGGCAGCAGCTTGCTGACGTAATAGTTGTCCATCGAATGCATTGACGTGCAGTGCGAGCCGTTGACGCGGCCCTGCAAGCCCAGGCGCTGCGCCTCGAAGGCCAGCGTCTCGATGTGGCGCGACAGCGGGTCGTCGCTCTCGTCGCAGTGCATGTCCACCAGCAGGCCGCGCTCGGCCGCCAGCTCGCACAGCAGCCGCACGCTGGCCGCGCCTTGTTCACTCGTGCGCTCGAAGTGCGGGATGCCGCCGACCACGTCCACGCCCAGGTCCAAGGCTCGTTTCAGGTTCTCCATGCCGCCTTTGGAGCGCAGCACGCCGTCCTGCGGAAAGGCGACCAGCTGCAGGTCGAGGTAGGGCGCGACGCGGCGCCTGACTTCGAGCAGCGCCTCGACCGGCAGCAGGCTGGGGTCGCTGGTATCGACATGGCTGCGAATCGCCAGCAGGCCTTTGGCGACAGCCCAGTCGCAGTAGGCGAGGGCGCGCTCGATGATGGCGTCGGCCGTCAGCAGGGGTTTGAGTTCGCCCCACACGGCAATGCCTTCGAGCAGCGTGCCGCTTTGGTTGACGCGCGGCAGGCCGTAGCTCAGGGTCGCGTCCATGTGGAAATGGGCATCGACGAAGGGCGGGCTGAGCAGGAAGCCTTGCGCGTCGATGAGCTCGCGCGCCGGGGCGTCCAGGCCGGGCGCGACCTCGGCGATTAAGCCATCGCGCACGGCCACCGACATGCCGGTCCGGCCATCGGGCAGGCTGGCGTTTTTGACGAGTAGATCAAGCATCTTTCGGCCTTTTCAAAAAAGGTTTGAACAAGGCCCGAGATTAACTGGCTCTGCGCTTGCCCTGAATTCCGGTTCAGGATTGCGGCTTGCGCGGGTCGCTAAACTCGGCTCCGGCCTTTCAGACACAAACCCACCGGAGCCGCCGCCTTGAATCCACTGACCCTGCACCGCGTGAACGACCAGGTGGTTCGGGTTCTGACCCGCCAGGGGGAATGCGTCGGCAACCTCAAGCTGATTGGCAATGTGTGGAAGTTCAAGGCGCTGGGCCATGACGCGGACGGCCACCTCATTCCGGGCGGCGGCCCGCTGACCGGGCGGCACAACATGGCGTTTGCGGTGCTCGATGAGGCTGCGGTGAGCGCCGCATTGCTGGCCTGAGGCGCGTCATCCCCGCGCAGGCGGGGAGCCAGCAACCGGGATTGAACGCTCACACGAGTCTGGATTCCCGCCTGCGCGGGAATGACGGGCTAACGCTAGCCGCGTATTTTCAAAAAAGCATTAAAAAAGGCCATTTGCGCAATGCCTGTGTGCATTAATAGCTATTGTTTCAGGAGCAATTTAGCCCCCGTTAATGCGGGTTCCCTCAGCGCGCAAGCGTGAAGGCCAGCGGCCCGCCGTCGCACAGGCCGTCCGACAGCACCAGCAGCTTGTAGGCGGCAGGGGTTTCTTCCAGTACCGTCATGGCCTCGGGCTTGAGTTCCTTGTCGCACTTGCGCAGCTTGACGCCGCTCAGGTCCAGCGTCGCCAGAACCCTGGGCTGCACCACGCGGCCTTCGGCGGCCTTGCCATCCCACCAGGCCACCGTCCAGCCCGCGCCCTGGCTGGCGCTGCTGTCGTCCGGCCCGGCCAGCAGCAGCAACCCGGTCTTGACGGCCACCATGTCGCGAATGCCCCGGTTCTGGCCGAGCGCCAGGCGGGTCATCGTCGCCTTGGGGTCGCGCGCCGCTTCAGCGCCAAACAGCGCATCGGCATCGACGGCCAGCACCAAGGCCACACCCTTTGAAACCGGGCCGCGAAAACCAAAGTACAGCCGCCCGCCCTGCACCGCCAGGCCCTCGATATTCACGCCTTGCTGGCCGGCCAGCGCGGGCGCCTGGGGCGGTATCTCGGAGCCCAGGCATTTGTTCTCGCCGACGTGCGCCGCCAGCTCGGGCTGCGCCTGCATGATCGGCCACAGCCTGCCGCTGCCGGCAGGGTCCGCCTGCGCGCGGCTGGCGCGGCCGGTGGCCGGGTCCAGCCGCAAGCGCAGCACATGGCGGCTGCCGGGGTTGCTGGCGCAGTCGTTGCGTTTGGCCGAGTGCGAGCCGGTGACGTAGAAATACTGCCCGTCGGTGGCCGCACCCTCGGCATCGAGTTCGTCAGCCGTGTCGCGCAGCACCACGGGTTCGGCATCGGGGGTCAATGCCTTGTCGCCCAGATAAGCGTAGCGGGCCTGCGCGCCTTCATCAAAAACCACCAGGCAAACGCGCTGCTGCCGGGCATCGAGGTTGCAGGCGATGCCGCTGACCGACTGGCGGGTTTTCTTCAGTTTTTTCTTGCCCAGGTCAAAGTGAAAACCCGCGCCGCTGCTCCACGGGCCGCTGTCGGGCTGGAGGCTGGGCGGCGGTTGTTGCGCCGATGCGCCAGCGCTCAAGGCCAGGGCAGACGCCAGCAGCGCCAGATGAACCAGCCGCCATGGGGAAAGTGTTGAGTGCATCGAAACACTGTAGTCCACGCCCTGGCCGGTGGCAATCAGCGTAGGGCTCACGGCGGCATCCGCGCCGCGATGAAATCCGGGAAGGCCGTGTTGCGCATCACACATGCCGGTGCGCGCGCGACTTCGCCTCTTCGCGCGGCAGGTGCGCGGCGCGGTCGTGCAGCGCCTGCATGATCCGGCACTGCGGCCCGCTGCCGTCGCAGCAGGCGCGCAGCTTTACCAGGTCGTCCTGCAGGGCCTGCAGTTCGGCCAGGCGCTCGCCGACATGCGCGATGTGGGATTCGAGCGCGGCGTTCGCCGCCGCGCATCCGGCTTTTTCAGCCAGGTCCAGGTTCAGCAAGGTGCGCACTTCATCGAGCGACATGTCCATCGCCCGGCACAGGCGGATGAAGCGCAGCTGGTGGATGTCGCCGTCGGCGTAGCCGCGGTAGCCGTTGGCCGCGCGCGGGCCGGCCGCCAGCAGGCCCTGGGCCTCGTAGAAACGGATGTTGGCGGCGCTGACGCCGCTCAGGGCGGCGGCTTTCCCGATCAGGCGCAGAGGTTTTATGGCGGACATGGCTTGACCTTCAAGTGGGTTCAGGGTTTTTAATGGTGGCACAGGAAATAAAAACCATGAGCGACTGCTGCAAGCAACCCTCCCACACGCCCGCCATTGCCAACATTCCCGCCGCGCCCGCGCCCGCCGGCGCCGCGCGCTTTCGCATCCCGGCGATGGACTGCGCGGTTGAAGAGGCCGACATCCGGCGCGTGCTGGCCGGCGTGCCGGGCATCCGCTCGCTCAGCTTTCAGCTGGTGGCGCGCACGCTGACGATTGATGCGCAGGCCGAAGCCCTTCAGGCGGCGGTCAGCGCGATAGGCCAGGCGGGCTACAGGATGCAGCCGTTTGCCGCCGCCGGGCCGGTCGGCGAAACCCATGGCGGGCACGACCACGGCCACGCGCATGGTCACGGCGGCCTGCCCCCGGGCCTGCCCCGGCTGGCGGGCGCGCTGGTGCTGGCGGGCGTGGCCGAGGCCATCAGCTTTTTTGCCCCCGCCGGCCTGCCCTGGACGCTGGCCGGCATGGCGCTGGCGCTGGCCGCCATCTTCATGGCCGGGCTGGAGGTGTACCAGAAAGGCCTCACGGCCTTGTTCAGGCGCCGGCTCAACATCAATGCGCTGATGACGGTGGCCGTCACGGGCGCCTTCCTGATCGGCCAGTGGCCCGAGGCGGCCATGGTGATGGCGCTGTATTCCATCGCCGAGCTGATCGAGGCCATGGCGGTGGACCGCGCGCGCAATGCCATCAAGGGCCTGATGGCGCTGGCGCCCGAAGAAGCCGAGCTTCGTCAGCCGGACGGCCAGTGGACCAGCGTGCCGCTCAATGACGTGCCGCTGGGCGCGACGGTGCGCGTCAGGCCCGGCGGGCGCATTCCGCTGGATGGTCTGGTCACGGCTGGCGCCAGCGCGGTCAACCAGGCGCCCGTCACCGGCGAAAGCCTGCCGGTGGACAAGGCGGCGGGCGACAGCGTGTTCGGCGGCACCATCAGCCAGACCGGCGCGCTGGAGCTGCGGGTGACGGCGGCCGCCAGCGACAGCACGCTGGCGCGCATCATCCATGCCGTCGAGCAGGCGCAAGGCGCGCGCGCGCCCACGCAAACCTTCATCGACCGTTTCGCCGCCATCTACACACCGGCGGTGTTCCTGCTGGCGCTGGCCGTGGCCGCCTTGACGCCGCTGGCGCTTGACTGGACCTGGCTGGAGGCGCTGTACAAGGCGCTGGTGCTGCTGGTGATTGCCTGCCCGTGCGCGCTGGTGGTGTCCACCCCGGTCACGGTCGTCAGCGGCCTGACCACGGCGGCCCGGCGCGGCATATTGATCAAGGGCGGCACTTACCTGGAAGAGGCCCGCCGGCTGAAGGCCGTGGCGCTGGACAAGACCGGCACCATCACCCAGGGCAAGCCGGTGCTGGTGGCGTGGCAGGTTTGGAACGGCGCGGATCGGGCCGAAGTCGGCCGCCTGGCGGCCACGCTGGCGGCGCGCTCCGACCATCCGGTGTCCAGCGCCATCGCGCAAGGGCTGAAGGATGGCAACCTGCAAAGCGCCCTGCCGGCAGAGGCGGCAGAGGCGGTCGAGAGGCTTGAAGCGCTGTCGGGGCGGGGCGTTCAGGGCCAGATCGGTGGACAACCGTATGCGCTGGGCAACCACCGGCTGGTGGAGGAACGCCGGCAATGCTCGCCTGCGCTGGAAGCGGCGCTGGCGCTGCATGAACAGCAGGGCCGCACGGTCACGCTGCTGGCCAGCGGGCAGGGCGTGCTGGGGATTTTTGCGGTGGCCGACACGATCAGGGAAACCTCGCGCCAGGCGATTGCCGAGCTGAAGGCGCTGGGCGTGACGCCCGTCATGCTCAGCGGCGACAACGCCGCCACGGCCAGCGCAGTGGCGGCGCAGGCCGGCATCATTGACGTGCGCGGCAACCTGCTGCCCGAGGAAAAACTGGCCGCCATCCGGGAAATGCAAGGCCGGTACGGCGCGACCGGCATGATCGGCGACGGCATCAACGACGCGCCCGCGCTGGCGCAGGCCGACATCGGTTTTGCCATGGGCGGCGCGGGCGCCGACATTGCCATCGAGGCGGCCGATGTGGTCATCATGAACGACAACCTGCGGCGCATTGCCGAGACGGTGCGCCTGTCGCGGCGCACGCATGCCGTGCTGTGGCAGAACATCACGCTGGCCCTCGGGATCAAGATCGTGTTTTTCGTGCTGGCCGTGTTTGGCAGCGCCACCATGTGGATGGCGGTGTTCGCCGACATGGGCGCCAGCCTGCTGGTGGTGGCCAACGGCCTGCGGCTGCTGCGCCGCAAGGCCTGAAGGCGTTCAAAAGCCGGTGCGGCGCCATCGGCGCCCTGGCCGAATCCGCCAGCCAAGCCACCAGATGCACGGGACGGGATGCGGCGTGGCCGTCAACCGGCCAGGCTGCCGTTATGTCCGGGCCGCTTCAACGGCGGACACCGCTGCGCGCAGTGCCAGCAGGTAGCTGTCCGCGCCAAAGCCGCAGATCTGGCCCCTGACGATTTCGGCGAACACCGAGACGTGGCGGAAGGCTTCGCGCGCATGGATGTTGGACATGTGCAGCTCGACGATGGGGCAGGTCAGGATGGCCAGCGCATCGCGGATGCCGTAGCTGTAGTGCGTCCAGGCGCCGGCATTGATCAGCACCGCATCCACGCCGTCCTGGTAGCCCCGGTGAATGCGCTCGCACATCTCGCCTTCGCTGTTGGTCTGGAAGGCCTCGATCTGCGCGCCCAGTTCCCGGCCCAGCCCGGCCAGGCTGGCGTTGATTTCGTCCAGCGTGATGGTGCCGTACTGCCTGGGGTCGCGCTTGCCGAACATGTTGTGGTTGATGCCGTGCAGCATGAGAATTTTCATGGAGTGTCCTTAAATGGTGAATACAAGCTACAAGCGCATTAAAACTGCTGCTTGCGCAGATGGGTAGTGCACTGGCAGCTACTTATTTAATAGCAAAACCAGCCAGGCCGCGTTCGATGCCCTTGATGCAGGCCAGCAGCGTCTGGTTGACCGGCGTCGGCACGCCGACCTGGGCGCCCTGGCGCACCACCGCGCCGTTGATGAAGTCGATCTCGGTGATCGAGCCTTTTTCCAGGCTTTGCAGCATCGACGGCTTGAACTCGAAGGGCAGGCCGGCGCCGGCCATGCGCCAGGCATCGACCGGCTCGGCAATGCTCAAGGTGATGCCGCTGGCCCGGGCCACCGCCATCGCCTCGGCCACGGCGGCCACGGCGCAGGCCTCCAGCTCGGGCGCCTGGTAGAGCCGGCCGTAAGGCAGGCGGGTGATGCCGCTCAGGGCGCCGGTGGCCACATTGACCAGCAGCTTGTCCCAGAGGGCGCCCGAGATGCTTTCGCTGACGGTGGTGTCCAGCCCGGCCTGATTGAACATGCCGGCAATGCGCAGCACCCGCTCCGACAGGCCACCGTCCGGCTCGCCGATCAGGGTCAGCTTGTGGCGGGTGCCGGCAATCACATGGCCGGGCGCCAGTTGCGTGCCGCCCACATAGGTCTTGCCGGCCAGCAGCCGCCGGCGGCCGACGATGCCGGCCAGCACGTCTTCATGCCCGAGGCCGTTTTGCAGCGACAGCACCACCGTGTCAGGCCCCAGCAAAGAGGTGGCGCCCTGCATCGCCTCGGCGGTGTGAAAGGACTTGACCAGCACGATCACCAGATCGACCACGCCGCCCGCCACGCCCCCGGCCGTGGTGGCCGCATGCACCGCTACCGTGCGGTCGATGCCGTCGGTGCGCAGCATCAGGCCCCGGCGGTTCATCGCCTCGACCTGGTCCGCATTGCGGTTGATCAGCCAGACCTCATGGCCCGCCTCGGTCAGCACGCCGCCCATGGCGCAACCCAATGCGCCCGCACCCAGGATTCCAATTTTCACAACAAGCTCCCAGCAAACAAGTGCGCTGATTTTGGCCGAGGTCTGAAATGCCGGTCGATGTAGCGCAGACAACACGCATCATTCAGCTCAGCAAGCGCTTGCACAAACCGGCTTCACGCTGCGCCTCCTGGACGGGTTCTGGCCTCACATTGCTGGCCTGCTCGATGCAGTAGTCCATCAGGCCGTCAAGCTCGGTGGACTTGTCAAACACCGCATCGGCGCCCAGCGCGGCCGACCGCAGGCGGATTTCCGGCGTGGCGTAGTTGGTCAGAATGACGATTTTCTGGTGGGGCTCGCGGTCGCGGCAGGCCGCCAGGATGCCCAGGCCGGTGCCCTGCCTTAAAAACAGGTCAACGATGGCCAGGTGCCAGTTTGCGTGATGCTGGGTGAGCCACTGGCTGGCCTCGGACTGGGTGGCCGAGTGCGCGGCAATCTCCAGGTGGGCTATCTCGCTCAGGGTTTCCATCAGGTTGGTCAGGATGGTCTTGTTGTCTTCTACAAGGTAGGTAATCAGTGGCTGCATGGATGACCTGTCTGTTCATGCGCCATCGACTTGCGGCACATCAGGAAATCTCCCTGCTCCATGGAAACACCGCCGGGGTTCAGGCGCTGCCATCCAATGGCGCCTGCAAAGGTAGGACAAGGCACGAGTCCCGGACAGGCCCGGCGCATTTCACGTTGTGCGCCGGGCGCAGCCGGCCACTCAGCCCGGATCGCCGGCGCTGGCGCCGGGCCGCTCCTCGGCGCCGCCGGGGTGGCGCGCAAACCGGGCCGGCTCGCGCCCATGCACCGGCGCGCTGTCGGGCCATGGCCAGCCGCCAAACCGGGTGCGCTGGTAGTCGGCCATCGTCTGCCGGATCTCGGCCTGGGTGTTCATGACGAACGGGCCGTATTGCGCCACCGGCTCGCCTTTCGCAGCCCGTGGCCTTCGGCCCGCTCAGGCCGGCTGGCCGTCCTGCTGGCAGGCGTCCAGCGCCTGCACGATCTGCGCAAACAGCGGGCGGGCGGCGGTGTCGTCCCGGGCGCATTCAGCCTGCAGCGTCGCCAGCCGGTCCCGCACGGCCGGCGAGCCGTCCAGCGGCAGGCAGCGCGCCAGCAGTTCTTCCAGCAGGCAGGCGAATGCCCGCACCTCGATGCGCTGCAGCGCCTGCGCCAGCGGCCCGCCATCGGGCGCAAAGAACGACGCCGCCCCGAAGTCGCCCAGCAGGGCCTGGCCGTCAGCGCTGCACAAGATATTGTGCGCATACAGGTCGCCATGGTTGATGCCGCGCGCATGCAGCTGCAGCGCCGCCGACGCCATGCCGCGCGCCAGCCGGATGAGCGCTGGCAGCGTGAAGCAGGTCGCGTCTTCATACACATCGCGCGTGCAGGACGCCAGGCTGGGCGGCGCGGCCAGGTTGCGAAAGCGCGGCGCCACCAGCGCCATCACCAGGCCGCTGGCGCCGGCCGGATGCTTGGCGATCTGGCCCAGCACGGCAATCAGGGCAGGATGCGCGCCCGCGCTGATGCAGGCGGCCATTTCGTGCCGGGGCAGGCCATCGCTCGTCAGCGCGCCCTTGAACACCTTGACCGCCACCGGCTGCGCGCCGCCTTCGCGCTGCCACAGCGCCTCGTGAATCACGCCCGATGCGCCTTCGCCCAGCGGCTGCCCGAGGCGCAGGCTGGCCCAGTCGATGCGGGCCAGTGGCGCGGCCGCCTGCGCAGCGGCTTCGCTGGCCTCGCCCAGCGGGTTGCCGGCAAACGCCAGCCAGGCCAGGCGCGGCAGCCGGAGCAGCCACTCGGGCAGGGCGCTGAAGCGGTTGGCGGCGATGCGCAGCAGCTCCAGCCGGGTGCAGCCGGCCATTTCGGGCGGCAGCGCCTGCAGCCGGTTGCCCGCCAGCATCAGCTTTTGCAGCCGCGTGCAGCGCCCGATGCCGGCCGGCAGTTCGGCGATCTGGTTGTCGGTCAGCACCAGCCAGCGCAAGGGCGGCGGCAGCGCGGCGTCCGGCACCTGGCGGATGCGGTTGGCCCTGAAGCCGATCATCTCCAGCCGTGGGCACCGGCCCAGCACGGTGGGCAGTTCGGCAAACCGGTTGTTCGAGCAAAAAATGATGCGCAGCCGGTGCAGCCGCGCCAGGTCTTCGGGCAGGGCGCTGAGCGCATTGCCCGAGAGGTCGAGGACTTCCAGCGTGTCGGCCAGCGCGAAGATTTCGGGCGGAAAGGCCTGCAGCCCGCACGACAGGCTCAGGCGCCGGCTGCCGGCCAGTGCGCCCGAGCGCAGTTGTTCAAGCGTGTTCACGGCCGGCGCACAGACGGGTTTCAGGCGCAACGAGATCAGAAGTCATGAAAATCCTGGAAAGCAGGGTGGGGCGGCGCTGCCTGTGCCGCCACGCCACCCTGCGGGGTTGTCGGGTCGCTGGATGTTAAACGCAGCCGCCGCCCACAAATTGGCATGCTTTCTGCATCTGTGCCTGCCATGACCACTGCCCAAACCAGCGCCCTTGCCCGTGCCCCTGCCTCCCCGCTTCCCGCGGCCAGCCCCGGCCCGGCGCTGTCGGTTGATCCGCAGCGCCTCTGGGCCTCGCTGATGGAACTGGCCTGCATCGGCGCCACCGACAAGGGCGGCGTCTGCCGTCTGGCCCTGACCGACCTCGACCGCCAGGGGCGCGAGCTGTTCGTGCGCTGGGTGCGCGAGGCCGGCTGCACGGTGCGCGTCGATGGCATCGGCAACCTGTTTGCCCGGCGCGAGGGCCAGGATCCTTCACTGCCGGCCGTCGCCACCGGCAGCCATATCGACACCCAGCCGACCGGCGGCAAGTTTGACGGCAACTACGGCGTGCTGGCCGGGCTGGAGGTGCTGCGCACGCTCAATGACGCGGGCATCCGCACCGTTGCGCCGCTGGAAGTGTGCGTCTGGACCAACGAGGAAGGCTCGCGTTTCGTGCCGGTGATGATGGGCTCGGGCGTCTATGCCGGGGCCTTCACGCTGGCCTCGGTGCTGGAGGCGGTGGACCGCGATGGCATTCGCGTCGGCCAGGCGCTGCAAGCCATCGGGTTCGCCGGCGCTGCGCCTGCGGCGGTGGCCGAAGGCGCGCCGCGCTTTGGCGCCTACTTCGAGGCCCACATCGAGCAGGGGCCGGTGCTCGAAGACGCCGACATTCCGCTCGGCGTGGTCACGGGGGCGCTGGGCCAGCGCTGGTACGACGTGGTGGTGACGGGCCAGGAAGCCCATGCCGGCCCCACGCCGATGACGCTGCGGCGCGATGCGCTGCAGGGCGCCACCGGCCTGATGCAGGCGGTGCGCGGCATTGCGCTGGACGAGCAGCCCGATGGCCGGGGCACGGTCGGCTATGTGCAGGTGCATCCCAATTCGCGCAACGTGATTCCCGGCCGGGTCACGTTCACGGTGGATTTTCGCCATGGCGACGACGCGGGCCTGAGCCGCATGGACCGGCGCCTGCGCGACGCCTGCGCCGCGCTGGAAGGCGCGGGCGGGCTGGCGGTCGCCATCGAGCAGACCGTGTACTACCCGCCGGCCCGTTTCGCCGCGCCGCTGGTGGCGGCGGTGCGCGAAGGCGCGCGGCGCATGGGGCTGGCCCATCTCGACATCGTGAGCGGCGCCGGCCACGATGCGGTGTACGTGGCCCGCACCGCGCCGGCCGCGATGATTTTCGTGCCCTGCAAGGACGGCATCTCGCACAACGAGATCGAAGACGCCAAGCCCGAGCACCTCGCCGCCGGGGCCAACGTCCTGCTGCACGCCATGCTCGATCAGGCGGGTATTGCCTGATGCTGACGGCGCAGCCGCTGACGCCTGAAGGCTTCGCACCCTACGGCACGGTGGTGCAGGCCGCCCCATCAATGCCGGAACCACCGAGCGCTTTGAACTGGTGGACGACCTGCAACTGGACGCGGCCGGCGGCGGCCCCTGCTGGCGCTGTTCCGGGCGCAGCGGCGGCGATTTCCGCATGCGCTGCGCGAGCTGGAACGCGCAGCGGCCCGCGTGGACTGCGAACTCTGCCGGCTGGAGCCGGCCACCCGCGTGTTCCTGGATGCCCAGGGCGATTGCATCTAAATTCGTAACCTATTGATTTTTTCACCATTTTCAAAAGGAGCGATTTTAAAATTCTGAGCAAAATCAATGAGTTACAAGCTCCATGCAAGCGCCCTGCCTGGATGCTTAATTTGCTATTTTTTTGATAGCTGCTTGCGCAGGTGTAGCGTGCGCAAACGGCCATTTTGGCTTGAAAAATGGTAACTACCAACCCCCAAGCCCAGTTCAAACCGCAAAAGTCAGGCTTGATGGGATTGGCCTCAAAGACGCTGACCAGACAGCTAAACAAGTTGATGTGCTGCTTGCGCATGGTCTGCAGATACGAGCGGATGGCAAAAAACGTCTTTGCCCCTCATTGGTGCGAAAGCAGCCCGAGACCATGCAAAAAGCCGGCCAATGGCCGGCTTTTTGCATGAAGGCAGTGCCTTATTTGGCGGCGTTCACCATGTAAACAACAGCCGAATGAATGTCTGCGTCAGAGGCTGCAGAGCCGCCCTTGGGGGGCATGGCATTCTTGCCCTTGATGGCGCTGTTGGTCAGTGCGTCAAGGCCGGTCAGGATGCGTGGAGCCCACGCGGCCTTGTCGCCAAACTTGGGCGCACCGGCCACACCCGCGGCATGGCAGGCAAAGCAGGCCTGTTTGTACAGCGCTTCACCAGCGCCCAAGTCCGCTGCTGCAACCTTGGCGGGGGCGGCAGGCGCAGTGACTGCAGCAGGCGTTGCCGCCGGGGCCGCAGCGGCTACGGCGGCAGGAGCCGCAGCGGGGGCTGTTGCAGCGGCGGCATCAGCCGCTGGCGCATCACCCGCGCCAGCCGCCGGCACAGCCGGTTCGGCAAATTTTCCGCCTGCGGCAGTGGTCATGTAGACCACGGCGCGACCGACTTCGACATCCTGAAAGTCGCCGCCGCCCTGCGCAGCCATGGCATTTTTGCCCTTGAGCGCGGAATTCAGGAGAGCGTCGTAACCGGTAGCAATGCGAGGCGCCCAGGCAGCGGCATCGCCGAACTTCGGTGAGCCTGCGGCGCCTGTTCCGTGGCAGGCAATGCACTGGCCCTTGTAGACTTCTTCGCCCGTCCTCAAAGGGCGGTTGGCATCGCGGATTTCAACCATGCCGACTTTCTGGATGCGCTGGGCGATGGCCCGTTCCGCGTCATCAGCCCCGGCCATTGGTTTGTCAGCCGAGGCGACGTAATAAACCAGCCCGATAATGGCAAAAACCGGAACGACGAAAGAGAAAAAAACGGCTGCCAGCAATTGCTGGGGAGTTTTGATCGGACCCGTATGGACTTCTTCGTGGGCCGTGGTGTGATCGTTTGCGCTCATTGCGTCCTCAAAAAACTGAACATCGGGGGACTGTCGCGGGCTGCTTCAGCATCGGCGCATTATAGCGGTGGGGGCGAAAATCCTGAAGGGCCGCCCTGGCTGATAGAATCCAGCATTCTGTGCGGTATGGCTCATTCCAGCCGCTCATTTGCACTGAAGTCCATGTCCCGGACTTTGGCGCAAGTCGTTCCCAGCGTTGCGGCTGTAGCTCAGTGGATAGAGTATTGGCCTCCGAAGCCAAGGGTCGTGGGTTCGATCCCCGCCAGCCGCACCATTCAGGACACCCTTGTGTTTCCTGGCCATCACGCCAACCGCTCTGGTTGGCGTTTTTGTTTCTGGTCGATTTTTTGTTGCTGGCGGTTGGCTTGCTCCTGTTTGATTTTCAAACAGGGACTGGATAAACATTGGGATGGACCAGAATAGGCATTCCGCAATGTGAGGTTTCAACCCGGCATGAATTCTTTTTTCTTTTTTGATACGGCCTCTTACTGGACTTTCCGGGTCGCGGGGTATGCGTTGCTGAATCTGGGCGAGGATGCTGCGCTCATTGCCTTGATGTTTTGTTGAACTGAACGGCAACCCGGATGGCTCCGGGCTGCAGCAGCGGCCTGCTTCCGGTCAGGCCGCTGGCTTCATCAGGCCTTTTTTGCCCAGGCGCTGCACCACGCTTTTGCCGAAACCTGCTTGCCGGCAAACAGGGGGCAGGCACCGGCAGCATCGGCTGGCTTGCCTTGGTAAAGCGCGCAATTGGCGCATTGCTGGCCTGCCGCATATTTCGGGTATTTGGCCTTGTCAGCTTTGGTGGCGTCGCTTTTGTAACCCAGCGCAACTGCCTGCGGATCGGCGTCCTGAACCAGCGGTGCTGCGGCCTGGGCTTGCACCAGTCGGGTCGAGGCAAGAACACCTGCGCCGACGACGGATTGAATGACAAAGGTTCTACGGTTTGATTTCATGTGGATTCTCAATTATTGAATTGGACCTGACCCAAGTACGGCAGAAAACGAATCGCCGCATCGACAAAGCATCAATCAGGTTGTGCAGGTCTGAAGAGAGCCAACACATCAAGACCCGGCCAAGTCCAGATTTCCAAGCCAATATAGGCAAAATCGAGTTTACAGCCAAGGCCTGACAGTTGCTTGCCAGTTGGCAATCGATACGCTGATCCAGCGCAAAAGGCTTGCAATGGCGCGCTGTGACCTGGTATTGTCAGGTGCGAAACAGCCAGGTTTTCAGTCAGGCCGTAACCATCGTTGATGGGCAGGCCCAGCCTGCGATACCAGTTCAGCAGCGCCAGGGGCATGGGTGCCGCACCGCCCGCCGCGATGCGGCAATGGTCCAGGCCCATGGCCTTGAGTACCTTGCGCCCCATCCATCCGCGAATCAAGGGAAGCGACAGCAGCAACTGGAGTTTGGCCGGCGCTATCTTCTGATGCACGCCGTGCTGGAACTTGACCCACAGCCGTGGTACCGAGAAAAATATGGTGGGTCTTGCGCGCTGCAGATCAGCTGCAAAAGTGTCGAGTGATTCGGCGAAATAAATCTAATGGGTAATCCCCGGCTTTGCCGGGGGATGGTTACATCTCAGGAGTGCGCCATGAAGATCGTTAAAACTGTTTTCAGCCTGGCTGCTGCCGCGCTGCTCATGGCCGGCTGTGCTTTCACGTCAGTGCAGCCGGGCATGTCGCGCGACCAGGTGTTGGCAAGCTACGGTAAGCCGACGCGGGTGGTTCCCGTGGGCTCCGGGACGCGGCTGCAGTATTCCAGGCAGCCGGCTGGCCAGAGCGTCGTGATGGTTGATCTGGACGCTGCCGACAAGGTGGTGGCGGTGCGGGAGGTCATGACGCTCCGGGAGTTTTTAAGAATCGAGCCCGGCAAGTGGACCCGCGAGGACGTGGAGCGCGAGTTCGGCCCGCCTGCGCGGGTCGATGAGGTGGCCTCATGGTCCGGCGACATCATGACTTATCGCTGGCGGGAGAACAACATCCAGGACATGTTCTTCTGGGTTTATCTGGATGCTGGCAACCGGGTGCAGCGCACCGGGCAGGGCATGGAAATCCCTAGCAGAATGCATCTCAACGACTGAGGCTTGACGTTATTCAACCGCACGGCCAATTTCAGGCCAGTGGTGGTGCAGGAAGACCCAGGCGGCCAGACCGATGCACATCATGGACAGCGACACGGCAGCCAGTGCCGGTGTGGAATGCATCACCAGCGGCGCGATGATGCCGGCCACCAGTCCGTTGGCCGTGGAGCCGATAAACGCCTGCAGCGAGGATGCCATGCCGCGCCGCGCGGGGTACAGGTCAAGCACCAGCAGCGTGACGACCGGCACCATCAGCGCCCAGCCAAAGGAAAACACGGCAATCGGAAACAAGGCCCACGACGCATGGGCGGTGAACAGCAGATTGGCAGCCAGGTTCAGCACGGAAGTCACCAGCATGATGACAAAACCGTGGCGAATCTGCTTTTTGGGAGCTATCTTGCCGGCCAGGCGCCCGCTCATCCAGGCGCCCGACATGATGCCGGAGATGGTCAGCATAAAAAACCAGAAAAACTGGGTGGGCTGCAAGGCCAGATGCTCTCCCAGAAATGCCGGGGCTGACAGTACATACAGGAACATGCCATTGAACGGAACGCCGCTGGCCAGCGCCAGCAGCAAAAAGCGCGGGCTGGAGCCCAGCTGCCAGTAGCCCCGCATCAGGTGCCGTATTTCAAAGGGCTGGCGCGCTTCAGGCTGCAGGGTTTCAGGCAGGAATTTGTAGTTGGTCGCCCAAAGCACGACGCCCGCCCCGGTCAGAAACCAGAAAATGCTGTGCCAGCCCAGATGCACAAAAAGCCACCCGCCGACGATGGGCGCCAGCGCCGGCGCGACGCCGAAATAAATCGTGACCTGGCTCATGACCTGCTGCGCCTGCGCGGGCGGAAACATGTCGCGGATCACGGCGCGCGACACCACCATGCCGGCGCCGGTCGATAGGCCCTGCATGGCCCGGAAAAACACCAGCTGGCCCACGCCTTGCGACAGGGCGCAGCCCGCCGATGCGAGCGTGAACATGGCAATGCCCCACAGCACTACCGGACGGCGGCCGAAACTGTCGGCCAGCGCGCCATGAAACAGGTTCATGAAGGCAAACCCGAACAGGTAGGCCGACAGGGTTTGCTGCATTTCCACCGGAGTGGCGCCCAGCGACCGGGCCATGCCGGAAAAAGCCGGAATATAGGTGTCGATTGAAAACGGCCCCAGCATGCCGAGCACGGCCAACAGGGCGGCGAGCGCCCAGCGAGGGCCGCGCCAGAGTTGGTCAGCGTTCGGATTCATTCTTTTTTGAGTTTCAAGGCAGTTTCATACAGTTCATTGCGCGCCGCGCCGGTGATGTCAGCCGCCAGCTTGACGGCTGTTTTCAGCGGCAGTTCCGCCAGCAGGAGCTGCAGCACCCGCAGGCTGTCATCACCCCCTTCATGCGGTGCCGAAGCATGCAGCACCAGGGCAAACTCGCCCCGGGTGCGCTGCGGTCCGGCGTCCAGCCAGGCGGAAAAATCCTGCGCGGGCAGGGTGGCGATTTCCTCGAACTGCTTGGTCAGCTCGCGCCCGACGGTGACGAGCCGGCCCTGCAGAACGGCCATGGCGCGGGCCAGTGCCTCGATCCGGTGCGGGGCTTCAAGAATCACCGTGGCGCGGGAGTCGGCCTGCAAAAGCTGGATGGCCTGGTCTCGCTCGCCGGCCTTGGTCGGCAAAAAACCGGCAAAGACAAAGCTGCTGCCATTGTCGGCACTGCCTTCGGCGCGCGTCACGCCGGCGGCGCTGAGCACGGTGGTCACGCTGCTGGCGCCCGGCAGGGGCATGACCTTGAAACCGGCGGCTCTGACCGCCGCCACCAGGCGCGCGCCGGGGTCGCTGACAGCCGGCGTTCCTGCATCGCTGACATAGGCCACGCGCTCGCCGCGCTGCAAGCGCTCCACCACCAGCCCGGCGGCTTCGGCTTCGTTGTGCTGATGCACGGCCAGCAGGGGCTTGTCGATGCCATACTGGCGCAGCAGCGGCTGCGTGTGGCGCTTGTCTTCGCAGGCGATGGCCTGCACCAGCTGCAGCACATGCAGGGCGCGCAAGGTGATGTCGGCCAGGTTGCCGATGGGCGTGGCCACGACATACAGCGTGGCTTCCGGATAATGCTGCATGCCCGCTGCGGCGCGCGCGGTGTCCAGTGCCAGTTCGAAAGAAGCGTTCAATGTGGTTTTCCAGAAAACAGGCGGTCAAGGTAGCGCCCGAGAGTGCTGCAAGCGGTGCTGCAGCGTTGCCGAAGCAGAGTACCACCAAGTCGCGCGGCGATGCGGCTGAGGCTGCCGCGCTGGCTTATCTGGTCGGCGCCGGCCTGCGACGGATTGAGGCCAATTACCGGACACCGGGGCGCGGCGGCGGCGAGATTGACCTTGTCATGCGCGCGCCTGACGGGACGCTGGTGTTCGTTGAGGTCCGCCAGCGCACGAATGCTTCGCATGGCGGTGCGGGAGCGAGCATCAGCACCGTCAAGCAGCGGCGCATCATTTTTGCAGCACGGCACTATTTGATGCGCTTTGCCAGTCTGCCGCCTTGCCGTTTTGACGTGGTGCTGGTCCATGGCGCGCTGTCTGGCTGCGAAATGCCGCCAGCGACCATTGAATGGCTGCCAGCTGCTTTTGACGCTTCTTGATCCCGTGCGGGCTTTGAACGCCCGGTGCGGCAGGGCAGGGGAAATTTGTAACCAACCCTTCCTGGGATACAAGGCGGACCCTTTGCCGACGCTGTCGCGCATGAATGACCCGCTATCATCAGCCCATGCTTGAACAACGAATCGAACAGCAATTTATCGACAGCGCCGACCTCAAATACCAGGCTGCGCAAGTCTTGTCCAAACCCATTGCCGCAGCGGTACACGCCATTTTGGCCAGCGTCACCAGCGGCAACAAGGTGCTGGCGTGCGGCAATGGCGGCTCGGCCGCCGACGCCCAGCATTTCTCCGCCGAATTCGTGGGCCGCTATGAACGCGAGCGGCCCGAACTCGGCGCGATTGCCCTGACGACCGACAGCTCCATCATCACGGCGATTGCCAATGATTACGATTTCAGCGTGATTTTCTCCAAGCAGGTGCGCGCCCTGGGCGTAGCCGGCGACGTGTTGCTGGCCATCAGCACCAGTGGAAACTCGGCCAATGTGCTGGCCGCCGTTGAGGCGGCGCATGAGCGGGACATGACGGTGGTGGCGCTGACCGGCCGGGGCGGCGGCAAGATGAACCAGGCCCTGCGTGAAACCGATGTCCATATCTGCGTGCCGCACGAGCGCACCGCCCGTATTCAGGAAGTGCATTCCCTCGTCATCCACTGCATCTGTGATGGCGTGGATACCCAGCTACTTGGTGATCAGGAGTCTTCGGTATGAACCATGGTGTGATGAAACGGCTGGCCTGCTCGGTCGGCGCGGCAGTGCTGCTCACGGGCGCGCTGAGCGCATGCGTGGGGCCCTTGGTCGTCGGCGGCGCCATGGTGGGCGGCTCTCTGGTGGCAACAGACCGCCGTACTTCTGGCGCCCAGCTCGACGACGAGGCCATCGAGTTGCGCGCTGCCAACCAGATCAACTCCAACCTCGGAACCCGCGTGCGCGTGAGCGTCACCAGCTATAACCGGCAGGTGCTGTTGACGGGTGAGGTGCCCAATCTGCAGGACAAGCAGCGGGTCGAGCAGGTGGTCAGGACGGTGGACAGTGTGGCCTCGGTGGTCAATGAACTGGCGGTCCTGAACAGCCCATCGCTGATGGACCGATCTTCGGATGCGCTGCTCACCGGCCGCATCAAGGCCATGCTGCTGGACACCAAGGATTTGCAGTCCAATGCCTTCAAGGTAGTGACCGAACGGAACACGACGTATCTGATGGGGCGTGTCACCCAGCGCGAAGCGGATCGGGCCACCGAGGTCGTGCGCGCCACGCCAGGGGTGCAAAAAGTCGTCCGGATTTTCGAGATCATCAGCGAGCAGGAACTGGAGAATCTGCACACAGTACCTTCCAGCATGCAGACGCCAGCCGCTCCGAAGCCTGCCGGCATCTGAATAGACTGCCCCGGCTGGATGCCGGACTGGCGCATCAGCCAGCGCGGTCAGTCCGCTTATTTCAGGCGCTTGATCAGGCTGGACGTGTCCCAACGCTGGCCGCCCATGGCCTGCACATCGGCATAAAACTGGTCCACCAGTGCCGTGACCGGCAAACGGGCGCCATTGCGCTTGGCCTCGTCAAGCACCAATCCCAAGTCCTTGCGCATCCAGTCCACCGCAAAACCGAAATCAAACTGGTCGGCCACCATGGTCTTGCCCCGGTTGTCGAGCTGCCAGCTTTGCGCCGCACCCTTGCCGATTACGTCAAGCACCTGGTTCATGTCCAGCCCGGCCTTCTGGCCGAAGGCCACGGCTTCGCTCAGGCCCTGCACCAGTCCGGCGATGCAGATCTGGTTGACCATCTTGGTCAGCTGGCCGGCACCGGCCTCGCCCATCAGGGTGAAGGCTTTTGAAAAGGCCATGCCGGCCGGTTTGACCGCCTCGAACGCAGCCGCCTCGCCTCCGCACATCACCGTGAGCGCACCGTTTTGCGCGCCTGCCTGGCCGCCCGACACGGGGGCATCGACAAACTGCAGGCCGATATTTTTGGCGGCAGTGTAAAGCTCACGGGCAACCGTGGCCGAGGCGGTGGTGTGATCGACAAAGATGGCAGCGGGCTTCATGCCGGCAAACGCGCCGTTTGCGCCCAGCGTGACTGAACGCAGGTCATCGTCGTTGCCGACACAGCAAAACACGATGTCTGCACTGGCGGCGGCTTCGCGCGGCGTGGCGGCTGAGGCGCCCTTGAATTCGGCGCTCCAGGCCTGGGCCTTGGCGGCGCTGCGGTTGTACACCGTGACTTCGTGGCCCGCGAGCGCAAGGTGGCCGGCCATGGGATAGCCCATGACGCCAAGGCCGAGAAAGGCGACCTTGCCGGGACTGGACGGCGCGTAGGTTTTCGTGGAAACAGAGGTCATGGGCTGTAAATGGGCTTGTTGAAGAAAGTTCAGACAATGGCAAAGTGCTCGGTGCCTGCCGACAGGTCGGTGGACTTGGCGCGTTGCGAATAAAGCTTGATCTGCAGCCGCAGGTCATTCACTGAATCGGCATTGCGCAAGGCGTCTTCGTAAAGGATATGGTTGCCTTCAAAGGCATCGAACAGCGCCTGGTCGAAGGTCTGCATGCCCATGTTGCGGCTCTTCTTCATGATCTCCTTGATCTCGCTGACGTCGCCCTTGAAGATGAGGTCGGAAATCAGGGGGGAGTTGAGCATCACCTCGACCGCTGCAAAGCGTCCCTTGCTGTCCTGCCGGGGCACCAGGCGCTGCGACACCACCGCCTTCAGGTTGAGCGAGAGGTCCATCAGCAACTGGGGACGGCGCTCTTCGGGGAAAAAATTGATGATGCGGTCCATGGCCTGATTGGCGCTGTTGGCATGCAGCGTGGCCAGGCACAGGTGGCCGGTTTCGGAAAAGGCCAGCGCATGGTCCATGCTTTCGCGGTCGCGGATCTCACCCATCAAAATCACGTCGGGTGCCTGGCGCATGGAGTTTTTCAGCGCCGATTCCCAGCTGTCGGTGTCCAGTCCGATCTCGCGCTGGGTCACTACGCAGTTCTTGTGCATGTGGACAAACTCCACCGGGTCTTCAATCGTCAGGATATGGCCAAAGGACTGTTCATTGCGCCAGTCCAGCATGGCGGCCATGGTGGTCGATTTCCCCGACCCGGTGGCACCCACCAGGATGGCCAGGCCGCGCTTGGCCATCACCACGTCCTTGAGCACCGGGGGCAGGCCCAGGCCATCGAGCGTGGGCAGCACCGCCGGAATGACCCGCATCACCATGCCGACCTTGCCCTGCTGCATGAAGGCGTTGACGCGAAAGCGCCCTATGCCGGGCGGCGAGATGGCGAAATTGCACTCCTTGGTGCGCTCGAACTCGGCGGCCTGCTTGTCGTTCATGATGGCGCGCGCCAGCGTCATCGTGTGGCTGCCATTGAGCGGCTGCGACGACACCTTGGTCAGCTTGCCATCCACCTTGATGGCGGGCGGAAACTCTCCGGTCACGAAAAGATCGCTGCCGCCGCGGCTGACCATGAGCCGCAGCAGGTCGTTGATGAATTTACTCGCCTGATCGCGTTCCATGAATTCTCCTGGGTGTTGTCAGCAGGTTAAGTTGTGCTGAGTCAGTTTTTGTTGTCGCTGAGCCGGGCGCTCACCACCCGGAGGCGGCGCGACAGCTTGCGGGCCAGCAGCGCAATCAGGCTGGCGGCCAGGGCCGGGTCGGCGGTCATCATCTCGTCGAGCGACTGTGCACCCAGCACGGCAATCTCGCAATCGGTCAGTGATGTACACACTGAAAACCGCAGTCCGCTGTCCAGCAGCGACATTTCACCCAGAATATCGCCGGGGCGCGCTTCGGTCAGGTGCAGCCGGTCGCCCCAGGGCTGCTCACGGTCCACCGCAATGCTGCCGCTCAGCAGCACGAGCATGAAATTGCCGTACTCGTCCTGGCGAATCACGTCCCGATTGGCCGGCAGGGTGGCGAAGTCAAAAAACTTTTCCAGGCGCGACACGGCGTCCGGACCCAGCCGCGCCATGTAGTTGTCTTTGCTCCACAAGGTCTGCAGCAGCTTGCTGCCGCGCTCGGCAGGCAGGCGTTTGGCGCCCACCTCGTTGGCCCGGGCTTCCCAGGGCACCAGCGACGTGGCGTCAATGCCCTGGTCGGCAAACGCGGTGGAAAAGAAGAACGTGTCCGGATTGTCACTGCCGGCATCGGCTGGCGTGGTCTGCCTGATCAATCCGAGTAAGCCTTTCATGGCGTGGTTCTCCTGGGGTGCAGGGCGGTTTCAGCCCGGAAAGTTGTCGGGAATCTTGGCTTTGCCGCGCGCTTCGGCGGCGGAAATCACGTTGCGCTTGACCAGGTCCGTCAGGTTCTGGTCCAGCGTCTGCATGCCCACGCTGTTGCCGGTCTGGATCGAGGAATACATCTGCGCGACCTTGGCTTCACGGATCAGGTTGCGGATGGCGCTGGTGCCCAGCATGATCTCGTGCGCCGCCACCCGGCCCTGGCCGTCCTTGGTCTTGCACAGGGTTTGCGAAATCACCGCCTGCAGCGATTCGGACAGCATCGAGCGGATCATTTCCTTTTCCTCGGCCGGAAACACGTCAATGATCCGGTCAATGGTCTTGGCAGCACTCGACGTGTGCAGCGTGCCGAACACCAGGTGGCCGGTTTCAGCCGCTGTCATGGCCAGGCGAATGGTTTCCAGGTCGCGCATTTCGCCCACCAGGATGGCATCCGGGTCTTCGCGCAGGGCCGACTTGAGCGCGGCGCTGAAGCTCAGCGTGTGCGGGCCGACCTCGCGCTGGTTGATCAGGCATTTCTTGGACTCATGGACAAACTCGATCGGGTCTTCGACCGTGAGGATGTGGCCGTACTCGGTTTCGTTCAGGTAGTTGACCATCGCGGCCAGCGTGGTTGACTTGCCCGAGCCGGTCGGGCCGGTGACGAGCACCATGCCGCGCGGCTTCAGGGCCAGCTCGCCGAAAATCTTCGGTGCGCCCAGCTGTTCCAGCGTCAGGATCTTGGACGGGATGGTCCGCAGCACCGCGCCGGCGCCCCGGTTGTGGTTGAAGGCGTTGACGCGAAAGCGCGCCAGGCCGTCGATCTCGAAGGAAAAATCGACCTCCAGGAACTCTTCGTAGTGCTTGCGCTGGGTGTCATTCATGATGTCGTACACCATGGCATGCACTTCCTTGTGGTCCAGCGGATCAATGTTGATGCGCCGCACGTCGCCGTGAACCCGGATCATGGGCGGCAGGCCAGCCGACAGATGCAAGTCAGATGCCTTGTTTTTGACGCTAAAGGCCAGCAACTGCGTAATGTCCATTCCGGCAAATCCTTGTAAGTTGATTCTGAGTTTACAGTCGGATTATGACCACGATTGCCCATCATTTACGTCTTGTCCGCGACCGGATCAACGCCGCTTGCCTGGCCGCCGGGCGCGACCCCGCCAGCGTCCGGCTGCTGGCGGTTTCCAAAACCTTTGGCGCCGAGGCGGTGGCCGAGGCCGTGGTCGCCGGTCAGCATGCTTTTGGCGAGAACTACATTGCCGAGGGCGTCGAAAAAATCCTGGCGCTGCGCCGCTGGCAGGCCGATGAAACGGCGCGCACCGGCATCGCGGCAGCGGCGCTGGAGTGGCACTGCATCGGACCCGTCCAGAGCAACAAGACGCGGCTGGTGGCCGGGCATTTCGACTGGGTGCAATCGGTGGACCGGCTGAAAATTGCGCAGCGGCTGAGCGAGCAGCGCCCGCCTGAGCTGGCGCCGCTGCAAATCTGCCTGCAGGTCAACATTGATGGCGGCGCGAACAAATCAGGCCTGGCGCCCGAAGCGGTCCAGGCGCTGGCCGAAGAGGTCGCGCAGTTGCCGCGCCTGGTGCTTCGCGGCTTGATGGCGATTCCCGAGCCTGCTATTGATTTTGTAGCTGCTTGCGCACTGCACGCCTGCGCAAAAGCCCTATTTGACCAAATAAATGCAGCCGGCGTGCTGGCCGTGCCGATGGACACGCTGTCACTCGGCATGACGGCCGACCTGGAGGCCGCCATCCAGGCCGGCAGCACCATGGTGCGCGTGGGAACAGCCATTTTTGGCGGGCGCGGCTGAGTCGTCCGGGTACGGTCTTGCACCCGGCGCCGCAATTCAGGCGCTGGCGCGTTCGATGATGCACTGGGCGGCGGTGCGCCCAATGCGTGTGCCGTCTATGGCGACGGCGACGAAGCCGCTCGACGCTGGGGAAGCGAGTCCTGTGCCATCAGGTAGGCCTCCAGTTCCCCAATCGGCAGCGGTTTTGCAAACAAAAAGCCCTGGAACTGGTCGCAGCCCTCGGCCACCAGGAAGTCCTGCTGGGCCCGGGTTTCCACGCCCTCGGCCACCACTTTGAGGTTCAGGCTATGCGCCAGGGTGATGATGGTGCGGGAAATGGCGGCATCGGCCGGGTCGGTCAGCACTTCGGCGACAAAACTCTTGTCGATCTTGAGCTGGTCCAGCGGCAGGCGCTTGAGCACCGACAGCGACGAGTAGCCCATGCCGAAATCGTCCAGCGCCAGCGTCACGCCCAGCGCCTTGAGCGTGCCCATCCGCGCCAGCGTGACATCCATGCCGTCGGCCAGCAGGGTTTCGGTGAGTTCGAGCTTGAGGTGCTGCGGCTTGATGCCGGTGCGCCGGATCTCGGCCATCACCTGGTCCACGAAATCGGGGTGGCGGAACTGGCGCACGCTGACATTCACCGCGATGCTCAGGCTGGCAGCCTGCGGCCACTGCGCCCAGGCCGCCAGCTGTTCGCAGGCCGTTGCCAGCGCCCACTGGCCCAGCGGCAAAATCAAGCCGGTTTCCTCGGCCATCGGAATGAAGTCGCTCGGCATGACCAGCCCGCGTTTGGGATGCTGCCAGCGCAGCAGGGCCTCGACGCCGTTCACGCGCCCCTGGCGATCCACCTGGGGCTGGTAATGAAGCACAAACTCCTGCTTTTTCAGCGCAATATGCAGCTCGGAACTGGCGGCGGCGTTGGCATTGACGGCGGCCTGCATCTCGGGGTCAAAAAAGCACAGCGCGTTGCGGCCTGCGGTCTTGGCCTGGTACATCGCCAGGTCGGCCTGCTTGAGCACTTCGCTCACGCTGTCATGGGCGCCATGGAGCGAGGTCACGCCGATGCTGGAGGTGGTGTAGTGCTGGTGGCCGGCCAGGTCGAACGGCTCGCGCAGCTCGTCGAGCACTTTCCCGGCGAGCTTGCGGGTCTGGCGGATGGCCGCGTCCGCATCGTCGCCCAGGTTTTCCAGCAGCACGACAAATTCATCGCCGCCCAGCCGCGCCACCGTGTCGGTGTCCTCGACGCAGCCCGCCAGCCGCGTGGCGACCTGCTGCAGCAGCAAGTCGCCCTTGTGGTGGCCCAGGGTGTCGTTCAGCACCTTGAGCTTGTCCACGTCGATGAACATCAGGGCGCCCTGGCGCCGCAGGTGGGCGCTTTGGGACATCACCTGCTCCAGCCGGTTCAGCAGCAGCAGCCGGTTGGGCAGGGTGGTCAGCGGGTCATAAAAGGCCAGCTGGTGAATCGCGTCGGCGTTGACCTTGCGCTGGGTAATGTCGCGCCCCACGGCCACCCAGTGGGTAAGTTCGTCCGCCGTGGCGGCCACCTGAACGATCTCCAGTTCGAGCCAGAAGCAGCTGCCGTTCTTGCGGTAGATCAGCAGTTCGCTGCGCGCCTGCCGCTTGCGCAGCAGCGTTTTGGCCATGCGCTGCAATTCGTCGTGCGCTACGCCGGGTCCGAACAGCTTGCCCGGCGTCTGGCCCAGCACTTCGTGGCGGTTGTAGCCGGTGTGCTGCTCGAAGGCCTGGTTGACGAACACGATGTAGGGCACTTTCCTGGATGCCGAATGGGCCTCGGCGATCAGCACGATGTCGTTGAGCCGCGAGATGCAGGTCTCCAGCAGCATCAGCTGCTCCTGCGACTTGCGCCGCTTGCTGACATCGCGAAAGTACACCGCCAGGCCTTCGGTAAAAGGATAGGCGCGCACTTCGAGCCACTTGCCCAGGCCGGGATAAAAATCCTCGAATTCAACCTGCCGGTTGGTGGCAATCGACCTTTGCAGTTCCTGCCGCAGGCGCTGGTTCTGGTCATTGACCAGAACCAGCCAGATTTCCTTGCCCAGCAACTCGCCGGTGGTGTACCGCAGCAGCTGCTCGCTTTCCTGGTTGAGGTAGGTAAAGCAGCACTGGCGATCCAGGGTGACAAAGGCTTCGGTGATGCTGGCCAGCGTGGTGGTCAGCCGCATGGCCAGGCGAAGCGTCTCCTGCTGGGCCTGCTTCTGGCCCGAGATGTCCTGCAGCACGCCCTGCAGGCCCTTGACCTGGCCACGCTTGTTTTGCACGGCTTCGCAGGCAACGCGCACCCAGGTGCGGCCGGCCGGGGTTTCAATCTGCATTTCCTCGTCAAAAGCCATGCCGTGGCGGCTGCACTGCTGCAGCAGCCATTCGATGCGTCCCCGGCACTCGGGCCTGAACCGGCCTGCCAGCTCGCCCAGTGTGAGCAGTGCATTCGCCGGCAGGCCCAGGATGGCCGCGAATTCGCTGGAATAGGCCAGCAGCTGCGGGTTTGGCAGGTCAAGCGCCCAGCTGCCGATATGCGCAATGCGCTCGGCCATGGCCAGCCGGTGCTCTGCCGGTTGCAACGCTGCGGACATGCGGCCTCAGGAGTCAGGGCTGGACTGCCAGGGAGGGCGCCGCGCGCACCGAGGGCGCGGGCGCAAGCGGAAACAGGCTTTTGTCGGCCAGCAGCGTGTGTGCAATGTGCTCGCAGGCAAAGCCGTCGCCATAAGGATTGTGGGCAAACGCCATGGCCTCGTAGGCCTCGGCGTTGCCGAGCAGCAAGCCGGCCTGGCCGGCGATCTCGTCGGCGTTGGTGCCGACCAGCCTGACGGTGCCGGCCTCGACGGCCTCGGGGCGCTCGGTGGTGTCGCGCATCACCAGCACCGGCTTGCCCAGCGATGGCGCTTCTTCCTGGATGCCGCCAGAGTCGGTCAGGATGAGCGTGCTCCGGTCCATCAGGTAGACAAAGGGCAGGTAGTCCAGCGGCTCGATCAGATGCACGTTGTCAACGCCGCCGAGCAGCCGCCTGACCGGCTCCTGCACCTGGGGATTCAGGTGCACCGGATAGACCACCTGCACATCGGCATTGTTTTTGGCGATGCGGGCCAGCGCCTGGCAGATATGCTCAAAACCTTCGCCAAAGTTTTCGCGCCGGTGGCCTGTTACCAGCACCAGCCGCCTGGCCGGGTCGAGAAAGCTGAAGTCCTTTTCAAACTGCTGGCGCAGCACCGCGCTGGTGACGATTTTCTCGCGCACCTGGAGCAGCGCATCAATCACCGTGTTGCCGGTGACATGGATCGTTTCAGCCGCGATGCCTTCCCTGAGCAGGTTGTTGCGCGAGGTGGCCGTGGGTGCGAAATGCCATTTCGCCAGGGTGCTGGTGAGCTTGCGGTTGGCTTCTTCGGGCCAGGGCGAATACAGGTTGCCGGTGCGCAGGCCGGCCTCCACATGGCCGACCGGGATGCGCTGGTAAAACGCCGCCAGCGTGGCCGCAAAGGTGGTCGATGTGTCGCCATGCACCAGGACGGCGTCGGGGCGCCATTGAGTCAGCACGGACCTGAGCCCCAGCAACACGCCGCTGGTGATGTCATACAGGTCCTGGCCGGGCTTCATCAGGTTCAGGTCAAAGTCGGGCTGAATGTCAAACAGGTGAAGCACCTGGTCCAGCATTTGCCGGTGCTGGGCGGTCACGCAGACCCTGACCTCGAAGGCGGGATGCGTTTGCAGCGTCTTGACCAGCGGTGCCATTTTGATGGCTTCAGGGCGGGTGCCGAAAACCAGAAGAATTTTTTTTGTCATTGAAATCCCTTTGTGTCCACTCAGTGCCGGACGTGTGTTGGTGTATGGCAAGGACGGCGCTCCCGTCAGTTGCTTTCAAGCCGAAAAATGCCAGCCCACGACCGTGTTGCCACAGTCTATAAGCGCTTCGGACTGGCCTGTTATTTATGCCTGTCCACAGGGGGTGTCCACTTGTCAAATATCAAGCCGGCGCCATCGGATTGTGCTTTTTTTAGCCTGCCCTGGGGTCACGGCCGGTGCGCTGGCGGGGCTTTGTCCGGGATCGTTCGCCGGTCTCTTTGGTGCGCCCGTGCATCGGGTTTGGCGAAGGCTGTCAATTCAGTTTTTACTTGCGATTTATCAACGTGGGTACCCATGGGTTCAAATTAATTTACAACCTCGCGAAACACTTAACAACAGCGAGGGAATTCACCATGACAGCACTTGACAGACTCCGGCATTGCCCGGATGTCACGACCCTGAAGCCTGCACTGCACCGGCTCTGTGAAACATTCGGACGCGTGGCCAAGCTCGATGTCCTGACCGCCATGCACGAAGGCACCCGGCAGGCGATCTGCTTTCTTCGGCTGGACTCGCCGGAACAGGAGCAAACGCTCATGCAAACACTGGGGGTTGGCCGTTTTGGGGGTGAAATCGTTTTTGTCGTGGACCTCAATCCGGCCGCGAACCAGGAGGCTCAGGGACCGTCGTCCCAATGGGCCGATAGGGATGATTCCGAAGCTGCGCGCCTGCCGTCCGCCACGGCGAATGCAGCGCGCGATTTCGCGGGGCAGCGTTCCAACCTGGCCGTATCGTGATGCCTGCCGCACACCCTACCCTGACGAAGGACGCATCATGTGGCTGATTGACGCCTTTTCCCTCTACCTCTATGCACTGAAGTATGTCGCGCTGGTGCTGGCGGTCATCATCCTGATCAGCGGCGTGGATGATCTTTTCATTGACATCGTTTACTGGGCGCGGCGCTTGTGGCGTGCATTAAGGATCTACGACCGGCACCCGCGCTTTGACCCGCGCCTGCTGCACCAGATGGACGAGAAGCCGCTGGCGATCATGGTGCCTGCCTGGCAGGAGCACGGCGTGATCGGCAAGATGGCCGAGCTGACGGCAACCACGCTGGATTACGAAAATTACCATATTTTCGTCGGCACCTATCCCAACGACCCGATCACGCAAGGCGAGGTCGATGAGGTGCAGGCGCGCTTTCCGAATGTTCACAAGGTGGTGTGCGCGCGGCCGGGGCCGACCAGCAAGGCAGACTGCCTGAACAACGTGCTCAATGCCATCACCCAGTTCGAGCAGCGCGCCGGCTTGAAGTTCGAGGGCTTCATCCTGCACGACTCGGAAGACATCGTGTCCAAAAGCGAGCTGCGGGTGTTCAATTACCTGGTCGGGCGCAAGGACCTGATCCAGGTGCCGGTCTATCCGCTGCCGCGCAAGTGGCATGAATTTACCGGCGGCCATTATCTGGACGAATTTGCCGAAATGCACGGCAAGGACGTGGTGGTGCGCGAGGCGCTGGCCGGCCAGGTGCCCAGCGCGGGCGTGGGCACCTGCTTCAGCCGCCGCGCCGTCGAGGTACTGATCAAGGAAGGCAACGGCATTGCCTTTGACGTGCAGAGCCTGACCGAGGACTACGACATCGGTTTTCGGCTCAAGGCGCATGGCCTGAGCGAGATTTTTGCGCGGATGCCTGTCGATGCGCCGAATGACCAGGGCGTGCCGCCGCACCGGCTGTTCGGGCGCAGCCTGCGCGAAGCCAGCACCGTGGCCGTGCGCGAGTATTTTCCCAGCACTTTCTCGACCGCTGTGCGCCAGAAATCGCGCTGGATCATCGGCATCGTGTACCAGGGTTTTCGCACGCACCGCTGGACGGACAGCGGCGTGATGAACTATTTCCTCTGGCGCGACCGCAAGGGGGCCATCACCAACTTCGTGAGTTTTCTGGCCATGCTGCTGGCCGCCCAGCTGATCATGATCTGGGCCTACACGCAGGTCGTGCCCGACGGCTACAAGTTTCTGTCGATCTTCGAGGACGACCCGCTGCTGATGGGGCTGTTGCTGATCAACCTGTGCCTCATGACCAACCGCATGGTGCAGCGGATCATTTTCGTCAGCAGTTACTACGGGCTCATCGAAGGCCTTCTGTCGGTGCCCCGGCTGCTCTGGGGCAACATCATCAACTTTATGGCCAACTGGCGCGCGGTCCGGCAGGTGCTGGCCACGGGCGACTCCCGGCGCGTGGCCTGGGACAAGACCAGCCACGATTTTCCCAGCCTGGGCGAGCCCGGGCGGGCACGCCGGCCGCTGGGGCAAATCCTGGTTGAGCAGGGCGCCATTCAGGAAAGCCAGCTCACGGCTGCGCTGCAAACCGGCGTGCGCGGCCTGCGCCTGGGCAGCCAGCTGGTGCATCAGGGCATCGTCACGCCCGAGCAGCTGGCCCAGGCGATTGCCGGGCAGGGCCATGTGGGCTGGGAGCCGCTGGACGGACTCGCCCTGGCCTCTGCCCTGATCGCGCAGGTGCCGGCCCGGATTGCCCTGCATTACGCCGTGCTGCCGCTGCGCGAGGAAGACGCGGTGCTGGTGCTGGCCAGCGAATCCAACGTGAACCCGGTGTCGCTGGCGGCCATCGGGCGCAAGCTGGCACGCCCGGTGCGCTATGTGATCGTGCCCAAGGGCCAGGTCGTGGTGGGGCTGCGCCACTGGTATGCGCGCCGCCGCACCCCTTCCGGGCGCGACCTGCTGGACCGGGTGGTGGCTGCTGGCGGCCTCACCGAGGCCGAGGCCGCCGTCATCTGGCGCGAGTATGTCTCCGTGCAGCTGCTGCTGGGGGACGTCCTGCAGTCGCTGGGCCGCATCGATGCCGCAGCGCTGGGCGCGGTGCTCTTGCGCCAGGAACGCAGTAGTTCGAGCCTGGGCCGCTTCATGGTCAGGGAAGGCGTGATTCCGCGCTCCGTACTTGACGAAGTTCTTCAATTGCAGGAACAGCACCAGGGTTCGATGTTGACTTTGCTTCAGCGCGCGGGCAAAACCCCCGCGCTGCAAGCCGATCTGATGAAGGTGCATGTAGCATGAAACTTAATTTGACGATGCTTGCCTTGTCGCTGAGCCTGTCGGTCTTTGCCGCGAGCGCGCAAACGCTCGACCTTGGCCCGGATGCAACCGGCTACCGGCGGTTTCTGCTGTACCCGCATCTGGAAAGAGGTTTCGATGCCATGGCGCGCGGGGAGCGTGGCGTGGCGCTGTCGGAGTTCGAGCAGGCGCACACGCTGGCGCCCGACAACCCGGTGGTTGCCATTCACCTGGCCCAGGCCTACCGCCGTTTCAACGAGCCGGCACGGGCCGAAGTGGTGCTGCGCGAGCAGCTCACGCGCAATCCCGGCAATGCCCGGCTGGCCCATGCGCTGGCTGAACTGCAAGGCAGGGCGCCCAAAACCGCGCATCTGCCGCCTGCCAGGCCGCTGTCGCCACCGGCGGCAACTTCGCCGGGCAATCCTGCGGTTGCGCAGCCCCGTGCCGACGGCAATCCAGCCCTTCGGACACCGGCTGCACCGATACCGCTTGCCGAGGCGCCACGGCCCGGTCGTGCGGCGCCGGGCTCCCGTCCCCGCAGGGCAATAACTTCTGCTGCCTCGCGGCGTGCCGATTCAGCCTATGCCTTTGCCGGCAAGGCCTACAAGGTCAGCGCCGAGGGTGATCATGCCGCTGCCGTGCTGGCCGCGCGCGAAGCCCTTCGCCTGGCGCCCGGCAACCGGGCCTACCGCTCGCTGCTGGTCTATGAGCTGAGTGAAACGGGCCAGCTCGAAGAAGCCGATGCCGTGGCCTCGCAAATACCGCCGGGTGCCAGCGTCGGGGGGCCGGACGACGAACTGGTGGCGCGGCAAAAAATGGTGCGCCAGCACATTGCTTTCAAATACTTCGACGAAGCCAACAAGGCGGCTGCAGCGGGCCAGGCTGATGCTGCGGCTGAGTCGGCCCGCAAGGGCATTGACTATGCCCCCGACCTGCTGCCTCACCGCCTGCAGCTTGTGGGCTTGCTGCTGGTGGCGCAAAAGTGGCCCGAGGCCGAGCAGGCCGCCAATGACGCGATTCGCGACATGGGGCCCCGGCCCGCATTGCTGGTGCTGCGCGGCCATGCGCTGCAGCGGCTTGACCAGCGTCCCGCCGCCAGCGCCGACCTGGACCATGCGCTGGCCGGGCCTGAACTGAGCCCGAGTGACCAGCACAACTTTCGCCTGATGGCTGCGGACGCCGCCCTGGCGGCTGGCGAGCCGAAAAAAGCGCTGGACTTGCTGGAGCCGCCGCTGATGGCGCCGCTTGACCCGGGGGTGGAGTCCCGCCGTACGCTGGCATTTCAGGCTTTCAGGCGCAGCGCGGTTCCGGGAACGGTGCCGCCCGCATGGGCGACACCCAAAGTGGTCTGCGTGGGCAGTTCGTTCTCGGCCTGGTGCGAGGTCTGGCCCGGCGAAAGTCCGCCCGACCCGGCCTATGCCGTCGCCGACGCCGCCTACAAGGCGTTTGGCGCGCAGGACTACGACACGGCCGTGGGCAAGGCGCGGGAAGCGCTGCAGGTTTCGCCAGGCAATCTGCAGTACCGTTTGCTGCTGGTCAATGCCCTGGTGGCGGCGGGCCAGCTGGAGCCGGCCGATCAGGAGGCGACGGCTTTCCTGGCCATGCCAGGCAACGCCAATGACGGCGAAATGCTGGCCTTGCGCAGCCGTGTACGCCAGCGCCAGGGGCAAGAGTCGCTGGCCGTGCTTGATGCCGAGAGCGCACTGCGCAGCGGCAGCGTCTCTGCGGCTACCGAGACGGGCTTGCTGGTCCAGCTTAATCGCAGGGCGCAGGCGCGCGAGCGCTTTAACGCTGCGCTTCGTGAGGGGGCTTTTGCCGCCCAGCCCGAAGTCGATACCGCCTACCTGGCCATGCAGGCCGGAGACGACGATGCGGCCCTGGCGGCGTTCGACCGCGCTTCCAGCGCCAGCGCGCTGCCCGATTCGGCGCTTCAGGATGCCGCTTATGCGGCTGGCCGGCTGGGCCGCAACGAGGAGTCGGTGCGCTATTTCAGCCGCGCCATCGATGCCGCCGAGTCCGGGCAACTGCCGCTTGCCCCGCAGCAGCTGTTTAACGCACGCCGCTCGGTCGCAGACCGCACGCGCAAGGGCGGGGTCTATGGATCGCTGACCTACCGGGGCATTGCCACCTCTGGCCTGTCACTCACGCCGGGCGCGACCGATGACACCCTGCAAGGCGGGCTGGAGGCCTACTGGCGGCCGTTTGGCTACGGTGACGGGCGCCTGGTCGAGGTTTATGGCGGCCTTGCCGGAACGCTGTACAGCAAGGCTGAACAGCCGACGGGTGCGCCCACCGTCCAAGGTGCGCTGGGCGCCCGGGTAAAGCCTTTTGCCGACACCAACCTGGTGCTGGCCGTGGAGCGGCGCCTGAAGATTGGCAGCAAGGCCCAGACCGACTGGCTGGCACGCGTGGGCTATTCATGGGGCCTGGGCCAGGACCTGCGCGTTGACATGCCCGACTGGTGGACCGCGCAGGTGTACGCCGAAGCGGGCCGCTTCATCAAGGTCAAGCAGGACTACGCCAATTTTGAAGGCCAGGCCGGGCGCAGCTATCGGCTCGACTCCCTGCATCCCAAGCTGGTCATTTTCCCGCATGTGGTGCTGGGGGCGGATCGCAATGAAGGCTATGCAATAGGCCATGAGAAGGCCGTTGGCGCCGGCGTCGGCGCCAGCTTGCGCTACTGGTTCAACGAGGACAAATACACCGCACCGCGCTCTTACTGGGACATGTCGCTGCAGTACCGCGGCCGCATCAGTGGCGATGAGCGGGCCAAGGGTGTTTTCCTCAGGTTCACGCTGTCTTACTGAGGAAGCGATGGATCAATTGATGAATAAATAAATGAATTGATGGAGCTGCAGGCCACATGCGGCTGTTAGGAAAACTCAACCCATTGAAAGGTCACGGTATGAAACACCACACGATTCGGATGCTCGTCGGCAGGATGCCGATTGTTTTTGCGTTGGCAGGCTGTGCCATGGCGGTGCAGGCTGCGCCGGTCGAGGCGCCACCTTTGCCGCCCGGTTCGGACAAGGTCCGCGTGCAGGCGGGGGTCACTCCAGAGGAAGTGTCGCGTCAAAAACGCGCGCACAAGCACTCCAGGCTGGAGAAAAAAGACTTCACGCGCGACGACACGCTGGATGTTCCTGATCCCCAAGATCCAAAAATTCCCAAAACTCCAAAACCACCCAAAGTTAAATAAAACGAACCATTCCTGGAGAACATCATGAAAAAGATCAGCAGCTTCCTGTGTGTCACCATGCTTTTAATGGTGGCGTTGCTGGCGCCGCCTGCGGTTGCGCAAACGGGTCCCAAAACCCTGATTGTTTACGATGCCCCTGCCGGCAGCGAGTACACCAAGCTCGGCATGGCCTACGGCATCATGCTCAAGAACCTGCTCGGGCACTTTGACAGCAACGCCGAGCTGCTGCCGGCGCAGAACTACGTGGCCGGCAAGATGCAGGCTTACGATGCGACGTTTTACCTTGGCTCGTACTACGACAACCCCTTGCCGGCAGCTTTTTTGAGCGACGCGTCAACAACGACGAAGACCGTCGTGTGGTTCAAGTACAACCTGTGGCAGCTCGCCTGGAATCCGGCTTATGGTTTTCCGGCGAAGTTTGGTTTTGACTACTCGACCTTGCGCGGCCTGAACGCATTGCCAACGGCAGCCAATCCAGCGCCCGGCTTTTTTGACACCATCGGCTACAAGGGAAAGTCCTTCGTCAAGTACTACACCTTCGATAGCGCCACTGGTGCCATCAATGCAGACCCGGACATCGGCACAACCACCGTGCTGGATCCTGTCAAGGCCTCGGTGCTCGTGCCGGTGACCAACCCCAAGACCGGCGAGACCGTGCCCTACGTCACGCGTTCGGGAAAATTCTGGTACGTGGCCGACATGCCGTTCAGCTTCATCGGCCCGCGCGACCGCTATCTGGTGCTGGCTGACCTGCTGCACGACATGCTGGGCGTGAACACGCCTGAAAAGCATCGGGCCCTGGTGCGGCTGGAAGACGTGGGCGCCATGGTATCGGTGTCGGCCATGAAGACGCTGACCGACTACCTGTACGGCAAACATATTCCGTTTTCCATCGCCACGATTCCGCGCTATGTGGATGCGCTGGGCGTCTATAACGGCAACATTCCGCAAACCGTGCCGCTGTCCCAGGCCACCAACCTGAAAACGGCCCTCAACTATGCCTTGCCGCGCGGCGCGGAGGTGGTCATGCACGGCTACACCCACCAGTACAGCAACATCCGCGACCCGCATACCGGCGTGAGCGGTGACGACTACGAGTTCTGGAACATCGTGACCAACTCGCCGGTGGCGGAAGACTCGACCGCCTGGGCGCAGGACCGGATCACCAAAGGGAAGGCCGAGCTGACCAGCAACGGCTACACGCCGGTCGCCTGGGAAACGCCGCACTACCATTCCTCGGCGCTGGCTTCGAAGGTGTTTGCAAAGCCCGCCAACTTCAGCACCACCTACCAGCGGGTGGTGTACTTCACGGCCGACAAACCCAACTTCAACCCGGTGCCCAACAAGGACTTTGGCGTGGGACAAATCTTTCCCTACGTGATCAAGAAGGACTACTACGGCCAGCGCATCATTCCTGAAAGCCTGGGCAACATCGAGTACGACATCAGGGCCATCGACCCGACCTCCAACTTCAACTACACCTGGCAGGACATCGTGACGAATGCGGACTATGCCAAGGTCGTGCGGGACGGCTATGCCTCGTTCTTCTTCCATCCGTTCTGGCTGGAGCCTGACGTGGGCACGCCTGGCTTCGCCGACTTCAAGAAGGTGATCGACGGCATTACCGCTCTGGGCTACACCTGGATTGCGCCTAGCCAGGCCCAGTGATCCCGCTGCCGTGGACGGCCCCCGCAGGCGCCTTGCGCTTGCGCCGTGAGGCGCTGCGGCAGTCCCCGGCAGATTCAATCAATTCAAATAAAAAGAGATGCCATGTTTCAATCCGCGCCCAAGCACAGCTTGAACGAAATTTGGAAGAAGTTACCCCTCTCCCAAATAAATCGATCAAGAAAAATCATGAAAAAAATACTTCGCTTCATGTCTGTCGTCATGCTTTTTGCAGCGGCGTTGATGGCGCAGCCTGTGACTGCGCAGACCGCCGCCCCCAAAACCCTGATCGTGTATGACGGTCCGCCGGGGACTGACCAGGCCAAGCTCGGCCTGGCCTACGGCATCATGCTCAAGAACCTGCTCGGTCACTTTGACAGCAACGCCGAGCTGCTGCCGGCGCAGAACTACGTGGCCGGCAAGATGCAGGCCTACGATGCGACGTTTTACATGGGCGCCTACTACGACAACCCCTTGCCGGCGGCTTTCCTGAACGATGTGATGACGACACAAAAGACCGTGGTGTGGTTCAAGTACAACCTGTGGCAGCTCGCCTGGAATCCGGCATACAGCTTTTCGGCCAAATTCGGCTTCAGTTTTTCGGGCCTGCGCGGCATGAATGCAGCGCCCACGGCAGCCAACCCGGAGCCCGGTTTTTTTGACACCGTCGGCTACAAGGGCAAGTCCTTCGTCAAGTACTACACCTTCAACGGGGCCACGGGCTACGTCAACGCCGACCCCGACCTCGGCGTGACCAGCGTGCTGGATACCGCCAAGGCGTCGGTGATCGTGCCGGTGCGCAATCCCAAGACCGGGGAGTCCGCGCCCTACATCCTGCGCTCGGGCAACTTGTGGTACGTGGCCGATATGCCGTTCAGCTACATCGGCCCGCGCGACCGCTACCTGGTGCTGACCGACGTGCTGCACGACATGCTGGGCGTGAGCCATGCCGAAAGCCACCAGGCCATGGTGCGGCTGGAAGACGTAGGCGCCATGGTGTCGGTGTCGGCCATGAAGACGCTGACCGACTACATGTATGGCAAAAAAATCCCGTTTTCCATCGCCATGATTCCGCGCTACGTGGATGCGCTGGGCGTCTACAACGGCAATGTGCCGCTGACCGTGCCGCTGTCCCAGGCCACCAATCTGAAAACTGCCGTCAACTACGCCCTGACGCGCGGCGCGGAGGTGGTCATGCACGGCTATACCCACCAGTACAGCAACATCGCCAACGGAAATACCGGCGTGAGCGGCGACGACTACGAGTTCTGGAACATCGTGGCCAATTCGCCGGTGGCCGAAGACTCGGCCGCCTGGGCGCTGGGCCGGCTCAATGCCGGAAAGACCGAGCTGGCCAGCAACGGCTACACGCCGGTCGCCTGGGAAACGCCGCACTACCATGCCTCGGCGCTGACTTCCAAAGTGACGCCGCAGGCCTTCAACACGACCTATCAGCGGGTGGTGTACTTCACGGCCGACCAGCCCAATTTCTATGCCGCCACGGGCAGGGACTTCGGCGTGGGGCAGATCTTTCCGTATGTGATCAAGAAGGACTACTACGGCCAGCGCATCATTCCTGAAAACCTGGGCAACATCGAGTACGAAACTACGGACGGCTTCTACAGCTGGCAGGACATCGTGACGAATGCGGACTACGCCAAGGTGGTTCGGGACGGCTACGCCTCGTTCTTCTTCCATCCGTTCTGGCTGGAACCTGCCTTTGCCGTTCCCGGCTACCAGGACTTCCAGAACACCATCAACGGCATCACCAACCTGGGTTACACATGGGTTGCGGCCAGCAAGGCCCAGTGATGCTGCCGGCGTGGCTGGTGTGAAGACGCGCGGCGTTGCGGAGTCGTAAGACCGTGACGCCGCCTTGCGCTTTCTGCGTGAAATGTCGCTGCATTCTGGGCGAAAAGGGTTTTTAAAGTCACGCTGTCGTGGGGGGGGCGTGATGCCTGGACGGATGATTTTTCCGTCAAGCCCAAACCCGGAGGACGCCTGCCATTTCAGGGGAACATCATCAAAAATCTTTTGCGCTTCATGTGCGTCACCGTGGCTCTCGTGGTGACGCTGATCTCTCCGCCCGCTGCCGTGCAGCTGAGGCCGCAAGCCTTGTCGGAAAAAATTGCCCTCAGTCAGGCGCGCCAGCCTGCCGCCGCGCCGGCCGGACCCAAAACCCTGATTGTTTACGACAACCCTCCGAACAGCGAGTTCAGCAAGCTCGGCATGGTCTTCGGCATCATGCTTAAAAACCTGATGGGGCACTTTGACAGCAACGCCGACCTGCTGCCCGTGCAGGACTACGTGGCCGGCACGATGCAGGCCTACGATGCGACGTTTTACCTCGGCTCCTACTACGGCAACCCCCTGCCGCCGGCCTTCCTGAGCGACGTTTCCACTTCACGGAAGACCGTCGTCTGGTTCAAGCACAACCTGTCGCAGCTCGCCTGGAATCCGGTGTATGAATTCCCCGCCAGATCGGGCTTTAAATTTTCGGGCATGCGCGGCATGAATGCAGCGCCGACGGCGGCCAACCCGGAGCCCGGCTTCTTCGACACCATCGGCTACAAGGGCAAGTCCTTCGTCAAGCACTACGTTTTCAATACGGCGACGGGCATCATCAATGCAGACCCTGATATCGGTGTCATCACCGTGCTGGACAAGGCCAGGGCCACGGTGATCGTGCCGGTGAGCAACCCCAGGACCGGCGAGACCGTGCCTTACATCACCCGCTCGGGCAACTTCTGGTACGTGGCCGACATGCCGTTCAGCTTCACCGGCCCGCGCGACCGCTACCTGGTGCTGTGCGACTTGCTGCACGACATGCTGGATGTACACCACGCCGAAAGCCACCAGGCCATGGTGCGGCTCGAAGACGTGGGCGCCAAGGTGTCGGTGCAGGCCATGAAGACGCTGACCGACTACCTCCATGGCAAGAAAATCCCGTTTTCCATCGCCGTGATTCCGCGCTACGAAGACCCGCTGGGGGTGTTCAACAACGGCATGGCGCAAACCATTCCCCTGTCCGAGGCGAGCCACCTGAAGACCGCCCTCAACTACGCCTTGCCGCGCGGCGGGGAAATCGTCATGCACGGCTACACCCACCAGTACAGCAACCTGCGCAACCCGCATACCGGCGTCAGCGGCCATGATTACGAGTTCTGGAACATCGTGGCCGACTCGCCGGTGGCCGAGGACTCGACCGCCTGGGCGCTGGACCGGCTCAATGCCGGGCTGGCCGAGCTGGCCAGCAACGGCTACACGCCGGTCGCCTGGGAAACGCCGCACTACCATGCCTCGGCGCTGGCTTCAAAGGCCGTGGCCCAGGTCTTCGACACGACCTACCAGCGGGTGGTGTACTTCACGGCTGACAAGCCCGACTTCAAGCCGGCGCCCAACAAGGACTTCGCCATGGGGCAGATATTCCCGTATGTGATCAACAAGGATTACTACGGCCAGCGCATCCTGCCCGAGAGCCTGGGCAACATCCAGTACGACATCGGCATCATTGACTCGACCTCCAACGCCATGAATACCTGGCAGGACATCGTGACGAATGCCGCGTATGCAAAAACCGTCCGGGATGGCTTTGCCTCCTTCTTTTTTCATCCCTTCCTGCTGGAGCCCGCCGCGCGGGCGCCGGGCTACCAGGATTTCCAGAGCATGATCGATGGCATTACCGTCCTGGGCTACACCTGGGTCGCGCCCAGCCAGATTCCGTGATGCCGCACCGATTTACAAGGCAAACGGCTTCTGGCAAGCCCAAGCCGTTTACCCCTGATGGAGATGAAGAAGCATGAACCCAACCGGTTCTTCAATCTGCGACCGCCGCCAGTTTGCGCAAAAACTGGCTTCGGCCGCCGCCGCATCGATGGCGTTGGCGCTGCTTTCCGGCTGCGCAAGCCGCCCGCTCGCGCCCGACAGCATGGCCGAGGGCATTCTTTGGCAAATCGACGACAAGACCCTCGACCTGCACGGCAACTGGGACAAGATGGGCGTTCACACCTTGCTGATCCAGTGGTCTGCGCTGAACGGTGTCAGCTTTATCGAGGGCGGCCCGTGGCCCCTGGCCGAGCGCCTGCCCGACTGGCAGGCCATTGCCCGCCAGCCCTGGGCGAAGGAAGTCATTCTGGGGCTGGCCGGCCACTCCGACGAGAATGCCGCGCGGGCCGACTTCCCCGGCCTGGTTGAAGTTTCCGAGCGGCTGGCCAGGCTGCCCACGCCGCTCAACGTCGTGGGCTGGTATTTTCCGGTCGAAATCGACAGCAGCTGGCAGGATGCACGGCGGCTGGGGCCGCTGCTGTCGCGTTTGCCGCGCCCCTTGTGGCTGAGCCTGTATGACAGCGCCAACGTCGGCCCCGAAACGCTGGCGCGCTGGCTGGATGAATGGCTGCCGCCCGATGTAGGGATTTTTTTCCAGGATGGCGTGGGCGTGCATGCCCGCAATGCCGCCGTGGCGCGCCAGCATGCCGATGTCCTGATCCGTTGCCTGGGCCAGCACCGGGTGCGCATGATTGCCGAGGCTTTCCGTCCCCGCCCGGGGGGCGGATTCCGGCCTGCCACGGCCGCCGAACTGCGCGAGCAGCTGCAAATGTATGCAGGCCTGCGGGTTTATCTTTTCGATGGGCCTCATTATTTGTCCGAACAACTGGTCAATGAGCTGACCCTGGCGCTGTAGCCCGAGGCGCCAGGCGGGCCTGAAACCAGCTTGAAAATGTTGGAAATTAATTCGTTACCTCTCTTGCAAAAGGCCAGGGGTTTTCGCTTGTCCCGCAACGTACCATGAGGAATTTTGAAGGACACCCACCATGGCAACACCGTTTTTTGGCAAGCGGGACAATGAAATTCCAGCCACCGGCGTGCGCCCCGGCGCCGTCAACAGCTACGCCGGTTCAGGCGCCAGCCCATCGGCTACTGCGCTGCATTCCGCCTCGCCTGCGTCCGGCCCGCAAGGCCTGACCAGGCCGCAGAGCATCGAGCCCGCTGCCCACGCCAGCCATGAGCGTGAAGGCGGCAGCAAGCTGACCGTCGGTCCCAACATCAAGCTCAAGGGCGTTGAAATCACCGACTGCGACACGCTGGTGGTCGAGGGCACGGTCGAGGCCACCATGAATTCGCGGGTCATCCAGATTGCCGAGCAGGGCGCTTTCAAGGGCTCGGCCGAAATCGAGATCGCCGAAATCCGGGGCGCGTTCGATGGCAACCTGATCGTTCGCCAGAAGCTGGTGATCTACGCCACCGGCAAGGTCACGGGCACCATTCGCTACGGCAAGCTGGTGGTTGAGGAAGGCGGCCAGCTCTCGGGTGAAATCGTCTTCGGCACGCAAAGCACCAGCAGCAAGCCCACCGCGATGGTCAAGCCCGGCCTGCAGGCCGCCTGACGGATAAATCATGCTCAATAGTGGCTTTTGCGCATATCCAGCGGGCGCAAGCAGCTATTAATTTGATAGCTAATGGTGTAAATCCGCAGGGCAATCGCACCTGAATTGATGGCACGCCGATGTCCAGCACCTGCGAGTCAATGCGCTGAAACACCCGGCCAAACGTGTCGTGCGAGGCAATGCCGTTGGGCAGCTTCAAAAACGTGGCGAACCATTCCTTCTTTGCCTTGCCGAACTGCACCACGTCAACGACATCAGCATGCGTTCGCTGGCCGACAACGCATCCAAAATCCTCGGCCAGCCGGTCATCATCGACAGCAAGCCCGGCGCTGGCGGCACGCTGCCGGCCAGTGTTGAAGGGGCTTGCATGGCCAAATTCTCGCATGCGGGGTTTGGCCGGAAGCCGGGTTTGGGCGTGTTCTGTACAATGGCGACTCTCCTGAGGAGCGTTGCAAGCCACGACATGTGGACCAGGCTCAGGACCAAGATTCGCAACCACGCTCACCCGCATGTGCCTTGATGCCGGGTGAGTGAACATCCGCCTCCCCCCGATTCAGGCTCAAGTCCGTGGCCCTGTTGCCCGCCTGTCCCTTGATTTTGGAGCTATCCATGAACGCCGTATTGAAGACCATCCTGAACACCGACCACATCATTGCCGACCTGACGCTTGCCGCCTGGGGCCGCAAGGAGCTGAAGATCGCCGAGACCGAAATGCCCGGCCTGATGGCGATTCGCCAGGAGTTCGCCGCTGCCCAGCCCCTGAAAGGCGCGCGCATCACCGGCTCGCTGCACATGACCATCCAGACCGGCGTGCTGATCGAGACGCTGCAGGCGCTGGGCGCCGAGGTGCGCTGGGCCTCGTGCAACATCTTCTCGACGCAGGACCATGCCGCCGCCGCGATTGCCGCGCAGGGCACGCCGGTGTTTGCCGTCAAGGGCGAAACCCTGGCCGACTACTGGGATTACACGCACCGCATTTTTGAGTTCACCGGCGCCCACGGCACACCCGAGGAAGGCCCGAACATGATCCTGGACGACGGCGGCGATGCGACGCTGCTGATGCACCTGGGCGCCCGCGCCGAGACGGATGCCAGCTTGCTCGACCACCCCGCGAGCGAAGAAGAAACCTGCCTGTTCAGCGCCATCCAGGCCAAGCTGGCGAACGACCCCACCTGGTACAGCCGCCGCCTGCGCAACATCATCGGCGTGACCGAGGAAACCACTACCGGCGTGCTGCGCCTGAACGAAATGTCGGCCAAGGGCACGCTGGCCTTCCGCGCCATCAACGTCAACGACTCGGTGACGAAATCGAAATTCGACAACCTCTACGGCTGCCGCGAATCGCTGGTTGACGCCATCAAGCGCGCCACCGACGTGATGATCGCCGGCAAAGTGGCCGTGGTGGCCGGCTACGGTGACGTGGGCAAGGGCTGCGCCCAGGCCCTGCGCGCCCTGAGCGCCCAGGTCTGGGTGACGGAAATCGACCCGATCAACGCGCTGCAGGCCGCGATGGAAGGCTACAAGGTCGTGACCATGGAATACGCCGCCGACAAGTGCGACATCTTCGTGTCGGCCACCGGCAACAAGAACGTCGTCACCCATGCCCACATGGCGGCCATGAAGGACCAGGCCATCGTCTGCAACATCGGCCACTTCGACAATGAAATCGACGTGGCGTCGCTGGAAAAATGCACCTGGGAAGAAATCAAGCCGCAGGTGGACCATGTGATCTTCCCGGACGGCAAGCGCATCATCCTGCTGGCCAAGGGCCGGCTGGTGAACCTGGGCTGCGGCACCGGCCACCCGAGTTTTGTCATGTCGTCGAGCTTTGCGAACCAGACGATTGCCCAGATCGAGCTGTTCACCAAGCAGTCCGAGTACGACGCCGGCAAGGTCTACGTGCTGCCCAAGCACCTCGATGAAAAGGTTGCCCGCCTGCACCTGAAGAAGGTCGGCGCCATGCTGTCCGAGCTGAGCGACGAGCAGGCAGCGTATATTGGCGTGTCCAAGGCCGGCCCTTACAAGGCCAATACCTACCGCTATTGATCTGTTGGCCTTCTGAGAGAGGCCAAACCTCTTTCTCCTTCCCCCGGAGGGGGAAGGAGTGAAAACCAAAACAACCCATTGACTTATGCGCGCTGATCTATTTCTTGTCGAACACGGCCATGCCACCACCCGCTCCCAGGCCCAGCGCCTGATTGCTTCAGGCGTGCAATGGCGCGTCGATGAAGCCGTGGCCTGGAAAAAAGTCGCCAAGAACGGCGACGAAATCCCCGGCAATGCCGAGCTGCAGGTGCTCGACACCACCGAGGCGAAATACATCTCGCGTGGCGGCCTCAAGCTCGAAGGCGCGCTGAAAGGCAGCGGCCTGGACGTGACCGGCCTGCGCTGCCTGGACATCGGCCAGTCCACCGGCGGCTTCACCGACTGCCTGCTGCAGCATGGCGCCGTGCAGGTCGTCGGCGTCGATGTCGGCCATGGCCAGCTGCACGACAGCCTGCGCGCCGACGGGCGCGTGGTCTGCATCGAAGGCGTGAACGCGCGCTCGCTGACGGCTGACGACCTGAAGGCGCATTACCGCCGTGCGCTGCACATCAGCAGCGGCAGCGAAGAAGATTTCGACGATGACGAGGAAGGCGACTTCGACAACGACAACGACGAAGAAGAAGAAGAAGAAGAAGAAGAAGAAGAAGCCCGGGACGATGACGGCTTCAGCCCGGTGTTCGACTTCCTGACCGGCGACCTGTCCTTCATTTCCTTGACGCTGGTGCTGCCCGCCGTGGTGCGCCTGCTCAAGGCTGACGGCCACCTCCTGATGCTGGTCAAGCCGCAGTTCGAGCTGCAGCCGGGCCAGATCGGCAAGGGCGGCATCGTGCGCGATGCGGCGCACTTCGAGTTCGTTGAAAAGCGCCTGCGCGACGCCTGCACCGGCCTGGGCCTTGACGTGCTGGCCTGGCTGGAGTCGCCGATTGCCGGCGGCGACGGCAACCGCGAGTTTTTCATCCATGCGAAAAAAGGCCACGAAGTGCAGGGCGAAGACCAGCCGCTGGCCGCCGCCCCGCAGCGCAAAGCCGCCAAACGCGTGCCGCGCAGCGAACTGCGGGCAGCGCGCGAGCCGCACGAGGACTCCGAGGCCGCCGAAGCCGCCCATGCCGGCCAGCACGGTCCGGCCAAGCGGCGCGGCAAGAAATCCGATGACAACCCGACAAGCGATTGAAGGATTCCGATGAATATTCCGGTCAGTTTTGAATTTTTCCCGCCCAAGACTCCCGAGGGCGTTGAGAAGCTGCGCCTGACGCGCCAGGCGCTGTACGCGCACCAGCCCGAGTTCTGCTCCGTGACCTTTGGCGCCGGCGGCTCGACGCAGGAAGGCACCTTCAGCACGGTCAAGGCGATTCAGGAGGAGGGCGTGACCGCCGTCAGCCATTTTTCGTGCGTCGGTGCGACCCGATCGACCGTGCGCGATCAGTTGGGCGCCTTGCGGGCCATGGGGGTCAGGCGCCTCGTGGCCCTGCGCGGCGACCTGCCCAGCGGCTATGGCATCGGCGGCGAGTTCCAGTACGCCAGCGACCTGGTGGCTTTTATCCGGCTTGAGACCGGCGACGCCTTTCATATTGATGTCGCCGCCTACCCCGAAATCCACCCGCAGGCCAAATCAGCCGAGGCCGACCTGAACGCCTTTGCGACCAAGGTCAGGGCCGGGGCCGATTCGGCCATCACGCAGTATTTCTTCAACGCCGACGCTTACTTCCGTTTTGTCGATGACGTGCGGCGGCTGGGCGTCGAGGTGCCGGTGGTGCCGGGCATCATGCCGATCACCAGTTCGACCCAGCTGATGCGCTTTTCGGATGCTTGCGGCGCCGAGATTCCGCGCTGGATCCGTTTGCGCCTGCAGGGCTACGGCGACGACACGGCTTCGATCAGGAGCTTTGGCCTGGACGTGATCACCGCTTTGTGCGACCAGCTGCGCGCGGCGGGCGTGCCGGGCATTCACTTCTACACGATGAACCAGGCCGCAGCGACGAGCGAGATCATTCGCCGGCTGAGGCCGGCCTGATGACGGGGCCGGTTTTGTCCGCCTGGGGCGCCCTCAAGTGCGGGTTCGCGGCCAGTCTCCTGGTCCTGCTGGCGGGCTGCACGACGCTGCCGGTACCGTCCGCCGCGCCGCCGCCCGGTCCGGCGCCGGCCTTGTCAAGCGCAGAGCCTGCGCCCCTGGCGCCTGCCGCCGCCACGCCGGCGCCGCCGCCTCACAAGTCACGCCTGGCGGAATTCATTGCCAGGCGCTTGCACAGGCAGGTCGAAAAGGTGGAGACGGTCGAAGCGCCTGCTCCTGCGGTCGAGGCCCCGGCGCCAGTGGATGAAAAATACCAGCTGACCGGCGAGGCCGCCCGCGAGCTGGAGCGCGGCCATGCGTCCTGGTACGGCGCGCAATTCCATGGCCGCCGCACCGCCAGCGGCGAAAACTACGACAAATACGCGCTGACGGCGGCCCACAAGACCCTGCCTTTCGGCACCATCGTGCGGGTGCGCAGCCTGGCCCTGGGGCGGGAAGTCGATGTTCGCATCAATGACCGGGGGCCGTTTTCCCCCGGCCGGGTGATTGACCTGAGCCAGGCCGCCGCCGAGGCCCTGGGCTTGATAGGCTCCGGTGGCGCGCAGGTTTCGCTGAACGTGGCCGACAGCGGCGACGATGCGGCGCCGTCGCCCGGCCCGGGCAAGAAAACCGGCAAGGCCGCAGTTTCTCGCCGCCGTTGATTTCGCCGCGCGGCGTTAAAGGCCGGCATCGGCGCCTTGCACGAATGGCGTTCCCGCAGTTCGCCTGCAGGCGCTCACCCTGTGCCCTGAAAGGTTAAAAAAACCGGCGGCACCGGCTTGTTGTGTTTACTGGAATTTCAGTAAACCTGAATCCGTGAGTTCAAACCGTAAATTTCATATTTTTTCTTTAGAAATCAACAGCTTGTAGAACATCTCATCCTCCCCCAGAAGGTGAACCTTTCAACTTCTCTAAGTTCTTGATTTTAAAAAGAAATTATTTATTTTATTAACTTGAACTCACGGATTCAGGTCTGGGTGTCGGCAGAGGCCCGCGCTTAACTGCCGTGTTCCAGCGTAAAGCCCGCATTGCGATCCTGCCCAAGCAGCGCGACCATCTGCGGCAGCGCGGCGCTCAGTTCGGCTTTCAGCGTGTGCGGCGGGTTGATGATGAACATGCCGCTGGCCGGCAGGCCGGGGCGAACCACTTCGCCTTCGGTGTCGGTGGTCAGCTTGCTCGACTTGACCGTCAGCGTGGCATTCAGCCAGCTGCGGCCGGCCTTGACGGCGATGGTCTTGAGCTTGCGCGGCAGGTCGTGCGCTTCAGGGCGCGGAATGATCGGATACCAGACCGCGTAGGTGCCGGTGGCAAAGCGCTTGACGGCGTCCGCCATGCAGCTTGAGACGCGCAGGTAGTCGGTCTTCATTTCATAGCTCGGGTCGCACAGCACCATGGCGCGCCGGGCCGGTGGCGGCAAAAAGGTTTTCAGCGCCTCGAAGCCGTCCTCGCGGGCCACCACGACCTGGCGGCCGACGCCGAGCTGCTCGATGTTGCCGGAAAGCGACTTGAAATCGGTCGGGTGCAGCTCGAACAGCTTGAGCTTGTCGCGCCCGCTCAGGAATTTTTGCTCGATGAAGGGCGAGCCGGGGTAAATCTTCAGATGCGCCGGGTCGCCGGTCTGGGCGAAATGCGGGTTCAGGCTGCGCAACAGTTCCAGGTAGTCGAGCAGGGCGGGCGCCCAGGCGTAGCCGGCGGGTTTGGCGGCTGCGTCAGGCGCTGCGGGAGCGGCTTTGGCTGTGGCTGAAGGCGCTACTTTTTTGATAGCTGCTCCCGCTTTGCCAGTCTGCGCAGAAGCGGTTTTTGATGCTAAAAGCAGTTTGAAAATACCTTCCTGCGCTTCGCCGCTGGTCTCGGTGTAGTCGCCGTCAAGGCGGTACAGGCCGGCGCCTGCGTGGGTGTCGATCACGGTCAGCGCCGCGTCTTTCTGGGTCAGGTACTTCATCAGCGCAATCAGGCAAGTGTGCTTGAGAACGTCGGCATGGTTGCCTGCATGGAAGGCGTGGCGGTAAGAAAACATGCCTCTATCGTACCTTCTTGCCGTGCAAAGACCCTAAAAATTGACGCAAACCCTTGATTCTTCATATAATCTCGGGCTCTGCAGCGCACATGTGGTTCCGCGGCAGGGTTGCTTGAAAGCACTTTTTGGACTTGTTCCGTAAGGCGCTGCCAGGCAAATGACCACCTAAGAGGTTCTCACTAGAAGAACGCCGACCGTGGAAAAGAACCCGACAAACCCCCTTTTATTGTTAAGAGAAACTCATGAAAACCTTCAGCGCCAAACCCGCTGACGTGACGCACGAGTGGTTTGTGATTGACGCGACCGACAAGGTCCTCGGACGAGTAGCCAGCGAAGTTGCTCTCCGTTTGCGCGGCAAACACAAGGCCATTTATACGCCTCACGTCGATACCGGTGACTTCATCGTCATCATCAACGCCGCCCAGCTGCGCGTGACCGGTGCCAAATCGACCGACAAGATTTACTACCGTCATTCCGGTTATCCAGGCGGCATCACTGCCACCAATTTCCGCGACATGCAAACCAAGTTTCCTGGCCGCGCCCTGGAAAAAGCCGTCAAGGGCATGCTGCCCAAGGGCCCGCTCGGTTACGCCATGATCAAGAAACTCAAGGTGTACGGTGGTGCAGAGCATCCGCATACCGCCCAACAGCCTAAAGTGCTTGAAATTGCAGGCACATCACGGGAGTCAGCCAAATGATCGGTGAATGGAACAACGGCACCGGCCGTCGCAAATCCAGCGTCGCCCGCGTGTTCATCAAAAAAGGCACTGGCAAGATCACGGTCAACGACAAGGACATTCAAGCGTTCTTCGGTCGTCAGACCTCCATCATGATCTGCCGCCAGCCCCTGTTCCTGACGAACCACGTCGAGACGTTTGACATCATGATCAACGTTCACGGCGGCGGCGAGTCCGGCCAGGCCGGCGCAGTGCGCCACGGCATTACCCGCGCCCTGATCGACTATGACGCAACGCTCAAGCCAGCGTTGAGCCAGGCCGGTTTCGTGACCCGCGATGCGCGTGAAGTCGAACGTAAAAAGGTCGGTTTCCGCTCGGCCCGCCGCCGCAAGCAGTTCAGCAAGCGTTAATCCCGCTGCCTGCTTCCCAAAAAAGCCGCCATGCAGATTGCCTGGCGGCTTTTTGCATGGTGAAGCAGGCTGTTTCACGTTAAGCAACGCGGGCGTTATGGTTGATTGATTTGCTGTAGTATTTCCGCATTGCCTGTTGGCTTATTGAATAACGGAGTTCCCCATGAGTGCAGTTGCCGAAAATATCCAGACCGAAATGCCCGCACCGTTTGTGTTTACCGACAGCGCCGCTTCCAAGGTCGCCGAGCTGATTGCCGAGGAAGGCAATCCAGACCTGAAGCTGCGCGTGTTTGTGCAGGGCGGCGGCTGCTCGGGCTTCCAGTACGGTTTCACCTTTGACGAGATCACCAACGAAGACGACACCACCATGACCAAGAATGGCGTGTCGCTGCTGATTGATGCGATGAGCTACCAGTACCTGGTCGGTGCCGAGATCGACTACAAGGACGACCTGGAAGGCGCGCAGTTCGTCATCAAGAATCCGAACGCCAGCAGTTCGTGCGGTTGCGGCTCCAGCTTCTCGGTCTGAGGACCGAGGACCGAGTCAAGGGCGGGCCGGATGCCGCCATTGTTCAAGAGCCGCCTTCAGGGCGGCTTTTTCGTTGTCGCATTTCCCGGATGTCCGCCTGCTGGCCGCTTTTCATGAACCCTCCTGCTTCGCTACCAACCGAACAGAACTCGCTGCGCATCCTGCCACCATCGTCAACACGACGCTGCCGGCCATGGCCCGGAGCTTTGGCGAGAGCCCGCTGCGCATGCAGTCGGTGGTGGTGGCCTATTCGCTGACCATGGCCATGCTGATTCCGGCCTCGGGCTGGCTGATCGAAAACCCTGAAGTTTCAGGCCATGGCTAGCAAGGCCGGGCAGCGCCATGCAGCGCTCAGGCGGGATATAGCGCGCCCAGCACGCGCAGGCCGGCCGCGCCGGTCACGCCGGGCAGGTTGCCGGGCTGGCGTTGGAGCATCCGGCGTGCCAGCCAGGCAAAGGCGGCGGCCTCGACCTGCAGCGGCGGCAGGCCGTGCGCGTCCGAGGTGCTGACGCGCAGCCAGGGCAGGCTTGACTGCAGGCGCTGCAGCAGATAACGATTGAAAGCGCCGCCGCCGCAGACAATCAGCTCGGTGCTCTCTTTTCCATAGCTGTTGATGCCCGCAGCGCATGCGCAAACCGTCAATTCGGTCAATGTATTTTGAATATCCTCGGGGCGTTCGCCGGCAAAGGGCCGCAGTTTGTCATCCAGCCACGCCAGGCTGAACAGATCACGCCCCGTGCTTTTGGGAATCGGCTGCGAGAAGTAGGGCTCGCCCTGCAGGCTGGCCAGCAGCGCCGGAACCAGCCGGCCGCTTTTCGCCCAGGCGCCGCCCGCATCAAAAGGCTGGCCGGTGTGCTGCAGGCACCAGGCATCCATCAGCGCATTGCCCGGCCCGCAGTCAAAGCCCAGCACCGGCAGTGGTGAGCCGGCAGGCGGCAGCACGCTGAGATTGGAGATGCCGCCCAGGTTCAGCACCGCGACCGTGGCGTCGGCGCGGCCAAAGACACCCTGGTGAAACGCCGGCACCAGCGGCGCACCCTGGCCGCCTGCGGCGACATCGCGGCTGCGCAAATCGGCCACCACGTCAATGCCGGTCAATTCGGCCAGCAGCGCCGGGTTGTTGAGCTGGAGCGTGTAGCCCGCGCCGGAAGGCTCGGCGGACGTTCGCCGGGGCTGGTGCCTGACGGTCTGCCCATGCGCACCAATGGCCCGGATCTGGCCGGCGCTGATGTCTTGTGCGGCGGCTTTTTGCAGCAGCGTTGCGACCACCCTGGCATACACCGCTGCAAGCGTATTGCCCGCCAGCGCGGCGCGGTGCAGTTCGTTGTGCGAAGGGGCGTTGAGCGCCAGCAACTCGGCCCGAAAACTGTCGCCAAACGGCTCGCTGGCACTTGCGGCGACGCGCAGCGCAGGGCCTGAAAAATCAACCAGCACCCCGTCGGCGCCGTCAAGTGAGGTGCCTGACATCAGGCCAATGAAATAGTCGTGCATGCAGCGATTTTGCCGCAGTGCCGCCAGCAGTCTGGCGCCTACTCGGCCCGGGTCTGGTCAATCGTGGCGGCGGCCAGCAGCTGGTTCCTGAAGCCGTTGGCCAGTTGCCTGAACTGCGGCAGGGCCGCGGCGGGCACCGGAACCACGTCGCTTTGCTTGGCGACAGTCATCGGATCCTGCTGCACGCCGTTGATGCGGACCTCGAAGTGCAGGTGCGGGCCGGTGGCCCAGCCGGTCATGCCGACCAAGCCGATGGTCTGGCCCTGGCTGACGGCCTGGCCCTGTTGCACGTTGAGCTTGCTCAGGTGGGCATAGACCGTTTCACGGTTGTTGCGGTGCTTGATGAAGACCACGTTGCCGTAGCCGTTTTGCACGCCGGCGAATTCCACCACGCCGTCGCCGATGGTCCGGGCGGGCGTGCCGGTGGCGGCGGCAAAGTCGGTGCCGTTGTGGGCGCGCCAGGTTTGCTGGATGGGGTGAAAACGCATCGAAAAGCCGCTGCTGATGCGCGAAAACTCGACTGGCGAGCTTAAAAACGCGCGGCGCAGGCTCTGGCCGTCCAGCGTGTAGTAGCCGCCCTTGAGCGGTGCGCCGGCCTCGTCCTTGCCCGGTGGCTGAAACCACATCGCCTGGTAGGCCTTGCCTTCGTTGACGAATTCAGCCGACAGCACGCGGCCGGTGCGCAGGGCCTCGCCGTCGGCTTCCAGGGTTTCATAGACCACGTTGAAGCGGTCGCCCTTGCGCAGTGCGCGGCGGAAATCGATGTCGGTCGAGAAAATCTCGGCAATCTGCACGCCGACGCCATCGGGAATGCGCGCGTCGTCGATGGCGGCGAACAGCGAGGTCTGGATGGTGGCGCTGGCCAGCTGGGCCGAGCGGGTGTAGGGCGCGGTCTCGATGCGCGAGGTGAATCGGCCATCGCTGCTGCGTTCAATGAGCAGGCGCTGGAACACCTGCTCGTCATCGGTCGCCCAGCGCATGCTGAGCTTGAGCAGCTGCTGGCTTTCGCTGGCTTCGACGGTGACGGTCTTGCCGGGCTGGCCTTCCAGGATCAGCTGCGCATTGGGATCGGTGCGTAAAAAGACCTCTGCCGCCGTGTCGTCAATGTTCAGCCGTTGCAGCAGGGTGCTGGCCCGGTCGCTGCTGCGTGTGCTTTCGGTGCGGAACAGCTTGAACCTGAAGTCGGCCAGCGCGTTCATCTGGGCCTGCGCGGACTGGGGCGCCAGAGGCTGCGTGGCTTCGAGCACCTGGCGAACCGGCAAATCGGCGGCGTCGGGTGCCAGCGGCGCAACGCCGAAAGCGGTTACGCCGGTTCCGAGCAGCAAGACGGCCAGGCTGGCGGTCAGGCGTTTGGGGTGGCGGCGCAGGCTGTCGGCAATGGCGGACAGAAGGCGGGAGAGGGTGAGCGGGGTGTGGGAGGCGACGGGCAGGCGCAAAGCGGGAATCCCAACTAAAGTGCGTCAGGCTGCAAAGGCATGCCCGACTGCGAAAAAAGAAAATCGATGACCGCGCCGTCCGTTTTGGCCAGCGGGCGGGGTCATCGGACTCGAAATCTTGCCTTCCCCGTCAGCGGCCAGAGCGGCCTTTAAAATGTCAGGCTGACGTAGGAAAGCCGCAATTATATCTGTCGGACAACAACCTGTCCCGAGAAAAACCCTTATGAATCAAGAGCTTGTTACAAATTCACTTCTGTCTGACCGTGTAAAGACAGCGCTGGCCGTCTCCCTGCGGGGCTGCGACGAGCTGATTCCGCAGGACGAATGGGCCCGAAAACTGGTCCGCAGCGAAGCCACCGGCGTGCCGCTGCGCATCAAGCTCGGGCTGGACCCGACCGCGCCCGACATCCACATCGGCCACACCGTGGTGCTCAACAAGATGCGCCAGTTGCAGGATCTGGGCCACACGGTGATTTTTTTGATCGGCGACTTCACCAGCCTGATCGGCGACCCCTCGGGCCGCAACAGCACGCGCCCGCCGCTCACGCCCGAGCAGATCAAGGTCAATGCCGAAACCTATTACCGCCAGGCCAGCCTGGTGCTGGACCCGGAAAAAACCGAGATTCGCTACAACAGCGAATGGTGCGACCCGCTGGGCGCGCGCGGCATGATCCAGCTGGCCTCGCGCTACACCGTGGCGCGCATGATGGAGCGCAACGATTTTCATGACCGTTTCAAGGCCGGGCAGTCGATCAGCGTGCATGAATTTTTGTACCCGCTGATGCAGGGCTACGACTCGGTGGCCCTGAAAAGCGATCTGGAGCTGGGCGGCACCGACCAGAAGTTTAATTTGCTGATGGGCCGGCACCTGCAGCAGGAATACGGCCAGGAGCCGCAGTGCATCCTGACCATGCCGCTGCTCGAAGGGCTGGACGGCATCGAGAAGATGTCGAAAAGCAAGAACAACTACATCGGCATTTCCGAAGACGCGAACTCGATGTTCGCCAAGGTGCTGTCGGTGTCCGACGTGCTGATGTGGAAGTGGTACACGCTGCTGTCCTTCAAAAGCGAGGCCGACATTGCCGCGCTGAAGGCCGAGATTGAAGGTGGCCGCAACCCCAAGGACGCCAAAGTGGCGCTGGCCAAGGAAATCACGGCGCGCTTTCATTCCGCCGCCGCCGCCGCCGCCGCCGAGCAGGATTTCATCAACCGCAGCAAGGGCGGCGTGCCCGACGAGATTCCCGACGTGCAGGTAGCGGGCGCCCCGCTGGGCATAGGCGCGCTGCTCAAGGCGGCCGGGCTGGCGCCTTCGGGCAGCGAAGCGGGCCGCCTGATCGACGGCGGCGGCGTGCGCGTGGATTCCAGCGTGATCAGCGACAAGGCCTTGAAGCTGACCGCCGGCACGTATGTGGTGCAGGTCGGCAAGCGCAAGTTTGCCCGCGTGACGCTGGCGTGACGCGTGGGCTGATCCCCGCATGACAGCCGTGCTGCGGCGGGCGGAGGCCGACCAAGGCTAGAATGAATTTCGCCTTGTCGGGGCGTTGATGTTTATGTACCCCGGTAACTTATTCCCTTCACAGGAGTTTCGCCATGCGTTTTTCTTCTCTTCGTACTGTTGCCCTGGCCGTTGCCGTTGGCAGCGTGGTCTTGGTCGGTTGCACCACCACCAAGGAAACCGATACTGCATCGGCCAAGTCATCAAGCGGTTCCATCGACGCCCAGGTGGATGCCACGCTGAACCGCCTGTACGCAGCAGCACCCGACGCGCGCGAACTGGTGGCCAAGTCTGCGGGCGTGCTGGTGTTTCCGGCGGTCCTTGGTGGCAGCTTTGTGATTGGCGCCGAACATGGCCGCGGTGCATTGCGCACGCACGGTCGCACAGAGGATTACTACAGCCTGTCAGCAGGCTCGGTCGGCTGGCAGATTGGTGCGCAGTCCAAGGCGGTGATTTACGTCTTCAATACCAAGGACGCCCTCGATAAGTTTCGTAACAGCAAGGGCTGGGTGGCCGGTGTCGATGCCACAGTGGCCGTTGCCCGCATCGGTGTCAATGGCACCATCGACAGCGAGACGGTGAAGCAGCCGGTGGTCGGCTTTGTGATGAACAACGCCGGTCTGGAGGCGGGCGTGTCGCTGCAAGGCTCGAAGATCACCAAGATAACTCCCTGACAGCGTCTGGGCGGGCGCCGCGCATTCCGTGGCGCGGGCAGGGCAGTTCGCCGCCGGCATGCGGGTGCATCTGGTCAACGACGGGCCGGTGACGATTCTGCTGCAGATCGCGCCTGCTGCTTGAGCAGCCGGTGAATGCTATGGTTTGGATAGCTGCTTGCGCCCGTGTTGACTGCGCAAGAGCCGTATTTGATGCTGAAAACCGTCAGCGGTAGGGGTTGTCGAAGCCCAGGCCGGCCAGAATCCCGATTTCCAGCGCTTCCATCTCCTCGGCATCCTCTTTGCCGGTTTCGTGGTCGTAACCCTGCGCGTGCAGCGCGCCATGCACCAGCAGATGCGCATAATGCGCCTGCAGCGTCTTGCCGTTCTCTTGGGCTTCCCGTTCAACCACCGGCGCGCACAGCACCAGGTCGGCCGTGACGACCGGCTCCTGGGTGTAGTCGAAGGTCAGCACGTTGGTCGCGTAGTCCTTGCCCCGGTAATCGCGGTTCAGCGCCTGGCCTTCCTCGGCGCCGACGATGCGAACGGTGATCTCGGCGTCGCTTTGCAGCGCGTGGCGAATCCAGCGGGCGACGCTGTGGCGGGGAAGGGCGGCGCGGTGCAGGGCCGCCTCGGGGAATTTTCCGAACTGCAGCGACAAACTCAGTTGATTAAGAGCCATTTCGGCTCCTTGCGCTGGTCTTGCGTGCGGGTTTAGCTACCAAATCAATAGCAATATCCGAATCCACGGCATCGTCCCGGTTGCTCGGCGTCTTGTCATACGCATCGACGATGCGCGCCACCAGCGGATGGCGCACCACGTCAAGGCTGGTCAGCCGGGTAATCGCGATGCCCTGCACGCGCTTGAGCACGCGCTCGGCATCGATCAGGCCGCTCAGCTGCGTGCGCGGCAGATCGACCTGGCTCACGTCGCCCGTCACCACCGCCTTGCTGCCAAAGCCGATGCGCGTCAAAAACATCTTCATCTGCTCGGGCGTGGTGTTTTGCGCCTCGTCCAGGATGACGAAGGCATGGTTCAGCGTGCGGCCGCGCATGAAGGCCAGCGGCGCAATCTCGATCTGCTGGCGCTCGAAGGCTTTTTGCACCCGCTCAAAGCCCATCAGCTCGTGCAGCGCGTCATACAGCGGCCGCAGGTAGGGATCGACCTTCTGGCTCAAATCGCCCGGCAAAAAGCCCAGGCGCTCGCCGGCCTCGACCGCCGGGCGCGTCAGCACGATTTTCTGCACCGTGCTGCGCTCCAGCGCATCGACCGCGCAGGCCACCGCCAGGTAGGTCTTGCCGGTGCCGGCCGGGCCAATGCCGAAGGTGATGTCGTGCGTGGCGATGTTTTCGAGGTAGGTGCCCTGGTTGATGGTGCGCGCGCGCAGGTCGGCGCGGCGGGTGGACAGCGCCATCGGGCCTTCGGCGGTGCTCAGGGCGGTGTCGCCGGCCAGCATCAGCTGCACGGTTTCGGGCTCGATGGGCCGCTGGGCGATTTCGTACAGCGCCTGCAGCACTTCGAGCGCCTGCTGTGCGCGCAGCTTGGGGCCGTCGATCTTGAACTGCTCGAAGCGGTGCGCAATCGTCACCTGCAGCCCGGCCTCGATGGTGCGGATGTGGATGTCCATCGGGCCGCACAGGTTGGCCATGCGGGTGTTGTTGGGCGGCGTGAAGGTGTGGCGAAGAATCAAGGCGTGGGTTTTCCTGAAGTGGGGCAAAACAAGAGGCGGGAAGGCGATTGTCGGCCTAAATCGGGGCCGCCACCCGGCTGCTAAGATTTGCCCATGATAGGAAGACTCACTGGCCAGCTGGCCGAAAAAAACCCGCCCGAAATCCTGGTGGACTGCCATGGCGTCGGCTATGAAGTGCTGGTGCCCATGAGCACGTTTTACAACCTGCCGGGGCTGGGCGAAAAAATCAGCCTGTTCACCCATTTCATCGTCCGCGAGGACGCGCAATTGCTCTACGGCTTTGGCAGCACCGCCGAGCGCGGCGCGTTTCGCCAGCTCATCAAGATCACCGGCGTCGGGCCGCGCATGGCGCTCAGCGTGCTCAGCGGCATGAGCGTGGCCGACCTGGCGCAGGCCATCACGCTGCAGGAGCCGGGCCGCATCGTCAAGGTGCCCGGCATCGGCAAGAAGACCGCCGAGCGCCTGCTGCTGGAGTTGAAGGGCAAGCTCGGCGCTGACATCGGCGCGCATGTCAGCGTGAGCAGCGAAGCGCAGCTCGACATCCTGCAGGCGCTGGTCGCCCTGGGCTACAGCGACCGCGACGCGGCGCTGGCGCTCAAGGCGCTGCCGCCCGACGTGGGCGTGAGCGACGGCATCAAGCTGGCGCTCAAGGCGCTGTCAAAAGCCTGATGCCGACCGCCCGCCAGACGGTTACGTGCGTGGCGAGTCCTATTTGACCGTCACCAGTGTCCACATGCCGAGTGCATAATGCCCCGGGATATTGCAGTACAGGATGTACTGACCCGGTTTGAGCGTCAGCGTCAGCGCACCTTTTTTGCCGGGTTCCAGTTCAGCCACTTCACCGAGGTGGCCTGCTGCGTCCTCATCGACCTTGTTGGCCGCTTCGATGTAGGGCAGCGGTGTGTTGGCATCCTTGATGGGCGAGATGACCATCTCATGCACCAGTGTTCTGGAAGTGTTGCTCACATCGAAGGTCACTGCCCCAGCATTCACGGTGGGGGTCGATACGGTAATTCCCATCGGACCCATGGGCATGCGGGTGCCCGGTGTTCCCATGCCCATGCCCATCATCGGGCCATGGCCGAGCATATTCATGGACATGGCGCCTTTGTCCCATAACGAGACTTTGATGACGGAGGTGCGGGCCAGCGCATGCCCGGCAGACGCTGCAGCAAGGAGTCCCGCGACAAGCGCAAAACATTTTCTACGTGTCAGATTCATGGTGATTTCCTTGTGGATGTAAAGCGCTTGAGGCTTGATGCAGGTCAATGTAGGCTTCGCGCACTCAATCCATTTTGATGCAGGTCAAGAAGATGATGCGTGCGTGATGAAGGGCTTTGTCCGTTGTCAACGGCAGATTCGGCCCCGCAGCCGGCCCGCAACGACCCCCTGGGCGCTATAGTCGGATTCCAAACAACGCTCTTTTACCCGTGACCATCCAGACCGACGACTTCGACATGTCCGACCTGCCGCCGGCGCGGCGCATGCTCTCTAGCGCCCCCGCCTCGCCCAGGGAAGAAGCCATCGAGCGCGCGCTGCGGCCCAAGCTGTTCGACGATTACGTCGGCCAGGCCAAGGCGCGCGAGCAGCTTGAAATCTTCATCGGCGCAGCCAACAAGCGCAAGGAAGCGCTCGACCATGTGCTGCTGTTCGGCCCGCCCGGCCTGGGCAAGACCACGCTGTCGCACATCATCGCGCACGAACTCGGCGTCAACATGCGCTCGACCTCGGGGCCGGTGCTGGAAAAGCCGAAAGACCTGGCAGCGCTCTTGACCAACCTGGAAAAGAACGATGTCCTGTTCATCGACGAAATCCACCGCCTGAGCCCGGTGGTCGAGGAAATCCTCTACCCGGCGCTGGAGGACTACCAGATTGACATCATGATCGGCGAAGGTCCGGCGGCACGCTCCATCAAGCTCGACTTGCAGCCGTTCACGCTGGTCGGCGCCACGACGCGCGCCGGCATGCTGACCAATCCGCTGCGCGACCGCTTCGGCATCGTCGCCCGGCTGGAGTTCTACACGCCCGAGGAACTGGCGCGCATCGTCAGGCGCAGCGCCGGCCTGCTCAATGCGCCCATGGACGCGGAGGGCGGCTTCGAGATCGCGCGCCGTTCGCGCGGCACGCCGCGCATTGCCAACCGGCTGCTGCGCCGGGTGCGCGACTATGCCGATGTCAAGGGCAGCGGCACCATCACGCTGGACATTGCCAACCGGGCGCTGGCGATGCTGGATGTGGACCCGCTGGGCTTTGACCTGATGGACCGCAAGTTCCTCGAAGCCCTGATTCACCGTTTCGACGGCGGCCCGGTCGGGCTGGACAACATTGCCGCGAGCATTGGCGAGGAGCCGGGCACGATTGAGGACATGATCGAGCCCTATCTGATCCAGCAGGGCTTCATCCAGCGCACGCCGCGCGGGCGCATTGCCACGCTGGCGGCGTACCGGCATCTGGGCGTGGCGCCGCCGCGCGGCAACGGCCTGTTTGGTGAGTGACGGTGCGCTGATTGAGCATCTGCTTGCCTGGCTTGCCTGGCTTGCCTGGCTTGCGTGGATAGCTATTGAAAAAATAGCAAATGGTTTTATGGAGTTTCCTCTTCGTATGTCTTGTTACGATATGTGAAAGAAAGCTCCCAGCACATGACCAAAAAAACCGGAAGCGAATTGTTTGTCGTTGACAACAGTGATAACGATTGGAAAGTCCTCAACTATTTGTCCGAGTGGACAGAAATATCTTCCCGCTTTGACATTGCGACGGGTTACTTTGAAGTGGGTTCGCTGCTTGCCTTGGATGGCAAGTGGCAAAGACTTGAGAAAATTCGTATTCTCATGGGTGATGAAGTCACCAAACGCACGCAGCAGGCATTGATTGAGGGAACTGCCCGCGTTAAAAACCAACTCGATGCAAGTATCGAACACGAAAAAATCAAGAATGATTTTTTAAAAGGTGTTCCTGCCATCGTTGATGCCATCAAGAGTGGCCAGATTTCGTGCCGCATTTACACCAAGAAAAAGTTTCACGCCAAAGCCTACATCACGCACAGCAAACTGGCCGTGGTTGGCTCATCGGCTTTGGTCGGTTCTAGTAACTTCACCTTTCCCGGCCTGACTGGCAATGTTGAACTCAATGTTCAACTTCGCCGTGAAGTCGAAGAGCTTCAGCAGTGGTACGAGGCGCATTGGGACGACGCCGAAGACGTATCGGATGAAGTCCTCAAGGTCATGGAACGCCAGATTCGCAACTATCTGCCGTTTGAGGTCTATGCCAAATCGTTGCAGGCCTATTTCAGCAACTATGAAGAAACCGCTGGCGATTGGGAGCGTAAACAGTCCCGCATGTATCCCATCCTGGACCAATACCAGCGCGACGGCTACGGCGCCTTGCTGAAAATCGGTGGCAAGTATGGTGGTGCGTTTTTATGCGATGGTGTCGGCCTGGGCAAAACCTTCGTCGGCCTGATGCTGATTGAGCGCCTGGTGAAGTTTGAGCGCAAAAAGGTTTTGCTGATCGTTCCTAAATCTGGCCGTGAGCCGGTCTGGGAATCCAGCCTGCGCAACTACCTGCCTGAGCTGTTTGGCGACTTTTCCAATCTGGTCGTCATCAATCACACGGATTTGCAGCGTAATGGCACCTGGGTTGAGAAACTGCAAAGACTCAAGGAACAGGCCGATGTCATCATCGTTGACGAGGCCCATCACTTCCGCAACCCCAGTACCAAGAAAGAAACCTCGCGCTACTGGCAGATGCAGGGCATGGCCAAAGGCAAACAGGTTTTCATGCTCACCGCCACGCCCATTAACAACCGTTTGATTGACCTGCAGCATTTGATAGAGCACTTTACCCAGCGCGAGCCGGGGCATTTCAAGGACACGCTGGGCATTCATTCCCTGCCGGGCCACTTCCGCAAGCTGGAGAAAGAGCTGGCCAGGCGCATGGGCGGCGAACTGGTTCAGAGCGAGTTGCCCGGTGTGGAAGCAGGCGATGTGCTCTCGCAGGACAACCTGTTTCGTGAACTGGTGGTGCAGCGCAGCCGCGCCTACGTCAAGCAAAGCCAGATCACCGCCGGTGCCAAGGCGGCCATGTTTCCCAAGCGCGAAGCGCCCAAGGTAGCCGACTACTCGGTCAAAAAGACCTACGGCAAGCTGCTGGTCATGCTGGAAAAAGCGTTCAACAAAAAGCAGCCGCTGTTTGCCTTGCCGATGTATTACCCGCTCGCCTATTCCAAGGTGCCGGTGGAAGATGGCTTTGAAGACAACCGCCAGAAGCAGGTGGTCGGGCTGATTCGCATCCTGTTCCTGAAACGCTTTGAGAGTTCGGCCCGTGCGTTCGAGTCGTCGTGCTGGCAACTGCTTTTTAAAGTCATGGCTTTTGTCCAGGTCAACAGCACCACCAAACACGAACTGGCTGCCTTTGAGCGCTGGAAAATCCATCAAAGCGAGTTGCTGGGGGACGAGAAAAAGCGCCAGAACGAGCTTTTCGACAATGTTTCCGGAGAAGACGCCGAGCAGGACGAAGACATCATTTCAGAAGAAATGCTCGAAGCGGCCGAAGTACTCGACCGCGACCAGTTCGAAGTGCCGCAAATCTTGTCGGAGTCGTTTCAGGATTTGAACCAGATTGCCGAGTTCTTGAACGAGTTGCGCCAGTTCAAACCCAGCCACGACGACAAGCTGCGCGCTCTCATCCATTTGCTCAAGACCGATCCGGTCCTGAAAAAACACAAGGTCATGATCTTCAGCGAGTTCATGGCCACCGCCCGCTACCTGGCAAGCGAACTGGAAAAAGCCGGCATCAAAGGCATCGACCAGATCGACTCAGCCACCAAACGCAGCCGCAGCGACGTGATTCGCCAGTTTGCCCCCTACTACAACGGCATGACCAGCCAAGACCTGGCCGACAAGGGGCACAGCGAAACCCGCGTGCTGATTGCCACCGACGTGCTGAGCGAAGGCCTGAACCTGCAGGACGCCACACGCCTGATCAATTACGACCTGCACTGGAACCCCGTTCGCCTGATGCAGCGCATTGGCCGCGTGGACCGGCGCATGAACCCTGAGATTGAAAAAAAACTGGTCAAGGACCATCCCGATGTCAAAAAAATTCGTGGCACCGTGGAGTACTGGAACTTCCTGCCGCCTGGCGAACTGGACGAGTTGCTGAATCTGTACAAAAAGGTGTCCAACAAAACGCTGCTTATTTCTAGAACCTTGGGCATTGAAGGGAAAAAGCTCCTGCGTCCCGAGGACGACTTTGCCGCCCTGAAGGACTTTGACCACAGCTACGAGGGCGAGCCTACCGTGTTGGAAACCATGCATCTGGAATACCAGCGCCTGCTGGCTGCGCATCCCGATTTGTCGGCCCGTCTCGAAGCCTTGCCCGGCCGGGTGTTTAGCGGCAAGACCCACCTCCAGCCCGGAACGCAGGCCGTGTTCTTTTGCTTCGGCCTGCCGGGCAAAGACCACGCCGTCAAGGATGCTGCCCTTGAGGCCGATTCGTGGACGCTGGCGGCCGGCCGCACCGAATGGCTGCTGCTGGACCTGCAGACCGACAAGGTCGCCGAAGACGCCGCCGCGATAGACGCCGTGATTCACAGCGAGCCAGAAACCCCGCGCCATTGCCAGATTGCACAAGCAACCCTGTCCGAGGCGCGCGCCAGGGTCGAGAAACACCTGAAAAATGGCTATCTACGCCAGGTGCAGGCCCCCGTGGGCGTCGCGCCCCAGCTCATTGCATGGATGGAACTGAGCTGAATTCTGTTTTCTTGCACAGGATGCATTTTTAGACCCATATAGATATAATTTGCGATGCCGAAATCTCACGACAACCCCAAGCCCTTGCGATGGGTCGGGTCCGCCAAAAAAGACCTTCAGGCCATGCCCGGCGAAGTACAGGACACCTTTGGTTATGCGCTGCACCTGGCGCAGTCGGGCGGAAAACATGCGCAGGCCAAGCCGTTGAAGGGTTTTGGCTCAGCCGGTGTGCTGGAGGTCGTGGAAAGCGAGGCGGGCAGCACCTACCGGGCGGTTTACACCGTGAAAATTGCCGGGGCGGTGTATGTGCTGCATTGCTTCCAGAAGAAGTCCACCTCCGGCATTGCCACGCCCAAGCCCGATATGGACCTGGTGCGCGACCGGCTCAAGGCGGCCTTGAACCACGCCGGGCAGTGAACCGCATGCAATCAACCTATTCCAGGAGCATCCCATGAGCACCAGCACCAGCACCAGCACGATCACCATTGAAGAAGGCAGCGGCAACGTCTATGCCGACCTTGGCTTGGCCGACCCGCAGGAAATGCTGGTCAAGGCCAAACTTGCCAGCAAAATCGGCGACATCATCAAGCGTCAAAAACTCACCCAGCAGCAAGCCGCCGAACTGCTGGCCATGCCGCAACCCAAGGTTTCCAAGCTGCTGAGCGGGCAATTCAGGGGCATTAGCGAAGCCAAAATGCTCGACTGCCTCGCCCGCCTGGGGCGCGATGTTGACATCGTGGTCAAACCCGCCCGCAAGCGGTCAGCGCCAGGCACGGTGGGCCGGGTGAACGTCGTGTTTGCCTAAACCCCCAAACCGCTCAAAAAATTCAGAAATCAGGGATAGAACTCAAAAGTGGCCACCGCAACCAAACCATCGCTCGATCCTCAAGCCGAAAAACTCCGCCAAATCCAGACCATTCCCGCTCTCGTCAAATACCTTGACGAAGAGCTGGGCTGGCCCGTTGGCGTGGACGACTGGGAGGACGCCGTTTTTGACTGGCAGCCCGAAGAACTCAACCTCAAGGCCGAGCATCAGGTGGCTGTCAAATCCATCAAGCAGCTGCGTCCGCTGGTCACCGGCCAGCCGTGGGGCATTTTCTTTGTGGACTTTGACAAAGGAAAACTCCCCATCACGGTGCTGCGCCGAATGCTCAATGGCCTGATTATCAAAAGTCGCGTCAAAGGCAGCGGCCACCAAACCTGGATGGCGCGTGACCTGCTGTTTGTTTCCAGCTTTGGCGAAGGCAGTTCTGCGCACCCGCGTGAAATTGCATTGGCCCATTTCACCGACGAGTCCGACCTGGGCGATATTCCCATCCTGCGCGTGCTGGGCTGGGATGAGGCCAATACGAGCCTTGAACTGAGCTACGTCGCCAGAACGCTGAAGGAAAAGCTGCGCTGGCCGCTGCATACGGCCAAAAAATCCGACCAGGACGCCTGGCGCGCCCAGTGGGCCGGCGCTTTCAGCCTGCAATACCGCCAGGTTATCAACGACAGCAAATCGCTGGCGCTGGCGCTGGCCGTGCTGGCCAAACGCATCCGGCTTCGCGTCAATGACGTGCTGAAGCTGGAGAGTGAGAAAGGCCATTTGCACCAGTTGCACAAGGCGTTTAGGGAAAACCTGATTGCCGACCTGTCGGCCGATGGCTTTGCCGACATGTTCGCGCAAACCATCACCTACGGCCTGTTTACCGCCCGTGCCAGCCGCAGCAGCGGCGCGCTGGTGGCGGACAACCTGTCGGACATGGTGCCCAGCACGAACCCGTTCCTGAAGGAATTGCTGCAGGACTTTCTGAGCGCGGCGGGCCGGGACCGCCAAAAAGCCAAACGCGTGGACTTTGACGAGCTGGGCATTAACGAAGTGGTTTCCACCCTGCGCGACGTGCCCATGGATGCGGTGCTGCGCGCCTTCAACAAGGACAAGCCGGGCGACGACCCGGTGATCCACTTCTACGAAAACTTCCTCAAGGCCTACGACAAGAAGATGCGCGCCAAGCGTGGCGTGTTCTACACCCCGTCGCCGGTGGTGCAGTTCATTGTGCGCAGCGTCGATGAAATTTTGAAAACCGAGTTCGGCATTGAAGACGGACTGGCCAGCACCATCACCTGGGGCGAGATGTTGGCGCGCAAGCCGGAACTGAAGTTGCCAAAGTTCTGCACCGCTGACACCCCTTTCGTCCAGGTGCTCGACCCGGCCACGGGCACCGGCACCTTTATTGTCGAAGTCATTACCCAGGTCCACGCTCATATGCTGGTCAAGTGGCGCAAGCAAGGAAAAGTCACGAATGCGCAGTGGCAGCCGCTGTGGGTGGACTACGTGCAAAAGCACCTGCTGCCGCGCCTCTACGCCTTCGAGCTGATGATGGCTCCCTATGCCATTGCCCACATGAAGATTGGCCTGAAACTGGCCGAGACCGGCTACACCTTTCCCGACGACGGGCCGCGTGTCAATGTGTTTTTGACCAATGCGCTGGAGCCGGCGCACGCCATCAATCCGGGGCTGGAATTTGAGGCACCCATGCTGGCGCATGAAGCAGCCACAGCCAACCAGGTAAAGGAGCAACTGGCGGCAACAGTGGTGCTGGGCAATCCCCCATATTCGGGCGAATCCACTAACTTTCATGATTCGAGTGAGCAGCACCCCCGATCATGAAA
>JAECRO010000061.1 GCA_016000195.1 Burkholderiales bacterium | reverse complement strand
CACCTACTTCAGCCACCTGGCCAACCTGGCCGAAGACCGCCACCATATTCGCCGCCGGGCCATCCACGAGCGCGCCGGCGACACCCAGGAAGGCAGCATCGACGTGGCGCTGGCCCGCCTGCGCTGGGCCGGCATCGCGCCCAAGACCATTTCGGACACGCTGGCGCGCAGTTTTGTCTCGCCGGTGCTGACCGCCCACCCGACCGAAGTGCAGCGCAAAAGCATTCTGGATGCCGAGCGCGGCATTGCCCAGCTGCTGACGGCGCGCGACAGCATCAAGGCCTTCGCGCTGGCCGTCAATGCCGCCAAGGACGCCCTCACGCCGCGCGAACTGTTGGTCAACGAGGCGCAGTTGCGCGCCCGGGTGATGCAGCTGTGGCAAACCCGTTTGCTGCGCTTTTCCAAGCTCACGGTGGCCGATGAAATCGAAAATTCACTGAGTTACTACGAAGCGACTTTTCTGCGCGAGATTCCGAAGATCTATGCCAGCCTGGAGCGCGAACTGGGCATTCAGCCGGTCCACAGCTTTCTGCGCATGGGCCAGTGGATTGGCGGCGACCGCGACGGCAACCCGAATGTGAACGCCGACACGCTCAACTACGCCCTCGGCCGGCAGGCCGACGTGGCGCTGCGCCATTACCTGACGGAAGTCCATCTGCTGGGCGGCGAGCTGTCGATGTCGGCCATCCTGGTCGATTGCAGCGCCGAAATGCAGCGGCTGGCGACAAGCTCGCCCGACACCAGCGAGCACCGCCAGGACGAACCCTACCGCCGCGCACTGACCGGCGTCTATGCCCGGCTGGCCGCAACATTGAAAGGGCTGACCGGCGGCGAGGCGGCGCGCCACGCGGTAGCGCCGCAAAACCCGTATGCCCGCGCCGAAGACTTCCTGGCCGACCTGCGAACGCTCGAAGCATCGCTCAAGTCCCATCACGGCGAGGCGCTGACGGCCCAGCGCCTGCACCCGCTGATCCGCGCGGTGGAAGTATTCGGCTTTCACCTGGCCACGGTCGATCTGCGCCAGAGCTCGGACAAGCACGAGGAAGTTGTGGCCGAGCTGCTGGCCGTGGCGCGCATCGAGCCGGCCTACGCCAGCCTGGATGAGGCGGCCAAGCGCGCGCTGCTGCTCAAAATGCTCAACGACGCCCGGCCGCTGCGCGTGCTGGGGACTGTTTATTCGGACCTGGCCAGAAGCGAACTGGCGATTTTCGAGGCCGCCCTGAGCGCGCGCGCGCGCTTTGGCAAGGAAGCCATTCGCCACTACATCATCAGCCACACCGAGACCGTGAGCGATCTGCTCGAAGTGCTGCTGCTGCAAAAGGAAGTCGGCCTGATGCACGGCCTGCTCGAAGATGCGCAGGACAAGACCGGCTCCAGCTGCGACCTGATCGTGGTGCCGCTGTTTGAAACCATCGAAGACCTGCGCAATGCCGCGCCCATCATGCGCGAGTTCTATGCGCTGCCGGGCGTGGCTGCGCTGGTGCAGCGCAGCGGCTCGGAGCAGGACATCATGCTCGGCTACAGCGACAGCAACAAGGACGGCGGCATTTTCACCAGCAACTGGGAGCTGTACCGCGCCGAAATCGCGCTGGTCGAGCTGTTCGACCAGCTGGCGGTGTCGCACGGCATCACACTGCGCATGTTCCATGGCCGGGGCGGCACGGTCGGACGGGGCGGCGGCCCGAGCTACGAAGCCATTCTGGCGCAGCCCCCTGGCACGGTGCGCGGGCAAATCCGCCTGACCGAGCAGGGCGAGGTGATCGGCTCCAAGTACGCCAACCCGGAGATCGGCCGGCGCAACCTTGAAACCCTGGTCGCCGCCACGCTAGAGGCCACGCTGCTGCAGCCGACCAAGCCGGCGACCACGGCCTTCCTGCAGACCGCCGACCAGCTCTCGCAGGCCAGCATGGCCGCCTACCGCGCGCTGGTGTATGAAACCCCCGGCTTCACCGAATACTTTTTCAGCGCCACGCCGATCCGCGAGATTGCCGAGCTCAACATCGGCTCGCGCCCGGCGTCGCGCAAGCCGTCGCAAAAGATCGAGGACTTGCGCGCGATTCCCTGGGGCTTCAGCTGGGGCCAGTGCCGCCTGACGCTGCCGGGCTGGTACGGTTTTGGCAGCGCCATCGAGCAGTTCCTGGGCCAGGGCGGCTCGCCGGACAGCCGCAAGGACGCGCTGGCTCTGTTGAAAAAAATGTACCGCCAGTGGCCGTTTTTCCGCACCCTGCTGAGCAACATGGACATGGTGCTGGCCAAGAGCGACCTGGCGCTGGCCTCGCGCTACTCTGAACTGGTGGCCGACGCCAGGCTGCGCAAGAAAATCTTTTCCGCGATTGATGCCGAATGGCACCGCACCGCGCAGGCCCTGAGCCTGATCACCGGCGAGAAGCAGCGGCTGGCCGGCAATGCGGCGCTGCAGCGTTCGATCCGCCACCGCTTTCCCTACATTGATCCGCTGCACCACCTGCAGGTCGAACTGGTGCGCCGCTACCGCGCCGGCCAGACCGACCAGCGGGTGCAGACCGGGATTCACATCTCGATCAACGGGATTGCTGCCGGGCTGCGAAATACCGGCTGACGAAGAGTAGCGGCGCGGTCCTACAAACAGGGCGGCCCCCTCTGATTGCGCTTGGGTTTTGCGGCTCCTAGCATCGGGTATATACCAACCCGAGCACTCTATCTTCAGGAGACATGCAAACCATGATCACTTCCCATGCCGAGGCTGCTCAACGCCTTTCACTGAGCAATAAGCTGGTGTCCAGCGACTTCATGGCGCTGGCCTCTCACATGACGCGCTGCCAGCGTTCGCGTGGCCGTTTTTTCACCTTGCGAACCGCGCTTGAAACCGTGCATGCCTTTACCGCGCCCCGGCTGGTCACGACGGGTGCGGCGCTGGTGGCCTGCAGCCTGGGTCTGGTAGGGCTGGGCCTGCTGACGATGGTCTGAGCGGGTGAATCCTGCCGTACTGGACCGGCTGGCAACGCTCAGCCCGCATGCCCGAAAAATCCTGCTGTCCCATGATGAACCCGCCGAGCCACCGATTCGGGCAGAGTTGTTCGGCATCCAGCGCTTCGAGGAGCACGGCTGCAGCCTGGCGCAGGCGCAGGTCGTCGAGACCGATGCGCAGTCGATGCGCCATGCGCCTTTTTTTCCGCGCGTTGAAGAAAACCTGGCCGCGCTGCGCAAGGCCTATGACTATGTTGCGCTGACCTCGCTCAATGGTCACTACGCCACGCCTGCGGCAGAGTGGCTGCTGGACAATTTCCCGCTGATCGAAGCCCAGCTGCAGCAAATCCGCGAAGGGGTGCCGCGCCGCTTTTATGCCCGGCTGCCCAAGCTGGCCGCCCTGCCGCTGCAGGGACTGCCGCGCGTCTACGGCATTGCCTGGGCCTATGTGGCGCACACCGACAGCGTACTGAACCCGGAAGTGTTCACCGCCTTCCTGAACGCCTACCAGACCTGCAGCGAGCTGCGCCTGAGCGAGTTGTGGGCCTTGCCGACCACGCTGCGCGTCGTGCTGCTGGAAAACCTGCGCCGCATGGCCGACGACATTGCCCTGAGCAAGCTGGCGCGCGAAGTCGCCCATGCGGTCTGGGACAGCGCGCAAAATCTGAATGACGCTGACCTGGACGCCATCGACAGCCTGATGAGGCAGCGCGGCGTGCAGCACAGCTACCTGACCCAACTGTGGCAGCGCATGCCGACCGAGCTGCATGCCAACTCGCCGGCGCTGGTGCGCTGGACCGAAAAAAACTGCCCCGACGGCCATGCGCTGATGCTGGAAAGCCAGAGCGCCCAGGTCGCGTCCAACCTGACCGTCGGCAATATCATCACCACCCTGCGCGTGATTGGCCAGATTGACTGGGTCGATCTGATCGAGCCGGTCAGCCGGTCCCTGCAGGTATTGCAGCAGCTGCCCGGTTTTTGCCAGGAAAGCGAACTCACGCGCCAGCAGATCACCCGCGCCATGGAGCAGCTGGCGCGCGACAGCGGAAAAACAGAGCGCGAAACGGCCGAAGCCGTCGTCAGGGCGGCGCAGGTCGTACCCGACAGCCTGGGTGCGGACGCCGCCGAGCGAACCGCAGGCTTTTACCTGATGGGCGATGGCCGAGCCCAGCTGGAAACCGCCCTGGGCCTGCCGGTGCAACGCGCCTTGCAGCGCAGCAACTGGCGCCGATGGCGGCTGACGATCTATATCGGCGTCATTACCCTGGCAACGCTGCTGGTGGTGCTGCTGGCGGCGCACCATGCCGACTGGCGCCGCTGGCAGACCCTGCTGGCGCTGTTCCTGCTGGCCTGGCCCGCCTTCGAGGCGGCCTCGGCCTTTGTGCATCGCCTGATTGCCGAATCGCTGAAGGTGCAGCCCCTGCCCCGGCTCAATTTCGCGGACGGCATCACGGCTGGGCACCGGGCTCTGGTGGTGATCCCGACGCTGCTGACTTCTGCGGCATCGAGCCGTGAGCTGGTGCGGCAACTGGAATTTCACTGGCTGGCCAACCGCGAGGACCAAGCCCAGTTTGCCCTGCTCACCGACTGGGTCGATGCGCCTGACGCCACCCTGCCGGGCGACGCCGGCCTGGTGCAGGAGGCGCTGGACCAGCTGGCGGCGCTGAATGCACGCTATCCGGCGCCCGCCGGCAGCCCGCCGCGCTTTTTGCTGATTCACCGGCCGCGCAGCTGGTGCAAAACCCAGCAGCGCTGGCTGGGCTGGGAGCGCAAGCGCGGCAAGCTGGAGCAGTTGCTGCGCCTGCTGGCCACCGGCAGCATGGAAGGCTTCATGCCGCTGGCCGGCGCGCTGCGGCTGGCCGACGGCATTCGCTACGTGGTCACGCTGGACAGCGATACCGGCCTGCCGCCCGGCGCGCTGCGCGAACTCGTGGCGATTGCGGCCCACCCGCTCAACGCGCCGCAAATCGATATCGCCTTGCGCCGCGTCGTCAGCGGCTACGGCATTTTGCAGCCGCGCGTGGTGGCGCCCCTGCCCGGCCCGGCCGAAGACACGGCCTACCACCGGCTGTTTGCCGGCCAGTGCGGCATTGACCCCTACAGCAGCGGCGTCTCCGATGTGTACCAGGACTTGTTCGGCACCGGCAGCTTCAGCGGCAAGGGGCTGCTGCATGTCAGGGCCGTGCATGCCGTGCTCGATGGCCGCCTGCCTTCTGAGGCGGTGCTCAGCCATGATCTGCTTGAAGGCAGCATTGCGCGCTGCGGCTTTGTCAGCGACGTGACGCTGGTGGAAGACCCGCTGCACCATGCCGGCGTGGCCGCATCGCGCAACCACCGCTGGACGCGCGGCGACTGGCAGCTGATCCCGCTGCTCTGGAACGCCAGGCATTACGGCATCGACGCCCTGGGCATCTGGAAAATGATCGACAACCTGCGCCGCTCGCTGGTGCTGCCGGCGGCGTTCGCACTGCTCGTCTGGGTGATTTTTACCGGCGCGCTGCCCTTGGGCACGGCGTTTTTGGCGGTCATTGCCGCGCTGCTGGCCGGTCCCCTGCTGGGCGCGCTGGCGGGCCTGGTGCCGACGCGCCGGCGCATTGCCTGGCGGCACTTTTTCCGGGGCGGGCGGGCCGAGCTGGCCACCACGCTGGGCGGCGCTGCCTGGCAGTTCAGCCAGATACCGGCGCAAGCCGTCATGCTGCTCGATGCGGCGCTGCGCTCGGTCTGGCGCATGGCCGTCAGCCGCCGCCGGCTGCTGGAGTGGACCACGGCGGCGCAGGCGCAGTCGGCGTCGCGCAACGAACTTTTCGCGTTCGTCCACCAGCAGGCGGCCGCCTCGCTGCTGTGTGCGGCGCTGGCCATGGCCGCGCCCTGGGCCGTCCATCCGTGGGCCGGCATCATCCTGTTCCTGTGCTGGGGTGCCTCGCCGATGGCCGCCTGGTGGGCCAGCTGGCCCCGATCAGCCGACACGGTGCATGCGCTGCGCGCCCGGGACAAGCGTTACCTGCTGGCGCTGGCGCGCGATACCTGGAACTTTTTCGAACGCTGCGTTGGCCCCGAAGACAAGCACCTGCCGCCCGACAACCTGCAGCTGGCGCCCGACCCCACGGTGGCACACCGCACCTCGCCGACCAACATCGGGCTGTACCTGCTGGCCGTCTGCTGCGCCCGCGAGTTCGGCTGGATATCGACCGCCGAAGTCATCAAGCGCCTGCAGGCGTCGCTCGACAGCATTGAAAAGCTCGGCAAGCACAACGGCCACCTGCTCAACTGGTACGACACGCATACGCTGCAAGTCATGCAGCCGGCCTATGTGTCGGCTGTGGACAGCGGCAACCTGGCCGGCCTGCTGCTGGCCGTGGCGCAGGCCTGCATCCGGCTGGCGCAGCAGAGCGAACACGACAGCGCCGATGGCGGACAAGAGTGCTCAGCGCTGCGCAGCCTGGCCGAACGCTGCCGCAGCCTGTACACCGCGATGGATTTCAAGGGCCTGTATGACCCCAAGCGCCACCTGTTCCATATCGGCTTGCGGGTTGACGACCAGGTGCTTGATGCCAGCTATTACGATTTGCTGGCGTCCGAGTCGCGCTTGACCAGCTTTCTGGCGATTGCCAAGGGCGACGTGCCCAAGCGCCACTGGAGCGCCCTGGGCCGGCCCTTTTTGTCGGTGGGCGGCGCGCCGGGCCTGGCCTCCTGGTCGGGCTCGATGTTCGAATACCTGATGCCTTCCCTGCTGATGCACGAGCCCGCGCACGGCCTGCTGCAAACCATGGCCCGCTCGGCCATCACGGTGCAGCGCGACTTCGGCCGGCAGCAGCACCTGCCCTGGGGCATTTCCGAATCGGCCTATTTTGCCCAGGACCATTCGCTGGCCTACCAGTATTCGCCCTTTGGCGTGCCGCGCCTGGCGCTGCGGCGCACGCCGCTGACGGACCGGGTGGTGGCGCCCTACGCCACCGTGCTGGCCACGCTGTTCGAGCCCGCAGCGGCGGTTGCCAATTTGCGGCGGCTCGAAGCGCTGGGCGCCCGGGGCGATCTGGGCATGTTCGAAGTGCTGGACTTCACGGTGTCGCGCCAGCCTGAAAAACAGGCCTTCAGCATCGTTCAGGCCTTCATGGCGCACCACCAGGGCATGTCGCTGGTGGCGCTGTGCAACGTGCTGTGCGATGACGCGCCCCGGCGCTGGTTTGCCGCCGAACCCCAGGTGGCCGCGCATGACGCGCTGCTGCACGAACGCACGCCGCGCCAGATCATTGAAAGCGCCAGTCCGCGCCTGCCGCCCGAGCCGGACGGGCACAGCAGCGAGCCGGTGTTTCATTCGCGCGACCTGGACCCGATCCAGCCCGGCTGGAAACCCACCCACCTGCTGTCCAACGGGCGCTACAACGTCGCCCTGCGCGCCAGCGGCGCGGGCGTCAGCCGCTGGCAGGGCCGCAACATCACGCGCTGGCGCGATGACCTGCTGCGCGACCACTACGGCAGCTTTTTTTACCTGCGCCAGGGCGGGCAGGAATCCATCGGTTCCCTGACCGCCGTACCGGCGCCCATGCCAGGCTGGCGCTACCAGGCGTGCTTCATGGCCGACCGGGTGCAGTTCGATGCCGAGGGCGATGACCTGAGCACCAGCATCACCGTGCTGGTCAGCCCCGAGGACGACACCGAACTGCGCACCGTGCTGCTGCACAACACCGGCCGCACCGAGCGCATCGTCGAGCTGGTGTCATGCTTCGAGGCGGTGCTGGCCGACCCGCGCGCCGACGAAGCCCATCCGGCGTTTTCCAGCCTGTTCGTGCAGACCCGCTGGGAGCCGCAGTGGCGCGCCCTGCTGCTCAAGCGCATGCCGCGCCTGCATGGCGACGCGCAAATGGCGGTGGCGCACTTCCTGGCCGAGGTCGATGCCGAACTGCTGTCGGTGGACTGCATCGCCGACCGCCGGGTGTTTGCCGGACGCAACCAGCCCGCGCACCAGCCCGCCCTGCGCACCCAGACCATGGGGGCTGACGGCAACCCGGTCAACGGCCTGGACCCGGTGGCCAGCCTGCGCCTGAAGCTGCGGCTGGCGCCGGGCGCCGTGGCGCGCCTGAGCTTTGCCACGGCGGCGGCGCAGACCGAAGAAGAACTGAGCGCGCGCATCGACAAGTACCTGCAGCCGATGCATGTCGTGCGCGCCACCCGCATGGCCGCCACGCTGGCGCAGGTGCGGCTGCGCGACCTGACGCTGACGCCCGAAGAGCACCTGACGCTGCAGGACCTGACCACCACCCTGATGTACAGCACGCCCCGGCTGACCGCCAGGGCCGGGCCGCTGGACCAGCGCCAGTTGTGGCGCTTTGGCATTTCGGGCGACAAGCCCATCGTGCTGGTGCGCATCCAGTCGGCCAGCGGACTGCCGCTGGTCCATGCCCTGCTGCGCGCCCAGCCGTGGTGGACTTTTGGCGGCCTGGCGGTGGACCTGGTGGTCATCAACAACGAACCCAACTCCTACCTCATGCCGCTGCAGCGCGACATCCTGGCGCTGCGCGACCGGCTGATGCAGAACGTGCAGAACAGCTTTCCGAAAGACGCCGGGCTGTCGTCCGGCTTTTACCTGCTGCGCGACCAGGAAACCGCCGCCGCCGAGAAAGCCGCGCTGGCCGGGCTGGCGCGGGTGGTTCTCACGGCCGACGGCCGCTCGCTCGAAGTTCAGGTGGCCGCCTTGCGCATCGGCGTCTGGCCGCTGCAGCCCGCCGGCATGCTGGCCGGAACGCCGCTTTCAGGCCGGCCCGTCCCTGCCCGGCGCGACGCCAAAACGGAACTTGCGGCAACGCCCGAAGCCGCCGGCCAGTTCGACCCGGCGCATGGCGAATTCTGGTTTGAACTGCAGGGCGGCCAGTCGCTTGCGCGCCCCTGGGTCAATGTCATCGCCAATCCCGACTTCGGCTTTCAGGTCTCCGAAACCGGCAGCGGCATGACCTGGGCCGGCAACAGCCGCATGCACCAGCTCACGCCGTGGTCCAACGACCCGGTGCGCGACCCGTCCTTCGAGCACTGGCTGCTGCAGGACATGGACACCGGCCAGGTGCTTCCGCTGACGCCTTCCGTGCTGGCCACGAGCAGCAGCCGCTGGCGTGTGCGCCACGGCCAGGGCTATACGGTTTTTCAGGGGCTGCAGGCCGGCCTGCAGGTCGAGACGACTTTCTTTGCCGACCCGAGCGAAGCCGTCAAGGTGGTCCAGGTCAAGGTCAGGCTGGACATCGGTGGCCGCAGGCGCCTGCGCGCGGTGGCCATGGTCGAATGGCAAATGGGCGACGCACGCGGCCGGCGGCGCACCCTGCAGACCGGCAAGCATCCGCGCCATGCTGCCGTGTTTGCCCAGCAGCAGGAAACCCGCGATGGCTATGGCGGCTGCACGGCATTCCTGTCCATGGCAGGCGCTGCGGCCAGCCTGCAATGGACCTGCGACCGGGGCGAGTTTTTTGACACGCTCGGCCGAATGGTGCTGCCCGCCGCCCTGGCCAGCCAGGGCGGCAGCGGGTTTGACCCCTGCGCTGCGCTGGCCTGCGACTTTTTCGTGGTCGGCGATGAAGAACTGGCCTTCAGCTTCATCCTCGGCCATGCCCCGGACGCGGCGCAAGCCGAGCGCATGGTGGCCCGCTGGACGCCGCAAGCCTGCATCGAGTCGCTCGACAGCGTCAGGGCCGCCTGGTCCGGCTTGCTCGGCAAGGTGCAGGTCAAGACGCCCGACGCCCGCTTCGATGCGCTGGTCAACCACTGGCTGCTGTACCAGACGGTGGTCTGCCGGCTCTGGTCCAAGGCCGGCTTTTACCAGGCCGGCGGCGCTTCGGGCTTTCGCGACCAGCTGCAGGACGCGATGGCGCTGGCGCTGGCCGATCCGGCGCGCCTGCGCGCACAAATCGTGCTCAACGCATCGCGCCAGTTCCCCGAAGGCGACGTGCAGCACTGGTGGCATGCGCCCGGCGGCGAAGGCGTGCGCACGCACTTTTCGGACGACCTGCTCTGGCTGCCCTATGCCTGCACCCATTACCTGCAGGCCACCGGCGACATGGGCGTGCTCGACGAACAGGTGGCTTTCATCGATGGCCCGCCGATTCCCGAAGGCGCGGAAGACGCCTACTACGCCCCGCAGGTCAGCGACCAGACCGCCAGCGTCTACGAGCACTGCGCCCGCACCATAGACCGCAGCCTGGCCGTCGGCAGCCACGGCCTGCCGCTGATGGGCACCGGCGACTGGAACGACGGCATGAACCGCGTCGGCCACGAGGGGCGCGGCGAGTCGGTCTGGCTGGGCTGGTTCCTGTGCAGCGTGGTCGAGGGTTTTGTGCCCTTTGCCCGGATGCGCGGCGACGATGCGCGCGCCCAGCGCTGGCTGGATGCGCGCAGGGGCTGGGTGGCCGCGCTGCACGACGCCGGCTGGGACGGCGCCTGGTTCCGCCGCGCCTTCTTCGACAACGGCGCACCGCTCGGCTCGGACGCCAATGCCGAAGGCCGCATCGACCTGATTGCCCAGGCCTGGGCTGTGCTGTCCGGCGCCTCGACGCCGGCCTTCACCCGCTCGGCGATGCTGGCGCTCAACAACCAGCTGATCGACGAGAAAGCCGGCCTGCTGCGCCTGCTCGACCCGCCGTTCCAGCATTCGGCCAACAACCCCGGCTACATCCAGGCCTATCCGCCGGGCGTGCGCGAAAACGGCGGTCAGTATTCCCACGCCGGCGTCTGGGCGCTGATGGCGCAGGCCCTGAGCGGCGACGCGGAAGGCGCCTGGCGCAGCTTTGAAGACCTGAGCCCGGCGCACCGCAGCGCGCATCCAGAGCGCGGCCCGGTGTATGAGCTGGAGCCGTATGTGATGGCGGGCGACGTTTACAGTGCCGCGCCTTATGTGGGCCGGGGCGGCTGGAGCTGGTACACCGGCTCGGCCGCCTGGCTGTACCGGGCAGCGCTGGAAACCCTGCTGGGCCTGGCGGTGCAGCCGGGCCGCCTGTCGCTGTCGCCGCGCCTGCCCGCGCACTGGCCGGCGGTGGAGCTGCGGCTGAAGCTGCAAGGCTACGACCTCACGGTGCGCTGGCAGCGCAAGCCGCTGGACGGCCGGCCTGTCGAGGCGGACCTGCAACTGGCCTGGGGCGAATGGGTGGAGCTGGACACGCTGCCGGCGCAGGCGGTGCTGCAGGTGCTTGGCGAGGCGGTGCCGGCGGTTTCCGATTCGCTATCAATTCAATAGCTATTAGTGCAGGTGCAGCCTGCGCAAACGGCATGAAAGGCTTTAAATTTGCGGCCTGGGTTGCAAACTGGCTTTTCTGGGTTGGCTTTTCTGGGTTGGCTTTGCGTGGTTGGGCTGGCCGGGAGTCGCCCGGCGGCGACTCACTTTTCTTTGCTTCGCCAAAGAAAAGTAAGCAAAAGAAAGGCGACCCGCAGCCTGGGTCCCTGCGCTTCGCTTCGGGCAACCTGCGCTGCGCCAGGACGGGTGGGGAGCGGAATCGGAATCGGGGAGCGGAACGCGCTTGCGCGTTCTGCGTATTCGGCTGTTGGTATTGGTTTTTTCCCCGCCCCACCCCTTCTGTCTGCGCTGAGGAGCGGAAGGCCAGACGGATCAGGGCTCGTGCTTGTTTGAGCGAAGCGAGTTTGCACGAGACCCCGGCTGGACTGAGCACCGCAGGGTGCCCGAAGCGAAGCGCAGGGTCGCAGACAGTAGGGTCGCCTTTTCTTTGGTGACTTTCTTTTGGCGAAGCAAAAGAAAGTTACTTGCCGCCGGGCAACCCCCGGCCGACCCAACCCAACCCAAAAGCGCCAACAAAGCAACCCGACCAGAACGCTGAAATAGTCAAAACTCAAGACCCCAAAAACTCCCCAATCGGCTTCAAGTCCTCAACCCGGTCGCAAACCGACTTGACGATCATCAGCACCGGAATACCGAGCAGCAAGCCCCACACCCCCCACAGCCAGCCCCAGGCCAGCAGCCCCATGAACACCGCCACCGGACTGAGCCGGCTGGCGCGGCTGGTCAGCCACGGCGTCAGCAGGTTGCCGACCAGCGTGTGGATCACCACCGACGCGCCGCCCACCGCCAGCGCCATGTTGATCGAGCCAAACTGCAAAAACCCCACCAGCGCCGAAGCCGCCGCCGTGATCAGCGAGCCGATGTAAGGCACCAGATTCATCACGCCGGCCACCACGCCCCAGACCGCCGCGTTCTCCAGCCCGATGAACAGCAGGGCCAGCCCGGTCAGCGTGCCCACCAGCAAGCTGGTCAGCAATTGCACCTGCAGGTAGCGCTGGATTTGCCCGGCAATCTCGTGCAGCGCCTGCAGCGTGACCCTTTTCTTGCTCAGGCTCGGCCCCGCCAGCTTGACCAGCTTGCGGCGAAACGTGTCACCCGAGAGCATCAGGAAATAGGTCAAAAACACCACCACAGTCACCTGTCCGATCAGCGCCAGCAGGCCGACGGTGCCGGTCCATAAATAATCCTTGATGTTGAAGCGCGGCGCCTCGATCACCACGCGGGTGGCGCCCCGGTTGGGGCCGGTCACGGCGGCGCTCTCCCGGGTCGCCTGCTCAATCTGGGCGGCGGCCCTTTGCACCGTTTCCAGCGCGCTGTCTGATTTGCCGCTGCCCGATTTGAGCGCCCGGCCCAGCTTTTGCGCCGCAGCCGGCAGGGCCTCGATCAGTTGCGCGGCTTCAAGCCGCAGCCGGTAGGCGCCCGAACCCATCGCGCCCAGAATGGCCAGCAGCAGCATGGCGGAACTCAGCCAGCGCGGCACGCGCCTGATCTCCAGCCAGTTGATCAGCGGTGAAAACGCATAGCTGAGCAGCACGCTGAGCATGATCGGGATCAACACGGCCCGCGCCCACTGCAGCACGAACAGGCTGGCCAGAATCGCCATCACCACCAGCGAGAGATTGCGCACATCCACCGGCATCTGAAGCAGCAAACGCTCCGGCTCCGGGAACGCCGTGACTTCTTCTTCGGCCTCGGCTGGCGGCACGGGCACGGGCACTGGCACTTCTTCCGTGATTTCTTCAGTCATCTGTCTTTTATCCTCGTCAACCCTTTGGCGGCGCCGGCCCGGCCCCATGCCAAGGGTCATCGGAATATTGAACACGCAATAGCGCCAAAAAACCATAGGACGCGCACCATGAAACGCGGCGGCTGCAAGCCTGCCCGATTGCAGGCATCAGCCGGCGATGGCTTCGCGCACGGCGGCGAGTTGCCGGCGCGACACCGCCAGCAAGTCGTCGATGCCGTTGAGCCGCACGGCCCAGCCTTCGCCCTCCTCCGGGTCGCAGTGCTTTTCCAGCGCACGCACCGCCGACCGCGCAATCAGGGCATTGCGGTGAATGCGCATGAAGCGGGCGCCATGAAGCGCTTCGAGTTCATTGAGCGAGCCGTCCAGGATGTAGCTGCGACTGGCGGTGCGCACAGTGATGTATTTCAGCTCGGCCTTGAAGTACAGCACTTCCGACAGCGGTACCCGCTCGGTCCGGCCCCGGTCCTGGATAATCAAGGTTTCTTCAGGCTTTTCGGGCTCCTGCGCAAGCCTGGTCTGCACAAGCCGCTCTACTTTTTGTAGCGCCTGCTGCAGCCGCTCAAGCCGCACCGGCTTGGTCAGGTAGTCCACCGCGTCCAGCTCGAAGGCCTGCACCGCGTGCCCGGCGTGCGCGGTGACAAACACCACCGCCGGCGGCCGTGGCAGGCCGGCGATGAAGCCGGCCAGCGCCAGGCCATCGGCGCCGGGCATGTGGATGTCGAGCAGCACGGCATCAAACGGCTGGCGCTGCAGCGCGCCCAGGGCCTGCACCGCGTCGGCCGCCTCGGCCGCCACCACGGCGGGGGGCGTCTTGCAGTCGCCCAGCAAGGTACGCAGGCGCGATCTGGCCAGCGCCTCGTCGTCCACCAGCAGGATGTTTAAAGCTCTCACAGCGGAATCTCCAGTCTGACCTGAAACAGACCGTCCCTGAACGCGGTCTTGAACTGGGCCTGCACATCATGCAGCAGGAACAGGCGCTCGCGCACATTGGTCAGAGCCAGCCCGTGGCCCGGCGGGCCGCTGCCGGCAGGCGCCGAATTGGTCACTTTAATGACCACGCTGCCGCCGCGCCTGAGCGTGGAAATCCTGAGCTGCGCGCCGCTGGCGCTGGGTTCCACGCCATGCCGCACGGCGTTTTCAACCAGCGGCTGCAGCAGCAGGGGCGGCAGCCGGGCCGCGTCCGCGCTGGCGTCCAGGCTCCACTGCACGCGCAGGCGCTCGCCAAAGCGGATCTGCTCGATCTCCAGGTAGCGCTGCGCCAGCACGATCTCCTGCCCCAGCGTGACCGACTCGGCCGGGTCGGCCAGCGCGCTCCTGAACAGCTCGCTCAGGTCTTCCAGCACCGCCTCGGCCTTGGCCGGCTCGGCGCGCACCAGCGCAATCGCACTGTTGAGCGTGTTGAACAGGAAATGCGGACGGATGCGCGACTGCAACTCGGCCAGCCGCGCCGCCGTGGCCGCCGGCGTGCGGGCCTTGGCGCGCCAGAAAAGCCCGGCCAGCACCAGCGCCGACAGCAGCACGCCCGACGCGCCGCTGGCCCACCACGGCGCCGGCAGCAACAGTCCCATCAGCGCCAGCAAGCCGCAGCCATAGACACCGGCCACGGCGCCCATCACCGTGCCGGCCAGCCACTGGCAAGAAACGTCGAGCCGGTTCAGCCGGCCCTTGAAGGCGCAAACCGCAATCAGCCAGGCCAGCGTGGCCGGCAGCACGCCGCCGGTCAGCAGTGAAAAGCGCAGCAGCCAGTCCAGCGGATCGGCCGTGCCAAACATCGCGCCCACGCCCGCCACGGCCTCGACCAGCAGCACAACCCGCAGCACCACGCCGACATGGCAGGCGTCAAACAGGGTGGCGCGCGGCACAAAAGGCATGGCAGCGGCGCCCCCATCGGCCGGCATCAAGCCGCCATGCAGCGTGGAATCGTCAAAGTTTTGCGAGGTAGTGGTGGACTTCATCGAAAGAAAGCAGGGGTTGTCGCTCTGCAGCGCGGGTGATGTTCAGGCAGATGGGCGCGCAGATAAAATTGCCATGATGAGTATTGCACCGCTCCAGGCTTTCACGCCCACGCGTTGAACACTATTTCAGCCCCGGCTGCTCACCCCGCACAGCGCTCCCTTTCAACCCGCTACCCGCGCCTGCCCAACCAGAAAGCCCGACGTGAATCAATTCGACAAGAAATCCCAAGCCTGGTCCGCCCTGTTTTCCGAACCCATGAGCGATCTGGTCAAGCGCTACACCTCCAGCGTGTTTTTTGACAAGCGCCTGTGGCTGGCCGACATCACCGGCTCGCTGGCCCATGCCGACATGCTGGCCGCCCAAGGCATCATCGCGCCGGCCGACCACGCCGCCATCAAGGAAGGCATGGCCCTCATCACCGCCGAGATCGAATCCGGCGCGTTTGAATGGAAGCTCGACCTCGAAGACGTTCACCTGAACATCGAGGCACGCCTGACCCAGCTCGTCGGCGACCCCGGCAAGCGCCTGCACACCGGCCGCTCGCGCAACGACCAGGTCGCCACCGACGTGCGCCTGTGGCTGCGCGGCGAGATCGATCTGATCGGCGGACTGCTGCTTGACCTGCAAAAGGCGCTGGTCGAAATTGCCGAGAAAAACGCCGAAGTCATCCTGCCCGGCTTCACGCATCTGCAGGTGGCCCAGCCGGTGAGCTTTGGCCACCACATGCTGGCCTATGTCGAGATGTTCAGCCGCGACGCCGAGCGCATGCTGGAAGTGCGCCGCCGCGTCAACCGCCTGCCGCTGGGCGCCGCCGCGCTGGCCGGCACCAGCTACCCGCTGGACCGCGAGCGCGTCGCCGTGACGCTGGGCATGGTCGATGAACAAGGCCAGCCGCAGGTCTGCCAGAACAGCCTGGACGCCGTGAGCGACCGCGACTTCGCCATCGAGTTCACCGCAGCCGCCACGCTGGCGATGGTGCATATCAGCCGTTTCAGCGAAGAACTGATTTTGTGGATGAGCCAGAACTTCGGCTTCATCAACATTGCCGACCGCTTCACGACGGGCAGTTCCATCATGCCGCAGAAGAAAAACCCCGACGTGCCCGAACTCGCGCGCGGCAAGACCGGCCGCGTCGTCGGCCACCTGATGGGCCTGATTACCCTGATGAAAGGCCAGCCGCTGGCCTACAACAAGGACAACCAGGAAGACAAGGAGCCGCTGTTCGAC
>JAECRO010000060.1 GCA_016000195.1 Burkholderiales bacterium | reverse complement strand
CACTACTTGCGCCATTGCCGGTCTGGATGAAAGCGCTCTAGGCGGCTGCATGTGGCGAGGCGGCCAGATCAAATTATCATGGCGCACACTTCCGGCATTGCAGCTCATGGCACGTCTTTCCCGCCTTACCGTTCCCGGTTATCCCCATCACATCATCCAGCGCGGCAACAACCGGCAGGCGATTTTTTCATCGGCAGCCGACTACCAGATGCTGCTGGCGCTGCTGGATGAAAACGCGCAAAAGTTCGGCGTTGCGCTGCATGCCTATGTGCTGATGGAAAACCATTTCCATTTGCTGGCCACCCCGACAACGGCTGAAGGCCTGCCGCAGATGATGCAGGCTGTGGGCCGGCGTTATGTGCGCTATTTCAATGACCGCCAGGGGCGCTCGGGCACCCTCTGGGAAGGGCGCTACCGCTCGACACTGATAGACGCCGACCGCTACCTGCTGGCCTGCATGGTTTATATCGACCTCAACCCGGTGCGCGCCGGCCTGGTCAAGGAGGCTGCATCCTATCCCTGGTCCAGTCATGCCCACTATGTCGGCTTGCGGACTGACAAGATGATCACGCCGCATGCACTGTTCTGGACTCTCGGCAACACCCCATTTTCGCGCGAAGCCGCTTATGCAGAGCTGGTAGCCCACGGCATCACGCCGGTGCAGCAGGAAGCGCTGACGCAATCCGCGCTCAGCGGCTGGGCTCTGGGGGATGAAAAATTTGTTGTGAATTTGCAAAAGCAGACAAATCGCCGCTTGAAAAAGACATTGCCCGGGCGGCCAGCACGTCTGGAAAAAATTGGCTGAAACCCTTTGGTACGCTTGTTTATAAAGCATTTAATGCTATTAATTTTGATGCGTCCCTTATTATTTTGTGACAATAAAAATCATCAAGTAATTGGAATCTGACCCCTATTAAAATTTTTTGCATGGAAGGCTGGCATGCACTATGCTCATCTCCTGAAAATTTGAAACACCTGGTGAGCAGGACTGACACGTCGATCAATCGCTCCTGCTTGCTACCGACAAGGAATTGCCATGACCACGGCTGCTGAAATCAAGCATTTTGAACAACACGGTTTGTATGCAGGCGCCAACGAACACGATGCCTGCGGTGTCGGCTTCGTGGCGCACATCAAGGGCCACAAGAGCCATGCCATCGTCCAGCAAGCCCTGAAAATTCTCGAAAACCTGGACCACCGGGGCGCGGTCGGCGCCGACAAGCTGATGGGCGACGGCGCCGGCATCCTGATCCAGCTGCCCGATGCGCTGTACCGCGAAGAAATGGCCGCGCAGGGCGTTGCCCTGCCGCCGCCGGGCGAATATGGCGTCGGCATGGTGTTCTTGCCCAAGGAGCATGCCTCCCGCCTGGCCTGTGAGCAGGCGCTGGAGCGCGCGGTCAAGGCCGAAGGCCAGGTGCTGCTGGGCTGGCGCGATGTGCCGGTCAACCGCAACATGCCGATGTCGCCCACCGTGCGCGAAAAAGAGCCCATCCTGCGCCAGATATTCATTGGCCGGGGCAACGACGTGATCGTTCAGGATGCGCTGGAGCGCAAGCTGTATGTGATCCGCAAGACCGCCAGCGCCGCCGTGCAGCGCCTGCACCTGACGCACAGCAAGGAATACTACGTTCCCAGCATGTCCAGCCGCACCGTGGTTTACAAGGGCCTGCTGCTGGCCGATCAGGTCGGCACCTATTTCCTGGACCTGACCGATGTGCGTTGCGTCTCGGCGCTCGGCCTGGTGCACCAGCGCTTTTCCACCAACACCTTCCCCGAGTGGCCGCTGGCGCACCCCTACCGCTATGTGGCGCACAACGGTGAAATCAACACCGTCAAGGGCAACTACAACTGGATGAAGGCGCGCGAAGGCGTGATGTCTTCGCCGGTGCTCGGCGCCGACCTGCAAAAGCTCTACCCGATCAGCTTTCCCGGCCAGTCCGACACCGCCACCTTCGACAACTGCCTCGAACTGCTGACCATGGCCGGCTACCCGATCAGCCAGGCCGTGATGATGATGATTCCCGAGCCCTGGGAGCAGCACACCACCATGGACGAGCGCCGCAAGGCTTTCTACGAATACCACGCCGCCATGCTGGAGCCGTGGGACGGCCCGGCCTCCATCGTCTTCACCGACGGCCGCCAGATTGGCGCCACGCTGGACCGCAACGGCCTGCGTCCCTCGCGCTACTGCGTGACCGACGACGACCTGGTCATCATGGCGTCCGAGTCCGGCGTGCTGCCGATTCCCGAGCACAAGATTGTCCGCAAATGGCGTTTGCAGCCCGGCAAGATGTTCCTGATTGACCTCGAACAGGGCCGCATGGTCGATGACGAGGAAATCAAGGCGACGCTGGCGCACAGCAAGCCTTACAAGCAGTGGATTGAAAACCTGCGCATCCGGCTGGACGACGTGGCGCACATGCCAGTGGGGGCCGCGAACCGGCTTGGCCGGGCGCAAGGCGCCGCCCCCGGCGAAGGGGGAAGCGATGCACACGAAGTGGGGAGCCACGGGGGAGTGCTTAGTCTGCTCGACCGCCAGCAGGCTTTCGGCTACACCCAGGAAGACATCAAGTTCCTGCTCTCGCCCATGGCCGCCAATGGCGAGGAAGCCACCGGCTCGATGGGCAACGACAGCCCGCTGGCCGTGCTGTCGAACAAGAACAAGCCGCTCTACAACTACTTCAAGCAGTTGTTCGCGCAGGTGACGAACCCGCCCATCGACCCAATCCGCGAAGCCATCGTGATGTCGCTGGTGTCCTTCGTCGGCCCCAAGCCCAACCTGCTCGACATCAACCAGGTCAACCCGCCGATGCGCCTGGAAGTCAGCCAGCCGGTGCTGAACAACGCGGACATGCAAAAGCTGCGCGACATCGAAATCTGCACCCAGGGCAAGTTCAAGAGCTATACGCTGGACATCACCTATCCGCTGGCCTGGGGCCGCGAGGGCGTCGAGGCCAAGCTGGCGTCGCTGTGCGCCGAAGCGGTCGATGCGATCAAGGGCGGCAACAACATCCTGATCGTCAGCGACCGCGCGCTGAGCGCCACGCAAGTGGCGATTCCGGCCCTGCTGGCGCTGTCGGCGATTCACCAGCACCTGGTCAAGGAAGGCCTGCGCACCACCGCCGGGCTGGTGGTCGAGACCGGTTCGGCCAAGGAAGTGCATCACTTCGCCGTGCTGGCCGGCTATGGCGCCGAGGCGGTTCACCCTTACCTGGCGCTGGAAACCCTGGCCGAGCTGTCCAAAGGCCTGCCGGGCGACCTGAGCACCGAAAAAGCGGTGTACAACTACACCAAGGCCATCGGCAAGGGCCTGTCCAAGATCATGTCCAAGATGGGCGTATCGACCTACATGAGCTACTGCGGCGCCCAGCTGTTCGAGGCGATTGGCCTGAACCGCCAGACGGTTGACAAGTTCTTCACTGGCACCTCCAGCCAGGTCGAAGGCATGGGCGTGTTCGAGATCGCCGAAGAAGCGCTGCGCATGCACAAGGCCGCCTTCAGCGACGACCCGGTACTTAGCAACATGCTCGATGCGGGCGGCGAATACGCCTGGCGCGTGCGCGGCGAAGACCACATGTGGACGCCCGACACGATTGCCAAGCTGCAGCATTCGACGCGTGCCAACAACTGGAACACCTACAAGGAGTTCGCCCAGCTCGTCAACGACCAGAACCGCCGCCACATGACCTTGCGCGGCCTGTTCGAGTTCAGGATTGACCCGAGCAAAGCCATCCCGATTGACGAGGTCGAGCCGGCCAGGGAAATCGTCAAGCGCTTTGCCACCGGCGCCATGTCGCTCGGCTCCATCAGCACCGAAGCGCATGCGACGCTGGCCGTGGCCATGAACCGCATCGGCGGCAAGAGCAACACCGGCGAGGGCGGCGAAGACCCGGCGCGCTACCGCCAGGAACTCAAGGGCATCCCGATCAAACGCGGCGACACGCTGAAAAGCGTGATCGGCGAGAAGGTGGTTGAAGTCGATCTGCCGCTGCAGGATGGCGATTCGCTGCGTTCGCGCATCAAGCAGGTGGCTTCGGGCCGCTTTGGCGTCACCGCCGAATACCTGGTGTCGGCCGACCAGATACAGATCAAGATGGCGCAGGGCGCCAAGCCCGGCGAGGGCGGTCAGCTGCCCGGCGGCAAGGTCAGCGAATACATCGGGCAGCTGCGCTTCTCGGTGCCCGGCGTCGGCCTGATTTCGCCGCCGCCGCACCATGACATCTATTCGATTGAAGACCTGGCGCAGCTGATCCACGACCTGAAGAACGTCAACCCGCGCGCCAGCATCAGCGTCAAGCTGGTCAGCGAAACCGGCGTCGGCACAATTGCCGCCGGCGTGGCCAAGGCCAAGGCCGACCATGTGGTGATTGCCGGCCACGACGGCGGCACGGGCGCCTCGCCCTGGTCGTCGATCAAGCACGCCGGTTCGCCCTGGGAAATCGGCCTGGCCGAAACCCAGCAGACGCTGGTGCTCAACCGCCTGCGTGGCCGTATCCGCGTCCAGGCCGACGGCCAGATGAAAACCGGCCGCGACGTGGTCATTGGCGCGCTGCTGGGCGCCGACGAGTTCGGCTTTGCGACCGCGCCGCTGGTCGTCGAGGGCTGCATCATGATGCGCAAGTGCCACCTCAACACCTGCCCGGTCGGCGTGGCCACGCAAGACCCGGTGCTGCGCCGCAAATTCAGCGGCAAGCCCGAGCATGTCGTCAATTACTTCTTCTTTGTCGCCGAAGAGGCGCGCCAGCTGATGGCGCAGCTCGGCGTGCGCAAGTTTGACGACCTGATTGGCCGGCCTGACCTGCTCGACACGCAAAAAGGCATTGAGCACTGGAAGGCCAGCGGCCTCGATTTCAGCCGCCTGTTCTACCAGCCGCAGGTGCCGGCCGATGTGCCGCGCCTGCATGTCATGAACCAGGACCACGGACTCGACCGGGCGCTGGACATGCGCCTGATTGAAAAATCAAAGGCAGCGCTGGAAAAGGGCGAAAAAGTCCAGTTCATCGAGGTGACGCGCAACGTCAACCGCACCGTCGGCGCGATGCTGTCGGGCGAGCTGACGCGCCTGCGCCCCGAAGGGCTGCCGGACGACACGCTGCGCATCCAGCTCGAAGGCACGGGCGGACAGTCGTTTGGCGCCTTCCTCGCCAAGGGCATCACGCTGTATTTGATTGGCGACGCCAACGACTACACCGGCAAGGGCCTTTCCGGCGGCCGCATCGTGGTGCGTCCGAGCATCGACTTCCGGGGCGAGGCGGTCAAGAACACCATCGTCGGCAACACCGTGATGTACGGCGCCACCAGTGGCGAAGCCTTTTTCAGCGGCGTGGCGGGCGAACGTTTCGCGGTGCGCCTGTCGGGGGCAACCGCCGTCGTCGAAGGCACCGGCGACCATGGCTGCGAATACATGACCGGCGGCACGGTCGCGGTGCTGGGCAAGACCGGCCGCAACTTTGCCGCCGGCATGAGCGGCGGCGTGGCCTACGTGTATGACGAGGACGGGCAGTTTGCCACCCGCTGCAACACGTCGATGGTGTCGATGGACCGGGTCGTCACCACGGCCGAGCAGCACACTTATGACAAGTCCGACTGGCACGCCGGCGAAAGCGACGAGGAGCAGCTCAAGCGCCTGCTGCAGGACCACAACCGCTGGACCGGCAGCAAGCGCGCCCGCGAATTGCTGGACACCTGGAGCGTGTCGCGCCTGAAGTTCGTGAAGGTCTTCCCGAATGAGTACAAGCGCGCCCTGATCGAGCGCCAGGAGCGCCGGCTTGAAGCGGCGACCGAAACCACCCGCGCGCAGGTGGCGGCGAATCAGGAAACGGTGGCCGCCAAATAAGCCGGACAGGGCTGGCGCCGGGGCGGCATCGCGCTGCATCCCGCTTGGCCCGTTCACCGTTTTGCTATTGTATTGATAGCTGCTTGCGCCCGCTGGATATGCGCAAACGGCCTAAAAAGCTTAAAGAATTGCACAGGAATCGATCATGGGAAAAATCACCGGCTTCATGGAATACGAGCGCATCGAGGAAGGCTACAAGCCCGTTCCCGAGCGCCTGAAGAACTACAAGGAATTCGTCATCGGCCTGGACGATGCGCAGGCCAATACCCAGGCGGCCCGCTGCATGGACTGCGGCACGCCGTTTTGCAACAGCGGCTGCCCGGTCAACAACATCATTCCCGACTTCAACGACATGGTGTTTCGCAACGACTGGAAAAACGCGATTGACACGCTGCACAGCACCAACAATTTCCCGGAATTCACCGGCCGCATCTGCCCCGCACCGTGCGAGGCGGCCTGCACGCTCAACGTGAACGACGATGCGGTCGGCATCAAGTCGATTGAGCACGCCATCATCGACCGCGCCTGGCTAGAGGGCTGGGTCAAGCCCCGCCCCGCCAAGCACAAGACCGGCAAGAAGGTGGCTGTTGTCGGTTCCGGCCCCGCCGGCATGGCCGCCGCCCAGCAACTGGCGCGCGTGGGCCACGACGTGACGCTGTTCGAGAAGAACGACCGCGTCGGCGGCTTGCTGCGCTACGGCATTCCCGACTTCAAGATGGAAAAAATCCACATCGACCGCCGCGTCCTGCAGATGCAGGCAGAGGGCGTGGTGTTTCGCACCGGCGTCATGGTCGGCAGCCTGCCCAAAGGCTCCAAAGTCACCAACTGGGCCAAGGAAACCATCGCGCCAGAGCAGCTGCAAAAAGACTTCGATGCCGTGGTCCTGACCGGCGGCGCCGAGCAGTCGCGCGATTTGCCGGTGCCTGGCCGCGACCTCGACGGCGTGCATTTCGCCATGGAGTTCCTGCCGCAGCAAAACAAGGTCAATGCCGGCGACAAGGTCAAGGGCCAGTTGCGTGCCGAAGGCAAGCACGTCATCGTGATTGGCGGTGGCGACACGGGTTCCGACTGCGTCGGCACCAGCAACCGCCACGGCGCGGCCAGCGTCACCCAGTTCGAGTTGATGCCGCAGCCGCCCGTCGAGGAAAACCGGCCCATGACCTGGCCCTACTGGCCGATCAAGCTGCGCACCAGTTCCAGCCACGAAGAGGGCTGCGAGCGCGAGTTCGCCATCTCGACCAAGGAGCTGATTGGCGAAAAAGGCAAGGTCACAGGCCTGAAAACCGTTCGCGTCGAATGGAAAGACGGCAAGATGGTCGAGGTTCCCGGCTCGGAGCAGATCCTCAAGGCCGACCTGGTGCTGCTGGCCATGGGCTTTGTCTCGCCGGTGGCTTCAGTGCTGGATGCCTTCGGCATCGAGAAAGACAACCGCGGCAATGCCAGGGCTGGCACCGACTTCATTGGCGGCTATGCGACGAACGTCCCCAAGGTGTTTGCGGCAGGTGACATCCGGCGCGGCCAGAGCCTGGTGGTGTGGGCGATTCGCGAAGGCCGGCAGGCCGCGCGTGCAGTTGATGAGTTCCTGATGGGCTACAGCGACCTGCCAAGGTAATAAAACGTAATCATTTATGATGCACAAGCTGGATAAATCCGGCTTTTGTTTTTTTCTATGCCCTCATCTTCCCCTTCCCTTGTCGAATTGCATCACCTGACCTTTGGGTATGGAGCGCGCGTCATTCTGGATGACATTTCGTTGTCGGTGCCCAGGGGCAAGGTCACGGCCCTGATGGGCGCTTCGGGCGGCGGCAAGACCACCATCCTGCGCCTGATTGGCGGCCAGAACCGGGCGCAGTCGGGCAGGCTGCTGTTTGACGGCCAGGACATCACGCCCATGGACCAGAAGCAGCTGTACGCAGCCCGCAGGCGAATGGGCATGCTGTTCCAGTTTGGCGCCTTGTTTGCCGACCAGTCGGTATTTGACAATGTGGCCTTCCCGCTGCGCGAACACACGGACTTGTCCGAAACCTTGATTCGCGACATTGTTCTGATGAAGCTCAATGCGGTGGGCTTGCGCGGCGCGCGTGACTTGATGCCCAGTGAAGTCTCGGGCGGCATGAGCCGGCGCGTGGCGCTGGCGCGTGCCATAGCACTCGACCCCGAACTGGTGATGTATGACGAGCCGTTTTCCGGGCTCGATCCGATTTCGCTGGGAACGGCGGCACGCCTGATACGCCAGCTGAATGATTCCATGGGCTTGACCAGCATCGTCGTGTCGCACGATCTGGATGCGACCTTCAACATCGCCGACCAGGTCATCATTCTGGCCAACGGCAAAATCGCCGCGCAGGGCACGCCGGACGAAGTGCGCAACAGCACGGACCCGCTGGTGTATCAGTTCGTCCATGCCGAGCCCGAGGGGCCGGTGCATTTTCACTACCCGGGTCCGACCATCGAGCAGGACTTCGGACCCCAGACGGGAAGTCCCTTATGAGCTGGTACAACCCGTCCGACGTGGGCTTTGCGGTGCGCACCAAACTTGCTGACCTGGGTCATGCGGCGCGGCTGTTTGTCCGCCTGGTGATGCTAGGCGGCGCCTGCCTGCGCCGCTTTGGCCTGGTGCGCGACCAGATCCATTTTCTGGGCAATTACTCGCTGGGCATCATTGGCGTGTCGGGCCTGTTCGTCGGTTTTGTGATGGCCTTGCAGGGTTATTACATCTTGCAGCGCTTCGGTTCGTCTGAAGCCCTGGGCACGCTGGTCGCCCTGAGCCTGCTGCGGGAACTGGGGCCCGTGATTGCAGCGCTGCTGTTTGCCGGGCGGGCGGGCACCTCGCTCACAGCCGAAATCGGTCTCATGAAGGCCGGCGAGCAACTCAGCGCCATGGAAATGATGGCGGTCGATCCGGTGAGCCGTATCCTGGCGCCGCGTTTCTGGGGCGGCGTGATCGCGTTGCCGATTCTTACGGCCGTGTTCAACGCGGTGGGCGTCGGCGGCGGCTGGATCGTTGGCGTGTTGATGATCGGCGTCGATGAAGGCGCATTCTGGGGCCAGATGCAAAACAGCGTCGAGGTCTGGGGCGATGTCGGCAACAGCGTGCTCAAAAGCCTGGTCTTTGGCATGACCGTGACCTTCGTCGCGCTGCTGCAGGGGCATGAGGCGCAGCCCACGCCCGAAGGCGTGTCGCGGGCGACGACGCGAACGGTGGTGATGGCGTCGCTGCTGGTGCTGGGACTGGATTTTGTCCTGACCGCCGTGATGTTTGGTATATGAAATTGAAACCGGTGAGCCAGGTGCGCGAGACCCTCGTGGCTCGCGGCCTGGCTGCCAAACCATGTGGGAGACAGTGCGATGCAACGCTCGAAAAATGATTTATGGGTAGGCTTGTTTGTGATGATCGGTGCCGCCGCAATACTGTTCCTGGCACTGCAGGCGGCCAATCTGCTGAGCCTGAATTTCCAGAAAACGTACAAAATCACGGCCGAGTTTGACAATATTGGCGGGCTCAAGCCCAAGGCTTCGGTACGCAGCGGTGGCGTGGTGGTGGGCCGTGTCGAGGACATCAGCTTTAACGACCAGAATTTCCAGGCGAGTGTCACGCTCGCCATGCAGGGGCGCTATGCCTTTCCGAAGGACAGTTCCCTGAAAATTCTCACCAGCGGCCTGCTCGGAGAGCAATACATCGGCATACAGCCGGGCGGCGATGAAAAAAACCTTGTCGCCGGCGACGTGATCAGGCAGACACAGTCTGCCGTGGTGCTTGAAAATCTGATCGGGCAGTTTTTGTTCAGCAAGACGGCCGATGAAAGTTCTGGGTCGTCCCCCAACCCGCCAGGAACAGGAGCAACAGAAAAAAAATGACCAAATCTCTTACTCTGAAAAAAGCCTCGGGATGGGCCACCGCCGCTCTGGCCCTCACTCTGTTGCAGGGCTGCGCAAGCGGCCCCCAGGCCAACCCGGCAGATCCGCTGGAGCCGTTTAACCGCAGCATGTACAACTTCAACGAAGGGCTGGACCGCGCTGTCCTCAAGCCGGTCGCCACGGCCTACCAGAACGTCACGCCGCAACTGGTGCGCACGGGGGTCGGTAATTTCTTTGAAAATATCTCGGATGCCTGGTCATTCGTGAACAACGTGCTGCAGGCCAAGCCGGTAGAGGCCGCCGATACTTTTTTCCGGTTCACGATCAACACGTTATGGGGCGTGGGCGGTATTTTTGATGTCGCCAGCGAGATGAAAATCCCCAAGCACAAGGAAGATTTTGGCCAGACCCTGGGCACCTGGGGCCTGGCTTCAGGCCCCTATCTGGTGCTGCCGGTGCTGGGTTCCTCCAGCGTGCGGGACTCTTTCGGTATGGTCGTCGATTGGCAGGGCAACCTGGTGGGGCAGGTCGACAACGTGCCGACACGCAACTCCCTGACGGTCCTGCGCCTGGTCGATACCCGCGCCAGTCTGCTCAATGCCGGCAATGTGCTGGAGCAGGCCGCGCTCGACAAATACTCTTTCAACCGTGATTTTTACCTGCAGCGCCGCCGCAGTCTGCTGGGCAATGGCGAGGCTGAAAAGCGCGTCGAGCCTGAAGAGCGCTACGACCTGCCGGAAGCAGAGCCGGCCAGCAGCGCGCCCGCCGTGCCTGCATCGGGCGTCCGGTAAAACGCACTTGTAACAAGCTTTACGAAACTACCGTAAATCTTCATCGGCAATCCCGGAACAAGCCTGCAAAATAAAACTCGAAAAACGGTTTGTCGGCATCGCAGCCAGGAATCAGCTCGCTGCAATGCCGATAGCAGAAATAGCCCATTGACCAGCCAATAGCCGCTCGTATTGACCCAGAAAGAAAAAATCATGAACCGTAGAACTCTCGGCCGTTTGTTGACCGCCACGCTCAGCCTGGTGCTGCTGGCCAGTGCTCCTTTTGTCCGCGCTGCCGACGAGGCCCCTGATGCGCTGATCAAGCGTGTTTCCAGTGAGGTGCTGGACTCCATCAAGGCGGACAAGGCCATCCAGGCCGGCGAGTCCAGCCGGGTGCTGGCACTGGTGGACAGCAAGGTCATGCCGAATGTCAACTTCACCCGCATGACGGCCTCGGCTGTGGGCCGCAGCTGGCGCCAGGCCACGCCGGAGCAGAAAGCCCGCCTGCAGGACGAGTTCAAGACGCTGCTGATCCGCACCTATTCCGGCGCGCTGTCGCAGGTCAACGACCAGAAGCTCAGCGTCAAGCCCCTGCGTGCAGCGCCGACCGATACCGACGTGACCGTCCGCACCGAAGTGCTGGGACGCGGCGATCCGGTGCAGCTCGACTACCGCATGGAAAAAACGCCGACCGGCTGGAAAATCTATGACCTCAACGTGCTCGGTGTCTGGCTGGTGGAAACCTACCGCACGCAGTTCGCGCAGGAAATCAGCGCCAAGGGCATCGACGGCCTGATCGCGTCGATGTCACAGCGCAACCAGACCAACGCCGCAGGCACGACCAAGTCCTGAGCGCGCGGCCTGCCATGCTGAAACTTCCTGCTGTCCTGACGCATGCCGTGGCGTGTGAATTTTTCCGCACGCTGGAAAAAGAAGTGCCGTCCCTGCCGGGTAAAGAGGTGGTCGTGGATGCGCGTGCCTTGAGCCAGTTTGACTCGTCGGCGCTGGCGATATTGCTGCAGTGCCGCCGCCAGGCGCTGACAGCGGGCAAGGTTTTTTCGGTGCAGGGTGCGCCGCCACGGCTGCTTCAGCTGGCAGAGGTCTATGGTGTCTCGGCCTTGATTCCCGCAACCCCGGAACGCTCCGCCGCCGTGGCGGCTTGAGGCTGCTTGCGTCTGCTTTTTGACGGCTTGAGGGGCCTTGTCTGGCTGCGGCAGATAAGAACCTCATCAGCCCCTAAAATAGCGGGCTCATGCCAGCCATCTCATTTCAGTCCGTCTCCAAAATCTATCCCCGCGCGCGAAACCAACCCGATACCGGCCTGAAAGCGCTGGACAGCGTCAGCTTCGACATTGAGCAGGGCGAGTTTTTCGGTTTGCTGGGCCCCAACGGCGCGGGTAAAACCACCCTTATCAGCATTCTGGCCGGCCTGTCGCGCGCCAGCAGTGGCCGGGTTCTGGTGCATGGCAGCGATGTCGTGCTGGACTACGCCAATGCCAGGCGCAAGCTCGGCGTTGTGCCGCAGGAACTGGTGTTCGACCCTTTCTTCACCGTGCGCGAAGCCTTGCGCATCCAGTCGGGTTATTTCGGCATCAGGCACAACGACGACTGGATTGACGAGTTGCTGGCCAGTCTCGGCCTGGCCGACAAGGCCGATGCCAACATGCGCCAGCTCTCGGGCGGCATGAAGCGCCGGGTGCTGGTGGCGCAGGCGCTGGTCCACAAGCCGCAGGTCATCGTGCTCGACGAGCCGACCGCCGGCGTCGATGTGGAACTGCGCCAGACGCTGTGGCAGTTCGTCGCCAAACTCAACCGGCAGGGCAGCACCGTGCTGCTGACGACCCATTACCTTGAAGAGGCCGAAGCCCTGTGCAGCCGCCTGGCCATGCTCAAACAGGGCCGGGTGGTGGCGCTGGCCCAGACTTCCGAGTTGCTCAAGGCCGCTTCCAGCAATGTGCTGCGTTTCAAAATTGATAGCGAACTTCCCATGCACCTTGCGCGCCAGGCACGTATTACAGGCCGAATCGTGCAGTTTCCGGCACACAATGCGCATGAAATCGAGCAGTACCTGGCCGCCGTCCGCGAGGCCGGGCTGGTGGCCGAGGACGTGGAAATCCGCAGGGCCGACCTGGAAGACGTGTTTCTTGATGTGATGAACGAAAAAGACGTGCGGGAGCCCATGGCCATGGACCTTGCCGGAGCCATGAAATGACCGGCTGGCAAACGCTTTTCTACAAGGAAGTCCTGCGCTTCTGGAAGGTCGGTTTCCAGACCGTCGGCGCGCCGGTGCTGACGGCCGTGCTCTACATGCTGATCTTCGGCCATGTGCTGCAGGGCCAGGCGCTGGTGTATGGCAAGGTCAGCTACACCGCTTTCCTGGTGCCCGGCCTGGTGATGATGAGCGTGCTGCAAAACTCCTTTGCCAACAGTTCCTCGTCGCTGATCCAGAGCAAGATCATGGGCAGCCTGGTGTTTGTGCTGCTCACGCCGCTGTCGCACTGGGACTGGTTCTGGGCCTATGTGGGCTCGTCGGTGGTGCGCGGCCTGATGGTCGGCGCCGGCGTGTTTGCCGTGACGGTGTTTTTTGGCCAGCCCGGCTTCGTGGCGCCGCTGTGGATCGTGGTGTTTGCCGTGCTGGGCTCGGCCATGCTGGGAACGCTGGGCGTGATTGCCGGCCTGTGGGCCGAGAAGTTCGACCAGATGGCGACCTTCCAGAACTTCATCATCATGCCGATGACCTTTCTGAGCGGCGTCTTTTATTCCATCCACTCGCTGCCGCCGTTCTGGCAAAAAGTCAGCCACCTGAACCCGTTTTTCTACATGATTGACGGCTTTCGCTACGGCTTTTTTGGCGTCAGCGACGTTTCGCCCTGGCTCAGCCTGGGCCTGGTGCTGACGGCATTTCTCATCGTCAGCGCCGTGGCGGTCAACATGCTGCGCACCGGCTATAAGATCAGAGGATGACTCCCCATGCTTGTCGCTTCGCGTACTGCGCTGCCCCCGAGGGGGCCGCTGCCCTTGCAGGGCGCCACGCCGCCAGAGGCGGCGCATCTGCAGGCTGTCCAAGCCCGCGCAGGCGGGCTTGGACAGCCTGCAGCCTGCGGCCCGGCAAAGCCGGTTCCGCGGCCCCTGCTGGCGGGGAGTTTTGCCCGCTTATATTTGTCCCCCATGGCACCGCGCCTTTTTTTGGAAAACCCGTATGACCAGCGAAGAACTTCAAACCATCATTGCCGCAGGCCTGCCCTGCTCCCACCTCGAACTGTCCGGCGACGGCCGGCACTGGTACGCCACCATCGTGTCCAGCGCTTTCGAGGGCCAGCGCCTGATCCAGCGCCACCAGCGCGTCTATGCCACGCTGGGCGGCCGGCTGCAGAGCGACGAGGTTCATGCCCTGTCGATGAAAACCTTCACGCCCGCCGAATGGGCCGCCAACAGCGCGCAATAAAAAAAACATGGACAAATTACGCATCCAGGGCGGCAAGTCCCTGGCCGGCTCGGTCGATATCTCGGGCGCCAAAAACGCAGCCTTGCCTGAACTCTGCGCCGCCCTGCTGACCGCCGAGACGGTCACGCTGCAAAACGTGCCCGGCCTGCAGGACGTGACGACCATGCTCAAGCTGATCCGCAACATGGGGGTCGAGGCCGAGCGCAGCGCCAGCGCGCCGGGCACCGTCACCCTCAATGCCGGCCCGCTGAGTTCGCCCGAAGCGCCTTACGAGCTGGTCAAGACCATGCGTGCTTCGGTGCTGGCCCTGGGGCCGCTGCTGACGCGCTTTGGCGAGGCAACAGTGTCGCTGCCCGGCGGCTGCGCCATCGGTTCGCGGCCGGTGGACCAGCACATCAGGGGCATGCAGGCGATGGGGGCCGAGATCACCGTCGAGCATGGCTACATGCTGGCCAGGCTGCCCAAAGGCCGGACACGGCTGAAAGGCGCGAACATCACGACCGACATGGTGACAGTCACCGGGACCGAAAACTTCCTCATGGCCGCCACGCTGGCCGAGGGCGAAACCATTCTCGAAAACGCGGCGCAGGAGCCCGAGATTGGCGACCTGGCCGAGATGCTCATCAAGATGGGCGCCAACATCGAAGGCCACGGCAGCCGGCGCATCCGAATCCAGGGCGTCGAGCGCCTGCATGGCTGCACCCATCAGGTGGTGGCCGACCGGATTGAAACCGGCACCTTCTTGTGCGCCGTGGCGGCGGCGGGCGGCGATGTAATCCTGAACCATGGCCGTGCCGACCACCTTGAAGTGGTGGTTGAAAAGCTGCGCGAAGCCGGCGCCACCGTGACCGCCGGCGAAGGCTTCATCCGCATCCAGGCGCAGGGCCGCATGAAGGCCCAGTCGTTTCGCACCACCGAATACCCGGGTTTTCCGACCGACATGCAGGCCCAGTTCATGGCGCTCAACGCCATTGCGCAGGGCACCAGCACGGTGACTGAAACGATTTTTGAAAACCGCTTCATGCATGTCAATGAAATGGTGCGTCTGGGCGCGAAGATCCAGATCGAAGGCAAGGTCTGTGTCATCGAAGGGGTTGAAAGGCTGTCGGGCGCCACCGTGATGGCCACCGACCTGCGCGCCTCGGCCAGCCTGGTGATTGCCGGCCTGGTGGCCAGCGGTGAAACGGTGGTCGAACGCATTTACCACCTCGACCGGGGCTATGACCAGATGGAAGCCAAGCTGCGCGGCATTGGCGCCGACATTGAAAGACTGAAAGCATGATCACGCTCGCGCTCTCCAAGGGCCGCATCTTTGACGACATCCTGCCGCTGCTTAGAACGGCCGGCATCGAGGTGCTTGATGATCCCGAAAAATCCCGAAAACTGATCCTCGACACCAACCAGCCCGGCCTGCGCGTGGTGCTGGTGCGCGCCACCGACGTGCCAACCTATGTGCAGTACGGCGGCGCCGACATCGGCGTGGTCGGCAAGGACACGCTGCTCGAATCGGGCAGCCAGGGCCTGTACCAGCCGCTCGACCTGCAAATCGCCAAATGCCGCATCAGCGTGGCGGTGCGCGAAGGTTTTGACTACGCCGCCGCCGTCAAACAGGGCTCGCGCCTGAAGGTGGCGACGAAATACGTGGCCATTTCGCGCGACTTTTTCGCCACCAAGGGCGTTCACGTCGATTTGATCAAGCTCTACGGCAGCATGGAACTGGCGCCGCTGACCGGACTGGCCGACGCGATTGTCGATCTGGTCTCGACCGGCAGCACGCTCAAGGCCAACCATTTGATCGAAGTCGAGCGCATCATGGACATCAGCTCGCATCTGGTCGTGAACCAGACTGCGCTCAAGCTCAAGCAGGCGCCGATCCGCAAGCTGATCGATGCTTTTTCGGCGGCCTGTGCGCAGGCTGCTGCCAAACAGTAAAATCCAAAATGCTATGAATTTAATAGCTACTACCGCCCGTCTGTCCTGCGCAGAAGCCACATTTGAGGCTCAATTCAAGGCCCGGCTGCATTGGTCGGCCGATACCGATGCGCAAATCGAGTTGCGGGTCGCCGACATCCTGGCCGATGTGCAGCAGCGCGGCGACGCAGCGGTGCTGGACTACACCGCGCGTTTTGACGGGCTGAGCGCCACCTCGATGGCCGAACTCGAACTCACGCAGGCCGAATTGAAAGCCGCGTTCGAGTCGATTCCCGCCGCCCAGCGCAACGCCCTTGAGGCCGCCGCCAGGCGCGTGCGGACATATCACGAGGCGCAGAAAAAGGCCAGCGGCGAGAGCTGGAGCTACCGCGACGAGGACGGCACGCTGCTGGGCCAGAAGGTCACGCCGCTGGACCGCGTCGGCATCTACGTGCCGGGCGGCAAGGCGGCCTATCCGTCGTCGGTGCTGATGAACGCCATTCCCGCCCATGTGGCCGGCGTCGGCGAGATCATCATGGTCGTGCCGACGCCCAGGGGCGAGAAAAACGCGCTGGTGCTGGCCGCCGCCTATGTGGCCGGCGTCACGCGC
>JAECRO010000059.1 GCA_016000195.1 Burkholderiales bacterium | reverse complement strand
CGATGTCCTGGAACTTGCTCATTGGTCGTCGGCGCCGTTTGTGGTTAGAACTCGTTTAGCAACCTCAGTTCTCCCGCAAGTCAAACGCCGTGGTTCTGACTTTACTGATTGGCTGCGTTGTGGGTTTGCGCCGGGATTTCAGCGTGGGCGGCTGCCAGCGCGGCTGCCTTGGCGGCTTCGCCCATGGCCAGGCCTTCAGCCCGGACGATCCGTACATCGGTGACGCCCAAGAAGCCGAAGACGGTTTTCAGGTAGCTTTCCTGGTGTTCCATCGCATTGCCGGCGTCGCTGGTCGAATACATGCCGCCGCGCGTCGAGGCCACGATGATGGTTTTGCCGCCGGCCAGGCCAATCGGGCCTTTGTCGGTGTACTTGAAGGTGCGGTCGACCTGGACCACGCGGTCAATCCAGGCCTTGAGCTGGCTGGGAATCGAAAAGTTGTACAGCGGCGCACCCATCACCACCACATCGGCTGCCAGGAACTGCGACACCAGCGCTTCGGAAATAGCGTTTTCGCGCTGCTGAACTTCGCTCAGGTCAGCGTGCCGGCAGGCAGGCGAAAACCCATGGATTCGGCCGACAGGTGGCTTGGGGCGTCCATCGCCAGGTCGAGGTAGCTGACTTCGGTGGCCGGATGGGCGGCGCGCCACGAAGCCACGATTTGCGCGGTCAGTTGGCGGGAAACCGAATTGCTGCCCAGAATGCTGGAGTCGATGTGAAGAAGCTTGCTCATGATGAATTCCTTGGTTGAAATACTTGTGAAGGTGGCTGCTGATGGATGTGGTTTCAGCCATGGATAGATTGTGTGTGCAAGCCAATACTTTGATAAGCCGGCAAAATCACGATAGATTGTTCTACTGACGGGACAATCAACTCGATGGAGCGGCCCCATGGAAGACCTGAACGACATGCTGTATTTTGCAGAGGTGGCGGAGCGCGGCGGTTTTGCCGCTGCCGGGCGGGCGCTGGGCCTGCCGAAATCCAGACTGTCGCGCCGCGTGGCCGAGCTGGAGGCGCGGCTGGGCGTGCGCTTGCTGCAACGCACCACGCGCAAGCTCTCGCTGACCGAAGTCGGGGACATCTATCTGCGCCATTGCAGCGCCATGCGCGATGAAGCACTTGCCGCTGCGGAAGCGGTGGCGCATTTGCAGCTGGAGCCGCGCGGCATGCTGCGCGTGACCTGCCCGGTCACGCTGGCCCAAAGCACGCTGGGCTATCTGATTCGTAACTTCTCAATAAGTCGTGGCAGGCTCAAACTAGCCGAGAAGCTAAAAACTGATGAATCCCACTTCTGGCCTGAATTTTTTAATTTTATAGATAAGTAAATGATGAATCAAACCATTTTTAGATGAAATTTCCCACCTTTAATTTCTCGTGTTGATGGTTTTGAAAAAGTTGCCATGACTTATTGAGAAGTTACTCTGATTCCCCGTTATCTGGCGATGTTTCCGCTGGTCAAGCTGGACTTGCGTGTGACCAACCGGGTGGTTGACCTGGTGGAGGAGGGCATTGATATTGCGCTGCGTGTCCGGCCCACGCTGGACGACAGCGGCAGCCTGGTCGTCAAGCAGCTGGGCGCGACCCGCAGCCACCTGCTGGCCAGTCCGGTGCAATTACGCAGGCAGGGCCAGCCTGTCACCACGGCGGACCTGTCGCGGCTGGACACGGTGGCCATGTCGTCAGCCGATGGCCGCAGCGCCTGGATGCTGGTGGGTCCGCAGGCGCAGGAGTTCATGTTTCATCACCAGCCGCGTTATGTGGCGGACGACCTGCAGACGCTCAAGCTGGCGGTGCTGGCCGGCACCGGCATCAGTTTTCTGCCGGACAGCATCAGCCGGGCGGAGCTTCAGGCGCAACTGCTGGTGCCGGTATTGCCCGGCTGGGCGCCGAAACCGGGCATGGCGCATGCCGTTTTTCCTTCGCGGCGCGGCCAGATACCGGCCGTGCGCAGCTTTCTCGATTTTCTGGGTCGGCACATGCAGGGCGACGAGGTGGTCGGGAGTGCATCGCCGCAGGCATGATGCGCTATTTTTTGATGCCAAATTGGCCGTTTGCGCTTATGGCATAAGCGTTGGCAGCTATGAAATCAGGAGTCCCTGAGAGCGCTGCCTATGATGGCTGGGTGCTCGTACCTGTTTGGCGGTGCTCGATGCTTTAGCGGTACTGCGGCTTGCGGTTTTGCAAAAACGCTTCAATGCCTTCGCCGCCATTGGCGTGGTGCAGGTTGCGAACAAAGTGGTTGCGCTCGCTGTCCAGCTGCTGGCTCAGGGTGTTGGCCGGTGCATCGTTGATGAGTTCCTTGATGCTGGCCAGCGCATTCGGTGCGCGGGCATTGAGCCTGGCCGCCAGCACCAGGGCTTCACCAAGCGCGCCGCCCGCAGCGGTGACGCGGTTCACCAAGCCCAGGCCATGCAGCCTCTCGGCGCTGATGCGCTCCGCGCCCATGAGCAGTTCGCTGGTCAAGGCGCGGGGCAGGGCGCGCGCCAAACTCCAGCTGCCGCCGCCGTCGGGCGACAGCGCCACGGTGCTGTAGGACATCACAAACTCGGCGTTGTCGGCCGCCACGATGAAGTCGCAGGCCAGCGCCAGCGAAAAACCGGCCCCGGCGGCCGCGCCTTCGACTGCGGCAATCACCGGCTTGGGATAGGTGCGGATGGCCTCGATCCAGTTGTGCAGCGCTTCAATGCTCTGGGCCTGCACTTCCGGCGACTCGCGCCGGTTGGCCTGCAGCCGCTGCAGGTTGCCGCCAGCGCAAAACATGCTGCCTTCGCCGGTAATCACCACGCTGCGGATTTCCGGGTTGTTCTCGGCGGCGTTCAGGGCCTCGATGCCTGCGGCATAGATGTCGGGGCCGAGCGCATTTTTATGCTCGGGGTTGCTCAGCGCGAGGATCAGGGTGGCGCTTTCACTGGTGCTTTTCAGGGCGCCCGACATGTCAGCTTTCCTCGTGCATCAGGCTCAGGCCAATCGCGCCCCGGCGGCGCAGCCACGGGGAAGGGCGGTAGCGCTGGTCGCCGTACACGGTTTGCATGTTGAACAACACTTCCAGGATATTGGTCGGGCCGTAGCGGTCGCCCATGGCCAGCGGTCCCATCGGGTAGCCAAGTCCGAGCGTGACGGCGGTTTCCAGGTCTTTGGGGCTGCAGATGCCTTGCTGGCAGATGTCGCTGGCAATGTTGACGATGGTGGCGACGACGCGCTGCGTGACGAATCCGCCGCTGTCACGGATCACGCTGACCGCCTTGCCGTCGCGGGCAAACAGCGCATGGGCGGCACTCTGCATGTCGCTGCGCGTGGCCGGATTGGTCGCCAGCACACGGCGTTTGGTGGCGGCGTCGTCGATCAGCATGTCGATGCCGATGGTGCGCGCCGGGTCCAGCCGCTCGACCACGGCAACCGTCGTGATGTCAAAACCCAGCGGCGCGACCAGCGTCAGCGCCTGCGGAGACGGCGACTGGCCGGTTTCGATGTCGGCGCCAAGGTTTTTGAGCAATTGCAGCAGCTCTAACCGACGGGCTGCACGGGGCGAGACCCATACCGGCGGCATTTCGGCCACGTCGGGCGCCGGTGCTTCGGCCGGAATTTGGGCCACGCTGCTTTCGTAGCGGTAAAAGCCTTCGCCAGTCTTTCGGCCCAGCAGTCCGCCCGCCAGGCGCTGCGCTGTGATGACGCTGGGGCGGTAGCGGTCTTCTTCGTAATACTGGTGGTAAATCGACTCCATCACCGGATGCGATACATCAAGCGCGGTCAGGTCCATCAACTCGAACGGACCAAGCTTGAAGCCGGCCTGGTCCCGCAGGATGCGGTCGATGGTGGCGAAGTCGGCAATGCCTTCGCTGACGATGCGCAATGCCTCGGTGCCGTAGCCGCGCCCGGCATGGTTGACGATAAAGCCCGGCGTGTCCTGCGCCTGCACCGGCGTGTGGCCCATCTGGCGGGCGTACTGGCTCAGGCCGGCGCAAGTGTCGGCGCCGGTTTTCAGCCCGGCGATGATTTCAACGACTTTCATCAGCGGAACCGGGTTGAAGAAGTGATAGCCGGCAAAGCGTTCGGGATGCTTGAGCGCGGCGGCAATCGCCGTTACCGACAGCGAAGACGTGTTGCTGGCCAGCACGGTCCGCGCAGGCACGATGGTTTCAAGTTCGGCAAACAGCGCTTTCTTGATGTCCAGCCGCTCAAGGATGGCTTCGACCACCAGATCGCAGTCGGACAGGTCGGCCAGTGTGCCGGCGACCCGCAGCCTGGCCTTGTGGCCGGCTGCAGCGTCAGCGTTGATACGCCCTTTTTCGGCCAGCTTGTCCCATTGGCTGCCAAGGGCTTCGCGGGCTTTTTCAGCGGCGCCAGCCTGTGCATCCATCAACCTGACGATACTGCCTGCCTGGGCCGCAATCTGGGCAATGCCGCGTCCCATGGCTCCGGTGCCGACAATACCGACAGTTTTATAAATGGTGGTTTGCATTTTTGAATCGATGGCTGGGTGTTTGTTGAAGGGAATGCCTGGCAAGGCCTGGTTCTAGCGCCTGACCTGCAGCGCGCCCGGATTGACAATGTTGGTCGGCGTGCCCTTGATGAAGTTGATCACGTTGTCAAAGGCCGCGCCGAAATACATCTCGTAGCTGTCCTGCTCGACGTAGCCGATGTGCGGCGTGCAGATGCAGTTCTCCAGCCGCAGCAGGGCATGGCCCTGCAAAATTGGTTCGGATTCAAAAACATCAATGGCCGCCATGCCCGGACGCCCCCGGTTGAGCGCGGCAATCAGCGCTTCGGATTCAATCAGTTCGGCGCGCGAGGTATTGACGAGCAAGGCCGTGGGTTTCATGCGCGACATGTCTTCCAGCGTCACGCTGCCGGTGGTTTCTTCACTCAGCCGCAGGTGCAGGCTGAGCACATCGCACTGCTTGAACAGTTCGATCTTGCTGGGCGCCAGTTCAAACCCGTCGGCCTGGGCACGTTCGCGTGATGCCGGACTGCCCCAGATGATTACCCGCATGCCGAATGCCCGCCCATAGCCGGCCACGAGCTGGCCGGTCTTGCCGTAGCTCCAGATTCCCAGCGTCTTGCCCTTGAGAACGGTTCCCAACCCAAAATTCGGCGGCATGGAGGCTGATTTCAGCCCCGACTGCTGCCATGCGCCGTGCTTTAAATGCGACACGTACTGGGGAATGCGGCGCATGGCGGCCATGACCAGTGCCCAGGTCAGCTCGGCTGGCGCGATGGGTGAGCCGGTGCCTTCGGCCACCGCAATGCCGCGCTCGGTGCAGGCCGCCACGTCCACATGGCTGCCGATGCGGCCGGTCTGGACGACCAGCTTGAGCTTGGGCAGCTTTTCAATCAGCTGGCGGGTCAGGTGGGTCCGTTCGCGGATCAGTACGATCACGTCCGCATCTTTCAGCCGGACCGACAACTGGCCTGCGCCCTTGACGGTGTTGGTATAGACCTTGGCCGGATAGGCCTCCAGCCTGGCGGCGCATGCCAGTTTGCGCACGGCATCCTGGTAGTCATCAAGAATCACAATGTTCATGGTTTTTGGGTTATCGCAAGCTGCTGATTTCAAAGGGTATTTTTTCTTGTCTCATTCGGTAGACACCTTATTTTTACAAAACCTACGATGCCGGGAAACTACCAGAAGACGCACTGTTGTCGCCGACCGAAAATTGACCAGGGTGTTCCGCTGACCTGCTGAATTTTTCAGCAGGAGAAGAAGGTGATCACCATGGACATGATAGGCAAGGTCAGGCGCATGAAACTGCGCGACAAATTTTCCACCAGCGCCATTGCAAAGCGCACAGGGCTGTCGCGCAACACGGTCAAGAAGTGGCTCAAGGCGCCAGGCAGCAAGGCGATGGGCTATCCATTTAGCTCCCCAAGACTGACAATGGTCGCATCGCCGGCACCATGAAATGGCTCCATTGACTTTCCGAACACGGCCTAATAACTTTTGTTGAATGACTTAGCGAGTTATTGACGCTTCAACCCCAGCGCCGACAGCATTTGCTCACTCTGCTTTTGCATCTGCTCTTGCATTTGCGTAAAGACATTCTTGGATTGTTCGACATAAGCACCCATCATGCCTTGCATCATGGGCGACTTTGCATTCATGAACTGCGCCCACATTTCCGGGCTCAAGCCTTTGGACTGCTCAGCCATCTTGACTTGCAGATCCATGAAACTCTGGACATTTTTCTCAAGATAGGCCCCCATGAAGCTCTGCATTGCATCGCCGTAGAAACGAATGATGTTGGCCAGCGCGGCTTCGGTAAATATGGGTGCGCCACCGGCCTCTTCTTCGAGAATGATCTGCAGCAGGATAGTGCGCGTGAGGTCTTCATTGGTTTTAGCATCACGCACGACAAAATGGGTGCTACTAATTACCAGACGCCGGACTTCAGCTAATGTGATGTAAGTCGAAGTTTCAGTATCGTAGAGACGCCGATTGGGATACTTCTTGATGATTCGGGTCGTCTCAGCCTTGTCGGCAACCACCTTGCCGGCTTTATGAGTAGAAATTTCTTCTGCAGAAAGATTGCCGGTCATGGAAGGCTCGCCCGTGGGCGATAGAAGGAATTTATTACTTTGCACTGATGACTCCTGGAAATAACGAAAACCTGCCTCATAGCGACAAAGTTCGATACATTCTAGAGCGTGTTATGAACTCCCACCTGAAGCCAAGAGCATGGCAGCCGTGGGTAGCATGAGCATGGAAAAAACCACAAAATGCAGCCCGGCCAATACCTCAGGAATGCGCTCGAAATCGCGGCTGAACCTGGCCAGCCGCGAGTCAAAGCTGCGCTCAATGGGCTGGTCACAAATGACAAGTTTTGCCTGACCCGGTTTGCCTCCCTGAAGCTGGCGTCATCGCGCTACGAGGTATGGTGACAGCGCACCTCTCCTGCCCCCGGGGCAGGCCTTGCCTGGGGCGGCCCTGCGCGGCGGCCGTTTTTTATCCGCCGCGGCGCATCATGTCGAAGAACTCGTGGTTGTTCTTGGTCGCCTTCATGTTTTTCAGCATCAGTTCCATCGACTCGATTTCGTCCATGTTGTACATAAACTGACGCAGGATGCGCGACTTTTGCAGGATTTCGGGCGCCAGCAGCAGCTCTTCCTTGCGGGTGCCGCTGCGGTTGAGGTTGATGGCCGGAAACACGCGCTTTTCGTACAGGCGGCGGTCCAGATGGATTTCGCAGTTGCCGGTGCCTTTGAATTCCTCGAAGATCACTTCGTCCATGCGGCTGCCGGTGTCGATCAGCGCGGTGCCGATGATGGTCAGGCTGCCGCCTTCTTCAATCTTGCGGGCCGCGCCGAAAAAGCGCTTGGGGCGCTGCAGCGCGTTGGCATCGACGCCGCCGCTGAGCACCTTGCCCGACGAGGGCAGCACGTTGTTGTAGGCTCTAGCCAGGCGGGTGATGGAGTCGAGCAGAATCACCACGTCCTTGCCGAGTTCGACCAGGCGCTTGGCGCGCTCGATGACCATTTCGGCCACATGCACATGGCGCGCGGCGGGCTCGTCGAAGGTCGATGAAATCACCTCGGCGCGCACGCTGCGCTGCATTTCGGTCACTTCTTCCGGGCGCTCATCAACCAGCAGCACCATCATGACCACTTCGGGATAGTTGGCAACGATGGCGTGGGCGATGTTTTGCATCATCACCGTCTTGCCGGACTTGGGCGGCGCCACCAGCAGGGCGCGCTGGCCCTTGCCGATGGGCGCGATGATGTCGATGATGCGGCTGGTCAGGTTTTCCTCGGCCTTGATGTCGCGTTCGAGCTTGAACTGCTCGCGCGGGAACAGCGGCGTCAGGTTCTCGAACATGACCTTGTGCTTGTTGTCCTCGGGCGCGCCGTCGTTGATCTTGTCGAGCTTGTTCAGCGCGAAGTAGCGCTCGCCGTCTTTCGGCGTGCGCACTTCGCCTTCGATCATGTCGCCGGTGTGCAGGTTGAAGCGGCGGATCTGGCTGGGGCTGATGTAGATATCGTCGGTGCTGGCGGTGTAGCTCGAATCGGGCGCGCGCAGAAAACCAAAACCGTCGGGCAGGACTTCCAGCACGCCATCGGCGACGATGGTTTCGCCCGTTTTGGAGCGTTTTTTAATGATGGCGAACATCAGCTCCTGCTTGCGCATGCGGCCGACGTTTTCGATCTCAAGGGCTTCGGCCTGCTTGAGGACTTCAGACACGTGCAGCGCCTTGAGTTCGTTTAAGTGCATGGGATGACTCCTCGCGGAGTTGATTTAGGAAAAAACGGGGGGAGGCTTGAAAAGAAGCTGCTTCTGAAAAGAAGGGCTGACAAACCGGGAACTCGAACCAGCCGGCAGCAGCCGACGGGTGAATACGAAGCATTATGACAGGAAATTCAGGCGCTAAGGCCAGGGCTTGCGAGGGGGGCGCGAAGGCGGGGACGCTGAAAAGAAAAACAAAAAAACCGGAAAACCCTTCAGGGGGTTTGCCGGCTGAAAAAATCGCTCAGGCCAGTTGCTGGTCGATGAATGCGGTCAGTTGCGACTTGCTCAGCGCGCCTACCTTGGTGGCGGCCAGCTGGCCGTCCTTGAACAGCATCAGCGTAGGAATGCCGCGAATGCCGAACCTGGCGGGAATCTCGCGGTTTTCATCGACATTCATCTTGGCGATCTGCAGCTTGCCTTCGTAGCTGGTGGCCACATCGTCAAGAATCGGCGCAATCATCTTGCACGGGCCGCACCACTCGGCCCAGTAATCGACCAGCACGGGGGTGGATGATTTCAGCACGTCGGCGTCAAAGGTGGCATCGGTAGTATGTTTGATCAGTTCATTGGCCATGACGGCTCCTTGGGTCTGGTTACGATAGAGGTGAGTGCAAAAGTTGCGGTCATTGTGGCAGAAACCAAGGGCCTCAAGCGCCTCAGGCACTTGCACTGCAGCTATTCTTCCGATAGCCAATCCTTTGGGCCTGCACGCCGGCCTTTTGTCCATCGCAAACAATCTTTTTTCTTTCATGCCCCTTCCTTCCTCCCGCCAGCCTGCCGATACGCCGGCCTCCCTGGCTGCCCGCTGCTGGCGCCAGGCCATGCAGCGGCTGGCCGACATCATTGCCGCGCGCGGCATTCATCCTTCCGAAGTGGTCGTGCTGCTGCCGTATGCCCAGCTGATCCAGCAGGCGCGCCAGACCTGGGCCGACAACGCGGGCGGCACCTTTTTTGTTCCGCGCTTTGAAACCACCATGAACTGGGCCACCGGCCTGGGCGGCACGCTGGGCATGTTCACGCCGTCGGGGGTTGATCTGCGCATGGAGGTGTCGGTGGACATGCTGACGGCTGCGTCGCTGCTGGCTCAGGCCGGGCTGGCCGCGCAGCAGGATGCGCTGGCCGGCCGGCTGGTCGAATCGGCCTGGAGCCTGGCCCGCGTGGCCGCGAGCGTGCTGCCCGCCGAACGCCTGGCGTGGAGCGAGTCGGTTGCCGAGGCGCTGGGCGTGGGCCTGGATTCGCCGGTGCTGGCGCTGGAAGCGGCCGTCGGGCGCATCGCGCTGGCCTGGGTCGCGGCCTCTGGCTATGCGTCGGACCGTCTGTTTCAGGCCGAGCCGGTGCTGCTGGTGGTGGTCGAGGGTTTTCAGGTCGAGCCTGTGACCGATGCGCTGCGGCTTCATTTTGGCGAGCGGGCGCTGTCGATTGCGCTGTGCCTTCCCGAGGACGAGCCGGACCGGCCCGGCGCGCCGCTGCCGTCGCTGCATGCCGCGCAGGATGACGAGGACGAGGCCGCGCGCGCCGCCGCCTGCGTGCTGGCCCACCTGGCGCAGGGGCGCAGCCCGGTCGCGCTGATTGCGCAGGACCGCCAGCTGACCCGCCGGGTGGCCGCCATGCTGGCCCGGCGCGGCATTGCCATGCGCGATGAAACCGGCTGGAAGCTGTCCACCTCGCGCTCGGCGGCCCGCCTGATGGGCCTGCTGCGCGCCTTGCCCTGGGACGTGTCCACCGACGCCGTGCTTGACTGGCTCAAAAATGCCCCGGCCTTTGCCGCCGGCACCGTCACGGCGGCTGAAACCGAGGTGCGCAAGTTCGGCGTGCGGGCCTGGCGCGATCTGCCGGCCGCGCCGCTCGACGCGCTGGCTGTCGCCCAGCCCCTGGCGCGGCAGGTGAACAGCTTGCGCGACGGCTTGAGCCGCCCGCGCCCGCTGGCCGCCTGGCTGCGTGACCTGCGCGCCGCGCTGCAGTCGGCCGGGCAGTGGGAACTGCTGGCGCAAGACGAGGCCGGCCAGCGCGTGCTTGATGTGCTGCGCCTGCACGAGGGCGCCGACATCGAGTTTGAAGACGCGCCGGTCATGAAGCTCAGGGAGTTCACCAGCTGGGTCAACCAGGCACTGGAAGCCGAAACCTTCTCGCCCGAGCATCCGGTGGCCGAGCAGGTGGTGATCCTGCCGCTGGCGCAGCTGCTGGGCCGCGCGATGGCCGCGGTGGTGCTGCCCGGCTGCGACGAAATCCGCCTGCCGGTGTCGCCCGATCCGCCCGGCCAGTGGACGCCTGGCCAGCGCGAACTGCTCGGCTTGCCATCACGCGAAGCGCTGGCCCGCGTGGCCCGGCAGGCCTGGAACTATGCGTTGCAACTGCCGCATGTGGACCTGCTGTGGCGCACCAGCGAAGCCGGCGAACACCTGATGCCCAGTGGTTTCGTGCAGGAGTTGCTGCTTGGCCGCAGCCTGGCGGCGGACCGGGCCGGCGACCCGCGCAGCCTGCGCGCCGTGCCTGCCTGCCCGACGCCGCGCCCGCTGCCCACGGGCGAAGCCCTGCCGGTCAAACGGCTGTCGGCCAGCAGCTACGGCGATTTGCGCGCCTGTCCCTACCGGTTTTTTGCGCTGCGCCAGTTGGGTCTGAACGAATCCGACGAACTGGAGAGTGAACTCGGCAAGCGCGATTTCGGCAACTGGCTGCACAACCTGCTCTGCCGCTTCCATGAGGCACTAAAAGAGGCTCCCGCGCACGACCTGCCTGCACGAGTAGCTATGATTAATATAGCGGCCGAACAAGCCGCCAAGGAGTTGGGCCTGAACCACAGCGAATTCCTGCCGTTCGCCGCCGCCTGGACTCCGGTGCGCGACGGCTACCTGGCCTGGCTGGCCGGGCACGAAGCCACGGGCGCCTGCTTCGACCTGGCCGAGCAGTGGCTGGACATGCCGCTGGGCAGCGAGCTGACGCTGGTTGGCAAGATCGACCGCATGGACCGGCTGCCGGGCGGCGACCGGCTGCTGATCGACTACAAGACCGAGCCGCGCACCACCACCGCCGAGCGCATCAAAAATGGCCTGGAAGACTCGCAGCTGGCGTTCTACGCCGCGCTGGTGGCCGACGACACGCTGGGCGCCGCCTATGTCAACCTGGGCGAAAAAGAGCCGACCCGCACCTACGACCAGCCCGACATCGTCGCCCTGCGCGATGCCCTGATCGACGGCATCCTGAGCGACATGGCCCGCATTGCCGGGGGCGCGCCGCTGCCGGCGCTCGGCGAAGGCAAGGCCTGCGACTATTGTTCAGCACGCGGCCTGTGCCGCAAGGATTTTTGGCTATGACCGCAGCTTACGAATGCAACGGCCAGCCCGTTTCCGCCGACGCTTTTTACGCCATTGCCTGCGATCCGCGCCGCAGCGTGGCCATAGAGGCCTGCGCCGGCGCGGGCAAGACCTGGATGCTGGTGTCGCGCATCGTGCGGGCGCTGCTCGATGGCGCCAATGCCCCGGACCCTGCCGCCGGCACGCCGCGCGAGCCGGTGCGGCCGCATGAAATCCTGGCCATCACCTTCACCAAGAAAGCCGCCGGCGAAATGCGCGAGCGGCTTGACGAGTGGCTGCAAAAGTTCACCCATGCCGACGACGAGACCCTGCGCCAGGAACTCATCATGCGTGGCGTTTCAAGCCAAAAAGGCCTGCAGTCCAGTGCGGACATGCGCCGGCAGCTATCAAATTTATACCGCTCCATGCTCGCCAGCGGGCGGGCTGTGCAGATCCGCACCTTTCACAGCTGGTTCGCCGCCTTGCTGCGCAGCGCGCCGGTGGCCGTGCTGCACCGGCTGGGCATGCCGGTGAATTACCAACTGCTTGAAGACGACGCCCCGGCCCGGGCGCTGGTGTGGCGCCGGTTTTATGCGGCGCTTGCCGGCGACGCGCTGCTGAAGGCCGATTTCGAGGCGCTGGTGCTGGGCCACGGCCGCTATCAAGCCGACAAGGCGCTGCAGACGGCGCTGGACAAGCGCACCGAGTTCGTGCTGGCCGATGAAAAAGGCGTGATTGACGCGTCGGTCCAGCCCTTCGAGGCGCTATTTCCTGAATTTGCCGCGCTGGACTTCCCGGAGCAGGCGCTGGCCACGCCGATGGCCCGGCAAACCTGGCTGGAGCGCGCGCGCCAGCTGGGCGCCGAGAAAAACAAGACGCCGCAAAAGGCCGCTGCCGCCGTCATCGACGCCTTTCAAACCACCGACCTTTCGCTGCGCTGCGACCTGCTGCGCAAGGCGTTTTTCGTGGCGGGCGAAGACCGGCTGACGCAAAACCTCATCAAGTTCACTGCCGCGCAAGAGGCCGAGCCTGAGTTGCAGGCGCTGTGCAAGGCGCGTTTGCAGCATGAAGCCTGGAGCCACCAGCAGCGCATGGCGCGCCTGAGCCGCCTGCTGATCGCGCAGTACACGCAGATCAAGCGCGAACACGGCTGGGTGGACATGAACGATGTCGAGCGGGCTGGTCTGGTCATGCTGGGCGACCCGGTGCTGGCCGGCTGGGTGCAGGAGCGGCTGGACGCGCGCATCAAGCACCTGATGATCGACGAGTTCCAGGACACCAACCCGCTGCAGTGGCAGGCGCTCTCAAGCTGGCTGAGCGGCTACGGCGGCGCGGGCGCGGCGCCCAGCGTGTTTTTGGTCGGCGACCCCAAGCAGAGCATTTACCGCTTTCGCCGCGCCGAGCCGCAGGTGTTTCGCGCCGCGCAGGCCTTTGTGGTCGAGGGGCTGGGCGGCGATTTGCTCAGCTGCGACCACACGCGCCGCAACGCGCTGGCCGTCATCGACACGGTGAACGCCGTCATGGGCCATGCGCGCGGGGCTGACGGCTACGACGGTTTTCGCGAGCACACCACCGATTCGCTGAAAGCCGGCGCAACCGGCTGCCTGCCGGCGATTTCCCGGCAGCGGGCTGATGCCGGCGCGGACACGCCGCCGGAGGCGCGCTGGCGCGACAGCTTGAGTACGCCGCGCGAGCTGCCCGAGGAAACCCTGCGCACGCTGGAGGCGCGCCAGGCCGCCGGCTGGATTGCGCAGCAGCTCGCCGCCGGCCTGAAGCCGTCGGATGTGATGGTGCTGTCGCGCAAGCGGGCCGGCTTGCTGCCGCTGCAGGAAGCCTTGCGGGCGCTGCACATTGCGGCCCAGATCGGTGAAAAAACCGACCTCATCGACTGCTGCGAAGTGCTCGACGTGGTGGCGCTGCTTGATGTGCTGGTGTCGCCGCAGCACGATTTGTCGCTGGCCCGGGCGCTGCGCTCGCCGCTGTTCGGCCTGCCGGACGCCTGCCTCGTGCAACTTGCCCTGCTGCGCCAGGAGATGAAACTGCCGTGGTCTGAGTTGCTACAAAAAACAGAGCTGCTGGCGCAAGAGCTGCAAGGGCTGGCGGCCATTTTTAGCCGCTGGAAGGGCTGGCTGGACAGCCTGCCGCCGCATGATGCCCTGCAAAAAATCTACGACGATGGCGATGTGCTGGCGCGCTTCGCGGCTGCCGTGCCCGCCGCCCAGCGCCCGGCGGTGCTGGCCAACCTGCGCGCGCTGCTGGGCGTGGCGCTGGGACGCGATGGCGGGCGCTATGCCACGCCTTACGGGCTGATCCGGGCGCTCAAGGCCGGCGGCCTGCTGGCGCCGGTGGCCGTCAACCCTCTGGCCGTGCGCCTGCTGACGATTCACGGCGCCAAGGGGCTGGAGGCCGAGGCCGTGCTGCTGCTGGACACCGACACCGTGGAGCGCAATGCCGACAGCATGGGCGTGCTGGTGGACTGGCCCGGCGAGGCCACCGAGCCGCGCAAGTTTGTCTTTCTGGTCAGCGAAGGCAAACCCCCGGCCTGTGCCGAGGAAGCGCTGGCCGCCGAGCAGGCCGCCCGCAAGCGCGAGGAACTCAACGCCCTGTATGTCGCCATGACGCGGGCGCGGCACACGCTGGTCATTTCCTCCATCGAGCCGCACCGGGCGACGACCGACAGCTGGTGGCAGCGTTTGCAGGGGCTGCTGGCGCCGCTGGATGCCCCGACCCCGCCTGACTCCCTCTCCCTCCGGGAGCGGGCCGGGGTGAGGGCCGACGGTGCTGGCCAGGAAGGCGCAGCTGGCTTCCCGGCCCAGGCCGCCGAGGTTTTTTACCTGGCCGAGCTTCCCGCCGCGCCCGACATCAAGGCGCCCAAGGCGTCGCCGGATGCGGCCGCCGAAGAAGACCCCGCCAACGCCCGCATCGGCAAGGCCATGCACCGCCTGCTGGAGTGGGGCGGCCCCTCGTCCGCCGAGCATGTGGGCGCGGTGGCGCGCGAGTTTCGCCTTAGCCCGGCGCAGGCGCAGGACGCCAGCGCGCTGGCGCAGCGCATCCTGACCGGCGCCGGCGCCTGGGCCTGGAGCGAAGCGGCGGTGGCCTGGCAGGGCAACGAAGTCGATCTGGTCTACCAGGGCCAGGCCTTGCGGCTGGACCGGCTGGTGCGGCGCAAGGACGCCGGTTTTGAAGGCCAGTGGTGGGTGCTCGACTACAAATCGGCCATGACGCCCGAGCAGCAACCGGCGTATCAGGCGCAACTGCAGGCCTACCGCGCCGCCGTGCAGCTGATTTACCCCGGCGCCATCGTGAGGGCGGCGTTCCTGACGGGGTTGGGGACGGTGGTGGACATAGGCTGAAGGCTGTCGCGTGCGGCCATGGCCCTGCGCCCGGGCCAGGCGGCGGGATGACTGGTTACGATACGGGCTTGCCCAGTTGATTTTTGCCAGATAACGCTGGATTCAAGCTTTTTAGCCTTCTTGCGCACTACCAGCGGCCACTTTATGCTATTAAAAACAGAGCATTTATGGCCTGCCACGCAGGCCGCCTTCTGGGCGCCGCCATTTTTTTGACCCAAGCCAAGCACCTTCGTGCAAACGGATTTTCTTTTGAACAACTCAACACCTCTCGTGAAACCCCTGCGCGTTGCCGTCATCGGCGGCGGCCCCGCCGGGCTGATGGCCGCCGAAATGCTGGCCAGCGCCGGCCCGGCCGTGTCGGTCCAGCTTTTTGACGCCATGCCGTCGGTCGGCCGCAAGTTTTTGCTCGCCGGCAGGGGCGGGCTGAACCTGACGCATTCCGAGCCGCCCGAGGTCTTCATGCGGCGCTACGGCGCGCACGGCGCTGCCCTGGAGCCGCTGATCGCCGCCTTTGGCCCGGCCGAGCTGCGCGCCTGGGCCGAAGCGCTGGGCATTGAGACCTTTGTCGGCAGCTCGGGGCTGGTGTTTCCCAGGGACATGAAGGCCGCGCCGCTGCTGCGCGCCTGGCTGCACTGCCTGCGCAATGCGGGCGTGCAGTTTTCGATGCGCCACCGCTGGCTCGGCTGGACCGAGGGCGGCGCGCTGAAGTTTTCGACGCCTGCCGGCGAGGCGCTGGTGCAAGCCGATGCGGTGGTGCTGGCGCTGGGCGGCGGCAGCTGGAAGCGCCTGGGCTCGGACGGCGCCTGGGTGCCGTTGCTGGCCGAGCGCGGCGTGCCTGTCGCACCGCTGCAGCCGTCAAACTGCGGCTTTGACGTGCTGGCGCGGCCTGCCGCAGAGGCGGTGGAGCACGGCGAGAGCCGGCGCGAGTTCCTGAAGGAACTGATTGGCCAGAGCCCCATGCCGCAGGCGGGCTGGACCGGGCATTTCTCCAGCCGCTTCGCCGGCCAGCCCTTCAAGTCGGTGGCGATTCATTTCACCGATTCGCAGGGCCGCAGTTTCAGCCGCAAGGGCGAGTTCGTCGCCACGGCGACCGGTGTCGAAGGCAGCCTGATTTATGCGGCATCAAGCCTGCTGCGGGGTGAAATTGCCGCCCACGGCAGCGCGACCTTCCTGCTCGACCTGCTGCCCGGCAAGACGCCCGAGCAGGTGCTGGTCGAGGTGCGCCATCCGCGCGGCTCGCGCTCACTGTCAAGCCACCTGAAAAGCCGTTTGAACCTGGACGGCATCAAGGCCGCCATGCTCTACGAAGTGCTGGGCAAGGACGCCATTGCCGATCCGGTGAAGCTCGCCGCCGGCATCAAGGCGCTGCCGGTGTGTGTGATAGCCGTGCGGCCGATTGACGAAGCCATCAGCAGCGCCGGCGGCGTGAAGTTTGACGCGCTCGATGCGCATCTGCACATCACCGTGCCCGCCACGCTTGCGCCGCCGGTGTTTTGCGCCGGTGAAATGCTCGACTGGGAAGCGCCCACCGGCGGCTACCTGCTGACGGCCTGCTTTGCCAGTGGACGCGCCGCCGGGCTGGGCGTTTTGAGCCACTTCGGGCAACCCGCGCCGCAGCAGGGCTGAGCTGCCGCGCGCGGCTGGCGCTAGAGCGCTTTCATCCAGACCGGCAATGGCGCAAGTAGTGCACTGGGAGCGC
>JAECRO010000058.1 GCA_016000195.1 Burkholderiales bacterium | reverse complement strand
TCCCAGTGCACTACTTGCGCCATTGCCGGTCTGGATGAAAGCGCTCTAGTGCCATCGGCCATCAGCAGGGAAATTCCAGGCGGCGAACTATTTGCGGTGAAACTTGTCAGTCCATTTCATGAAACACTGGCCCATCCTTTCCACCCTGCTGCTGACGTTCGCCATTCTGGCCGGCTGCGCCACGCTGGACGAGCAGCAGCGCAGCTGGATCTTCCAGCCCAGCGACCGCAGCTGGGGCGCCAGCGCCGAGCTGGCGCGGGACATGCAGGATGTCTGGATCGCCTTTGACTCGAAGACCACCGGCCGCCCCGTCAGGCTGCACGGGCTGTGGCTGCCGGCCAGCAAGGAGCAAGCCGGCTGGAGCGGAAACGGCGCCAGGGAAGCCCCGCTGCTGCTCTACCTGCACGGCGCGCGCTGGAACGTCGAAGGCTCCGCCCCGCGCATCCGCCGCATGCAGGAACTCGGGTTTTCGGTGCTGGCCGTTGATTACCGGGGCTTTGGCAAAAGCTCGTCCGGTTTGCCGTCCGAAAACATGGCCTACGAAGACGCGCATGCCGCCTGGAACTGGCTGGCCGCCCATCACCCGGGCCAGCCGCGCTACATCTTCGGCCATTCGCTGGGCGGCGCGGTCGCCATCGCGCTGGCCTCGCGCGTCACTGACGAGGCGGGCACGATTGTCGAGGGCACGTTCACCTCCATCGCCGATGTGGTCGATACGATGAAATGGGGCTGGCTGCCGCTGCGCGTCCTGATTACCCAGCCTTTCGAGTCGGTCGGGAAAGTCGCCCTCCTGGGCTCGCCGCTGCTGGTGGTGCATGGCGCAAAAGACACCTTCATCCTGCCCGCGCTGGGCCGCAAGCTGTATGAGGCGGCCAAGGCGCCCAAGGCTTTCGTGCTGGTCGAAGGCGGCTCGCACTTCAACACCAACGCCCTGGGGCAGGCGCAATACCGCCGGGCGCTGGCCGACCTGTTCGGCCCGCAGCGCAGCGGCGAGGTGCTGGCGCGCCGGTGATTCGGCGGGCGTCTTTCTGGTAGCCTCGCCCGCATGCCTGTTTTCTCTGACCCGGCGCGCAGCGCGCCACCCCTGACGAACATTCCTTATGTCGCGCTGGCCGGCCCCACGGCCTCGGGCAAGACCGCTGCCGCGCTGGCGATTGCCCGGCACGACGCCGCTAGCTGCCCGGTCGAGATCATCAGCGTCGATTCAGCCCTGGTCTACCGCGGCATGGACATCGGCACGGCCAAGCCCGACGCGCACGAGCTGGCCGCCGTACCGCACCACCTGATCGACATCCGCGACCCGCTCAACGCCTACAGCGCCGCCGGGTTCGTGCAGGATGCGCGGCGCCTGATTGGGGAAATTAGCGCGCGCGGCCGGCTGCCGCTGCTGGTCGGCGGCACCATGCTGTATTTCAAGGCGCTGTTCGACGGCCTGGACGACATGCCCCCGGCCGATGCGGCGGTGCGCGCCGTGCTGGCTGTTCAAGCCGCTGAAAAAGGCTGGCCGGCGCTGCATGCCGAGCTGGCGCGGGTGGACCCGGCCACGGCCGCGCGGCTGGCGCCCAACGACTCGCAGCGCATCTCGCGGGCGCTCGAAGTGTTCCGTGTGGCTGGCCAGCCGCTGTCCTTCTTCCACCAGCGAAACGCTAGCAAAACCATAGCTGACAGCGCAGGCGGGGCAAGCGCAGCAATGCTTATTTCCTTAGAACCGGCGGATCGCGCCTGGCTGCACGCGCGCATCGCCCAGCGTTTTGACGCCATGCTGGCGGCGGGCTTTGTCGATGAAGTCAGGGCCTTGCGCGCGCGCGGCGACCTGACACCAGATTTGCCGGCCATGCGCTGCGTCGGCTACCGTCAGGCGTGGGAACTACTGGACGCGCACGAGGCGCGCGGGCTGGACGGCAGCCCCTCGCCCAAGGAATTGAGCGAGTTGCGCGACAAGGGCATTTTTGCCACGCGCCAGCTTGCCAAGCGGCAGATCACCTGGCTGCGCTCCATGCCGCAGCGGCGCGTGGTGGCCTGCGACGACCCGACGGCGCTGGCGCAGGTGCTTGAGCTGGTGAAGGCGCAAGCGGGAGCTTTCCAATGAGCCTGAAAATCAGCCAGCTCGGCAAGCGCTACGGCGACACCAGCGTCTTCAGCCAGGTCACGCTTAGCGTGGCGCCCGGCGAGTTCGTTGCCATCGTCGGCGAGTCGGGCGTCGGCAAATCGACGCTGCTCAACTGCATGGCCGGGCTCGACAGCTGGGACGAAGGCACGGTCACGCTCAACGGCGCCGACCTGGGGCGAATGAGCGACGACCAGCGCGCCCTGCTGCGCCGCCGCCATGTCGGCTTTGTGTTCCAGGCCTTTCATGTACTGCCGCACCTGGACGTGGCGCAAAACGTGGCGCTGCCGCTGTTGCTGCTGGGCCAGCCCGACGACGCGCGCGTTCAGGCCTTGCTGGAGGCGGTCGGCCTGGGCGGGCTGGGGTCACGCCTGCCGCAGCAACTGAGCGGCGGGCAGCTGCAGCGCGTGGCGATTGCCCGGGCGCTCGTTCACCGGCCCGGCCTGCTGCTGGCCGACGAGCCGACCGGCAACCTCGACCCGGCCACGGCGGCCAAAGTCATGGATGCGCTGATCGCCCAGACCCGCGAGCACGGCGCAGCGCTGGTGCTGGTGACGCATTCAGCCGCCGCCGCCGCGCGCGCCGACCGGGTGCTGCACCTGAGCGCCGACGGCATTTCGGCCTGAGGCCGAGAAAAATCAGCCCCATGCGCGCCCTGCTCCAGACCTTTTCCTGGCAAGAACTTCTCCACCATCCGTGGCGCAATGCCGCCGCCGTCGTGGCCGTGATGCTGGGCGTGGCGCTGGCGTTCTCGGTGCATCTCATCAACAACTCGGCGCTCAGCGAATTTTCGCAGGCGGTGCGCGCCGTCAACGGCCAGCCCGACCTGGAATTGCGCGCGCTGCAAGGCAGTTTTGACGAAGCCCTGTACGCGCGCGTGGCCAACCACCCCGAGGTGGCGATGGCCAGCCCGGTGCTGGAAATCTCGACCTATGCGCAGGGCGAGAACGGCAGGCAGAGCGAGCGCCAGCCGCTGCGCATCATCGGCGTCGATGCGCTGGCCGTGGCGTCGGTCGCGCCTGGCCTGATGCCGGTGCCGTTCAAGGGCGCGGAGCGGATGGCGCTGTTCCTGCCGGGCACGGTGTTCCTCAACCCGGCGGCGCGCCAGGTCTTCGCCAGCAGCCAGTTGCAGCTGCAGGACGGCCTGCAGCTCAAGCGCGTCACGGTCGCGGGCAGCGTGAACGCCGGCGGCGGGCCGCTGGCCGTCATGGACATCGGCGCCGCGCAAGACCTGTTCGGCCGCAGCGGCCAGCTCTCGCGCATCGACGTGCGCCTGAAGGCCGGCGTGGACACGCGCGGCTTCATCGACGCGCTGCAATTGCCGCCCGGCATCATCGCGACCGCGCCGGGCGATGCCGCCGAGCGCGTCAGCAACCTGTCGCGCGCCTACCGCGTCAACCTCACGGTGCTGGCGCTGGTGGCGCTGTTCACCGGCGCGTTTCTGGTGTTTTCGGTGCTGTCGCTGAGCGTGGCCAAGCGGGCGCAGCAGTTTGCCCTGCTGGGCGTGCTGGGGCTGACCGGGCGCGAGCGCCTGCAGCTGGTGCTGATTGAATCGCTGGCGCTGGGCCTCGCCGGCAGCCTGGCCGGCATTGCGCTGGGCACGGCGCTGGCGGCGCTGGCGCTGCGGCTGCTGGGCGGGGATTTGGGCGGCGGCTATTTTTCCGGCGTCGCGCCCACGCTGCAATGGAGCGGCGCAGCCGCGCTGACTTACGGCGCGCTCGGCGCGCTGGCAGCCGGCGTGGGCGGCTGGTGGCCGGCGCGAGCGGCGCAAAAACTGCCGCCCGCGCAAACCCTCAAGGGGCTGGGCCTGGCGCCCGACGGCGGCGCCAAGCGCTGGCTCAGTCTTGTTTTGATCGCCGCGGGCGTTGCGCTGGCGATGCTGCCGCCGCTCTTCGGCATTCCGCTGGCGGCTTACTTTTCGGTCGCGCTGCTGCTGGTCGGCGGCATCACCGCGCTGCCGTGGCTGATCACGCTGCTCTATGACCGGCTCAGCCCGTGGACGCGCCACCGCCTGCTGCCGCTGCTGGCCGTGGAGCGCGCGCGCCGGGTGCGCGAAAGCGCGGCGGTGGCCGTCAGCGGCGTGGTCGCCTCGCTCAGCCTGGCGGTGGCGCTGACGGTGATGGTGGCGAGTTTTCGCGATTCGGTCACGCACTGGCTCGATGTGGTGCTGCCGGCTGATTTGTATGTGCGCTCCACCCTGAGCAGCGCGGCCAGCGACACGGCCTATTTTTCGCCGGAATTCGTGCAGGCGCTGGCCCGCCTGCCCGGCGTGGCGCGGGTCGGCACGCTGCGCTCGATGCCCTTGCTGCTGGACGCCGGCAAGCCCGCCGTCACGCTGATCTCAAAGCCCATCGACAACCCGGCCACCAGCCTGCCGCTGGTCGGCGAGGCGCTGCCCGTGCCGACCGGGCAGATCGGCATTTATGTGAGCGAGGCGATGGTGGACCTGTACGGCGCCCGCCCCGGCACGGTGTTTGCACCACTTTCACAGGCTTTTAGTGCCTTTGCGCAAGCGGGACGGGCGCCAGCAGCTATTGATTCCATAGCAAAGCAGAAATTCTACGTGGCCGGCGTGTGGCGCGACTATGCGCGCCAGTTCGGCGCCATCACCCTGGACCAGCGCGATTTCGAGCGCCTGAGCGGCGACCGGCGCGTCAACGACCTGGCGCTGTGGCTGGACGGAAAGCTGGCCGACGCCGACGTGCAGCAGTCGATACGCGGCCTGGCCGATGCGCAGTCGGGCGCTAGCGCGCTGCTCGAAATGGCCTCGGTTAGCCAGATACGCGCCACCTCCCTGAAGATTTTCGACCGCAGCTTTGCCGTGACCTACTGGCTGCAGGGCGTGGCGATTGCGATTGGCCTGTTCGGCGTGGCGGCCAGCTTCAGCGCGCAGGTGCTGGCGCGGCGCAAGGAATTCGGCCTGCTGGCGCACCTGGGGCTGACGCGGCGGCAAATCCTGACCGTGGTGGCCGGCGAAGGCGCGGCCTGGACGGTGATTGGCGCGCTGGCCGGGCTGGCGCTGGGCCTGGGCGTTTCGACCGTGCTGGTGTTCGTGGTGAATCCGCAAAGCTTTCACTGGAGCATGGATTTGCGCGTGCCGTGGGGGCGGTTGCTGCTGCTGTGCGCGGCGGTGGTGGCCGCCGGCACGCTGACCGCCTGGCTGGCCGGACGCGCGGCGGCGGGCCGGGATGCGGTGCTGGCGGTGAAGGAAGACTGGTGATTCGGTCAGCGCCGTGCGACCGGGCCGGATCAGCCCGCGAAGTTAGGCCTGAAAAATGTGGCCTACCTTGTGGATAACAAGCTGAACAACTCGCGAATCTGGCGCCAGCATTGGCGCTGCCGCCGGTGCTCAAAAAACAGGCAGCGCCAGCCAGGTGGCCGATCCGGGCCAGCGTGCGGCCTGTTGCGCCACTGAAAACGTCCCGATGGACGATTTCATTCCCGGAAAATTCGGGTACGCTGTGCGCCATGACACTGCCCAAACTGAACAAGCCTTTCTCGATGATCCGGGAATTCCACCTGGCCGACTGGTTCACCCTGGCCAATGCCGTATGCGGCATTGGCGCCCTGTTTTCCATGATGACCTACCTGCAGACGAATGACCCCAGGCATATTTACTTTGCCTGCGGACTGGTCCTGGCGGCTTTGATTTTCGATGTGCTCGATGGACGAATCGCCCGGTGGCGCCAGAAAACCTCGGCCATGGGCCGGGAACTCGACTCGCTGGCCGACATCATTTCCTTTGGCGTGGCCCCGGCCGTGATTGCCTACGGCTGCGGCATGCAGGGACTCTACGACCGCATCGTCCTGGCGGGGTTCGTGGCCTGCGGCGTGTCCCGCCTGGCGCGCTACAACGTGACGGCCGAGTCGCTGTCCGGCAGCGACAACAAGGTCAAATACTTCGAGGGAACCCCCATCCCGACATCGCTGCTGCTGGTCCTGGTGATGTTCCTCGCCGCCTGGCAAGGCGCGCTGCACGAATCGCTGTGGCTGGGGCAGCTTGTGCTGGCCGGTTTCACTCTGCACCCGCTGGTGCTGCTGTTCGCACTCTCGGGTTCATTGATGGTCAGTCGCCTGCGCATTCCCAAGCTCTGAGCTGGCGCGGTTTGCGCGGGAATGCCGCGCTCCCGGTATTCAGCGCATTTTCGGTTTCAGGGCGCCAGGTCAGGCGCGGATTACGGCGCCGCTTCGGGCAAGGGGCCGGCGGCGCAGTCGACGCAGACACCGCGCACCGCAAAGTCCATGCTCATGCCCTGATAGCCGAGCGCCTTGAGCGCGGCCAGCGCGGACTGCGCGGCGCGTTCCAGGTCGTCGGCATTGGCCATCAGGGCATCGGCCAGCGGGCGGTCGCGGTGGCAGCTCTGGCATTCAAAGTGCGGCATGGCGTGGACGCTGGCCGGCATGGCCTGGTAGCGGCGCACCCGGCTGGCATCGACCCGGCACAGCAGCAGGCCGACCTGCGTCAGGCGGTCGATCAGCCGGTACAGCGTGACGCGGTCCAGCGCCGACGGGCCTTCGCCACTGAGTGCGGCCTGCAGCTGGGTGTGGGTGTAGCTGGTGTCGGGGTGCGCCAGCAGCCAGCCCAGCACCCGGCGCGCCGCCGCCGTGCGCCGCAGGCCGTGGGCCGACAGCAGCGCATCAATGGGGTCGAGGGTGGCGGGTTCGCGCGCCTGAAAAGATGCCATGGACTGACCTTTGCCGGTTTCAATAATGCAATTAAGTTGCGTTATACTCTATCGCAATCAGGTTGCATTATTACCGCAAGCAAAAGTTTGCCTGCTTTTTTTCTGGAAAACAACATGACCCCAGACCTCTCTGACGCACCTCCTCCGGCCCGCCCGCGCCTGCCCAGCGTGCTGGCCTGGCCGGCCTGGCTGCGGGTGCTGGCGGTGCTGCCGGCCGTGTTGCTGCTGTGGCTGGCGGTGGCGTGGGCGCAGCTGGAAGTGGCCCCGTGGTAGCGGCCGGCGCGGTGGTGGCGCTGCGCAACCTGACGGTCAGCTACCGCCAGCACCCGGCGCTGCACCACATCAGCGGCAGCTTCGCGCCGGGCTCGCTGACCGCCGTGGTCGGGCCGAACGGCTCGGGCAAAAGCACGCTGCTCAAAAGCATCGCCGGTTTGCTGCCCATCGAAGGCGGGCGCTCGGGCGGCGCGCTGACGGTGGCGCTGCCGCGCGAACGCATCGCCTACCTGCCGCAGGTGGCCGACATCGACCGCGGCTTTCCGATTGACGTGCGCGACTGCGTGCTGCTGGGTTTCTGGGGCGCTGCCGGGGCCTGGGGAGCCGTGACCCGCGCCCGGCTGGCGCAGGTGGATGCCGCCCTGCATGCCGTCGGACTGGAAGGGTTTGAGCGCCGCGCCATCGGCAGCCTGTCCAGCGGCCAGCTGCAGCGGGTGATGTTTGCCCGCCTGCTGGTGCAGGACGCCGAGCTGATTTTGCTTGACGAGCCGTTCAACGCGGTCGATGCCAAAACCACCGCCGCCCTCCTGGGGCTGGTGCGGCAGTGGCACGGCCAGCGGCGCACCGTGATTGCCGTGCTGCACGACGATGCCATGGTGCGCCGGCATTTTCCGCAAACCTTGCTGCTGGCCCGCGAGCTGGTCGGCTGGGGCGCCACCGGCGAGGTGCTGACCGAACCGAACCTGCGCCGCGCCCGGGCCATGGCCGAAGCCTGGGACGAGAGCGCCGAACGCTGCGGCGCCGGCACGCTGGCCGAGCAGGAAGCGGCGGCATGATGGCCGCCTCCGCCTGGCTGTGGGACACGGCCTTTTCCCCGTTCGCCGAATTCGCCTTCATGCGCCGCGCGCTGGTGGCCACGCTGGCGCTGTCGCTCAGTGCCGCGCCGCTGGGCGTCTTTTTGACGCTGCGGCGCATGAGCCTGCTGGGCGACGCGCTGAGCCACGCGGTGCTACCGGGCGTGGCGATTGGCTTCATGCTGGGCGGCCTGTCGCTGACCGCCATGGCGCTGGGCGGCGTGGCGGCGGGCATGGGGGTGGCGGCGCTGGCCGGGCTGGTCACGCGCTTCACCACGCTGAAGGAAGACGCCAGCCTGGCGGCCATCTATCTGGTGGCGCTGGCCCTGGGCGTGACGCTGATCTCGGGCCACGGCACCCAGCTTGACCTGCTGCATATTTTGTTCGGCAGCGCGCTGGGCGTGGACACGCCGGGCCTCTTGATGGTCGCCGGCGTGGCCAGCGTCAGCGTGCTGCTGCTGGCCGCCATGTACCGGGGGCTGGTGCTGGAGAGCTTTGACCCGGTGTTCCTGGCCGCCGCCGGGCGGCGCGGCTGGCTCTGGCAGCAGGGCTTTTTGATGCTGGTGGTCATCAACCTGGTGGCGGGTTTCCAGACGCTGGGCACGCTGATGGCGGTCGGGCTGATGATGCTGCCCGCCGTGTCGAGCCGGCTGTGGCACGACACGCTGCCGGCGCAGCTGCTCAATGCCAGCGCGCAGGCCATGCTGGCCAGCGTGGCCGGGCTGCTGCTGTCCTACCACCTGGACACGCCTTCCGGCCCGACCATCATCGGCTGCGCCGGGGCCTTGTACTTTGCGTCTTTGCTGGTCGCGCCCGGCGGCTGGCTGCCCCGGGTCTGGGGCAAAACCCACCGGGTGGCGTGAAGCCCTCGGTCATTTTTTATTCTCTTCTTGAAGGTCAAGCCAATGAACCGCGTATTTCACAAGCTCCTGGCGGCCGGCATTGCCGGCGCCGCCCTGCTGTCCAGCGCCAGCTTTGCTGCCGACAAACTTCCGGTAGTGGCCAGCTTCAGCATTCTGGGCGACCTGGTGCGCGTGGTCGGCGGCGAGCGCGTCAGCGTCACCACGCTGGTCGGCCCCGATGAAGACGCCCATGTGTTCGAACCCAGGCCGGCCGATGCCAGGGCCATCGTGCAAAGCCGCCTGCTGGTCATCAACGGCCTGGGCTTTGAGCCGTGGGCGCAAAAGCTGGCGAAGTCCGCCGGCTACAAAGGCGAAACGGTGGTGACATCCAGGGGAGTCAAGGCGCGCATGATGGTTGAAGAAAATGGCCATGACGAAACCGATCCCCACGCCTGGCAAAACCCCGGCAACGTCGTGCTGTATGTGCGCAACATCTCGGCCGCCCTGAGCAAGGCGGATCCCTCGGGCAGCGCCGTCTACCAGGCCAACACCGACGCCTACGTGAAGGAGCTGCAAACGCTTGACGCCTGGGCCAAAGAGCAGTTCGCGGCCATCCCGCCGGCCAGGCGCAAGGTCATCACCTCGCACGATGCATTCGGCTACTTCGCGGCGCAGTACCAGGTCCAGTTCCTGGCGCCCCAGGGCGTGTCCACCGATGCCGAACCGGGCGCCAAGGAGGTGGCGCAGCTCATCAGGCAGATCCAGCGCGAAAAGATCCGGGCCGTGTTTGTCGAAAACATGAGCAACCCCCGGCTGCTGGCGCAATTGAGCAAGGATGCGGGCGTGAGCGCCGGGCCTGCGCTGTATGTGGATGCGCTGTCGGCGGCAGGCGGCCCCGCCGACAGCTACCTCAAGCTGATGCGCCACAACGTGACGCAACTGGTGCTCGGCATGCGGCAGAACTGAAGGCCGCTTGCCGGCAGGAATTGCAGCGTTTCATGCCCGTGAGCGCAGTCAAGATGTTTGCGCCATGTCAAGCCATGCAGCGCAGACATGACTAAAGTTGATGCGAGTCTGTGGCCCCTTCGCCAGAATTTGCGCCACCCCATAAGGAATACTTGCAGTGAAAGTCACCCGCATCCTCCAGGCTGATGTACCTGACGGTCTTGCAAATGCCTGCAAGGCCATGGGCTTCGTGCGTGCTGACATCTGGCGCAGATTCGGGGCGTTGGGCAACATTGGCAAAAGCGCTGCTGATATGCGTCGTGCCGTGACCGCTGGCAATTACTACACCGCGTTGCCCGTTGACGGAACCATCCGGGCCGAAACCACCAAGGATGTGGTCAATGATTTACTGACGTACAAAGCGGCTGCGCTGGTCAAGGTGCGCCAAGCCGTGGCGGCGCGGACCAGGGACGCGGTGGAACGCAAACGCTTGTTCACACTGCTGCGCAACGACGAATGGCTGAAGGACAATTTCCTGCACCGTCAGGTGCGCAAGCACTTTCGGCATGGAGCGTCCCATACCGCGAACCAGTTCGTCGTCAGGTCGGATAAGCATTCCAGCGAAATAGTTGACGGAAAACTGCGCATCACTATCCGCGTGGCAAGGAAATACGGCAGTGATATTTGCTTGACCACCACGAGCAGCGGGAAAAATGTCCATCTCACGGGCAGCAACTTGCGCATCATCGTCAAGGACGGGTTCAGCGAAATTCATTACGCAACAGAGAAAAGCGACGGCCGGATGTGTGGCAGCCAGGCGGTCGGCGTGGACAAGGGCTATACCGAAGCCTTTACCGATTCAGACGGACAAGCGCATGGACAGACCTTTGGCGCTGTGCTGATCCGCTACAGCGACAAGACCGCTGCCACCAATCAGCAGCGCAACAAGCTGCATGCGCTGGAAAAAGCGCATCGCGCGGCGGGGCGTGTGATCAAGGCGGACCGGATCAAGGCGCACAACCTGGGCCGCAAGAAGATCGACGCCCGGCGTGAAACCGCGCAAAAGCAACTGCGCACCATTGCTTTTCAAGCTGCTCACGGCCTCGTGGACAAGGCCGCAGTCGTGGTTTCTGAGGATTTGACCTCTCCCATTGCCGCAAAGCAGCAATGGAGAAAATTCAACAGAAGAATGAGTTCATGGGCCAAAGGAACGCTGGCCGACGCCCTGGACTCGGTTTGCACGCAGCGCAAAGCCAGGCGTGTCCTGGTGAATGCGGCCTATACATCGCAAATGGACTCCGCTAACGGTTTGCTGCAAGGCAAGCGCGTTGGGGACAAGTTTTACCGTGAAAACGGGGATGTTCTCCAGGCCGATCACAACGCTGCTTTGAATGTGCTGGCACGATTAGATGACGGCGAGATTTCTCGCTTCACGCCCTACCGGGAAGTTCGTCGAATTCTGCTGGCACGTTCTCCGGCGCAACTGAGCGTCAATAGGCTTGAGTTGGGTGAGTAATCGCGTCAACCAAGTGCGGATAAATCATGAATAGTTTTGAATAACTTTTTTGGAGCAGTGTTCACATGCCTACCCGTTTGAAAGACGTTGCAACGGCTTCAGTCGCCGTGGCAGAACTAGAAACCACCGCGCTGGCGGTGGCCCAGCTGATGCGCAAGCACCATGTGGGCGCGCTCATCGTCGTCGATGCGCTGGAAAAAAGCCGCCCCGTGGGCATCGTCACCGACCGTGACCTGGTGCTGGCGCTGATGGCCGAAGGGCTGGACCCGGCGGTGTTCACGGCCGGCGACATCATGTCGGTCGAGCTGGTCGTCGCCAGCCCCGAGATGGACGCCATGGACGCGGTGCAGCTGATGCGCGCCAACCGCCTGCGCCGCCTCGTGATCGCCGATGACGAGGGCCGGCTGGCGGGCGTCGTCACCATGGAAGACATCCTCCAGCTGCTGACGCGCGAACTGGCCGACCTGACCGCCGGCGTCATCGGCGCCCGGGACCGGGAGTTCGAGCAGCGCGCCTGATGCGCGAGGCGCAGGCGCCGGGATCGGGATCGGGCAACAAGACACCCAGGGGTGTCATAATTGCAACATGAACGCCCTGCGCAACGCCCACCTCCTCGCCCGCTTCGTGCTGGTGTGGTTTGCGTTGTCCATCGGCGTGGCCATCGCCTCGCCCCTCGTCAAGCCGCAGGCCATGCAAGTCGTCTGCTCGGGCTCGGGCGCGATGAAGCTCGTGATCCAGACCGATGACGGCGGCCAGGATGTTGACGGCTTCACGCCCGATTGCCCATTGTGCGCCGCCAGCAGCGCCCCGCCGCCGCCCGCCGCCCCTGTGACAGCGGAGCTGGCCCAGCCGCTGGCTTATATGCTGCAAAGCATTCCCGCCGCCCGCATCGCCGCGCTGACGGCTGCGCCACTGCCGGCGCGCGGCCCTCCAGCCTTCTCTTGAACTATTAAATTCATAGCAGCTTACGCCCGTACCACGGGCGCCAGAGGCTAATTTGCTTAATATTTTTGGAGATTTCCCATGCGGAAAATCGTATGGCCCTGGCGCTCGCCTTGGCATTTCCTGTTTTCTTTTCTGCTTCCTTTTGCCTCCAGGCCCAAAAGCCGGCCCTGATCGCGCACGCCAGCGCCTGATATAGCCGCCTGATATAGCCGCCTGATGCCGCCAAAACCGCTTTTTCCGCTGTTCCGCCGCTCCTGGATGAGGTGGCTGGCCGTGCTGATCGCGCTATTTGGGGCGCTTGCGCCCACGCTGTCTCACGCGCTGGCGTTGACGCGCAGCAGCGGCCCGGCGTGGGCCGAGGTCTGCACCAGCGCCGGAACCGGAACCCGCTGGATAGCGCCGGACAACACGGCCAGCGCCGCGCCTGTTTCAGCGGATTTGCCCGATGGGCAGGAATCCCTGCCATCGCTGGTGCATTGCCCGTTGTGCCTGCTGCTGGCCGCCCCCGCCCTGCCCGCATCGCCCTTTTCTCCGCGCTTTGTCACCGCGCCCGACACCCGCGAAAAGCCTGCGGCCCGGCCAGTCCTTTTTTCCTTCGCGCGCTTTGCCTTCAGGCCGCCGCCGCGCGGGCCGCCCGCTGTCTCCTGAACTATTGAATTCATAGCGCCTCCCGCAAGCTCCATGCGGGCTGGAGGTCAATTCATCTTAAATCAGGAGTTTTTTTCATGAAGCACGTATTTCATGGCGGGAGCGCGCCCGCCGGGACACGCCGCATTCTGCTCGGCCACCGCGTGACCCACGGCGATCTGGTGCCGGACCATCCCTACACCGTTCCCAGCCTGGCCGGCGCCAGCAACGGCACGGCCTATCTGCGCGGCATCCAGAACACGGGCGTCAACTGCAATTTACCCGTCGCGGCTTGAGCCGATGAGGCCGCGATTCACTCTTTACCCCATCAAGAAACCCTATATGACAACCTCTTTCAACTTCAAAATAGCTGCCCTCGGCCTGATCTCAGCCGCCGTTCTAAGCGCTTGCGGCGGCGGCAGCGACAGCGTTGCCGTCGTGGCACCGCTTCCCGACAAGGCCGTCTCCATCAGCTTCGCGGCCCTCAACGGCACTACGCCCGTCAAGTGCGGCACCCCGCTGACGGGCGTGGGCAGCACCGCCGTGGCGGCGGACATCAAGGACTTGCGCTTTTACATCGCCAACCTGGCGCTGCTCAACGACAAGGGCGTGGCCGTTCCGGTCAAGCTCGACAGCAACAGCTGGCAGCTGACGCAGGGCAGCGAAACCGTCTCGCTGATTGATCTGGAAGACGCCAGCGGCGCCTGCGCCGACACCACCCACACGGCCGCCACCAACGCCGTCATCACCGGCACCGTTCCCGGCGGCACGTATGTCGGCCTGAAAGCCAGCATGGGCGTGCCGGAAACGCTCAATCACAGCGCCATCACCGGCGGCGCGGCGCCGCTGGACGTGGCGGCGATGGCCTGGAGCTGGCAGTCGGGGCGCAAGTTCGCCAAGATCGAGCTCAACCCGGTCGGCGGCATTGTGAAGACGGTCGCGGCGACCGCTGCCACACCGGCGAGCACCAGCATCATCAGCACCTTCAACTTTCATCCGGGCTCCACCGGCTGCACAGCCCAGGTCGATGCGGCCGGCGTGGCGCTCAAGGATGCGGCAGGCAATGCGCTGTACAGCTGCAGCAACCCGAACGTGATGGATTTCACCTTGACCAGCTTTGACGCTGGCACCCAGAAAGTGGCGCTCGACCTGGGCCAGCTGTTCAGGAACTCCGATCTCACGAAGGAAAACGGCGGCGCGGCAGGCTGCATGTCGGGCGCAACCGATCCTGAGTGCCCCATGCTGTTCGCGGAACTGAAAATCGACTTTGGCAGCGGTTCCAGCGGGCTGCCTGTCAACGGCGGTGCGGGCCAGACAATCTTCAAGGCTGCGCTGAAATGAAGTCGCGTCACCGTGGTTTCTTTTTGAAGCTGTCGGTGGCTGGCGCCCTGCTCGGGGCGCTGGCCGGCGCGCTGAGCCTGGCGGGCTGCGGCGGCGGCGATGGCGTCTCGGTCGCCGACACCGCCGCCGCGCCAGCCAGCGGCAGCTGGCGCTGGACCTTGCCCACGGGCTTTCCCGTGCCGGCGGTGCCTGCCGACAATCCGATGAGCGAGGCTGGTGTTGACCTGGGGCGCCACCTCTTTTATGACAAGCGCCTGTCAGGCAACGGGACGCAGGCCTGCGCCAGCTGCCATTTACAGGACCGGGCATTCACCGACGGTTTTGCCGTGTCCCAGGGCTCCACTGGCCAGTTCACCCACCGCAGTGCGCAGCACCTGGGCAATGTCGCCTACAACCCGACGCTGACCTGGGCCAATCCTTCGCTCTTGAGCCTTGAAAAGCAGATGGAAGTACCGCTGTTCAGCGAAGACCCGGTTGAAATGGGACTGAACGACAGCAACAAAGCACAGGTGCTGCAACGCCTGGCCGACCTGCCGCTGTACCAGCAAAAATTCACCGCCGCCTTTGCCGGACAGGGCAGCCCCATCAACTGGAACAACGTCATCAAGGCCATCGCCAGCTTTCAGCGCTCGATGATCACCGGCAACAGCAAATACGACCAGTTCGTGGCGGGAAAAGCGGTTTTCACGCCGACCGAATTGCGCGGCATGAACCTGTTTTTTGGCGAAAAAGCCGAGTGTTTCCATTGCCATGGCAGCTTTAATTTCAATGACCAGGTGGTGCATGCCAGCACCCGGGTGCTGGAGTTGCCCTTCAGCAACACCGGCCTGTTCAACATCGGCGGCACGGGCGCCTTTCCAGAGCCGAACCGGGGCGTCTTCGAGCTGAGCGGCCTGCCCAGGGACATGGGCATGTTCCGCGCCCCGAGCCTGCGCAACGTGGAAGTGACCGCGCCCTACACGCACGACGGCAGCATCGAAACGCTGGAGGGCATGCTCGATTTTTATGCCGCCGGCGGCCGCAACATCACCAGCGGCCCGCACGCGGGCGATGGGCGGCTGAACCCGCTCAAGAGCGACCTGATTGCGCTCATCAACCTCGATGCGCAGGAAAAAGCCGACATCGTGGCCTTCCTCAAAACCCTGACCGACCATGACTTCCTCACCAATCCCAAACTGTCCAGCCCCTTCCCCGCGCCTTGAACTGCGCTTTTCGTGCGGCCAGCGGCTGGCTGCCGCCGCGCTCGGGCTGCTGCTGGCCAGCCAGGCCAGCGCCCACGGCGACGCGGCCAGCGCCGTGCCCGACGAGCCCGGCGCTCGCATCGGGCTGGCGGCGGCCGTCAGCCAGATCAACGCCAGTCAGTTGCTGCCCTCGGCGCGTCTGGCCGGTTACCTGCTGCAGGGCGACCCCGGCGTGGACCGTCGCGGCTTCGGGCTGGAGCACGCCGTGATCGATGGCGGCTGGCGTTTCAACGAAACCTGGGGCGCCAGCCTGGCCATCGGCAAGCACGACAGCGACAAGGCGCATGTCGAAGCCGCCTGGCTGCAGGCGCGCCGGCGCACTGGCTACGGCGACTGGCAGCTGACCGCCGGCCGCCAGCGGCCGGAACTCGGGCCGGTCGTGACCCCCGCCGGCCACCTGGACCGCTTTGCCATGGTGCCGCTGGCCAAGCGCATGGCCGTCAACGACGACTGGGTGGACGACGGCGCGCAGCTGGGCTGGCGCAGCGCCGGCGCTGGTGATGTGCAGTGGTCGGCCGATGCTGGCGTCTGGAAGGGCCAGGTGTTTCCGGGTTCGGCCTCGGCCTCGGCCGCGCCGTCCCTGCATCTGGGAGCCAGCCGGGGCGACTGGCGCCTCGATGGATTTGCCGCCCGCTTCAGCCCGCAGGGCCGGGGCGCGCAGGTCAATGGCGTCAATGGCGCGCACTCGCACAGCGCGCCGCTGTGCGATGCGGCGCTCAGGCAGGTGATCTGCCTCGATGGCGCCAGCCACGTCGCCGGAGCCAGCGTGCGCTGGGACAGCCACCAATGGCCGCTGTCCGTCTCGGCGGCGGGCCTGCTGCGCCGGGACAGCGGCGCGCTGTATTCGGCCAATGGCAGCGCGCAGTACCGGGGCGACAACCGGGGCGGCTGGGTTGATGCGGTGTGGCGCTTTCACCCCAGGGCCGAGGCCGGCATGCGCACCGAGCGCATCCAGGCCAGCCACCACTTGACCGGACCCGGCGCGAGCCTGCTGAGCACGGAGGCGGGTTTCAACGCTTACGGGCCGATACGCCGGTCATCGCTGATGCTGGGCTACAGCCTGAACGACAGCATGGATCTGCGCATGGAAACCGGCCGCGAAACCGCAAGGGGCGCTGCGGCGCGCTTTACCCTGATTCGGCTGGTGGTCAAGACGGACTTTTTATTCCCGATGCACCGGCTTTGACGCCGCGATCAGCCTTTCGGGCGTTTTTGCGCTGACGGCCCTGTGTCGCTTTCGCCCAGTGCACTGCTTGCGCCATTGCCGGTCTGGATGAAAGCGCTCTAACTTTCATGATTCGAGTGAGCAGCACCCCCGATCATGAAA
>JAECRO010000004.1 GCA_016000195.1 Burkholderiales bacterium | reverse complement strand
TACACCTATAGCGCCGCAATGGCGCGTTCTGGCTTCCAGTCAAGCTGTGGGCGAATTGAGTATAGGAAGTTTGGCGAAGCACTCCAACCGTTCTTTGAGCGAGTTGCGCGCATGGGAGAGTTTTCTGGACTTGACGCTTCAACAAGCAACTTGTCAGCAACATTCGCACGCATGACAAAGACCACCGGGGCATATCCCTGCGGCCACCCACTAAAACACCTCATCATCATTGATACATTATTTGGCCATTGGGAGAACTTCTGGACGGCGTACCAGAGCATGACCATGAATGAACCTGAGCCTGGTAGGGATGAAATGCCCGTCCTTGCAACCCCCACGAATGCCGATCGACAAACCAGTCAACTGAATGATGAGCGCAAAGCCTACTTCAAAACGCTGCTGGCGACACCCGGTATCTCACTCAAATCGGCCGCAGTTTCGTCAGGGATCACTGTCGGTACTGCGCTGGCTTGGGCGGCGGATTCCGGATTTAGTGTGCGTCGGCGCCCCAAGATTCTCAAGCCTGCACTGCGAGAGGCACTGATATCTCAATTGCGGCTGGGTGCAGAAAAGGTGGCTGCAGCAAAATTGGCGCAGGTATCAGTGGAGACGGTCACTCGTTTACTGCTGACGGAGCCGGGACTGCACAGTTGGTGGAAAGAGGCCAGGTCTGGTCGCGCGCAATCCGATGCCAGAAGTGCCTGGACCAAGACAATCCAGACCTTGCCATACCTGTCGTCTGTCGAATGGCGAAAGCTGGAGCCTGCTGCCTATGCCTGGCTCTACCGGAACGACCGCGCTTGGCTCCAGCAAAGCATACAGGCAAGACCATACCCACCGATTAAACCTCCACCCAGAATCCGCTGGGGCCAGCGTGACACCGCGCTGGCACGGTCCATTCGAATCACTGCGAGCACATGGTGCCAGTCGCATCCCGACAAGCGTTTGACGATCGGCATCGTGTGTGGCTTGGTCCCAACCTTGAAGGCCAGGCTGAGCAAACTGAACATGCTGCCGCTGACCCGCAAGGCGCTGACAGAAATTTCAGGGCGCAAACTTCGGTCCACGGATACCAAGGCACTATTGACGGACGCCTTCGAGTAGGCGTTCACTATCACACTTGCGTCGATATTTCTTCGCGTACATACACAGGGCTGGAGGCAGGCCGTTGCGACGCCAGAGCGTTCAAGCCATCGCTGCCCCCACGAGGACCGTCGTGGCCCTCGATCAAGGCCTTCACGACAGGCACCACCCGTGCACTGGTCGTCCGCAACAGCGCTTCCACAACTGCAACGTCGACCCTTTCGATTTCACAGGCAGCAGCCAAAGACTCGCCATTTTGAAACCGCACGAAAGCCCGCCATCTGGACGCAGTGGCTGCGTCGTAGAGCGCTGGTAGACCCATGTGATGCATTTTTTCAGCTACGTAAGTCCGATCCATATTCAGGCGCTGGGCGATCAGCGCTGGACGGCCGCCGAACTCCTGGTAGATCCCCCAGAATTCCCCATGCCAAAAGGCGCGGCTCCGTCGCATCTGCTTGTTGTCCTTATCTGAATCCAGTGCGCGACACGGTACGGCTTCCTGGTTCAGGTAAAGCATGGCTGCCTCAGCCGTGTCAAACAATGCGGACATCGCCACTGCATAGGCGAAACCAGTCCCGGGCACGGTTCGAGATATGGCCAGCGCGTCGAGCCATGCATGGAATTCACCGGCCTTTTTTTGACCCAATTCGGGTAGATGCTGTTCAAGCCAACCTGCTGGAGCGATGACTTTCACATGATCACTGAGCAGCGGCCGAACGCCTTGCGCACTGGTTCTCAAACCCTGGAACTTGACCCGTTGGGAAATGGCGGAATTGATCACACGTGCTTCAAAGGGGCGCGCCTTTTCCAGCAAGGCACTGGCGATATCGACGAATCGGGCCAGAAACCCTGCCTCGTCAAGGCAAGCGCATGAGGTCTGCAGCGTTTCAACTTCGCCTTTTTCAACCCAGTACATCGGCGTGGAGGCCCATGGGTCCTTCGCCGTCACACGAGACAAGGGAATTCGATGCGACGGACACCAATCCACGCCCAGCAAATGGTGGCTTCGTCGAAACCAGCTGAAATGCCAATGGTCCAGATCCTCTATGACACATTGAGTACAAAGGTAAGCGCCGGGCCTCTGGGTCAGCATGCCAAGTCGGCGCGTGAATGTGTCCCCGCCAACGTCGCCATGAAGGTGATCCTCTGACGCCTTGGCGGCCACACGAAAAGCAGACAGCATGCTGTGCTGGCGTGCGTAGTCCGTCTCGCTCATCCCGCACAGGCTTGCCAATTGATTCAGCCGAGGTCGCGCGACGCTGACTTCAACAGTCCCCTTTGGCGTCGAGTAACCCAGCATGTCGAACTCGCTCCTATCCGCGCAGCCGTTGCCCCACGCAATTCTTCCCGCGTGTGCAATGGCGAGTTCATGGGGCATCGGCTCCACCAGGATCATTTCAGCCGCCTCTCAGTCAACTTGTCTTTGGATCCCTGTTGAAGCCGTTCCAGTGCAGCCACAGCTTGCCGAACGTGAGTCAAAGCGTTTTCGATCGGCCCGACAACATCGTCGCTTTTGAGACTGGCGGCAGCCACGGATCGCAAGCAGTAATTGATCACGCTTGTGGGCGCGCCAAGGGTTTCTCGCTCGTACCGCGACAGACACGAACGATCACATCCCACAAGCCTGGCGAACTCTGCCTGGGTTCGCTCGCCACGGGCGGACCGGATTAGCTCACCTTGGGAAGTTGGGAATCTCATCATTTGTGTAATTATTACATTTTGTTTATTAATAGCACACAATCCAATGATGTCGCGTTCTGCTATGTATTCAGCAGGCGCCAGAAAGGTACCCCCCTACAATGAATTAAGGGATACAGCGCGAGCCAGTTCAGTGGCAACCCTCAACTTCCACTACTTTTGAGAACCACTTTGACCGTAAAAGAGATCGATCTTGCTCGGCTTGAATCCCATTTGTGGGAATCGGCCAACATCCTCCGGGGCCCGGTAGATGCCGCCGACTTCAAAACTTATATCTTCCCGCTACTGTTCTTCAAGCGCATCTGCGATGTCTGGGACGAGGAATACCAGGGCATCGTCGATGAGACCGGCGATGAGCAACTGGCCTGCTTTCCCGAAGCTCACCGCTTCCAGATTCCCGACGATTGCCACTGGAATGACGTTCGCCTCAAAGCGAGCAACGTCGGCACCGCCTTGCAGCGCGCGATGCGCGAGATCGAGAAGGCCAACCCGGACACCCTTTACGGCGTGTTTGGCGATGCACAGTGGTCTAACAAGGATCGCCTGTCAGACGCCCTGCTCAAGGATCTGATCGAGCACTTTTCCAGGCTGCCGTTTGGCAACCAGAACGTCAACTCGGACCTGCTCGGCGATGCCTACGAATACCTGATCAAGAAATTCGCTGATGCCACAAACAAGAAAGCCGGAGAGTTCTACACCCCGCGCAGCGTGGTGCGGCTGATGATCGACATGCTCGACCCGAAAGAGACCGAAACCATCTACGACCCGGCTTGCGGAACAGGCGGCATGCTGCTGGCTGCCGTGCAGCACGTCAAGGAGATGCACGGCGAAGTCAAGCGACTGTGGGGCAAGCTCTACGGACAGGAAAAGAACCTCACCACCTCGGCCATCGCCCGGATGAATCTCTTCCTGCACGGCATCGAAGACTTTCAGGTGGTGCGCGGCGACACCCTGCGCAATCCAGCCTTCTTCGATGGCGACCGGCTGGCCAGCTTCGATTGCGTGATCGCCAATCCGCCCTTTTCGCTGGAAAAGTGGGGCGAAGAACTGTGGGTGAACGACCCCTTCGGGCGCAACTTCGCGGGCTTGCCGCCCTCGTCGAGTGGTGACTTCGCCTGGGTCCAGCACATGGTCAAGTCCATGGCCGATGGCACAGGCCGCATGGCCGTGGTGCTGCCGCAGGGCGCGCTGTTTCGCAAAGGGACGGAAGGCAACATCCGCCAGAAGCTGCTGGAGATGGACCTGGTCGAGGCGGTGATCGGGCTGGCGCCCAATCTGTTCTACGGCACTGGCCTGGCCGCGTGCATCCTGGTTCTGCGCAAGCGCAAGCCGGCCAAACACAGGAAAAGAGTGCTCATTGCTGATGCATCGCGTTTATTCCGACGAGGGCGGGCGCAAAACTACCTAGAACCCGAGCAAGCCGCCGAAATCCTCGGCTGGTATCGCGGCTTTGCCGATGTGCAGGATGCGGTGCGGGTGGTCACCCTCGACGAGATCAAAGCCGAGGATTGGACGCTGAATATTTCGCGCTACGTTCTGCCGCCATTACAAGAGGACATTCCGCCACTGCCTGATGCCATCGCGGCGTTCAAGGCCGCACTCACCCGTTGCCGCGAGGCCGAAGAACGGCTCGCGCAAGTCATGACAGAAGGGAACTGGCTGAAATGAGCTCAGGACATTCGTTTTCGGGACATTCGTTCAATAACAACAAGACTTCCAAAGAAGAGATGGTCAACATTGCGCGTGTGCGCTTGAAGCAGAAGTTGGCGCAACTGGAGCCAGTGAAATCTGCCCTGCCCAGACGCATCTCTCAACAAGAACTCGAAAGCTACCTCTGGGGGGCCGCCGTGCTGCTGCGCGGCCTCATTGACGCCGGCGATTACAAGCAGTTCATCTTCCCGCTGCTGTTCTACAAACGCGTATCGGACGTGTGGGAAGAGGAATACCAAGCGGCGCTGGCCAGTTCGGACGGCGATCTTTCCTATGCCCAGTTCGCCGAGAACCACCGCTTCCAGATTCCCGATGGCGCCCACTGGAACGATGTGCGCCAGACCCCAAAGAACGTCGGGGCCACGATTCAGAAGGCGATGCGCACCATCGAATCGGCCAACCCCGATCTGCTTGACGGCATCTTTGGCGATGCGCCCTGGACCAACCGCGAGCGTTTGCCGGACGAAACGCTCAAGAACCTGATCGAGCACTTCTCGACCCAGACGCTGTCGGTGGCCAGCGTTCCCGAGGACGAGCTGGGCAACGCTTACGAATACCTGATCAAGAAGTTTGCTGACGATTCCGGCCACACGGCGGCCGAGTTCTACACCAACCGCACCGTCGTCCACCTGATGACGCAACTGCTGGCGCCCCAGGCTGGCGAGTCGATCTACGACCCGACCTGCGGCACGGGCGGCATGCTGATCTCGGCGCTGGACGAGGTGAAGCGCTCCGGCGGCGAATACCGCACGCTCAGACTCTACGGGCAGGAACGCAACCTGATCACTTCGTCCATTGCCCGCATGAACCTGTTCCTGCACGGCGTGGAGGACTTCGAGATCATCCGGGGCGACACCCTGGCCGACCCCAGGCACATCGAAGGTGATCGGCTGCGCCAGTTCGACGTGATCCTGGCCAACCCGCCTTACTCCATCAAGCAGTGGGACCGCGACGCCTGGGCGCAGGACAAATGGGGCCGCAACCTTGTCGGCACGCCGCCGCAAGGCCGGGCTGACTACGCCTTTCAGCAGCACATCCTGGCCAGTCTCACCGTCAAGGGCCGCTGCGCCGTGCTCTGGCCGCACGGCGTGCTGTTCCGCAACGAAGAGCAAGCGATGCGCGCCAAAATGATTGAGCAGGACTGGGTGGAGGCCGTGATCGGCCTGGGGCCGAATCTGTTCTACAACTCGCCTATGGAGTCGTGCATTCTTATCTGCAACCGCAAGAAGCAGGCTGCGCGCAAGGGCCAGGTGATCTTCATCGACGCGGTAAGCGAGGTCACCCGCGAGCGGGCGCAGAGCTTCCTAAAGTCAGAACACCAGCAGCGCATCCTGACCGCCTTCAAGGCGTTTGCGGATGTGCCCGGTTTCGCCAAGGTTGCCACCCTGGCCGAGATCGGCGCCAGCGCGGGCAACCTGTCGATTCCGCTGTATGTCAAGCGCATGGCCGCCGCGCCCGCGACTGACACCAATGGCGATGCGGTATCGCTGCGCTCGTCGTGGGAGCAATGGCAAACCGATGGCCGGGCGTTCTGGCTGCAGATGGATGCGCTGGCGGAAACCTTGGACGAGCTAGCTTGACATCTACCGAGCCAGTCCCAATGACATTTCAACTTTACCTATCAGGTAAATTTTGGTAGGATACCGAGTTCTTGAAGATCAATTTCAAAGATAAGAAAGTCCGTGAACTTTGCGAAAAGCAAGCGGTGGCCGTGAAGAAACTCGGTCCCGTTTGCGCGCGCAAGTTACGCTCCAGGCTGGATGACCTGGAAGCTGCGGCGCAAGTGACTGACTTGGTTGCGGGCAATCCACACCCTCTGAAGGGCGACAGGGATGGCCAGTTTGCCGTGGACTTGGCGGGAGGATTCCGGCTGGTGTTTGAGCCTGATCACAGTCCCGTTCCACTACGCCCTGATGGCGGTATCGACTGGTCTCAAGTGAGCATTGTCTGCATTGAATACATAGGTGATTATCATGACTGAGCTGAGTGCTCCTTACGCGCCAGACTGGGTCTCCCCACCGGGCGACACCATCCTGGACATCATTGAAGAGCGTGGCTGGAGCCAGGTCGAACTGGCCAGACGCCTGGGTTACACCGAAAAACACGTCAGCCAACTGGTCAACGGCAAGGTGCCCTTGAGTGACGAGGCGGCGATGAAGCTTGAACTTGTGCTGGGCAGCAATGCCGGGTTCTGGCTGGCCCGCGAAGCCAAGTACCGCGAGCACTGTGCCCGCCTGGAAGCAGAGCGCGCCCACGCCGAATGGGTGGTCTGGCTCGACCTGCTGCCGCTCAAAGCCTTGATGGCCGCTGGCGCTATTCCAAAAACGACTCTCCTGTCCAAGAACAAGCCGGGCCTCGTTGGCGCCTGCCTGCGTTTTTTCGGGGTGGCCAGCCCGGATGAGTGGCGCAAGCACTACGGCGGCATGGAGGTAGCCTATCGCCGCAGCCGCCAAGACCAAAGCGATGTGGGCGCCATTTCAGCCTGGCTGCGCATGGGTGAAAAACAAGCCGAAGAAGCCGATGGACCCAAATATGACAAAGTCAAGTTTGAGAACGCACTTAAAACCATCCGTTCACTGACCAGCGATTCACCCGCTGTGTTTGAGCCCAGGATGCGCCATTTGCTGCATGACGCTGGCGTGGCTTTTGTGCTGGTGCCCGGCATTCCCGGCGCACACGTCAGCGGCGTGGCCCGCTGGATCAACCCTACCCGGCCATTGATCCAGTTATCGCTCTATGGCAAGACCAACGACAAGTTCTGGTTCACCTTTTTCCACGAAGCGGCGCACATCCTGCTCCATGCCAACAGCCAGGCAGAAAAAAAATCGATTTTTCTGGATGATCCCAGCGCCGGACAATCGGATGACTCCCACGAACACGAGGCCAATGAGTGGGCTGGTGATTATCTGATTGCTCGCTCCTTCAGCGCCGAGCTTGCAAGCCTGAAAAGCAGAGCGGCTGTCATAGCATTTGCTCAGAAGATGGCCATCCACCCCGGCATCGTCGTCGGACGTTTGCAGCATGATGGAATCATTCCGCCTTCTTGGTTGAACGATATGAAAACGAGCTTTTGTCTTGAAGTGGCTGCGCATGGCTGATACAGGACGAGCAAAGCCAGGATGGAAACGGGTGAAGTTTGGCGACGTAGTGCGGCTCTCCAAGGCACGCAGCCAAGAGCCGTTGAAGGATGGCTTTGAACGCTACGTCGGCCTGGAGCATCTGGAGCCGGGCGACTTGCGCATTCGCAGCTGGGGCAATGTGGCCGATGGCGTGACCTTCACCAGCGTGTTCCGGCCCGGACAAGTGCTGTTCGGCAAGCGCCGCGCCTACCAGCGCAAGGTGGCGGTGGCGGATTTCGCGGGCGTGTGCTCGGGCGACATCTATGTGCTGGAGACGGCGGACGCACAGGTTTTGCTGCCGGAGTTGCTGCCCTTCATTTGCCAGACAGAAACCTTTTTCGATCACGCGGTTGGCTCTTCGGCTGGATCACTTAGTCCGCGAACCAATTGGGCAAGCCTTGCTTCCTATGAGTTTTTGCTTCCACCTCTTGAGGAGCAGCGACGCCACTTGGATGCCCTTTCAGCGATGTTGCATACTGCAGCCCAACTCGTGGATTTGGCAAGAATCGCTGAGTTGGCGCGCATGTCTCAACTTCTCCATTCCTTTCGGCGAAAAAGGGGAAGTTGCGATCATTTTCCGAAAGAATGGGCTATTAGGACGGTTAGGGATTGCGGAAATGTGCAAGTTGGAATACGGAAGCATCCTGGAAGCCTGTCTGGCTCGAATATGCGTCCATATTTGAGGGTTGCAAACGTCTTGGATGATGAAATCACCTGGGACGAGGTCATGTCTATTCATGTTCCAGATCCAGACATCATCAGATGCGCACTTAAAGAAGGGGACATTCTCGTAAACAAAGGGAATTCGATAAACCTTGTGGGTCGTGCATCAATCTTCCGAAAATCAGCGCACATGGAGGGTGAAGTATTTTTTCAAGATCACTTGATGCGCTTTCGTCCGAATGAAGACGTGGATTCGGAGTATGCCCTTGGATATTTCCAGCACTTGCTTTACACATCTCAGTTCACACGCATAGCCGGTGCATCGACATCGATTGCAACGATTCCGTTAGCGGCTTTTGAAGGTCTTCCGTTTCCCGTTCCGCCAATTGGGGAGCAAGTTGAAATTGGACGCACTCTTCGAGGACTTGCTGATGCGTGTAATTGCGCAAGGAAACGGCTAGCAGCAACGCGCTCCATGATGCGTTCACTGATGGAGGAATGGGCATAGTGTTCACCGAATTCAACACCGTCGAAGCCTACCTCCGCGACCTGCTCGCCGGCCCGGTCAAGTCCACGCTGGCCAATACCGTCCAAGAACCCCTCGCCGGCTACGGCCCCGAGCCCAAAGGCTTCGGCTGGCGCTACGTTGCCCCCGCCGACGTGCCGCGCCAGATTCAGGAAGTGCTGGTCGAGCCCTGGCTGCGCGAGGCGCTGATCCGCCTCAACCCGGAGATCGCCGCCGAGCCCGACCGCGCCGACGAGGTGCTCTACAAACTGCGCGCCATCGTGCTGTCGGTGCGCTCCGATGGCCTGATCCGCGCCAACGAGGAAATGACGGCTTGGATGCGCGGCGAGCGCTCCATGCCCTTCGGCCCGAACCACGTGCATGTGCCGGTGCGGCTGATCGACTTCGACGATCTGGCGCAGAACCGCTGCGTCGTCACCCGGCAGTTCGCCTACCGCGCCGGACCCAGCGAGCGCCGTGCCGATCTGGTCCTGCTGGTCAACGGCCTGCCGCTGGTGCTGATCGAGGCCAAGACGCCGGTCAAGAAGTGCATCAGCTGGGTCGATGGCGCGGTGCAGGTGCATGACGACTACGAAAAGTACGTGCCCGAGCTGTTCGTCTGCAATGTGTTTTCGGTGGCGACCGAAGGCAAGGCCTACCACTACGGCTCCATCGGCCTGCCGGTGAAGGACTGGGGGCCGTGGCACTTCGATGGCGGCGATGCGCTGCACCACCCGCTCAAGTCGCTCAGGCTGTCGGCCCAGAGCATGCTGCGCCCGGCCGTGGTGCTCGACATCCTGGGCAGCTTCACGCTGTTTGCCACGAACCGGAACAAGCGCCGCATCAAGGTCATCTGCCGCTACCAGCAATACGAGGCGGCCAACAAGATCGTCGAACGCGTGCTGGCGGGCTACCCCAAGAAGGGCCTGATCTGGCATTTCCAGGGTTCGGGCAAGTCGCTGCTGATGGTGTTTGCCGCGCAGAAGCTGCGCATGCACGCGGGCCTGAAGAACCCGACGGTGCTAATCGTGGTGGACCGCATCGATCTGGACAGCCAGATCACCGGCACCTTCACTGGCGCGGACATTCCGAATCTGGAAAAGGCCGACAGCCGCGAGAAGCTGCGGCAGCTGCTGGCGCAGGATGTGCGCAAGATCATCATCACGACGATTTTCAAATTCGCCGAAGCCGGCGGCAGCCTGAACGAGCGCGGCAACATCATCGCCCTGGTGGACGAAGCCCATCGCACGCAGGAGGGCGACCTGGGACGCAAGATGCGCGAGGCGCTGCCCAACGCATTCCTGTTCGGCCTGACCGGCACGCCGATCAACCGCGCCGACCGCAACACTTTTTATGCCTTTGGCGCCGACGAGGACGACAAGGGCTACATGAGCCGCTACGGCTTCGAGGAGTCGATCCGCGACGGCGCCACGCTCAAGCTGCATTTCGAGCCGCGCCTGATCGAGCTGCACATCGACAAGGCCGCGCTGGACGCGGCCTACAAGGATCTGACCGGGGGCCTGTCGGACCTGGACAAGGACACGCTGGCCAAGACCGCCGCCAAAATGGCCGTGCTGGTTAAGACGCCCGAGCGCATCCGCAAGGTGTGCGCGGACATCGTTCAGCACTTCCAGAGCAAGGTAGAGCCGAACGGCTTCAAGGGCCAGATCGTCACCTTTGATCGCGAGTCCTGCCTGCTGTTCAAGGCCGAGCTGGACCGGCTGCTGCCGCCCGAGGCCACGGACATAGTCATGTCGGTGCAGGCATCGGACAAGAAGGAGCACCCGGAGTACGCGGTTTACGAGCGTTCCCGCGACGCTGAAGAGCGGCTGCTGGAGCGCTTTCGCGACCCGGCCGACCCGCTGAAATTGATCATCGTCACGGCCAAGCTGCTGACCGGATTCGATGCGCCCATCCTGCAGGCCATGTATTTGGACAAGCCGCTGCGCGACCACACGCTGCTGCAGGCCATCTGCCGCGTCAACCGCACCTACTCCGAGCAGAAGACCCACGGGCTGATCGTTGATTACCTGGGCATCTTCGATGATGTGGCGGCGGCGCTGGAGTTCGATGACCAGAGCGTCAGGCAGGTGGTCAGCAATATCCAGGAACTCAAGGACAAGCTGCCCGAGGCGATGCAGAAGTGCCTGGCGTTCTTCACCGGCTGCGACCGGACCCAACAAGGCTATGAAGGCCTGATAGCCGCCCAGCAGTGCCTGCCCGACAACGCAGTGCGCGACAACTTCGCTGGCGAATACAGCGTACTCAACAAGATATGGGAAGCGCTGTCACCCGACACCGTGCTCGGGCCGTTCGAGAAGGACTACAAATGGCTCTCGCAGGTGTACCAGTCGGTGCAGCCATCCAGCGGTCACGGCAAGCTGATCTGGCACTCGTTGGGTGCTAAAACGATCGAGCTGATCCATCAGAACGTGCATGTCGATGCAGTACGCGACAACCTCGACACCCTGGTGCTGGACGCTGACTTGCTAGAGGCAGTGCTATCGAACTCTGATCCGAAGAAGGCCAAGGAGATCGAGATCAAGGTCAAGCGCCGGCTGCGCGGGCACGGAGGCAACCCTAAGTTCAAGAAGCTGTCGGAACGACTCGATGCGCTGAAGGACCGCTTCGAGTCCGGTCAGATCAACAGCGTCGAGTTTCTTAAGCTTTTACTGGAAATCGCCAAGGAGACCTTGCAGGCAGAAAAAGAGGTTCCGCCCGAAGAGGACGAGGATCGCGGCAAGGCGGCACTGACCGAGCTGTTCAATGAGGTCAAGACAGCCGAGATGCCGATCATCGTGGAGCGGGTGGTGACGGATATCGACGAGATTGTGCGCCTAGTGCGCTTTCCTGGCTGGCAGGGCACACAGGCTGGCGAGCGCGAGGTGAAGAAGGCGTTACGCAAAGCGCTCTTCAAGTACAGGCTGCACTCGGATGATGACCTGTTTGAGAAGGCGTTCGGTTATATCAGGCAGTATTACTAGCACTACTCTACCAGGTAAAAGCGTAGATTTTCTGAATATGGCTGTTTGGAGGGCTCTCCATGGATACTACGATGTCTGCCAGAGCTGACTGGCACGAGGATTTTCAAGAATGGCTCCAGCCGTTCCTGGCGGTTTTCAGCCGTTCCGAGCAGCGCTGCTGGGCACCTCTGTACCTGCAAGGACTTCTGGGACCAGGAGCGCGCAAGAGTGTCGAGCCCATGGCCGAACGCGTGTGCCCTGGGCAGACGCAGCAACTCCACCACTTTGTGTCGACGTCGCCGTGGTCAACTGCCCCGTTGGAGCAGGTGCTGCGCCAGAAGGCTGACGCTTTGGTAGGCGGCAAGGACGCCGCGCTTGACATGTGGACGACACGGCGCTGCCCAAGCAGGGCAAGCACTCGGTGGGCGTGAAGCGCCAACACTGCGGCGTGCTCGGCAAGCAGGCCAACTGCCAGGTGCTGGTATCGCTCACCCTGGCGTGCAAGGAAGTGCCCGTACCGATCGCGCTGCGGCTGTACCTGCCCGAAGACTGGGCGCAAGACCAGACACGTCGCGCAGCCGCCAGGGTGCCCGAGTCGCTCGGGTTCGAGACCAAGGGCGACATCGCGCTGGCGCAGATCGATGCCGCGCTGGCTGATGGCGTGCGCTTTGGCATGGTGCTGGCCGATGCGGGCTATGGCAGTTCGGCAGCCTTTCGCGCCGGCCTGACGCAGCGAGGACTGCAATGGGCAGTGGGTGTACAGCCCACACAAAAGGTCTATCCAGTTGACGTGGAACTCAGTGTAGCGGTCCAGCCGCCTGTAGGACGACCCGCCAAGCACCCACGACCTTCGGCAGCGGGCGTGTCTGTCGCGCAGATGATTTAAACGTTGGGTCCCAAGGCCCTGCAGCGCTGCTTGTGGCGCAACGGCACCAAAGGCATGCTCAACGCGCGCTTTGCGGCTGTGCGCGTGCGCGTTGCTGACGGCGCGCTGGTCTCACGCGCGCAGCATCTTCCGGGCCAGGCCGCCTGGCTGGTGTGCGAGGCGCGCTCCAGCGGCGAGCGCAAGTATTACTCTACCCGCCACCCGGCTGGCACCCCGCGCATGACGCTGGTGCGTGCAATCAAGGCCCGCTGGGCATGCGAGCTTTTTTTCCTGGTGCTCAAGGAGGGCTGCCGCGTCGAGCGCTTGCAACTGGCCGACACCGAGCGGCTGCAGACCGCGCTGGCGCTGTACATGGTCATTGCCTGGCGGATCAACCGCCTGATGCGGCTGGGGCGCACCTTGCCCGATTTACCGGCCGACCTGTTGTTCGAGCCCGACGAGTGGCGAGCGGCGTTCATCCTGAACAAAAAGCCCGTGCCCCGGCAGACTCCCACGCTCAACACCGTGGTGCGCTTGATAGCCCAGCGCGGGGGCTTTCTGGGCAGAAAGCACGATGGCGAACCGGGTGCCAGAACGATTTGGCTGGGCATGCAGGAAATCGCCGTCTTTGTCGAGGGTGCCCGTTATGCCCGGCAGTTCAATGATGGGTGACTTATGTGTAATGGGATGCCTCCAGGTGGCTCCGAAGCAGGTCGTGGTGGACCTCGGGTTTCGAGGCAAGGAGGTCGATCAGGCCAATCCGGGTCTGGAGATCATCCATCGGGGCCGCATCAAGACGCTGACCCAAGCGCAGCGGCGCTGGCTCAAACGCAGGCCGGCGGTGGAGCACCGGCGCCTGTTTAGTGCGTCGCAGGCGAAAAAAAACCGGCAGTCAATGCACCGGGACCGCCACCACAACCATCATTGCCAGCGGTACGCCGGGCCATTCTCGCCGCGCTTTGTCGGGTAATCTGCGTTCAGTGTCCTCATTGCGGCGCCACGATAAACCTGCGTCAGCGTGAGTGACATGGCAGAGTAGTGCTATTTATGTTCTGCACAATCTATATTCCGCACAATAATTATCAACCCTGTGCGTTTTAAGGCAAGGCAGCAGTGCGGTATATTGGTCCATGTGGCTGTGACCTATTCACTACAGATGCCGGCAATAACCGATATCGCTTATTTAATAAATTTTGAATTTGGCTTGCCTATTATTTTTTTCTGAGGTACCTTAAAGCCTGCCGGATCATTCAGTAGATTAATTTTTATCAAACTTATGTCGTACTCAAAACCAACTCCCTTCAACGGCTCCAGTTCATCCCTTGCTGTGCCTGCAGCACTCTGGATGCGCTCCACAGCCATGAACACCATACGCTGAACGTGCCCGCCATGTCTGGCTTGAATTTCTCTTCATCCACCAATTTCAATTCCGCCGCGGAATTCGCGCAGCGCACAGCCCGCTCCTGACCTGGATTTCTGGATGGCGGCCGTGCCGCCGGGTTCCTGGCACACAGGAGCCCATCCATGCCAATCCACGAATCCGACGAACCCCAGCCAGACGGCTTCATGCTGCACACAAGGTGTGAGAGTTGGGAAAACCGCGATCGTCAAGCGTTCGAACTCTACATTCCAACACAGCTCAAGTCGGCCCTGGACATTGAAAAAAAACGGGCCACTGACCAGCGCATCGCCGAGAAAAAAGCTCGGGACTTGCAAGAGGAAGAAGCGCTTTATGCGCAAAGCCGGCTTGCCGCGCAATCGAGTGACCCGGGCACTTCGGCGCCTGGCTTGGTGCGCCCGCCGGTGGCTGACCAGGACTATGACCCCAGGGTGATGCACCCGGTGTACTCGTCGGCGACAGCGGCGCAACTGGCCGCCAGGGCCGCCTTGTCCTGCCCGGACAAGGAGCTCAGGAAGCGCGATGAAGAACTGGGCAAGAAGCTGCTGGAAGCGGGCCCCTTGCGCAGCATCGCCATGCCCGAGGGCGCCCTGGCCGCGCTCGATGCCCTGCGCCAGGGGCTGCCGCATTTCAAAGAGGTCATTGACCTGGTGCGCGGGCAGTTGCTCCTGGCCAGCCGATCGCGGCGCAGCGCGCGCATCCCGCCGATTTTGCTCAACGGCGAGCCCGGGCTGGGCAAGACACACTTTGCTGTCGAACTGGCCAAGGCCCTGGGAACAGCGGTCAGGCGCATCAGCTTTGACAGCGCGATCAGCGCCGCCACGCTGATGGGCTCGGAAAGGCGCTGGGGCAACACCGCCTACGGCTCGCTGTTCGAACTCGTCTGCCTGGGCGAGCATGCCAACCCCGTGGTGGTCCTGGACGAGATCGACAAGGCCTCCCTCAGGAATGACTGGAACCCGCTGGCGCCGCTTCACACCCTGCTCGAAGCCAGCACGGCCGCTCATGCGCGGGACATCTCGGTGGATTTCGAGTTCGATGCCAGCCAGGTCACCTGGATTGCGACGGCCAATCACGCCATGCGCCTGCCCGCTTCGCTGCGCTCGCGCTTCACTCAATTCCAGATCGAGCGGCCCGATGCGCAGGGCGCCATCACCTCGGCGCGGGCGGTGGTGCAAAAGGCGTTTGACGACATGGCGCTTGAGGACTTTGAGCTGCCCCCGCGGCTCCTGTCGGTCGGCCTGGCGCACCTGACCGCGCGCGAAATCCGGCAGGCCACCGAGCAGGCTTGTGCCAGCGCCGTGGCCCGGGGCCGGCAGCAGGTGACATGGGAGGACGTTCCCGCGCGGTTTCGCGACGAGTCAGCGCATGCCGGGGCGCGCGCGGGTGGCAAGCCGCCAGGCTGGCTGCACTGAGCGGGCACCTTTCTTCAGCGAAGTTGAACAACCGGACCCAGGAACAACCCAATGCTTCAAAAAAACCATGCCATCGAGGACATCGCCACGCTCAAGGCGCGCTGTGGCTACATGTTCAGCAAACCCCTTCTCAGCGAGGATTTCTTCAAGGGATGGTTTCCCATCTTCACCGGCCTGTGCATTGAAATCGACCGGGTGCTGGGCGAGCAGCGTGCGCGCTTTCGTTGGCTCCAGATTAAGGAAAAGTTTGGCGTGCCGCGCATGCACTTTCACCTGGAAGGTGTGCCCGACCCGCTTTGGAAGACGCTGCAGGAACTGGTCTCGCAGGCGCAGCGCGAGTCGGCTAGGCGCTGCATGGTGTGCGGTGAGCCTGCCCACCTGAGCCAGAAAAGCGCCTGGCTGGTGACCGTGTGCGACGTCCATGAGCCCGACGAAGTCAGCAAGCGCGGCGGCTGGTCCCTGGGCGAGCTGATGGAGGTGCCCAAAAGCAAGGAGGGCCAGAAATGAAACCGCTCAAACTGCTTGTTTTGTCGGACCTGCATGTCGAGTTCGCGCCCTTCGTGCCCGATCCGGCCGCCGTTGAAGCGGCGGGCGTGGTGGTGCTGGCCGGCGACATTTCCAATGGCACCAAGGGCATCGCCTGGGCGCGCGAGGCCTTTGGCAGCAAGCCCATCATCTATGTGGCCGGCAACCACGAGTTCTACCGTTTCCACTGGACGAAGCTGCTCGACCAGCTGCGCGAGCAGGCGCGGCTGCACGACGTGCATTTCCTGGAAAGCGAAGCCGTCACCATCGAAGGCGTGCGCATCCTGGGCGCGACGCTGTGGACCGATTTCGAACTCTTCGGCAAGGACAAGAAATCGCTGGCGATGCGCGAGTCGGCACGGGTCATGAACGACTTTCAGCTGATCAAGGCCAGGGCGCTGCCCGTGGAGAGAACCCTGGTGCGGCCGGAAGGCAGCCCGTGGAAGCTCAGTCCCGCGCACACCCTGCGCCGGCACTGCGAAACCCTGGCCTGGCTGCGGGCCGAGCTGGCGCTGGGCGAGCCAGGCAAGACGGTGGTGGTCACCCACCACTATCCCAGCGAGCGCTCGGTGGCGCCACGGTATACCGATGACATGGTGTCCGCGATCTACGGCTCGAATCTGCCAGATGACGTGCTGCTGGGCGCTGCGGTCTGGATCCATGGCCACGCGCACGACTCCTTTGACTACCGGATCCGGGATGGGGCGCGCTCGGTGCGCGTGGTGTGCAACCCGCGCGGCTACCCGCTCAGCCGCCTGGATCCTGGCGTTTTTGAAAACCCCGACTTTGATCCGGGCCTGATGGTGGAGGTCTGAGGCATGATCGTCTTTCTGGATTTCGATGGCGTCCTGCACCCCGAGAGTGTGGAGCGCAAGGACGAGCTGCTGTGCCGCCTGCCGCTGGTCGAAGGCGTCCTGCGCGAGTTTGCCCAGGCCCGGGTCGTGATCTCGTCCACGTGGCGGCTCAACTGGCGCGACCCGAGCGTCTCGACGCTGGAAATGCGCAAGTATTTTTCCCCGGACATGGCCACGCGCGTCGTGGGCGTCACGCCCAGCCATCTCGACCTGGACTACAGGGCAGCGCCTGGCGGCCTGTCGCTGTGGAAGCGGCAGTGGGAGTGCGAGACCTGGCTTTGCGCCCACCGCCCGCCGGGCACGCCTTGGCTGGCGCTGGACGACCGGGCCGGCTGGTTCCGGCCGTTGTGCCCCAACCTGATGGAGCTGGACAGCCTCGTGGCGTTCACGCCCGGACACTGCGATGAATTCCGGGCCAGGCTCAAGGACATGCAACCGCAGGGAGACCGCGCATGAAGCTCCATGTCCTGTCCGACCTGCATGTCGAGTTCTCACCCTTCAAACCAGACCTGCAGGCAGCCCTTGCGGCCGATGTCATTGTCCTGGCGGGCGACATCCACCAAGGCACGCTGGGAATGGCCTGGGCCAGGCAGGCGTTTCCCGGCAAGCCCATCATCTACGTGGCCGGCAACCATGAGTTCTACAAGCAGCACTGGAGCGCGCACCTGGCGCTGCTGCGCGCGCAGGCGGCCCTGCATGCTATCCACTTCCTTGAAAACGACGCCGTCACGATCGAAGGCATCCGCTTCCTAGGCGCCACGCTGTGGACGGATTTCGAGTATTTCGGAAAGTCCCGTCGCTCGCAGAACATGCGCCTGTGCGAAAACGCCCTGAACGACTTTCGCCTGATCGCCGCCGACCCGCTCATGCCGCACGGCAGCGTGCCCAATCCCAATCCTGCTCCCTCTTACGAAACGCCCGATTCCGTGGACACGGGTCGCGCCAAGCGGCTGACGGCCGCGCACACGCTCGGACGCCACCAGGACAGCCTCGCCTGGCTCAGGGCCGAGCTGGTGCGGGGCGATCCTGACAAGACCGTCGTGGTCACCCACCACTTCGCGCACAAGCATTCGTGCTCCCCCAGGTGGTCCAACGATCCGCTGACCGCCATTTTTGGCTCGAAGCTCCCCAATGAAGTGCTACTGGGCGCCAGGCTCTGGATCCATGGCCACACCCACGACAGCTGCGACTACCGGCTGGGCGACTCCCGGCGCGCGGTGCGCGTGGTCTGCAACCCGCGCGGCTATCCGCTGCTCTGGTTTGAAAACGAATTCGAGAACGCGCGGTTCGACCCGGCACTTGTGCTGGACATTGAATGAAAGCGGCAAGCCGCTGTGAAGCCTTGTGGATTTTTGACTTCAGCTGAAAGGAAACTGGCTATGACCATGCCGAACGAAAGAACCCGGGCCCTGCGCTGGGCCGGAGAGTTCCTGCGCGAAGCCAAGCGCCATGAAGGCCTGCCCGAGGAGTTGAGAAAGCAAATCCCGTTCATACTACGGCACTATCCGAGCGCGCTCGACATCGAGCACCAGGCACGGCATGGCGACGATGTGTCGGGAATCGGCGGGCGCTGGCTCGGGCCGGAGGAACAGCGATGAGTCCGGCTTCAAGACGCGGCCACTGGCCATGACCGCTGCAGCAGGCAACATCTTCTTTTGCAGCGACATGCACGGCCGCTTCCAGCACGTCATCGAGGCGGTCCACGGGCAGCGGCTCGGCTCCATCGTGCTGCTGGGCGATCTGCAGGCCCAAAGGCCGCTGGAGGTCGAGTTCAGCGACATCCTGGACAGGACCGAGGTGTGGCGGGCTCATCCACGGCAACCATGACACCGACTGCGAGGCCGCACATGACCACTGTTCGGCTCCAGCCTGGCAGGGCGCAACCTGACTGGTCAAGGACCGGCCCATGACCTCGATCACGCTGCTCATTCCTGTGGGCGTAGCGGAGTCGATAAAAGACATCGCGCCCAAGCGCGGCTTTGCTGGCTACCCAGGGCAATTGCATTTGAAAAAAGCACAGGGCCGAAAAAGCATCCATATGATTTCTGAATGCTTTTGACAATCGTTTTTTCCAGTTCAGCCGTCTGTTGACTGAAAAACCTGTGATTCCATTTTTAATTCATAAATGAAATAATAAGCGCGGCAGTAATCCATGGCCATGAGACGATGGAGCTGACCCTGCCGGAGTCTGTTTCGAGTGTGTTGAGCGCCAGCGCCATTTGGTCCTCCAAGGCATCCAAGCTGTGAAATGCGCTGTTATGAAAAAACTTCTCGCGCAACTCATCCCAGACATGCTCCATAGGATTGAGCTCAAGCGCGTAGGGTGGCAGTCTGAGCAGATGGATATTGCCCGGCGCCTGGAGCGCATCACTGCGATGCCAGCCGGCACCATCGATCACCATCACGATGCAGTCATCGGGGTGACGCGCCGAAACTTCATTCAAGAACAGCTGCATGCATCCGGTGTTGACGTGGGGCAGTATCAAGCTGCCCGGCTCGCCAGTGCAAACATCCACCGCACCGTAGTGTCGCGTCACGAAGTAGTTGTCGGGTAAAGCCGTTTGAGCTTGACGCGGGCATCCTTGGTCGTGAACTGCCAGTTGACCTTGGCTTGAAGGTTGTCGCGGCGGGCCTGCCAGGCAACCACTTCGCTGCGCACGGTCTCGATGCTGTCGATGCGCCGGCTCAGGCACTGAGCCACCATGATGTTGATCTCGATCTCGGCCATATTGAGCCAGCTGCCGTGTTTCGGCGTGTAGACGAACTCGAACCGGTCCCACAGCGCCTTGGCCTTTTCCGGGGTAAACGCCTCGTACAGCGAGCTCGGGGTGTGCGTGTTCAGGTTGTCCATGACCAGCGTGATGCGCTCCGCGTCGGGGTAGCGCTCAGCGATGTCCTCCACGAACACCGCCCAGTCCAGTTTGGTTCTGCGCTCAGTAACTTTGGTCAGGCGCCGCCCGGCCAGCGGCTCGCTGGTCAGAAAGACGTTGCACACGCCACAGCGTTCGTATTCGTAGTCATGGCGCGCAGGCCGCCCGGGCGCCGCGGCAATGGGCTCGCGGGTCTCGCGAATGAGTTGGCGGGGCGTCTCGTCCATGCACACCACCGGGTACTTTGCCTCGTAGGGCCGGCTGTAGATGTCGAGCACCTTTTCCATGGCAGCCATGAAGGCAGCGCTCGCTTGCGGCGCGATCACCCAGCCGACCTTCCTCCAGGGCTTGAGTTCGTTTTTTTCAGCGTCCGGCGCACCGTCTCGTGCGACACGCTGTCGATGTATTCCAGCTCGACCAGCCAGTCGGCCAGCAGCCGCACCCCCGCTTCAAGCTACGTACTTCAACGGCTGCACTACACCCACCCGCTTGTAAAGCGTGGTGCGCGACACGCCGTAACGCTCGGCGATGTCCTTCACCTGCGCCGCCGGGTCACTTAGCAGTGTCTTAATCTCCCGAATTTGCTTCTCATTAAGCTTGCGCTTGCGCCCACCCACCCGACCTCGGGCTCGGGCAGCCGTCAGGCCCGCCAATGTACGTTCACGAATCAGGTTGCGCTCGAATTCGGCTAGGGCAGCAAAAACATGGAACTGCAATTTGCCCGAGGCGCTGCCCGTGTCGATCTTTTCGCTCAGACTCTCGAAGGTAATGCTTTGGTGCTCTAGGTCCCTGATGATCTTCACCAGATCTGACAGCGAGCGCCCTAGCCGGTCCAGTCGCCAAACCACCAAGGTGTCTCCGGAACGCAATGCCTTGCGGCAGTGCTCCAGCTCCACGCGCACCGATGACTTTCCCGAAGCGGTCTCTTCATAAATCGTGGCACACCCTGAACTGATCAGCGCATCGCGCTGCAGGTCCAGATTCTGGTCATCAGTAGAAACTCGGGCGTAACCAATCCGTTTACTCATACCTTTTCCAATCAATGTTTTATAGATCAGTTTATTGACACTTTATAGCCAAAAAAACCGAGTTGAAACCCGGTTTTTTGAAGTGTCAACTAAACGACCGTTTGACGAACACTATTTCATCGAAAACATTTGACCTAGTTTAGTCAGCAGCAGACTGATAGCAGGCATTCGAGTCGAGCACTTGTGAGACCGCTTTGGGCCCCAAGCCGACCTTCGCCTAGCCCTTAGCTCTACGCCCGCTTTGCAGCTAATATAGGTCACTACTAAAGGATGTGGCGAGCGGGTGTGCATCGATGGCCATTTAAGCGCTTTCAGGTAGACCTGATTCTTGATTTCTTTAGGGATGTCGTTAAGGCTACTCGCCACTCAGTGCACCTTCCCGTACTTATTGGCCTGCTCGTCTGACTTGGCGAGGAACTCGTCGTGAAAGTAGCGTTTGTTGCCAAAATCGATTGCTAAGAGACAGGTCACAGTTGGGTCCATTAGGTGTTCTCAGTGGAAGACCCCTTGTGAATTGCCAGCTACTCTGTCATATTCGGTATTTAAGACCAACCTCGAGGAGAAGTATGGCGTCCGAGAGTCAGATGCATCTCTACACCACTGACATAAATGAGCCCACTTCCGGTAGGGCCGGTCAGTACGACACGTATGGCTGGTTTAGGGTGGGAATTCTTGGTTATGCCAGCTTAACGGCGGTGTCCGGCACCCAGCCGCTGCACCGATGGCGACACCCTGTAAGCAATTTGCACTTCTACACTGTTGACTCTGCCGGTGAAGCCGCTTCAACGTTGGGCTACGTTTACGAGCGACTTGAATGCCACGTTTTGCAGGCCAACAGTCCTGGTGCCGTGCCCGCATTCCGGTTCTATGATGCCGAAGAAGGCGACCACTACTTCAGCCGCCAGAAGGGTGGCGAGGGGTTGGGCCGGTATGCCGAGGAGGGAATTGGCTTCTACGTATTTCCTGAAAAGCAGCCGGATACGTCTGAAATCTGGGGATGGTCAACCAAACCACGCTTGGTCACCTACTGCTTGATGCTAAAGGACGAAGCCGGAAAAATATTAGCGCGCAGGACTGGAGCGTATTCTTCCTTTCAGCAAGCGATGGATGCATGTGGCAAATGGGCGCGTGATACCAACGCGCAAAATGGTCACAATTACAAGTTCTTCATTGACGTTAGCGAAGGTGCTTGTCCTTGAGGGGATCTAGTAGATTGGCTAACTTGAACAGGACCCAAGGGACACCCAGAGGTGTGCCAACAACCCTGATGCAGCGCCACACGCCCTGCAGCCCGAACACCTTTGGCAGAAGGGTCGTCAACTTACTGCAGGAGTTGACGAGCGGGAGGCTCTTCGATAACTCCCGAAAATAACAGCTTGCACATCGTTGCTGAGCCGTCGTTGCAGTAAATGGCTTTGGACCGCCCGGACTGCCTCGTTACAGCCCGGCCCAGGATAAGCACGGGGCGAACACATCTTGACGATGGCTGCAGCATGCGGCTGCGAATGCAGAGGGTTCTGAATGCACTTTCTGTGTGTGCTCGACTGTGGGCCCGCACTTGGACGGCGATGAATTCTTCGTCTGCAGCGTTAGGGGTTTCGGTGACTTCAATGTGCATGTGTAGACACTCTTTTCGACCGGAATTCTTGCGTGTACGGGAACAGCCGGTTCTGGCCGACTCCAGCCTGTGGTGAAGTTGAAGTTTACGGCTGCTTCCGCTGCGTTGCGGACTTTAGATTTCTGTCCAATAAACGACCGGATACTGTTGGCGAATTCGATCACGTCGCCAGCCGAGCGAAACGCGATGTTCGTGTTTTCTCCCGAGGCTGGCCGGTCAGCCACGCTATGACCCGCTCGACATTCATGGCGACAGCCGTCGCCACATGCTGCAGGCTCGTTTTGGCCAATCCCCGGTAACGCGTGCGGCGCAATCCGAATGCGCGCACGGCCTGCGACAAGGTGCCCTCGATGCCGGCGCGGCGCGCGTACAACTTCCACCCTTCCTCGCTGCCCAGGCGTTGCCGCGCCGCGGACAGCGCTTCATGCTGCGCCTGCGGATGCAGTGAGAGTTGGCGCGGCGCCTGTCTGGCTTGGGTGCACAGCGCCCGGGCGTGACAAGTGCTGCAAGCGGGCTTTGGAAAGCGGACCCGGTGGTACGGCTTGCCCTCCTCATCGAGGCAGTCGTACCACGCGGCCGATGCCACGCCCTGAGGGCAGCGAACCACGCGCTGCGCCCAGTCGATCGTGAATTGCTCCTTTGTGTAGGCACCCTTGACCTGGGTCTGCCAGGTGGGATTGGCGCGCGGCGGGCCGACCAGGTCGATGCCGAAATCGGCCCGGCTGCCCACGAGCAGTTCGGCCGAGACATAAGCGGCATCGACAAAGTGTGCTGTCGGCACCAAGTCCTTTTCGCGCAGGGCCTCGTGAATGTCCTGCGTGCATGTCGCTTCATGCACATCGGCCGCAGTGGTATGCACATGCGTGATCAGGTGCGCGCTGTCATCTTCACAGGTTTCGCTCAGGTGCACCATGAAGCCCGTCCAGTGCATGGCGCTTTTGCTGCGGTAGCGTGCCTCGGTGTCATACGGCGATTCGATTTTCTCTTGCGCCTGTGCCGCTTCGCGGCTGGTCTTCAATCGCACGCTGGGCGGCCCATCGGGAGGCGAAGCCTTGCGCTCGAAATGCCGCGACCAGGCGGTGCGCAGCGCTGCGACTTTTGGCAGCCTGCCCAGCGCGAGCGGCGCCATGGGCGCCTCGAGCAACGCCAGCAGCATGAACCCGTCCTCGCCGACCATCCTGGCGTACTGCTCGCGCTCCTTGTCGCCGCGCGGCAGGCGCGTGTCCTCCACGCGCTTGTCATAGCGCTCGTGCCACACCGGCGGCGCCACGCTTTTGAGCCATTGCGGCTCCACAGTGGCAATCTCATTGAGCGCTGCGCGCAGCGTCTCGCTAATCAATTCGAGCATGCGCAGCGTGCGTGTCGAAGCAAGCACATGCGTTGAATCGGTCCGCTGGCGTGCGCCGGGTTTGAGCAAGCCCTGGGTGCGGCACTGCCCGAGCATCGTTTCCAGCAACTGCATCTCGGCGCTGCCCGCAATCAGGCGCGCACGAAATTCGCAGAGAACGGAGTAGTTGAATCCGGGATCTGTCAGCTCCAGGCCCAACAAATACTTCCAGTCGATGCGGGCGCGCACCGCCTGGGCCGCCTGTCGGTCAGACAGGTTCTCGTGAAACTGCAAAATGGTGACGAGCGCCAGGCGCCAGGGCGGCAGAGCGGGCTGACCGCGCCTTGAAAAAAGCCCGGCAAAGTCCTCATCGCGGTACAGCGTGCCCAGCTCGTCACGCGGTGTGAGATAGGAATTGCCCTTGGGGAACGCGGCCCGGGCAATTCGGGCCGTCTGTTCGGGAACAGGTTCAATGGGAGTGGGCTTGAGCGACATGGCGGAACCTCCTCAGCAGCAGTATTGCGCAAAGAGCCCGCCCATTCGTTGTAGTTCCCAGCCCTTGGTCGAATTCGCCAACAGTATCCGACCGTTTGACGAACACTATTTCATCGAAAAAATTTGACCTAGTTTAGTCAGCAGCAGACTGAATGCGGTCCTTCATGCGTCGTTAAGCACCGGCTAGTTTCGACCCTGAGCGGATTTCCAACAGGCTAGTTTGACACTCGATAAGCGGACATTCGGCTGACAATGTCAGTCGATTCAAGGATGGCTCGAAGGCACGGGTTACGGTTGGCTGTGGTTTATCACCATTCATGTGCATTACTGCCGCGGTGGGCGTTTTTCCGCTATGATTCTCGACCACCGCACAAGTCGATGCGTGCTGCCCAACTTGGCTTATCTGGTTCGCCGGAACGACACTTCTTTTTTGGTTTGGCTTTGAAAACCCCTTGGTTATGCGGGTTGCGGCATTGGGCACTGCTTTTTCGCGCTAACTTTTGGAGTTCGTATGCAGATCCAGACCATCAGTGCCACAGCCTTGGAAAAACTCAAGCGGCTGGCCAAGCAGCGCCGTGATAGCACAGGCCAGTCCCTGAACCAATCGCTCGAGGCTATCGCCCAAGAAGCTGGCTACGCCAGCTGGAAGCAGGTAACAGTGCGGGCCAGCAACCACTTACCTATCCTATGGCCTGCCCAACACAATTCGCGTCTATATTGGGTTGATGTGGACGGCAGTCCCAGAATGCGCAAGTGTGAAACGGTGGAGGAGCTTTGTAATGCGCTGGGTGGAGTGGAGCCGATTTTTTTACGCTATCCCTGCCATCACTCTCATCCAGATGCCCGCTGTCTATGTGCACTCGATCCCTTTGTGACGGCCAAGCATGCCAACGTAGGCATCGACATTGGCGACAAGCATGACTTCTGGAACTATCTCTTCATAACGTCGAGGCCATATCGCGGCATCGATATCGTGAATGTACGCATCAATCTGGGGCTGGGCTCACATGGCTTCTATCTGAACGAGCATTTGCTACTGCAGAGCAATGCTGATCGCAGCAACAGCCTCAATCCCAACAATGCCGCCTATGACCACTCGGTAAACAACCGCTCCAACCAGCTAAATCCGAACAACTATTCCTTCAGGACCGTTCGAGGCGAAGATCGTTAGGTCTTTGGCAATTCCAAATTTTGGTTAAATTCGGTGTGTCCTCTGAGTATTCGGCGGCTACGGTTTGAATCAAGCCGGGATACGTAAACACTCTGAGCCTCAAACCTGAGGCTTAGTTGGTGTCCGCCAGAGACTTGGACCTCCCTCAAAGGTGAGTTCGAAAAATGTCTAATTCTGCTGAAAGTGAGATGTCAAGCGTGCCGTCCAAAAGCTGTCATTGATCAAGGACCGCTACTGGCCGACTCCAGCCTGTGGTGGAGTTGAAGTTTACAGCTGCTTCCGCTGCAAAGCGGACATCTATGACGGCCCGCCCGCAAGACTGCTTTGGGCGCAAAGCTCAGGCAGAATACGGCCACTAGCAGCCGTTCGCGTCGTGGCCCCGAACAGCCTGTTGAGCCGCTAAAAACGGTCAGTTAGAACTGCTGAGCCCATTCGCTGTAGAAAGCGATAACACCGTTCCTTGCCAAAAACTTGATATTACGCTCACCCACCCTTACCAGGGGCGGCGACTCTCCTCGGTGCCAGTAAGGCGGTGGTCCCAACCGCGTACGCAGTTCGTCTGAAGCGGCCTGAATCATTGTGAGATCCAGCTCGCGCTTGAAATAGGCGTCAGTGAATTCAAACGACCATCCCCACTGTCTTTGTAGCGCGCGCGCGCGCCTAATCTTGCTGCATCGGTAAAGGCATTCTTCGAGTTCGGACGGGGTGATTTGCAGTTCGATCTCGAATGCTTCCGGATGCATGCGATCATTGAGTGCGGATTGGCCAGAGTTCATATCGACAAAGCCGATGGGCTGCCAGCCTTCCGCCAACTTCCGTACGACTTGCTCATAGGAGTCGAACTCCTCTTCCCATTGCGCGCTGTGGAAGTCGCGGGGCCAAAGCCTGCCTGCCAGGCGCAACGTGCTCGTTGTAAGCATCTTTCCCTTGACAAAAGCTATGCCAAGCTGCCAGTTAAGGTTGTTGACGAGACTACCAGTTCCCATCACCTTCAAATGCAGGATTTCGCCTCGGTCGGCGGTGTGATCATGTCGCCCGCATCCAGTGCCAACCACCCGGATGGGCGATTCGCACACAACTCTGGTCTGCGGATGGCATGCCGCGATTAGTACATTCACATGATGAATGTGCCAGCCGGTCCCGCTCCAAAAGTGGCTAGGAATGCACGCGGCCCACGAGCCCACGATTTCTGCTGCTTTACGCAGTGCCGCAGTGTGGTTGACCCCGGCTGGACGGCTATGAGGGTATGGGTGTGCCGCAGCCCTGTTCAGAAAGGCGGCCGGGTCATCCCCGTCACCTTTGATGATTGTTTTAATCGCGCTGGCCAGCGGCTTGAGTGGCAGATGGTCCGGGACCGACATGTCCCGGTTCGAGCGCTCGTACAGGCGTTGGAGCTTCCTTGCTGCAATATCCAGCAAGGCTGGGCGGATTTTGTCATCCTCAAAGTTCGGGAGATTCTCCCAGAACACTTCGTCGAATTCGAATGGGGAGATATAGCATGAAATGCCCCTTATTTGCGGGTCGCTGGCCGCCATCCGCTCGGCGGTTTCACGCACACTTTTCATTTCAGCCAGTTGGGCCGGCGAATACTCACATTCCAGTCTGTCGACAATGTCGCCGCACCCGCTGCACGTCCAGATACCATTCGAATGATGCATGATCTGTTCGGGCGTCATACTTTGGGGAGCAGGTCGCGGCCCGTTAGGCGCAGCAGCATAAATATGTGAGGCTCTTCCAAAATTGGCGCTTCCTACTGTGCCGTCTCTCTTTGTTGCGATGCACGTTGACGGCGTCAGACACCCACGAATCGCACACTTGTGGCCTGCTGCGGCCGCGAGGTCCTTGCGCGTGCCCCGGCTAAATTCATGCCGGTTGTTCGACTTGCGCTTGTGTTGATGTTTATCGGTATCTCGTGAGAATGTCATATTCCGAACTTTAATTGCAATATTCTCGCCACGGCATCTCTTCATTGAATAAAAACTCTAACGGATTCAAGAATGCCAGTACGTTTTCGGCGATGTCAGCTGCGGCCATAAGTACCCGCTCGAGCAAGATCCACGTACGACATCAACCTGCTGCATACTGCTCCCTCAACGAGCGCGCTTGAACTTCCGCTTTGGGCTCAAAGTGGACATCGAAAGTTGGATGAAAGTCAGCACAGTGTGTGACTCTGCCTGGCTACGGCTTACCCTTACAGTATCACTTTGACATGAGCTGATCAGACATGAGTGCAATAAACCCCGCAGATTCCCTCCGATCAATCGCTGCACTGCCGCTACCGGACCCTCGGATGGCCTATGGTGATCCGACAGGCAGCTTGGAGGAGCACCACTCGGCAATAGCGATGGTGCAATTATCAAATGCTGTCCCAGAGCAAATTCACATTCACTTCGAAACTGCCAAGAACGCATATTTGTACGCTTGGTGCGTATACCGCTTCCACATGGTCGCCGAGCACTATGTTTTCTCGACGCTGGAGCTTGCCCTGCGTGAGCGATTGAACGAGTTGGGTCTTGTTCCCACGGGGAAGGGGCAGCCGCGTGGCTTGGCAGACTGGATTCGGCTGGCGGCAAAGCACTCACTTATCAGCAATGGGCGCTTTGGTCTTGGTGAGTCGATGGCGCGTCGGCGAGCGGAAGACCGGTTGTCTGACGAAATGCGAAAAAAAATGATTGAGGAGAATCTAACTGAGATCGAATATAGCCTGGCAGATGCCAAAATCCTTCCCGAGGACTCTCTCGACTGGGTCGAGCATTACGCGACCCATATGCCGAAGATCCGAAATTTGCATGCTCACGGCACTGACATGCTGTACCCCACAGTGCTTTATTCGTTCCACGTAGTCGCAGATTTCATCAATCAGTGTTACGCACTACCATCGGCGTCTACTGGCGTCCAGACGACCTAGGAAATGACATCAGCTACCGGCCAAGAGCAGTCGGTCAGTACTTTTCCTTGGCTGACCGTTTTAGGCTAATTCTGTTGAAAAACTCAGGTTGCCGGCGATAGTTCTCAGAAATGGCGAACCTCGACCTTTCAAATCGCCCCAGGATCGACGATCACAATGCGAGCAAGCATCAAGCTACCCCACAAAAGCACGTTAGAACTGCTGGAGAGTTTTTCAACAGAATTGGCTGATAGCAGCCGTACATCAGTGACTGCTTTGTGAGCCCGAAGTGGGGGAAGTCAGGCTGGAAGTAGGCTATGCCTCTCCCGGCCCGAACGGAACGGGAAACATTGGGTTTGCAAAAGGTGCTGTATGCGGTTTGCGGGCACGCTGTCCAGCCTCAGCGCCATGCACGCGCGCCTTCGCGATGATGAGCCCGGTCCCAACCACCTTCGCGTCGCGCGTGAGCTCCGTACAGACGCTGTGCTTGCCGTTGTGCTGGCAACCATTTTGTATATCGCCTTCCTTCTTCTCAGCCCATTTGCCGGCGACGTCCTGTTGTTCGCCGGACTAATCTACTTCCTCATGAGCTCTCGCTAGGTCTGACGATGTAAGCAGTTTCGCTGTAGCGCGGAGCCTGTCTTGTCAGTCTCCCGATCCCTGGATGTCTTGAGGGAGCGTTTTTCTCATCTCGCCGGCCAGAAACAAGGCGGCGTTCGCAAAACTCTCCAGCCGATCGATTCGATCAAGCATGGCCTGTTGCTTGGCCGCTTCCTGGCCCTTCAACAGGCCCTCTACGGCGAACCTCGCAATCCGCAGTTCAACGGTGGCGTCCAAGTTGCCTTTGAAAGCCTCTTCCAGCCACGGCTTGACCAGATCGACTGACCGCTCGGCGGCAACGCTGAGCGCGTGACGGATCAACTCCCTGGCCACGTGATCGATGCCGATCGCGAACTCGAAAAGCCTCTTCTCGTCCTCCGCCGCACCTTCAAGCTCTTCGCTGCTAGGCCGGCGCGAGAAGAACCTGAGCTCATCTGTCTCATTCACGCCCAAGGAATTGAGGGTGCGCAGCAGCGGGTCCAACTCCCTCAGCGGTCGCATGTAGGGGGGCAACGTGTACCGGTGCGCCCAGAGTTTCAAGATGACATCAACGCACTCTGCTACCGCGGTATCCCGCGCGGTTTCGGACGCTTGCTCAGCAGCGGAGATCTTCTCGGCAACCAGGTGGGCCATCCACTGCGCAGTAACATCGTTGCCCAGCTTCAAGCCGGCAACGATCCGCTTGCCAAGCTCGATGATTGCCTTAGAGCGATCGAGTGATTCCATCGTGTCCGATCAGGTAGTAGCGGTTGTAGGGATAGTTGTAGAAGGTGAAGTCGTCCTTGCCGGCCTCGTCTTTCGGCGGCTTGCGGCGGACCTTGACGCGGACGATCAGCGAAGTGTCCGGGCGCCCCTCCAACAATGCACGAATGAACTTGTCGTCGGCGCTGAGCCGAGTACCGGTAAGGAGGTCGCGCTCCTCCCCGTAGCCCGTGCTGCGCGACCATGTCTCGCTCCTCAGCCTGCCCCCGGCTGGTAGCGTCCACGATCTCGCGTCGGGATCATTCATCGGAGTCAGGACATCGAGGATTTCCTGGCAAGGGCGCGGGCCCGGGCTGCTAATCTTGCCGGCCCAAGGGTCATATTCGTCAAGGCTCAAAGAATCGCTTCCCGTCTTTACCCAGCCGAACAGCCTCAACTCTGGGTCATCAACCTTCTCTCCATGGTCGATGTGATCCGCGTCTGGAAGGTAAATCTCTCCTGGGCTAGGGCTGGTTTGCATAGCGGCCAGAAAGGTCGCCGCGTGACGCGAAGGAACAAGCACAGACCCCACTGACACCGTTTCACTGTTGACCGCATCGGTGGTCGTCCAATGACCCCAGAGAGCCGTCATGCCGTCGTCCGTTGTCAGTTGGTCATCCAGGTACTGTCGATCGACCTGCCAACACCATGAGGCATCAGATCGAGTGCTGCTCGCCGGGTCAACCTTCAGTATCTGGGGATCGCGTCGATCCGCAAGCCACCGGTCATCACCGCGAGTGAGCAACTGTCCTTTCAACCAGTCGTCGAAGGGGTCCTCTTCCTCATCAGCGCGACGGCGTACCGGCTTGGTCTCCAAGAGCTGGCCAGCGACGAACATCATGGCGTGATAGGACTGATAGACGACGCTGTCCTCCACTCCGGGCATGCTGCCGTGCGAGTGGGTTGTCTCTCGTCCTCGAAAGAGTCCGCGCTTGTAGCGCTGGTCATCGACGCGACGATGGTGGCCAAATGACATGCGATCGCGCAAGACTGGCCGCGCTCGCCGCTCGATGGACCGCTGGTTCAGTCCAAAGACTCGGCCCAACGGAGCGAACCAATATGGGCCGATGTCGATGCCAAAGAAGTACCTCTCGTCGTCGTCCGCGGCCTCGCCATCCGAGACATCATCATCAACGATCTCGTGTTCGCCACGAGCGTAGATATCCGTGGCCAGCGCTGAGCGGTTTGCACCGTTCGCGATGGCGAGCAAATCCGTTGGCAAGGCACTGACTTCGTTCAGACGCCTCAGTGCGTCCGAAGCGAAATGCCGGATAACGACGTGTTGCTCTCGAACGGCAGCGTCAAGAAACGCGAGAAATGGAGCCACGGCTTGGGGGGAGTCCATTGCGCCCCGCGCCAGGGCAAGGCAGAGCCATTGGCGGGCGTGCCATTCGTAGAAAATCAGACCGCGGTCGACGAACGGCTCTGGGTCGGCAGCCGATGCGCGACTGGCCAGCGCGGACAGTAGGGATCGCCAGTCGAGCTCAAGGCAGTTTCGGACGCAGTGCGCGTGTTCCCAGCGTTCCGCAGTGGAAGGGCGCGCCAGACCTGCCCACAAATAGCCGGCCAAGGCTGCTTCACAAGACGATGACGGAGCGAGCGAGTCATTCCACGGACCATCGCCGTCTTCACCCTCAAGGATCTCTTCAAGCAGGTCAAATCCGAAGTTCAACACTTCATCAGCCTCGTCGCTGGTTAAGTGCCGTGCGAGCGGTTCCACCAGATTGAACAAGTCGTTCGCATCAAGCGTGTCGAGCTGAGACAAGTATCCCTTTATCCGGGCTGACGCGACTTCATTCTCCGAGACGATGCCCTCTGCATAGAGACCATCGAAGGGGCCTGCACGACCCCAGCCGCGGCGCCCAACACGATTGGGCTCGCTCGCGGCCAGCGAAATGGCTGCCTTCTTGAGTTCGTTGCGGACTGACTGGAGCCTCTTGCTCGGCCCGGGGAGGTGCTTGATGACGTCCATGAAGCTGAACACGCTGAATTCGTCGTCCGACCGGATTGCGCGGAGGTACCCCTCTATCTCCGATAGCGTCGCGCGCCGACAGCCTTCTTCATAGAACTCGCGGACGTACGAACGATAGTCAGCTTTCTTGAGCGATCGCCGTGCCGCGAGAACCGCGGCTGCATCTCGGAGATCGACCCCACTGAAAACTGCATCCCAGTCGGGCTCCTGGATCTCTTTGTGTGGGGCCGCCCAGGGCATAGGAGCAGTTGTCACTGGCGCAATGGCTGCTTTTGCTTCTGATGCGTGAAGCAGCCGCTCCAGATCTGGCAGCGATACATGCAGTGAGTCGGCCAGAGCCTTGAGCTCGCGCCAGGTGGGCGTTTCGTAAGACTGGCTGCGAAGGAAGCGATAGGCGATCTGCAGGATTGATCGCTTTCGGTCGGCGTTGGATTCTGCGTCGATGGCCGCTTTGATGTCGTCGATGCGCTTCCATCCCTTCACGGTGCCGCTCAGCGCGATGGCGGCCTTCTTAGGAAGGAGCCCGTGGTCGATCAGGCGGTAGATCGCGACCGGGAATAGCTCGCCAGAAAACCCAAACTCTCGATCCCGCCAACGGCTCAGGATCGCCAGGCTGGACGAAGGGCAGAGGCCGACCAGGCCCTCAACCAACCTGTTCCAATCCATGTACTTGTCCCGGGCCATGTGCTCGTAGCTGAGCTCGGCAATGCGCGCCAGCCGATAGGCGGTCCGTGGTCTTGCATGGCCCCGGCGATGCGCAGCGTCCGTGAGATCCAGGAACGTTGTCCATCGAGAGAGGTGTTCCTCTCCGATCTTGCTGGCGATGTCGATCGCCTTGTCGAAATAGGCAGCCGCCTCCGACTTGCTCACGCAAAAGATGGCACGCGCCAGCTCCTGGAGGTCGTCAACCCGTGTCTCCGCATCGCTGCGTGACGTAGCAAGCTGTTCGAACGCTCTCGAGCTCAGCTGCAACGAGAGGTCGGCCAGTCCCGCTGTTCGCGCCGCCACGCGACACATCGCCGTGAGTGTGCTCGAGTAGATGTGGCTCTGCTTGTCGATCCACTTCAACAACGCGTCAGCTTGGGCGGGCTTGCTGGAACCCGCGTCGCGCAAGATTTGCACCCACTCGACGGCAGCCACCTTCTCCAAATTGAAGTTGCGCTGGTAGTCGCGTGACGAAGCAGTTTTCGTCTGTCCCAGCGCAAGCTCGATCTCATGGTCAAGGTTGGAAGGCTGACGGCCACAGGCGATTTCAGCGGCCAAGATGAACCAGGCGAGAACGCCTCCTGTCACGTGCTCCAGCTGGGACGCTTGTTGGCCTTTAACAGGAGACCCCTTCGTCTTGAACTCAGGGCGAACATCCTTGGGTGCCAGATCAATCAACTTAATCCGTTGGCCGCGCAGCGCGGCTTCCAAAGCGTAGGCTCGGATGAACTTCGCGCGCTCGGCGTCGAAATCATGGGACTGGCGAGGCGGATCTGCCGGCAAGTACCGGCGCAACGTCTCCGCCCAAGTCGCATCGTCGCGCGGGAGGCACCGGAGCGCCAGCGTGATTGCGGACCAGACGCCGTCCAGCACGCTGCTTCCCGACTTCCATGAGAGGTTTTCTTCGGGCAGCTTGACTTTAGGGTCAACCAAGATACCCATCAGATGGCGCAGCGGCTCCTCAGGCAACAGATGTGCGACCTTGGCCGCTTCAGTAGCCAAGCCCAGCAACATCCATGCATCGCCCCCGGCGTGCTCGGCCAGCTCATCGAGCCGCTTGTAGTCGCCAAGATCCGCAAGTCGAGCAGCGACGAGCTTCGTGGTTCTCAGTACAGTGGATTTGGGACTCCATCCTTTCAGAAATCGCGCGGCCTCAGCAGGACCTCGCAGCCTCAGCGCACCGAGAGCCAGCTCAGCGACGTCGGCGTCCTCAAGCTTGTCGTCCTTGCGGCGCTTGGGTGGCAGCTTGCTCCAAGCGATCAACGACTCCCAGGCCATGCGCAACCTGCTTCTCGCCTCAGGGATGAGGTCATCGCTTCCGGCGAGCAGCACCGCCTCGTAAGCGTGATGTGAGCCCAGAAATCCGCCGCTGAACGTGCGACGGGAAACCATTTCTTCGATGCGATCTGGCGCAAGCAGGACGCTGGCGATGTCGGTGTTCTCTTGGATCAGCGTGTTCTGGCGAACCTCGCCGGCCACCTCGCCGCCGACTTTCATCGCGAGCTTCGCGGCAGCGACATGCCGCCCCTGCTGCAGGCACGCTCTGAGCGCGAACGTCAGTCGTTGCAGCTCGACATCGCGTCGCTCTAGAGGATTGAGCTCGGGCAAGCTCTCATTCGATAGCGCCAGCGCGATCAGCTCGTCCATCCGGCCGGCTGATAGCAGCAGCTGCGGCAGCGCCGCCGCAACGTAGGAGCTGCTTGCCGCGAGCGGCTTAAGCCTCGCGAGGAACGCATCAAGCGAAGCTGCATCGGGCTTGAACGTCTCGTTGAACCAGGTCTCCGCTGGTTCGTCCATGAAGTGCAGACCCGAGTCCTTGACGAACAGAGGCCGCCCAAACTCAGTGGCAAACGTCCGCACTGCGCTCTCGGGAACCTCGGCGATCTGGGCCAGGATGGAAATCGGCACTAGGGGCCGGAGAACTGCAAGGCCCTTGCAGATCAGGTCAATCTGATTCGCTTCGGTCGGTCCCCACTCGGCTCTCAGCCTGTCGATGGCTTTGGTCAGCAGACCTCCGATCGCGTGCTGAACCGTTGTGGGCGTTGGTCCCAGGGCCCTCAGCATGTCGCCGATGGGCGGGGTACCCTCCATGGCCAGCGCTTGAACTCGGGGGTTATCGCTGCTGAGAAAAGCGAATTCTGCTGCCTCCGCGTCAGTCGCCTCGGGATAGCTCAGACGCAGGTGTGTGGCGGTCTCAGCCTTGGAGAACGACTCCAGCTTGATCACGATGCTGTCGAGTGGAGCGCCCAAGTGCCTCTGCCGGTGAGACCGGCAAGTGAATGCCAACCGCACCCCGTCGAGCATATCCGTGTTGATCAGGTCATGGACAAAGGCGCGCTCACCGATCTCATGTGCCGCCATGTAGGCGTTGTCGGCCGCGTCGACGATGATGCAAAGGCTCGCCTGAGGCGTGCGGGCTCTAAGAAGATCAATCGCTTGCTTGAGCCGCGACACGAAGGCCCGCATGAATTGCTTGGGATCGGTGCCGCTGGACGGAATCAATGGCAGGCAAAGCTGCTGACCTGCGAGCTCGTTCGCGATCTGGATGAGGGCATCGCGGTACCGATGGCGATACTTCAAGGCTTGGCGATAGGTCCCGTCACCGAAGCAGTCGTACAGCACCGCCACCGACCCAGCGGGCATCGCACGGGCCAGGTGAGCAGATAGGGTCGACTTACCCACACCACCATCGGCGTGGATGACAACAGGGCGTTGTGCGGTGAGCAGCGTCGCGAGGATGTCTGCCTGCTGCGCTCGAGGGAGCACCTGCGCCGGTTCCGAGATCAGCGAGGCGGCCGGCAGAAGCTCGACTTCAGTCACCCGAAGGGCGAGAAGGACGTTGTAGAGCCGGACGGAACGGTCCTTCTCTCCCTCGTCGGTTGCCCGGCGGGTAACCAACTCGTTCAGCTGAAGCGCAGCCTCCGTATCCGGTTCGGACATATAGGCGTTGAGATCCTGACGGAGGAGATTGCGTTGTTCCCACAGATCCGGTTCGCCAGCCTCAATCGAGAAGACAGCGAATAAGCTCTGTACGCTACTGCCTGCTGACGCCGCGTACCGTTTCAGTAACTCGTCAATGTCACGGTGCCGCGGCGCTGTCGACCCCGCGGCGATATCGGCCAACGCGTCAAGAACAGTCCCATCCATGGGCCTGTTCGTCAGAAAAATGAACCGCACCTTCTTCGCCAGGACCTCCAGACCAAGCGACGCCTCCAACGCCTTGAAACGCCCAGCGAAGCCTTCTATGGTTCCTTTGAGACCGCTTGCCGTCCAAGGGTCGTGCGCGTGCTTGGATGAGTGCTTGAGCTGCACATAGCGGATGGACTTCGCCGCTATGACGTCCTCGCTCCCGTAGTAGAGACCGACGTCAATGACCTGGTCACCGACGCTCGTAGAAGCATCTCCCTCGTCCAGTGATGGTCCTTCAATCGCCACCGCCACCAGGCCGTCTCTCGCGGCAAGCAGCCCGAGGCATTGCCGGGCAGCCCATTGATAGTGGAACTGGTCGCCGCTCCTGGAGGGACCTACAGAATTTTGCTTCGCCATATCTTTGGCGCTCCCTGCACCCGTCCTTTGGCGTAGCTTACCAGCCCGGGCTGCCGTCGGCGGACCTGCCTGCGGCCAGCTCCTTACGTCGAACGTTGTGGGGCCGCTTTCGGGCGACGAGTTTGGAACAGTAAAGGACCGCACCCGCTGCAACTGAGACCGTAGGATCAAGATTTTGGCCGTCCGCTTTGGGCCAATTCTGTTGAAAACTCAGGTTGCCGGCGATAGTTCTCAGAAATGGCGAACCTCGACCTTTCAAATCGCCCCAGGATCGACGATCACAATGCGAGCAAGCATCAAGCTACCCCACAAAAGCACGTTAGAACTCTGCTGGAGTATTTCTCAACAGAATCGGCCCAAAGCGGACCTGCGACCTGAACAGAAGCGGACGTTGAACAGAGCTTAGCTGTTCATTCCCTGCATTTGATGGTGCAATATTCTCCTCGCAATGGAAGGAAGCACTATGGGCCAAGTTCTTCACGGCTGCGCCACCCGGGCAGAGGCAGTCCGTCGAACAATACAAAATAGTCAAGAAAGCCTAAGGGCGCTGTCCAGGCGTCATGGGATCAACCAAAAGACCGTGACCAAGTTGGCAAGTGCCGTGCTTCTACAGCCGACCATCCGACAGGGCCGAAGCAGGCCAAGTCCACCGTTCTCTCGATTGAGGATGAGGCGATCATCGTGGCCCAATCGCCAAGCAGACGTTGCTGCCTCTGGATGACTGTCTGTACGCATTACAGCCAACGATTCCTCATCTGAGCCGCTCAGCCCTGCATCGCTGTTTGGCAAGTGCCACGGCATCAGCCGACTGCCGCAGGTCGAGGGTGACAAGCTAACGCGCAAGGTATTTAAACTCTACCCGATCGGTTACTTTCACATCGACATCGCCGAGGTGCGAACGGCTCAGGGCAAGCTCTACCTGTTCGTGGCCATAGATCGTACGTCCAAGTTTGCCTTTGTGCGCTTACAAGAAAGTGCCAACGTCGAAACGGCCACAGCATTCCTACAGGAACTAATTTGCTCGTCGTTTGAAGTCCCTCAAGGGTTTAACGCCCTATGAATACATCTGCAAGCGCTGGACTTCAGAGCCAAATCGATTCATCATTGATCCGATCCATCAAATGCCGGGACTGAACACTTAACTCGGTCGGTTCGGCTCAGTCACTAGCTGCACATGTTGGCGCACCGCATCCAGCAATAGCGTGGCCAGGCGGCTCGCCGGGACCTCGGAGTGGGCCTGTGCGCGGATACAGTACAAGCGAAATTTGCGGCAGCGGCAGTAACGCGCGGTCGAACTGTCTGCTGTGGGGCCAGCACAGCCTCCAGAGGCTCTGTTGCTCGAAAACAAAGTCCGTCGGGATCATGCTCCATTTTTCTTCTGAAGCCTAGACCATCGCATGTCGCGCCAAAGTCCGTCGGGCTTCGATGCGATCTGGTTTTCTGTAGAACTGGAAAAACAAAGTCCGTCAGGTGTTACCTAGAGAAGTTAATAGGCCGTGTTCGGAAAGTTTGATGTGCTGATGTTGTGCAACCTCAACTGGGCAACCCGCTGCGCTTTGTGCTGACCCCGGGGCAGCGTCACGACTCCAAACCCGTGCCCGAACTGCTCGATGGGCTGCAGGCCAAGGCCCCTCTGGCGGACAAAGCCTATGACAGCGACAAGATCGTCCAGGCGGCAGAAAAGCGTGGCATGCAGGTCATCATCCCCTCCAGGGTCAACCGCGAAAAGCAGCGTGTCCTGGACAAGCACCGCTACAAGGCGCGGCACCTGGTGGAAAACCTCTTCCAGCGCATGAAGGCCTTTCGCCGTGTGGCGACCCGCTTTGACAAGCTCGACATCCGATCTCTGGGCTTTGTACACATCGCCGGCATCATGAAATGGCTCCACTGAACTTTCCGAACACGGCCTAGCAATCTGAAAATTTCGTGGATTTGGGCGTAGAACCCCTGGATGCACAGCACCACCTTGTGCGCGGCCATGCGCGCCTGGCTGGCCTGCCATTGAGGCGCCAGCACCTTGTCCCAACTGACCTCTTCGTTGCGCAAAAACCGATAGGCCGCCGCCGTTTCAGCCCAGCTTTGGCAGGCGTTCTGGATGCTCGATGTTGGGTCGATATTCTTTCTCGATGCCAGAGGCTGTAGCCAAGGGGAGTTACGGCCTTTGCGTGACCCGGCGGACCCGAGCCAAACATGAAAGATGGCAGGCCGACCACAGCCAAAAATTCATTTGGCCACTTAAATTGATTGCTTAACCCGGTTTTCCATTTCACTGCACCTCAGACCCCAAGGTGCTGTTGCCGAGGCAGCAATCCGAGGGCTGGCACTGTTGATAGCGCAGCAGGGCTGCTGGATTTTCGGTGCCAAGCATGCGCGCGCGGAGGGCATTTTCACTGGGAAGATGGCGCGTCACAACAATGGCGCGCTTATTGCGGTAGGAGGGTCGGCAGACACCCCGCAAGGCCCAGGCCAGGGGATGCCAGAACCCTCCATGAAGAAAGTAAAAACCCATGAAATACCAGAAGAGCGTGTTGGCTGCCACCCTGTTAAGTCTGAGCGTTTGCGCCGCGTTTGCGCAGCAGGCCAGCCCGGCCGCCAGTGCCTCCGGCAACACTGCTGCCGCCGATGTGTGGAAGTACAAAACCAAGCGGCTCGATCGCGCAGGCGTGGACGCCCTGCTGGCCAAGCCGCAGAAGCTGGTGGTGATTGATGTGCGCCGCCCCGATGAACTCACCGCCAAGGGAAGTTTTCCGGTCTATCTGAACATTCAGGTCAATGACGTGGAGAAAAGCCTGGCCTATATCCCCAAGGATCGCGCCATCCTGACCGTCTCCAACCGTGCCCACCGTGCCGGTGCGGTGGGTGATCTGTTGACTAGCAAGGGCTTCAAGGTGGCTGGCGCCGCCGGTTCCCAGGATTACGAGGACCAGGGCGGAACGATTACCCGCGTGACTGCGCCGCCACCCAAGCCCGCCACGGCATCGGCCGCCCCCTGACCTGCGAGAACAGCCATGAAAGTCCAAGCCATTCTTGACAACGCGCCTCGTCACGCAACGGCTGCGCCAGCGGTCAGCCTGCCTGCGCGCGTGCGCATTCGCCTATGGGATCTGCCGCTTCGGCTGTTTCACTGGCTGCTGGTGCTGGCGGTGGCGGTGGCGCTCATCACGGGTCAACTGGGCGGCGCATGGATGGCGCTGCATGGCAAGGCGGGTTTGAGCATCATCGGGTTGGTGGTGTTCCGGCTGGTGTGGGGCGTGATTGGTTCGGCCCATGCCCGCTTCCTGAGTTTCTTGCCCACACCGTCCCGGCTCAAGGCCTACCTGACAGGGCGCTGGCGCGGCGTCGGGCACAACCCGCTGGGCGCGCTGTCCGTCATTGCGCTGCTGGGCCTGCTGGCCGCGCAGGCTGGCACGGGACTGTTCAGCAATGACGACATCGCGTTCAGCGGCCCGCTATTCGCGCTGGTGGACGAAGCCCTGGCCAGTCGGCTGACAGGCCTGCACAAGCAGTTTGCCAATGTCCTGTGGGGTCTGCTGGCCTTGCATGTGGCGGCCATCGCGTTTTATGCCTGGTTCAAGCGCGACAACCTGGTCAAACCCATGGTGATGGGCTGGAAAGAAGTGGAGCGGCAAAAAGCGCCGTCAGCGGATCATCAAAACGCCTCCGGCCGCAAAGGCGGCGCGATTGCATTTGTGGTGGCGCTGGCCGTGGCTGTGGCCGTGGTGTATGGCGTCAGTGGCGCGGCCTTGCCGGGTTCACCAGCGGCGGCGGCAGAACCGGCCACGGCCACGCAAGGCCAACCCGGATGGTAGCGACCGGCCTGCGCACCCACGCCCTGGCCTGTGAGCGTGGCGGGCGGGGTCTGTTTCGCGCCGTGGACATCGACGTTTCGGCCGGCGAGGCTCTATGGGTTCAGGGCCGCAATGGCAGCGGCAAAACCAGCTTGCTGCGGCTGCTGTGCGGCCTGGCCCTCCCGAGCGCGGGCACGGTGCATTGGCTGGGCCGTGACGTGCGCGGCCTGCGCGAGGATTTCTACCGCGACCTGCTCTACATCGGCCACGCCGGCGGCATCAAGGACGACCTGACTGCGGCGGAAAACCTGCTGCTCGGCGCGCGCATCGCCGGGCAGGCGGTTGAAGAACAACAGGCGCAGCAGGCGCTGGCACAGGTAGGCCTGGGGGCGGTTTCGCGGCTGCCGGCGGCGCGCCTGTCGCAGGGGCAGCGCAAGCGGGTGGCCCTGGCCCGGCTGCACCTGGCGCACCGGCCGCCCCTGCTGGTGCTCGACGAGCCCTTCAACACCCTGGACCAGGCGGCGGCGGACGCGCTGCACGCGGCCCTGAACCAGCACCTGGCGCAAGGCGGCGTGGTGGTGTACACGACGCACCAGCCGCTGGCCTTGCAGGCGGCGCGGCTGCATCTGCTTGAACTGGGCGATGCCCAATCATGCTGAAGGTGCTGGCATGCGTGATTCGGCGCGATCTGCTGCTGGCCTTCAGGCGCCGCGCCGACCTGCTCGCTACCGTGTTTTTCTTTGTCATCGTGGTCACGCTGTTTCCGCTGGGCGTGGGGCCGGAGCCGGCCCTGCTGCGCAGCATGGCGCCCGGCATCGTGTGGGTGGCGGCCTTGCTGGCTTCGCTGCTGTCGCTGGGGCGGCTGTTCGCGCTCGACTTTGCCGACGGAACGCTGGAGCAGATGGCCTTGTCGGCCGAGCCGCTGGTGCTCATCGTGCTGGGCAAGGTGCTGGCGCACTGGCTGGTGGCGGGCGTTCCCCTGGTGCTGTTGTCCCCGCTGCTGGCGCTGCAGTTTGGCTTGCCTGGCGCTGCGAGCCAGGTGCTGTGTCTGGGCTTGCTGATCGGCACGCCCATCCTGAGTTTGCTGGGGGCGATTGGCAGCGCCCTGACCCTGGGCGTGCGCGGTGGCGGGATATTGCTGGCGCTGCTGGTGCTGCCGCTGTATGTGCCGGTGCTGATTTTTGGCGCGGGCGCGGTGCAGGCCCAGGCCAGCGGCCTGGACGCCGCAGCCCACCTGCTGCTGCTGGGCGGCGTGCTGGCAGGCGCGCTGGCGCTGGCGCCCTGGGCCACCTCGGCAGCGCTGCGAATCGCCCTGGAATAACGATCTGATCAAGGAGTTCTGTCTTGCGACCCGTTTTACACGCCCCTTTTGCCGCGCGTTTCTTTGCCAGCCCTCGTCCGGGCTGGTGGAAGTACGCTGGCGCTCCCGCTTTTTACCCGCTGGCCGGGCGCCTCATTCCCGGTCTGCAGGCCGTAGCCGTGGCCCTGCTGGCGCTGGGCCTGGCCGTTGGTTTTCTGCTGGCGCCCACGGACCACCAGCAGGGCGATGCCTACCGCATCATCTTTGTCCATGTGCCGGCCGCCTGGCTGTCGATGGTGCTGTATGTGGCCATGGCCTTTTGGGCCGCGATGGGCCTGGCGCTGAACAGCCGCCTGTCGTTCATGATGGCGCGTGCGATTGCCCCCACGGGCGCGATGTTCACCTTTGTCGCCCTGTGGACCGGCGCCCTGTGGGGCCGCCCGACCTGGGGCGCGTGGTGGGTCTGGGATGCGCGGCTGACATCCGAGCTGCTGCTGCTGTTTCTCTACGCCGGCTTCATGGCGCTGCAGTCGGCCATCGACGACCCGCGTCGCGGCGACCGGGCGGGCGCCCTGCTGGCGCTGGTCGGCGTCGTCAACGTGCCGGTGATTTACTTCTCGGTGAAATGGTGGAACACCCTGCACCAGGGCGCTTCCATCAGCCTGAGCAGTGCACCCCTGATGGCGTCCAGCATGCTGACGGGCTTGCTGCTGGCCGCGCTGGGCGCCTGGGTGTATGCGCTGGCAGCAGTCCTCAAGCGCCTGCGCTGCATCGTGCTGGAGCGCGAGCGCCATGCCAGATGGGTGGCGCAACTGCCGGAGGTGTCCGCATGATCTGGCGCAATCTGAGCGACTTTCTGGCCATGGGCGGCTATGCGCTGTATGTGTGGGGCTCGGTGGGGATGTTCCTGGCCTGCCTGGCGGGGGAATGGCTGGCGCTGGAATGGCGCCGCAAGGATATCGTGCGTGAACTCCGTCACGCCCGGCAGCACCCGGACGGAGGCGGCGCATGAAGGCCCGGCACAAGCGCTGGGGCCTGATCGTCGCCGGGCTCGCTGCGCTGGGTCTGGGCGTGGCCCTGGTGCTGTCGGCGTTTCAGAAAAACCTGGTGTTCTTCTTCACGCCGAGTCAGGTGGCGGCAGGCGAGGCGCCGCGCAACCGCAGTTTTCGTGTCGGCGGAATGGTGGAGGTGGGCAGCATCGAGCGCCAGGCCGATGGCGTCACGGTCAGCTTCCTGGTGACGGACACCGCGCAGCGCCTGCGCGTGAACTACCGGGGTTCCCTGCCGGACCTGTTCAAGGAAGGCAAGGGCGTGGTGGCTCAGGGCAAGCTCACGGCGGACCAACTGTTCGTGGCCGATGAGGTGCTGGCCAAGCATGACGAAAACTACATGCCGCCCGAGGCCGCCTATGCGCTCAAGCAGGCCGGTGCGCCCGCTCTGGCGGGAGCGCTGAAATGATCGCCGAGCTGGGTAACTTCTCGCTGGTGCTGGCGCTGTGCCTGGCCTGCGTGCAGGGCAGCCTGCCCTTGCTGGGCGCGCACCGGGGCCAGCCGCGCTGGATGGCGCTGGGGCGCAGCGCGGCTTTTGGCCAATGCCTGTTTGTCACGCTGGGTTTCGCGGCGCTGGTGTATGTCTTCGCCGTCAACGATTTTTCGGTGAGCTACGTGGCCGCGAACTCGAACTCGCGCCTGCCGCTGCATTTCCGGGTAGCCGCCGTCTGGGGCGGGCATGAAGGCTCGGTGCTGCTGTGGATTCAGATGCTGGCCCTGTGGACCGCCGCCGTGGCCGTTTTCAGCCGCTCCCTGCCGGCGGGCACCGTGGCGCGCGTGCTCGGAGTGATGGGGCTGATCAGCATCGGTTTCCTGTGTTTTCTGCTGTTCACCTCCAACCCTTTTGACCGCACCCTGCCGGCTGCGGCGGACGGGCGCGACCTGAACCCGATGCTGCAGGACTTGGGCATGATCGCGCACCCGCCGATTCTCTACATGGGCTACGTGGGCTTTTCGGTGGCGTTTGCGTTTGCCATCGCGGCCTTGCTGGAGGGGCGCCTGGACGCGGCCTGGGCGCGCTGGTCACGCCCGTGGACGCTGCTGGCCTGGGCCTTCCTCACGCTGGGCATCGCGCTGGGCAGTGCCTGGGCCTACTACGTGCTGGGCTGGGGCGGCTGGTGGTTCTGGGACGCGGTGGAAAACGCCTCCTTCATGCCCTGGCTGGTGGGCACCGCGCTGATCCATTCCCTGGCGGTGACCGAGAAACGCGACACCTTCAAGAACTGGACCGTGCTGCTGGCGATTCTGGCGTTCTCTTTGTCGCTGCTCGGCACCTTCCTGGTCCGCTCGGGCGTGCTCAGTTCTGTGCATGCGTTTGCCAGCGACCCGCGCCGGGGTATTTACATCCTGGTCTTCCTGGCCGTCGTGGTGGGTGGTGCGCTGGCGCTCTACGTCTGGCGCGCTCCCGGCGTGGGCCTGGGCGGGCGTTTTGCGCTGTTCTCGCGCGAGTCGCTGCTGCTGGTCAACAACGTGCTGCTGGTCGTGGCGGCTGGCACGGTGCTGCTCGGCACGCTGTACCCGCTGCTGCTCGATGCCTTGGGCCTGGGCAAGATTTCGGTCGGCGCGCCGTATTTCGAGGCCGTCTTCGTGCCCTTGATGCTGCCCTTCCTGCTGCTGATCGCGGTGGGGCCGCTGGCTTCGTGGAAGCAGGCCTCCTTCAAAGGGGTGTTGCGCCGGCTGCGCCGGATCGCCGTGGGGGCGGTGCTGTTTGCCCTGGGGGTGGCGCTGGCGCTCAACACCTCGGTGATGGTGGCAGTGGGATTGGCGCTGGCGGCCTGGGTTCTGCTCGGCACCGCCGCGGAGCTGGCCGGGCGCCTGCGCCATGCGTCGGCGGGAATGCCGCTGCGCCGCCGCCTGGCCGGGTTGCCGCGCAGCTACTGGGGCATGCTGCTGGCCCACGCGGGCGTCGGCGTGTTCGTGATCGGCGTCACCATGGTCAGGGGACTGGACGCATCGAGCGACCACAGCATGCGCGTGGGCGACAGCGCCACCCTGGGCGACTACCGCTTCACCTTTGCCCGGCTGGAGCGTGTGGAAGGGAAAAACTACATCGCGGCGCGGGCACGTTTCGAGGTCACGCGGGGGGCCGGCCCGGTGGCCATCCTGTACCCCGAAAAGCGCTTTTACACTGTGCAGCAGATGCCGCTGACCGACGCGGCCATTGACCGGGGATGGCTGCGCGACCTCTACGTGTCGCTGGGCGAGGCCACCAAGGACGGCGCCTGGGTGGTTCGCCTGCAGCACAAACCGTTCATGAACTGGGTCTGGGGCGGGACACTGTTCATGGCGCTGGGCGGGGCGCTGGCGGCCTCGGACCGGCGCTACGGCAGGGGCCGCAAGCGCAGCGCCAAACGCCCGCTGGCCGATGCCACCGTCACGCCTTCCGTTCAACCTGCCACCTAGAGACTGTTATGCGACGTTTTCTGTTTCCCCTGGGTCTGTTTTTTTCGCTGGTCTGCCTCCTCGGGGCCGGGCTGCGCCTGAATCCGCAGGAAATCCCCTCGCCCCTGGTCGGCAAGCCCGCCCCGGCTTTCGCGCTGGCGCAGCTGGCGCTGCCCGATAAAACCTTTGGCCCGCAGGACATGCAGGGCCAGGTCTGGCTGCTCAACGTCTGGGCCTCGTGGTGTACCGCGTGCCGGCAGGAGCATCCGCTGCTGCTGGAACTGGCCGGGCGAAACCAGGTGAGCATCGTCGGGATGGACTACATGGATGCGCGCGCTGACGGGGCCAAGTGGCTGGAAAAGCATGGCAACCCGTACCGGCTCTCCATCCTGGACACCGATGGCAAAGTCGGCATTGACTACGGGGTTTACGGCGTGCCGGAAACCTTTGTGATCGACAAGCGCGGCGTGATTCGCCTCAAGCTCGCCGGGCCGGTCACCGCCGAGATCATCGAGAAAAAACTGCTGCCGCTGATCAAGGAGCTGAACCGTGCGTAGCCTCTTGCTGTGTCTGATGCTGGCCGCCGCGCCGGCCCTGGCCGAGCCCACGCTCGAACAGCATGTGACGCGGCTGAGCGAGCAGCTGCGCTGCCTGGTGTGCCAGAACCAGACGATTGCCGACTCGCACGCCCAGCTCGCCATCGATCTGAAAAACCAGGTGCGCGAGCAGCTGGCCGCAGGCGCATCGGATCAGGAAGTGCTGGACTACATGGTGCAGCGCTATGGCGACTTCGTGCTCTACCGCCCGCCCGTCAAGCCCAGTACCTGGCTGCTGTGGTTTGGCCCGCTGGCGATGCTGCTCGCCGGCCTGGGCCTGCTTTTCGTCAAGGTGCGCCAGCGCCAGGCGCAGGGCGATGCCCTTGATTCCGCCGGGGAGACGCACGCAGCATGACCACCTTTGCTGTTCTGGCGGCCTTGCTGCTGTTGCTGGCCTTGGGCTTTGTGTTGCCAGCCTTGCTGCGCGCGCAGCGGGCGCCGCCCGGCGTTGATCCTGTGCATGCAGCGCCACCCGGTGATCCGCAGCGCGGGCTTGCCGTGGGCCTGGCCGTGGCGCTGGTGGCTGGCGCAGCGCTGGTTTATGCGGCGGTGGGCGCCCCCGCTTCCCTCCAGGCCCCGCGCACGCCAGAAACTGTTCCAGAATTGGTTCAACACCTGAAAGCCAATCCCGGCGATGCCGCTGCCTGGCGCCGGCTGGCGCGGGCCTACGAGTCGGCGCAGCGCTTCAATGAGGCGGTCGAGACCTATCGGCAACTCGTCAAGCTGACACCGAGCGATGCCGATGCCTTGCTGGACTATGCAGTGACCCTGGCCATGAGCGGCAACCAGCAGCTCGGCGGCGAACCCGAGCAGCTGATCGAGCAGGCCCTGGCCCTGGCGCCGCAGAACGTGCAGGCACTGGCTCTGGCTGGGAGCGTTCGCTTCGAGCGCCAGGACTATATTGGCGCGGTGGCCCTGTGGCGGCAGGTGCTGCTGCATGCGCCTGCGGACTCGCCCGTGGCAGCGGCCATCGCCGACAGCATCGCCAAGGCCGAGTCGCTGGCGGGGCGTGCCAGATAAATCCTGACGTGGGCGCGTCCTATGCAGCTTGAGAAACGCTCCTTTATTGATAGCTGCTAACGCCCGTCCATAGTGCGCCAGAGGCCAAAATAACTTAAAAAATGTGCGCCGCAGCCCTAAAAAAGGCCCGGCGCCTTGCGGTCGCCGGGCCTGCGAGGCTCCCCCTTCTCTCAATTCACGGCAAAGCAGTAAAGCAGGCCCGCGCCGCCGGTGCTCACCAGGTTGTCCTGTCCGCAACCCCGGCTGCGGTGCGTCGAATTCCACGACGTGTTGCCGCCGCCCGTGCGGTCAAAGTGGCCCAATTGCGCGGAGCCATCGGCTGCGCTGCTGGTGTAGTTTTTGCAGGTGTGGTCCGCGTCGTCGGTGTAGGCGCGCCCGTCGGGCTGCGAGCCGGTCAGGATGTCGTGCTCGTTGGGCTTGTCGCCCGCGCGCTTGACGGGCTCATTCTTTTCAGAAAAGGCCGTGGCCCAGCTCAGGTTGTTGCCCAGGCGCGCCGTCTCCAGGGTGTCGCCATGGAGATGGACCAGATCCTTGGCCACCACCGCGCCACGGGTGTTGTACCAGGGGCCATGGCCGATCCGGTCGCGTGCATTGACGGCTGCCTGGCCGCCGCTGGCCTGGGTGCTCAGGTAGGCGTGCCAGGTCTTGTTGCCCGCGCCAACGGCGCTGGCCAGCTTCTGGCAATGGGCGTCGGCTCCCGCCAGACCACCGAGGTCGGCACCCTTGCCGGCGCCTTGGCTGGTGATGAAAAAGCTGAAGAGTTTGGCCGCTTCAGCGGCTGACACCGGGGCCGGAGGAGGAGGACTGGCCGATTGGGCCAGTGCGAACAGCGGGACGGCTGCCACGGCAGCGAACACCCAGGCGACAGTGCGCGCTTTGGATGCCTTGAATGGGGAAGTCTTGAAAGAAGGAGTCATGGGCGCTTGTCTTCAGAAGAAGGAAAGGGTTGAGGTTGAAGGTGGGGGAGAAAAAGCGGGCGGATCCATCAGGCTGCAAGCGCCAAGGCCGTGGCAGGGTCTGGGGCGCGCGGCTCGTGGCTGAACTCGCCCAGAACGTCGTCCTTGATGGCGGCGAAGTCGTAGCTGCCACGCTCGCGCGTGCGCGCCAGCGGCACATCGACGATGCGCTTGATGCGGCCGGGGCGCGGCTGCATCACCACGATGCGGTCGCCCAGGAAGACGGCCTCCTCGACATCGTGCGTCACCAGGATGGCGGTGATGCCTTCAGCCTGCCAGATGCGTTGCAGCTCCTGCTGCAGGTGCGAGCGCGTCAGGGCGTCCAGGGCGCCGAACGGCTCGTCGAGCAGCAATACTTCCGGGCGATTGACCAGCGCGCGGGCAATCGCCACGCGTTGCGACATGCCGCCGGACAACTGGTAGGGATAGGCTTTCTCGAAGCCCTTCAGGCCCACCAGATTGATGTGTTCCTGCACGCTCTTGTTCTTGGCAGCCTGCGTGCCGGGCGCGTTGAGCAGGCCCAGGCTGACGTTCTGTTCGGCCGTGAGCCAGGGGAAGAGCCGGTGCTCCTGGAACACAATGCCTCGCTCCAGGCTGGTGCCGGTGATGGGTTTTCCGTCCAGCAGTATCTGGCCTTCGTAGCCGCTCTCCAGTCCGATCAGCAGGCGCAGCAGCGTCGATTTGCCGCAGCCGCTGGAGCCGACGATGCTGATGAATTCGCCGGGCCGGATGGACAGGGAAATGTTTTCCAGAACCTTGAGCGGCTGGCCCTTGACTTCGTAATACTTGTTGAGGTTTTTGATCTCGATGGTGCCGGCTTGGGGCATGGCGGGGCTTCTTTCAAAAAAGGTGAATGTGACAGCATGGGCATGAGAAGAAGGCAGGGCTCAGCGAGCCGGGGCGCGCCAGCGCAGCAGGCGGCGCTCGGCCACGGCCGCGATGCGGTTGAATACGTTGCCGACCAGGCCGATGGCCAGCAGGCCAAAGATGATCAATTCCACGTTGAAGGCCATGCGGCCCTTGAAGACGATGTTGCCAATGCCCTGTCCGTCGTTGACCAGCAGGTACTCCGCGCCGATGGTGGCCAGCCAGGCGTAGATCAGGCCCAGGCGCAGCCCGGCCAGGATTTGCGGCGAGGCGGCCGACAGGATCAGCCTGAAGAACACCTGCGCCGGGGTGAAGCCATAGACACGGGCGACTTCGGCATGCGCCTTGCTCACGCCGCGCACGCCTTCGAGCGTGCCCAGCACCACCGGGTAAAAAGCCGAAAAACCGATGAAGATGATCTTGGACAGCTCACCCGTGCCCACCAGCGCCGACAGCAACGGCAGCCAGGCAAACAGCGAGATCTGGCGCGCGGTGTGAAACGTCGGGCCGATGACCTTGTCGGCCAGGTGCGAGACGCCGATCAGCGCGCCCACGGCGATGCCAGCGAGCGCGCCCAGCGTGAAGCCGGACAGGTCGCGCCACAGGCTCAGGCCGATGCCGAGGTAAAAACTGCCATTGGCCAGCTCTTTCAGGCCCTGGGCCACGACGCCGGCGGGCGGCACGATCAGTTTGGTGTTGACCAGCTCAAGCGCAGTGACGGCGTACCAGACGATCACGAAGGCGATGGGCAACACCAGCCCACGCCAATCGAAGGCGGTTTTGCTGTCTGATGTGGCCGATGAGATGCCGGCGGAAACAAGGGGTGCGGTATCGGACATGGTGTTTGCTTGCAGTCAAAAAGCCGAACGGCGCCAGCCTTGCAGGCGCGACTCAATCAGGCGCAGGCCCAGTTCGATGACGATGCCAACCACGCCGATGGCCAGCATGGCCACGATCACCATGTCGATCTGGCTGAGCGAGCGGCTGTAGGCCATGAAAAAGCCCAGCCCTTCGCTGGACGAGAGCAGCTCGACAAAGATGACGGAAATCCAGGCCTGCATCACGCCCTGGCGCAGGCCGGTGAACAGGCTGGGCGCGGCGGCGGGCAGCACGATGCGGCGGATGGTCTGCAAAGCGCTGAACTGGTAAACCCGCCCGACTTCGAGCAGGGCCTGCGGAATGTTGGCAATGCCGCTGAGCGTGCTCAATGCCACCGGAACGACCACCGCGATGGACACGGCGGTCACTTTCAGGGGCTCCTCGATGCCGACAAAGATGATCAGCAGCGGAATCCAGCCCAGAACCGGCAACTGGGCCAGCACATCGAAGGTGGGAAAAACGTAAGCCTTGAAAGTGCGTGACAGGCCCATGCCAAAGCCCAGCAGCAATCCCACCGAGCCGCCGATCAGCAGGCTCCAGGCAACGCGCGCGGCGCTGAACATGACATGGCCCTGCAACTCGCCCGATGCCAGCACATCTTTGAGCGAGTCCCAGACGAAAGCCGGTGGCGGCAATATCTGCTCGGCCACCCAGTGGTGCTCGGTGGCGATCCACCACAGCGCAAACAGCAAGACGGGCAGGATCAGGCCGAGCAGCAGCGTGTGCGCTGCCTTCAGGCCGGCCTTGGCGGCACCCAGCGCATGCCGATGCCAGCGGGCCGATTCGGCTCGCGCAAAGGAAACAGGAAAGACGTTGATATCGGCGGTGGATGCGCTCATGGCACTGACTCCAGTGGGTTGTCAGATGGCCACCGGCTGGGCGCCGATGGCCGATTCGCTTCGGGGCTTGGCTCTTCAGGCCGCGATGAACTTGCCCGCCGCGTCCTGCGTGGGCCAGTAGTTCTCCAGCTTCAGCTCGCGCAGGGCGTTGTTGAGGTACTTGCGTTCGATCCAGCCGTCCAGGCTGACCGGCCTGCGGGTCAGCTTGTACTTCTTGGTTTCCTCGATGGACTTGTTGATGGCCGCCAGGTAGTAGTCGTCCAGCAGCGGGTTGATGCGCGTGCGCAGATCCTTGACGCGGTCCCAGCTGTTTTTGTTGTCGATGTAGGTGCTCGTACCCGAGCGTGTCCACAGCTGGTACTGCGTCTCGCGGTTGGCTTCCTGGGTGCTCCAGTGCGCCACCTTCACCAGGCGGGTCACGATGCGCTGCACGATGTCCGGGTACTGCTGCTCAAAGGCCTCGCCCACCCAGACCGAGCCGGGTGCGTTGATGGCCGGATCGTCGAAGATTTCGGCCACGCGCTTGGCCACGCCGCGCGCCTCTAGGCCGAACGGGGATTCGATGGCGCCGGCAATGTCGCCCGTGGCCAGAGAGGCCACGCGGTCGTCGCGGATCTGGCTGATGATGCGGAACTCTTTTTCCGGATCGTTGAAGCCGTACTTGGCCAGCACGCGGTACAGCGTCAGCTGGCCTGCCGTGCCTTTTTGCACCGACAGCGTCTTACCCTTGAGGTCAGCGACCGACTTGGCAGGAGACGATGCCGGTGTCACCACGTACACGTCACCGCCCCGGCCCGATGACAGCAGGATCTTGTGCTTCAGGCCGGTCGAGCGGCCGACGATCAGCGGCAGGTCGCCGTGGCCGAAGCAGAAGTCCAGCAGGCCGTTGGCATAGGACTCATTGAGGGCCGGGCCGGCGCCGACAAAATATTTCCACTCGATCTTGATGCCCTCTGCTGCGAATTCCTGTTCGATCTCGCCGCGGAAGACCGAATTGGCGGGAAAGCCCGAGGTGGGCAAAGGACGACCGCCGGTACCGGCACCGGGGAAACCGATGCGGATGGTGGTGGGTTTGCCAGCCGCGCGGGCCTGGCCGCCCAGGCCGATGAGGGCGGGGGCGCCCAGCCCGGCAAGCAGGGTTGAATTGAATAAGCGACGTTTCATGGGGGTACTCCGGAGTCGATGTGGGGGTTAGAACGTGGCGTTCAGCAGGGCCTGGATGGCGTTGACCGAAGCCGGTCGGGCCGCCGTCGGCGCAGCGCCGCCGAGTTGGTTGCGGATGTGCAGGTAGTTGATCTGGAACTTGGTGGTTTCAGCAAAAAACACATTCAGGCCCAGCGTGGTGACGAATTGCTTGTCATTGACGACAGAGCCGCTGCGGTTGGGATCCCACTCGTCAAACCGGATGAAGGTCTGGAAGGACTTCGGCCAGTAGTCGTCAAACTTGCCCTGCTGCCTGGAGCTGGCGAGGAACTGCTCGCCCCAGGTGTAGCCGAAGTTGATGTACTGGCCCATGCCGCGCTGGTAGCGGTCGGGGTTCGCGGCTGTGGCAGCCAGCAGCTCCTGTTTGCCATAGGCCCGCTCGTAGGCAACCGAATAGGGTAAATGGGTCCAGTTGACGTCCATGCCGTAACGATTGTTATGGCCTTTGCTGGTGGCGGCGGTGGTGGCCGTGGTGCTGGCCGTGCCGAGCGACGTGTATCCGCGGTAGTAGGAGCCGCCAATCTGCAACTGACGCAGCCAGCTGCTGTAGTCCACCGGCAGCGTATAGACCAAGCGGCCGACGGTGTCGATGTAGTTGTTGTTGTCGGCCTTGTTGGCGCCATTGCCATTGAAGAAACCCAGCGAGTAGGCCAGCAAGGGCGCGCGGTAGTTGTTGGTGAAATCGACATAGGGGTCGTAATCGCCGGAAAGGACCAGGCCCGTCTGGCGCGTGTTCAGGCCCAGGCCGGAGACGAAGCCCGCGTTGCCAATGACAGCCTTGACTTCAGGATCCTGCGCCTGTGCGTCCTGCCCGAAGGGCACGGTTTGCTGGCCCAGGGTGATGGTGCCCAGCGGATCTTCCGCATTGCCCGATGCCGGCTGGAAGCTGTAGCGCAGATAGGCATCGGTCAGGTTGACGCTGGTCGATGAACTGCTGGCGGTGTTCTGGCTGGTCAGGGCCAGGCGGTAGGTGAGGTTGCGGCCTTCAGCGTAGTCGCGGTAGAGGTTGCCGGCAAAGTTCAGGCCGAAGGCCGAGGCGTTGAAACCCCTGTGGCGCGGGTCGGTCGGACCGAAGCCGCTGGAGGCGCTCGACGGCGGCGCCTCCGGATTCTGGATGTCGTAGCGGACCGTGACCGAGCCACCGATCTTGGTGTTGCGCGTCACGCTGGGGATGTTGCGCTCCTGCAGGCGCGACTGGTCGTACTTGTAGTTCTCCAGGTCGGTGCGCATGCCCTGGATGTCGGCCTTGGTCGCCGCCGTCCGGGCATCAACGGACTCCTGGCTTTCCCCTGCGCTGGCGGCGGTGGCGCCACCCGGCGCTGGCGCGACAGCGCCCCGTTGCTGTATCAATCCGCGCAGTTCCTCCAACTGCTTGCGAAGATCCTCGACGGTGCCCTTCAGGGACTGGATTTCATTGGCTGGCTGCGCCTGCGCCTGCACCGCACCACTCGACAAAGCGAGCAGCACGGCCGTGGCCAGCGCTGTTGTTTTAAAAGATGGCACCTTGAATAACCCTTCTTTGGTGGCTGGAAAATGATTTACCGGCAAGATTTAGCAGGATTTATGCCATGCTTTTTTGATGGGTTTTTACCTATTTGTGCTGATTATTTAACGGCACTGTTGAGATTCAAGCTATTGGCCTGTTGATATTCAGGCAGGCCTCGTCATTGATGCTTGATATTGTTTTAGTTAAATATTAAATATTCAAATGAAATAAAAAAATATTCATTTAAAACAATGAGTTATGTGTAATTTTTGTTTATTTCAAGAGTGATTGTTGGTTGGCATGATGGTTGCATATTGCTTCTTCGGATTTGCCATTTTTCATCTGTCTGCACGCTCTTTTGTGTGTGTGTCGCGGACGAGTGGTGGCATTTGAAAAAGGCATGGGCTTGCGCTCGCAAATGGAGTAAGTAAATGCATAAATCGATTTATGTTTTTTGGGGTACACGGTAATGAAGAACAAGGCGATATATCTGTCAGTCATGCTCGGCGTTCTGGCTGGGCCTGCAGTGCTGGCGCAGACCCAGGCGGTCGTTGACGCGGCCAGGTCCGCGCAAGGAGCGGCGCCCAAGGCCTGGTCGGCCTACCAGCCGGTGCAGGCGCCGCAGGCGCCCGAGGTCAGGCAAAAGGCCTGGGTGCGCACGCCCATCGACGCTTTCGTGCTGTCCCAGCTCGAAGCCAAGGGCCTCAAGCCCTCGAAGGAGGCTGACCGGGCCACCTTCATCCGGCGCGCCACGCTGGACGCCTGGGGACTCTTGCCAACGCCCGAAGAGGTCAAAACCTTCGTGGCCGACAAGTCGCCCACGGCCTATGAAAAGCTGGCTGACCGCCTGCTGGCCTCGCCGCACTATGGCGAGCGGCAGGCGCGGCGCTGGCTCGATCTGGCGCGCTACGCCGACAGCACGGGTTTTCAGAACGACAACACCCGTCCGAACAACTGGCGCTACCGCGACTATGTGATCAAGGCCTTCAACCAGGACCGGCCATTCAGCCGCTTCATTCAGGAGCAGGTGGCCGGCGACGAACTCTGGCCAGAAAGCCAGGACGCCAGGATTGCCACCGGCTTCCTGGCCGGCTACCCCGACAACCGCAACTCGCGCGACCTGGTGCAGCGCAAGTACCAGATCGAGACCGACATGACCGACCTGGTGGGCGAGACCTTCCTGGCCGCCACCGTCGGTTGCGCGCGCTGCCACAACCACAAGTCCGACAAGGTCAGCCAGAAGGAATATTTTCAATTGCAGGCCTTCCTGGCCAACACGGCTTTCAATGAGCAGACGCCGCTGGCCAAGGGCACTGAAACCGAATGGGACAAGGCCTACGAGCAGCAGCAGGCGGCTTACCAGGAGGCTACCAAGGACATACGCGCCAAGCAAAAGGCCATTCTCGACACTGTGCGCGAGGCCGGACGCAAGTACTACAACGAGCGTTACCTGACCGACAGCCGCGAGGCGATCTTCAAGCCCGAGGCGCAGTGGACGCCGCTGGACCGCTGGGTCAACTGGCGCAAGCAGGCTGTGGCGACCGACAATGAAATCGCAAGCTATCTGGAAGACAGTGGCACGAAACCGAGCGTTGTTTACTACAACCCCGACAACGCAGAGAAGTGGAAGACCTACAAGGCCCTGCGGGAAGAACTCAAGCAGTTCGACAAGATCAAGCCGGCCAAGGGGTCGAGCCAGTTCACCGCCGCGCTGGAACTGACCAAAGAAGTGCCGCCCACCCATGTGCGCTTCGGCGGCATCCACGAGCGCCCGCTCGAAGCCGTGCAGCCGGCCATTCCCGCGCTGTGGGGCGGCAAGGGTGAAGTGGCGATCACGCCGACCGCAAGCTCATCGGGCAGGCGCACGGCGCTGGCCAACTGGCTGAGCAGCGACAGCAACCCGCTGACGGCGCGCGTTTATGCGAATCGCGTCTGGGCGCAGTACTTCGACAAGGGCATCATCTCCACGGTGCAGGACTTCGGCCGCGCTGGAACCAAGCCGACGAACCCCGAGCTGCTCGACTACCTGGCCACCAACTTCGTGAAAAACGGCTGGAGCGTCAAGAAGCTGCACCGCGAAATCCTGCTGTCCAGCGTCTATCGCCAGTCGTCCGACGAGCGCCTGGACGTGGTCAAGGCCGATCCGGAAAACAAGCTGCTGGCCTTCTATCCGCGCAAGCGCCTGGAAGCCGAGGTGATCCGCGACTCGCTGCTGTATGCCTCGGGCCTGCTGAGCGACAAGGTCGGTGGCCCTTCCGTGTTCCCGCCGGTGGTCAAGACCGGCGACGTGGTGGGCAAGGCGGAGGATTTCCAGGGCAACCGCGTCTGGGCTGTTTCGACCGACAAGGAAGACTGGAACCGCCGCAGCCTCTACATCTTCACGCGCCGCAGCTTCAGCTACCCGATCACGCAGAACTTCGACCCGGCCAACCCGAACCAGCCGCACCACAAGCGCGATGTGACGACCACGGCGTTGCAGGCGTTGACGCTGTTCAACAGCGAGGTGGTGTTCGACTGGTCGCAGGCCCTGGCCGGCCGCGTGATCAACGAGGCGGGCGGCGACGAGACGGCGCAGATCAACCGGCTCTACCAGATCCTGTACTCACGCGAGCCCAACCAGACCGAGCGCCTCGCGCTCAAGTCTTTCCTGGCCGAGCAAAAGATCGTGGTCCAGCACAAGGCGGCCAACGGCAAGTTCGAGGTGGCCGTGCCCTCCGGCCTGAAGGACACCACGAAATTTGACCCGGTGAAGTCCGCAGCGTTTGTCGATCTGGTTCACACCGTCGCCAATTCCAACGAGTTCGCCTACCGCTTCTGACCATCAACCATTACTGACAAACGACAAGGAGATTCCCATGAGCCATGATTCCCGCCGCGACTTTCTTCGCAAATCCGGAGTGTACCTCGGTGGCGCCGCCGCCCTGAGCGGTGTGATACCGGGGTTGGGCAGCTTTTCTGCCGCCCATGCGGCCGATCTGGTCGATCCGCTGGCGCTGAAGTCGCCGCATTTCCCTGGAAAAATAAAATCGGTGATCTGGCTGCACCAGGACGGCGCGCCCAGCACGCTGGACCTGTATGACTACAAGCCCGAGCTGATCAAGTTGGCCGGCAAGGAGGTTCCGGCCTCCTTCCTCAAGGGCATCAAGACCAGTACCCAAGGGGGGGTCGGCAAGCTGTATGCGTCCAAGCGCGAGTGGAAGCAGCATGGCCAAAGCGGCGCCTGGTTCTCGGACCTGCTGCCCAACCTGGCCAAGCAGGCCGACAACATGACCTTCATCAAGTCCAGCGTGACGGTGGGCGCAACGCACGACATCTCGATCCTCAAGCTCAACACCGGCGACCTCAACCCGGGGCGCCCGTCCCTGGGCGCGTGGATCACTTATGCACTGGGTTCGGCCAACAAGGATCTGCCGCCCTATGTGGTGCTGTACAACGGCGACCGCGAGCCCCAGGCCGGCTCGGTGAACTGGAGTTCGGGCTTTTTGCCGGCGGTGTACCAGGGAACGGCCTTCCGTCCAGGCGATTCCCCCATCCTGTACCTGGACCGTCCCGAGCTGCGCACGGCCCAGCAGCAGCGCAAGTCGCTGGACCTGCTCAAGCGCCTGAACTCGGCCGGCGCCGAACGCTATCCGTCCGACACCGAGCTGCGCGCCCGCATCCAGTCCTACGAACTGGCCGACCGCATGCAGGCCGCCGCGCCCGTCGCTGTCGATATCAGCAAGGAAAGCGCCGCCACCAAGGAGATGTACGGCCTGAACGACAAGACCAGCCAGAGCTACGGCGAGGTGCTGCTGCGCGCGCGCCGCCTAGTGGAAAACGGTGTGCGCTTCATCCAGGTGGTCTCGGCCGTGCCGCAGAGCCTTGACTCGGAGCGCCGCAATTGGGATGCCCACGACGAACTGGAGCAAAACCACGGCTTGCTCTCGAAGATGGTGGACAAGCCAATCGCCGGCCTGCTGGCCGACCTGAAGTCGCGCGGCCTGTTAGACAGCACGCTGGTGGTCTGGGCCTCGGAATTTGGCCGCACCTCCTGGGGCGAGAGCGGCAGCGGGCGCGACCACAACCCCTGGGGCTACACCCAGTGGATGGCCGGCGGCGGCCTCAAGGCAGGCCTCACCTACGGCGAGACCGACGACATCGGCCTGCAGACGGCCGACAAGGACAAGGCTGTGGACACCTACGACCTACACGCCACCATCCTGCACCTGATGGGCCTGGACCACATGAAAACCACCTTCCTGAACAACGGCCGCTCCGAGCGCCCGACGGTGGTGTATGGCAAGGTGGTCAAGGACCTGCTGGCCTGATCGTTTACATAGCTGAAGAAGCGGGGCGTGATGCCCCGCTGGAAGGAATTTTTGCTTTATGCGCAAGATGCTGATCGTGATGGGCTGCTTGGTGATGCTGCTGGCGGGGGTGGTGCGCGCCGCCGACGCCGAGCTGGATACAGACCTGATGCAGACCATCGAGGACACCAACCTGAGCCTGGCCTCCAACATTGCGCTGAAGGATGCCAAGCGCAGCAAGGCCGAGGCGGCCGAGCTGCACCGTATGTTCACGCAGGTGGAGGCACATTTCGTGGCCAAGGGCGATGCGGCTGACGCAGTGGACCTGTCCAAGAAGAGCAAGGACTGGGCCGGCGAGATTGTCAAATCAGTCGATTCCCAGCAGTTTGACCACGCTGCGGAACTGGCCGGAAACATCTCCAGGGCCTGCAAGACTTGCCACAACTTCTACAAGAAGTCCTGAAGTCAAGGACCGCTTGTGAAAATCCTGTTTTACAGCCTGCTGGTGTCGGCCTGCCTGCTGCCCTCTGTGATGGCGGCAACTCCTGCCGGCAAGGCGCGGGCGGCTGATGCGGCGCCGGCCAGGTCGCTGCCCGTCAAGGGCGATCCGGTACTGGGCCGCGAGAAGGCCGAATCGGAGCGCTGCATGGAGTGTCATGGCGTGGACGGCCATGGCGCCGGCCATTCCAATGGGCCGGAAGGCAAGTTCGCCAAGCTCGCGGGTCAGTACCCGGATTACATCCTCAAGCAGATCCGGGACTTCCGTTCCGGCGCGCGCAAGCACGACCAGATGCAGATCATGGCCCGCAGCGTGTCCGACGAGGACATGCGCGACATCGCAGCCTATTTCGGCAGCCAGCCGGCCATGAATGCGCAGGACGGCGAGCGCCATGCGCTGGGGAAATCGCTGTACGAGAACGGCGATCCTGCGCGTGGCGTCGTGGCCTGCAGCAGCTGCCATGGTGTCAAAGGCAAGGGCCTGGCAGCCAGCCCGCTGGCGCCGGTGATAGGCGGACAGGAATGGCGCTACCTCGACCAGCAACTGCGCGACTGGCGTTCGGGCGAGCGGCGCAACAGCGATGGCGGCGTCATGAGCCAGGCCACCAAGGCGCTGACCGACGCCGACATTGAATCCCTGGCGAATTACCTCTCGGGTATCTGAATCACTTTTTGAACGAACTGAAAGAACGAACATGAAACACCGGATTTTCAAGGCGGCCCTGCCCGCGCTCATGTCCACCCTGCTGGCCCTGCCGGCCGCCGCAGCACTGAAAGAAGGCGATGCGGCGCCGGACTTCAAGCTGAAAGCCTCTCTGGCCGGCAAGGAGTTCAATTACTCGCTGAAGGATGCGCTGAAAAAAGGCCCGGTGGTGGTCTATTTCTACCCGTCGGCCTACACCGGCGGCTGCAACATTCAGGCTCGCAGTTTTGCCGTGAACACGGAAAAGTTCGCGGCAGCGGGCACTTCCATCATCGGCGTCTCGCTCGACAACATCGGGCGGCTCAATACCTTCTCGGCCGACCCAGAGTATTGCGCCGGCAAGGTCGCCGTGGCCTCGGATGCCGGGGGTAAAGTTTCAAAGGCTTTTGACCTGAGCGTGAGCGACACGCCTGCGGGCCGCAAGGACACGCGCGGCGCCGACATCGATCATGCCCGAGTGGAGCGCACCACCTTCATCGTGACGCCCGACGGCAAGATTGCCGCGACCGTGGGCGGTCTGACGCCGGCCGCCAATGTCGAGAAGGCGCTGGAAGTGGTCCAGGGCCTGGCGGCCAGGGCGGCTGCGTCCAAGTCCTGAACTTGTTGGACATCAAGACAGGAGAACGCATGAAGACAAAACACATTCTTTGCCGCGCCCTGCTGGCCGCCAGCGTGGCCGGGGCTTTCGCCTCGGCAGCGGCTCAGGCGCAAAGCCCCGAGCCCTCCGGGGCGGTGACACCGGCCATTGTCGGCGTGGTGGCGGCGGGAACCCCGATTGAGCTGATCAGGGAGGGTTTCACCGGCACCGAGGGTCCGGTGGCCTTGAGCGACGGCAGTCTGATCTTCACCGAGACCACGGCCAACCGCGTGACCCGCATCGCGCCCGATGGCTCGACCTCTACTTTTGTGGAGGGCAGCAACGGCGCCAATGGGCTGGGCTTCACCGCCAACGGCGACCTGTACGCAGTGCAGGTACTCAAACCGCGCGTGGGCATCATCTTTCCGCCGCCCAAGGCCAGGGTGCTGGCCGACAACTTTGAGGGGGCACCGTTTGGCCGTCCCAATGACCTGGTGGTGGACAGCAAGGGGAATGTCTATTTCACCGATTCCGGCGTGAACCCGCCTGCGGCCGGACAGCCGGCGCCGCCCGTGCAGGCGACCGCGCCAGCCAAGCCTGCGGTTTACCGCATCTCGGCCAAGGGTGAACTCAAGCGCCTGCTGGCTGACATCGAGCGCCCCAACGGTATCCAGCTCAGCCCGGACGAAAAAGTGCTGTATGTGGCCAACACCCTGGGCGAGCACCTGCTGGCCTATGACATCGCGCCCGACGGCGCGCTGGGGCCGCGCCGCAACTTTGCCAAATTAGACGGCTGGCAGAAGACCGACACCGGCAACTCCAGTGGCGCCGATGGCCTGGCTGTGGACGAGGCGGGCCGCGTCTATGTGGCCAGCAACAAGGGCATCGAGGTGTTCAGCAGCCAGGGCGAGGCGCTGGGCAGCATCGCCCTGCCGAAAAAACCGCAGAACCTGGCCTTTGCCGGCGAGGGCAAAAAGACCCTGTATGTCGTCGGTCGCGGCGCGGCCTACCGCCTGCCGGTGCTGACCGCCGGTTATGCCGGGCGCGCCAAGTAAGCCGCCCAGATTCAAAACCCATCCCCGCCTGCCTGGTATTGACGCCAGGCCTCTCCAACCCCCGAAGAAAAAATGAAGGAAAACAGATGAACAAACCTCTCAAACTGATCGCATCAGCCGTGCTGTCGATAGGCGCCCTGGCCGCGACGGCCACGGCCATCGCCCAGCAGGCGCCCAAGCCCGAGCAACTGATCAAGTGGCGCCAGTCGGCCTACCAGGTTCTGGCCTGGAACGTCGGCCGCGTCAAGGCCAATGTCGATGGCCAGTACAACAAGGACGACGTGATCAAGGCCGCCAACACGATTGCGGCGCTGGCCAATTCCGGCCTGGGTGCGCTCTATGCCCCCGGCACCGAAACCGGCAAGGGCTGGCGGGAAACCGCCGTCAAGCCCGAGCTGTTCACCGACCCGAAGGCGGGCGAGATCGCCGGCCACTTCAGCAAGGAAGCCAATGAGCTGGCCCGCGTGGCGCTGCTGGGTGACCTGACGGTGGTGAAGGCCCAACTGGCCAAAGTGCAGGGCACCTGCAAGTCCTGCCACGACGACTTCCGCAGGAAGGATTGAGGCGATGCGCCCATCACGCGATGCGTGATGGTTTTTGCTACTGAATTTATAGCTGCTTGTGCAGACTAGGCATGCGCAAAAGGCCTATTTGATGCTAAAAATTCGTTTGCTGGTTAAAACGGATGCGCTTTGATTGCTTCGCTGCCAGGCAAGCGATGCCGAACGGGCAGGGCACCCCGCCTTGCCCGCCTTTTTTTGACTGATGGCCTGTCTGGACGGTTAACCGAATGTGGATTGTTCAAGTCGCCCTGCGGCGCCCCTATACCTTCATCGTGGCGGCCCTGCTCATCCTGCTGGCGACGCCCTTCGTGCTGCGCAAGACGCCCGTCGATGTGTTCCCGGAAATCAACATCCCGGTGGTGGCCATCCTGGTGAGCTACAACGGCCTGAGCGCCGAGGAGATGACGAACCGCATCACCACGCCCATCGAGCGCAACCTGGCCAACTCAGTCAGCGACATGGAGCACACCGAGTCCCAGACGCTGGGCGGCCTGGGCATCATCAAGGTGTTTTTCCAGCCGCAGGTGGATCAGGCGGCGGCCATCGCCCAGGTGGTGGCCAGCACCCAGGCTTCGCTGCGCTCGCTGCCGGCCGGCGCGCAGCCGCCCACCATCATCAAGTACAGCGCCACCGATCTGCCCATCCTGCAGCTCGGCTTCAGCAGCCCGGTGCGCAGTGTGCAGGAACTCAACGAGCAGGCCTTCAACGTGCTGCGCACCAAGCTGATCACGATTCCAGGCACGGCGGTGACCGCGCCTTACGGCGGGCGTTTCCGCCAGATTTCCATCGACATCAACGGTCCGGCGCTGGCCGCGCGCGGCCTGAGCGCCATCGACGTGGTCAACGCGCTGCAGGTGCAAAACCTGATGCTTCCCTCGGGCACGGCCAAGATAGGCGGGCAGGAAATCGCCATCGCCCTCAATGGCTCGCCAGCCAGCATCGCCGAGCTGGGCGACATCCCGATCACGACGGTCAACGGCGCCACCGTCTATGTGCGCGACGTGGCGCAGGTGCGCGACGGCGCCCAGGCGCAGACCAACATCGTTCGCCGCGACGGCGAGCGCGGCCTGTTGATGACCGTGCTGAAAAACGGCGGTGCCTCGACGCTGGACATCATCGACACCATCAAGGCCGAGCTGCCCAAGGCGCTGCTGGCGCTGCCCGAAGACATCACGGTCACGCCGCTGGCGGACCAGTCGGTGTTCGTTTCGGCCGCCATCAAATCCGTGGTGCATGAGGCCTTGATTGCGGCCGCGCTGACGGCCGCGCTCTTGCTGCTGTTCCTGGGCAACTGGCGCAGCACGGCCATCATCGCCATCTCGATTCCGCTGTCCATCCTGTGCTCGCTGATCACGCTGCACCTGATCGGCCAGAGCATCAACATCATGACGCTGGGCGGTCTGGCGCTGGCGGTGGGCATTCTGGTCGATGACGCCACGGTGGAGATCGAAAACGTCGAGCGCCATCTGCACCTGGGCAAGACGCCGCACCAGGCCATCCTGGACGGCGCGGCCGAGATTGCCACGCCCGCACTGGTGGCCACTGCCTGCATCTGCATCGCCTTCGTGCCGCTGTTTTTCCTGCCCGGCGTGGCTGGCAAGCTGTTCATGCCGCTGGCCCAGGCCGTGGTGTTTGCGATGGCTGCTTCCTATATTTTGTCGCGCACGCTGGTGCCGACGCTGGTGATGTATTTGATGCGCCACCAGGCACGCCATGGAACCCAGGCGCAGCACCAGCCCGGACGGCTGCGGCGCATCCACCTGGTTTTCGATGCCTGGTTCGAGCATTTTCGCCATGGCTACGCCGTGGTGCTGGCGGCCCTGCTGCAGCGCAAGGCGCTGTTCGGCAGCGGTTTTATGGCTTTTGCGCTGCTTTCGAGCGGCCTGTACGCGGCGCTGGGCCGGGATTTTTTCCCCACGGTGGACGCCGGCCAGATCCGCCTGCATGTGCGCGCCCCGGCGGGCACCAGCCTGGACGAGATGCCGCCTTTCGTGGACAAAATTGAACGGCGCATCCGCGAGGTGGTGGGCGCGGGCGAAGTGGCCAGCATCGTCGATATCGTTGGCGGCCCGTACACGCCCTACAACACGGTCTATAACAACAACGGCACCATCGACAGCAGCGACGTGGAAATCATGGTGGCCTTGACACCGGACCACCAGCCCACGCAAGGCCATATCCGCGCGCTGCGCGAGACGCTGGCGCGCGATTTTCCGGGCAACGAGTTCTATTTCCAGAGCGCCGACATGGTCAGCCAGACGCTGAACTTCGGCCTGAGCGCGCCCATCGACATCCAGATCCAGGGCACCAAGACGGCTGAAAACCTGGCCGTGGCCGCCACGCTGCTGAACCAGATCCGCCAGGTGCCCGGCGCGGTCGATACGGTGCTGTACCAGCGCTTCAACCGCCGGGCGCTGCAACTGGACATGGACCGCTCGCGCCTGGCGCAGACCGGCCTGGTGGCACGCGACGTGGCGCAGAACGTAATGGTCTCGCTGAGTTCAAGCTTTCAGACTTCGCCGACTTACTGGATGAATCCGGCCAACGGCAGCGTCTATAACGTCGCGGTGCAGGTGCCGCAGTACGACATCGACAGCCTGGGCGCGATGCTCGGCATCCCGGTCAATGCGCCGGGCAGCAATGGCCAGCCGCGCGAGCCGCAGCTGCTGGGCAATGTGGTGTCGATCAAATCGGCCAGCCAGCAGGCCAATGTGTCGCACTACAACATCGCGCCAGTCATCGACCTCTACGTCAGCGTCGATGGCCGGGATCTGGCCAGCACCTATGCCGACATCGAAAAGCTGATTGTCAAGGCGCGGGAAAAGCTGCCACGCGGCTCCGAAATCACCGTGCGCGGCCAGATCGAGACGCTGCGCACGGCGTTTTCCTCGCTGATCTGGGGCCTGGCCCTGGCCATCGTGCTGGTGTATTTGCTGCTGGTGGTCAATTTCCAGTCCTGGCTGGACGCGCTGATCATCGTCTCCGGCCTGCCCGCCGCGCTGGCCGGCATCGCCTGGATGCTTTACCTGACCGGCACGCCGCTGTCGGTGCCCGCCCTGACCGGCGCCATCATGACCGTCGGCGTGGCCACGGCCAACAGCATCCTGGTGGTGTCGTTTGCCCGCCAGCGCCTGGCCGAGGGCGTTCCCGCGCTCACCGCCGCGCTGGAAGCCGGATCGACCCGGCTGCGCCCGGTGCTGATGACGGCGCTGGCCATGGTCATCGGCATGGTGCCCATGGCCATCGGCCTGGGCGAAGGCGGCGAGCAGAACGCCCCGCTGGGCCGCGCCGTGATTGGCGGCCTGCTGTTTGCCACCCTTTCAACGCTGGTGTTCGTGCCGCTGGTCTTTGCCGGCGTGCATCGCCGCCTGTCCGCCCGCGTGCATCTGCCCGGCGCTTCCCCTGTCGAGCCGTTCCCGGCCTGATCTACCGAACCGAGTTGCCCCTTTATGCGTTCTTCCCCTTCCCTGAATCATGAGCCCATCCACCCTAAGGCGGGCCGCCCGCTACGCCGGGCGCGCTGGATTGGGCTCGGTGTGCTGGCGCTGCTGCTGGGCGGCGCCGGCGTGCGCGCCTATGTCAACGCGGCCCACGCCAAATCCGTGGAGGAGCGCACCGAGCGCAGCGCCATCAGATCGGTGCTGACCACCCAGGCCAAGGCCGGCCAGAGCCTGCGCACGGTGGCCCTGCCGGCCACGCTGCGCGGGCGCAACGAAGCGGCGCTCTATGCGCGCACCAACGGCTATGTCCGGGCCTGGAGCCGGGACATCGGCGACAAAGTGAGCAAGGGCGATGTGCTGGCCCTGATCGACACGCCCGAGGTGGACCAGGATCTGGCCCAGGCGCAGGCCACGCAGGAGCAGATCAAGGCCCGGCTGGCCCTGGCCCAGTCGTCCCTAGCGCGCTGGGAAGGCCTGCGCCAGCGCGACGCGGTGTCGCAGCAGGAACTCGATGAGCGGCGCGCCGCCCAGCAGCAGGCGCTGGCCGATCTGGCCGCCTCGCAGGCCAATGTGCGGCGCCTGCGGCAGATGCACGACTTCGGCCGCATTACCGCGCCGTTTGACGGGGTGGTGATCAAGCGCAATGTCGAGGTAGGCGCGCTGGTGGCCGCCGGCAGCGCCACGACTACCCGCGAGCTGTTCTACCTGGCGCAGTCCGACGCCCTGCGCCTGACGGTGGCGATTCCGCAGGTCTATGCGGCCGATGTGGCGGTGGGCAAGGAAGTCAGCATCAAGCTGCTGGAGCGCCCGAATGCGCCGGGCAAGGGCCAGATCACGCGGGTCTCGGGCGGGGTGGACGTGGCCACGCGCTCGGTTCTGGTCGAGGTCAGCTTGGACAACCAGAGGGGAGACTTTCTGCCCGGCGCCTATGTGGAGGTGGCCCTGCCGCTGAGCGGCGCGGCCAAGACCCTGCTGCTCTCGCCCAGCACGCTGCAGTTCCGCCAGGACGGCGCGCAGGTGGCCGTGGTGGGCGAGGACGGCAAGGTCAGCCTGCGCCAGGTCAAGCTGGGCAGTGACCTGGGGCGCTCGGTGGAGGTGATTGCGGGCATTTCGTCCAAGGACAGCGTCATCCTGAACCCGCCCGACACGATTGAAGAGGGTGAGCGCGTGCTGGCCCGCAAAGCGCCCGAGGACAAGCCGGCGCCGAAACCGGCAGGCGGCGCCTCGCGCCCTGCCGAGGCCAAGGCTGACGGTGACAAGGACGCCAAGGGTGGCAAGGCATGAGACACCAGCAAGTGGAAGTAGGAGGAGAAGTAGGGGAAGTGGGGAGAGGGCAACGCGGGCGCCAGCACTGTCAAGGCCGCTGGCGCCTGCGTCTGTCTTGGGCGGGATGCACAGGCCTGATGGCGCTGGCCCTGGCCGCCTGCGGCAGCGTCGCGCCGCCCCCGGTGGCGCTAAGCGAGGCACCCCCCGCATGGCAGACGCCGGCTGACCTGGCAGCGGCGCAGGGCGCCGCGCCCTGGCGATTGGCCCAGCCGGGCGATGGCCTGGACAAGGGCGCCTGGTGGCGCCTGTTCCAGGACGCCGGCCTGGACGCCTTGCAGGCGCAAGCCCGCCAGGCCAGCCCGAGCCTGCAAGTGGCCGCAGCCCGTCTGCGCCAGGCCCATACCCTGGTGGACATCGCCGGGGCATCCAGCCTGCCCAGAGTCGATGCGGGCTTGCGCGGCGCGCGCACCGGCACCTCCGCCAACCGGCCAGCGGCCACGGCGGGCGCCCAAGCCAGCGCGTCCGTGCAGAACGATTTCGTGCTGAGCAGCACGGTCAGCTACGAGCTGGACCTGTTCGGACGCCAGCGCCACGAGCAGCAGGCCGCGCTGGCTTTCGAGCAGCAGGCGCAAGCGGACCAGCTGAACGCGCAACTGGTGCTCAGCGCCGATCTGGCGGCGTTTTATTTCACGCTGCGCTCGCTCGATGCCGAAATTGCCGTGGTCGAGCAGGGCCTGCAGGTCCAGAGCCGCGCCGCTGATGTGCTCGCAGCGCGCCACGAAGGCGGCGCCGCCTCCGGCCTGGACCGGGCGCAGCAGCAGGCGCTGCTCGATGCCACACGCACGCAGCTCACTTTGTTGCGCAAACAGCGCGGGCAGCTCGAACACGCGCTGGCCACGCTGGTCGGCACGCCGGCCAGCCAGTTCACGCTGCCGGTGGCGGCCCTGCCCGCAGGCGTTCCGGGCCTGCCGGTGGCCCTGCCGTCCGAGGTGCTGCAGCGCCGGCCCGACATCGCCGCCGCAGAGCGCGCCGTGGCCGTGGCCAATGCCCAGCTTGGCTTGGCCAAAGCAGCCTGGTTTCCCAGCCTGACCTTGAGCGCCTCGGGCGGCTGGGAAGCGAAAAACATCGCCAGCCTGATCGACGCACCCAGCCTGCTGTGGGCATTGGGCGGCAGCCTGACGCAGGCCGTGTTCGATGGTGGGCGCCTGCGCGCCAGAGAAGAACAGGCCAGAGCCGGCCAGGAACTGGCCGCAGCCAGCTACCGCCAGGTGGTGCTGCGCGCGCTGCAGGAGGTGGAGGACGGCCTGCTGGCGCTCAACGCCCTGGCCAGCGCCCAGTCCCAGTCCCAGGCCGCCAGCGCCAGCGCCCAGCGGGTGCTGGACATCGCGCAGGACCGCTATGCGGGCGGCCTGTCCACTTACCTCGACGTGGTCACCGCCCAGCAGAACGTGCTGACCAACCAGCGCCTGTCCAGCCAGCTGCGCGGCCAGCAGCTGCAGGCCACGGCCTACCTGGTCAAGGCGCTGGGCGGCGGCTGGCAGCCCGGCGAACTGGAGCAGGCCTTGCTTGGCCAGCGCTGAGCCAGCATTTTCGAATAGCGGGAATGCGGGAGGCATCAGCAGTGGTGGCCCGCTGACCTTGCGTGATCAGCTGATCAGCTCAGGGCGTGCGGGCCACCGACACCGCTGCGGGTGACTGCAAGACGTCCAGCACCATTTTCGGCGTCAGGATTTGCGGCAGCACCACCGGATCGGCGTCGGCATGCGCGGGGTAGTACACATACAGGGGTACGCCACTGCGCCCGAACTCCCCCAGCTTGCGCGTGATCTGCGCATCCTCGTTGGTCCAGTCGCCTTTGAGGTAATGGATGCCGGCGCGCTCGAACGCTTGCTGCACGCTGGCATCGCTGAGCGCAACCCGCTCGTTGACCAGGCAGGTGATGCACCAGGCCGCCGTCAGGTTCAAAAAGACCGGCTGGCCCTGACGGCGCAGGCTTTGCAGCCGCTCTGCGCTGTAGGGTTCGGCACCGTGCGACGGTTTGCCCATCGCCGGCTGCTGGACTGGCGGCGCAGGCTGCGCCCGCAAGCCGGTCTGGCCGCCGAGCAATGCCGCTGTCACCGCCAGCAGGGCCAGGCCGGCGCCGCTGCGCTGGACGCCCGCGCGGGCATGGCCTCGCGTGGCGTCAAAAACCCAGGCTGCAAAGGCGATGGCGACCATGCCGCCCAGCGCGGCTGCCACCGCATGGGGGCCTGCCTGTTGGGCCAAGACCCAGGCCAGCCAGACGGCGGCGGCATACATCGGAAACGCCAGGCCCTGCTTGACGCGCTCCATCCAGCGTCCGGGCCGGGGCAGGCGGTGCTGCAGCGCGGGCCAGTGCGTCAGCAGCAGGTAGGGCAGCGCCAGGCCCAGCCCCAGGGTGAGGAAAACGGCCAGCAAAATGGCCGCCGGCTGCGTCAGCGCATAGCCTATCGCGGCGCCCATGAAGGGCGCGGTGCAGGGGCTGGCGACCACGGCGGCCAGCACGCCGGTAAAAAAACTGCCGCTGTAGCCCCGCCGAGATGCCAGCGAGGAGCCCCATCCCGCCACCGAGGCGCCCACCGAAAACACGCCCGACAGGCTCAGGCCCACCGCGAACATCAGGTAAGCGGCCAGCAGCACAAAGCCGGGCGACTGGTACTGAAAGCCCCAGCCGATCTGCGCGCCGCCTTGCTTGAGCACGATCAGCAGCCCGCCCAGCAGCGCGAAGCTGGCCAGCACGCCCAGGGTGTAGGCCAGTCCATGCCGGCGTGTTTCGCGCGCCGGGCGCTCGGCGTGCTGCAGCAGCGACAGGGCTTTGAGCGACAGCACCGGAAACACGCAGGGCATGAGGTTCAGCACGATGCCGCCGAGCAGCGCGAGCAGCAGCACCGAGCCCAGGGTCGTGATGGATGATGACGCCGGTGCAGGCGCCTGGGCGGCGGCGATGGACATGCTGGCGAGCGGCGAGGCCGCACTGTTGACCGCATAGCCACGGGCGGCACTGGCGGGCTGGGCGGGGTCGCGGACCACCAGCACGCCGGTCAACGCCGCCTGTGCCGAGGGCGGCTCGTCGCCGTAGGGCAATCGCAGCAGCACCTCGTCATCGACCACCTTGACCGTTTGCGGCAGCTCATTGGACAGTTGATGGCGCTGGGCCGGGAAGAATGCAAGGGTATCGAGCGCGGCTCTGGACAACCCTGGGTCCGCCAGGCGCAGGGTCACATGGCCGGCGGCGTACTGCACGTCGACGGGCCAGGGGCTGGCCACCGGCAGGCGGGCACGGGCCGCGTCGATCAGCGGGCTGCCCGCGCCGGCGGGCTGGCCGGGCTCAAGCACCGGCAGGCTCAGGCGCAGCTCGACGTTCTGCGGAATGCAGCTCTCGCGGCACACCAGCCAGCTGACCCTGGCCTGGAGCGGGAACTGCTGGCCCGCTTGCAGCCCCTTCGGTACGTCGATCTCGGTCAGCAGGGTGACATCTCCGGCATAGCCAAAGTTGGTGATGGCGCCGAGCTGAAAGCGCTGCGGCGTCGGCCATTGGATCTGGCCCGCCGCACTCCCTGGAGGCAGGGTCCAGTCGATTCGGGTGGCCAGGCCGGTGTCGCCCGGGTTGAGCCAGTAGGTGTGCCACTCGGGCGCGATTTGCTGATGCACTCCCAGCACCAGACGGTCTCCCGCATGCACGGCGCCCGCCGAGGCGACGAGCCGGGCGCGCACCTGCTGCGTGGCGGCTTCGTCCGGCGCGGCCTGCACGCATGCCGCAGCCAACCCTAACCCGATCCCCAGCAGCATCCCGCGCGCTTCAGTGTTCCAGTGCCTGCTCACAGTATTCCTTGTTGTTTGTCCCCACCGTTTGATATCGGTTGCTTGCGCGCGCCAACTCTGGCCCTGCGGGCATGTGTGTTTGCGAAAGGCTTTTCAAGCCATGGAAGAAGCCGCAACCGGCTGCCCGACGAGCAGGTCTGCGGCAAAGTCGCCGATATCTGGGCTGCTGTCTTCATGCACCGCCAGCAGCCCATGCTGTTTGAGCAAGGTGCGCAGCACATTGCGCGACAGGCCGAGCAGACGTGCGGTCTGCACCTGATTGTTGTGGCAGAACTCGAAAGCGGTGCAAACCAGCGTTGCCTGCACCTGTTCAAAGAGCAACGGCTGGTTGAGCTTCATTGATTTGAGCAGCAGTTCACGCAGCGTTTGCCGCAGCGTGGGGACGGCGGCCACTTCTGGCACCACGCTGGCGCTGCTGTCCGCCACCGCTGGCGGCAAGGCCGAAGGCTGACGCGCCCGGCTGCGCGCCGATCGCTGGATCGACTGCAGGTCGCTCGCGTGGATGGCGGCTGCGGGGGCCACAATCAGCGCGTAGTGAACGACATTTTCCAGCTCCCGGATATTGCCCGGCCAGTCATGCGCCAGCAGCGCCTGCTCGGCACCCGGCGTCAGCGTGCTGCCCTCAATCCCCAGGCGTTTGGCGTAGCTGGCCAGAAAATGCCGGGCCAGCGGAAGAATATCGCCCGGCCGCTCCCACAGCGGACGCAGCTCCAGCGTCGCCACGCTGAGCCGGTAGTAAAGGTCGGCACGAAAGTGGCCTGCGTTCACCGCGTCGCGCAGGTCCACGTTGGTGGCGGCAATCAGCCGCACATCCAACTCGATGGGCTTGCGCGAGCCGATTCGCACAATCTGGCGCTCTTGCAGCACGCGCAGCAGCTTGACCTGCAGCGCCAGCGGCAAGTCGCCAATTTCATCGAGAAACAAGGTGCCGCCATTGGCCGCCTCGAACCAGCCGGCCCGGGCCTGGCTGGCGCCGGTGAAGGCCCCGCTCTCGTGGCCAAACAGCTCCGCATCGATCAGCGATTCGCTGAACGCACCGCAGTTGACCGCCACGAAGGGGCCGCGCCGTGCGCTGCCCTGGTGAATGCGGCGCGCCAGCAGTTCCTTGCCGGTGCCGGTTTCACCGATGATCACGACGGTGGCCTCGGTGGGCGCCACCTGGTCCAGGCGTGCGAGCAAGGCCTGGGACTGGGGGTCGTCAAACACCAGTGCCTTGGCGCGAATGGACAAGGCATGTTTGCCCGCATCGGGAAAGGTCAGTAGTTGGTTCATGGATTTCCTGGTAGCGCCAGATTGGCAAGAACCGGGCAGGAGAGCGGCAGGACTTACTTTTTCAGGTAAATCTGGTCAAAGGAGCCGCCGTCGGCAAAGTGTTCCTTATCGGCTTTGGTCCAGCCGCCAAAGCCTTGCTCGATGGTGAACAGCTTGAGATTGGGGAATTGTTTGGCGTACTTGGCCTTGGCCTTTTCGGAAACGGCGGGGCGGTAGAAGTTCTTGCCGGCAATGTCCTGCCCTTCTTCGGTGTAGAGGTATTTCAGGTATTCCTCGGCCACGGCGCGGGTGCCCTTGCGGTCCACGTTCTTGTCCACCACGCTGACCGGGGGTTCAGCCAGGATGCTGAGGGAGGGATAGACCACATCGACCTTGCTGCCGAACTCCTTCTCCAGCAGGTAGGCTTCGTTTTCCCAGGAAATGAAGACATCGCCCTGGTTGCGCTGCGCGAACGTGATCGACGAGCCGCGCGCGCCAGTGTCGAGCACGGGCACGTTGGCGTAGAGCTTGGCCACGAAATCCTTGGCCTTGGCATCGCCGCCGAATTTGCGTTTGGCGAACTCCCAGGCGGCGAGGTAATTCCAGCGCGCGCCGCCGGAGGTCTTGGGGTTGGGCGTGATGACACTGACACCGGGCTTGATCAGGTCATCCCAGTCCTTGATGCCTTTGGGGTTGCCCTGGCGCACCACCAGCACTATGGTGGAGGTGTAGGGAGACGAGTTGTGCGGCAGGCGCTTTTGCCAGTCCTTGGGAATCCACCCGCCGTTGTTGACCAGCGCGTCGATGTCACCGGCAAGCCCCAGCGTCACCACGTCTGCATCCAGTCCGTCAATCACCGACCGCGCCTGCTTGCCCGAGCCACCGTGGGATTGCTTGATGGTCACGTCCTGGCCGGTTTTTGCTTTCCAGTATTTGATGAACGCGGCGTTGTATTCCACATAAAGTTCGCGGGTCGGGTCATACGATACGTTGAGCAGGTTGACGGCCTGCTGGGCGATGGCGCCCCATGACGCCGCCGCCAGCGTGGTTGCCAAGGCGATTTTCAGAAAGGGACGGCGAAAAGTGCGGCGTTCAGCCATGAAAAGCTCCAGAAAATTGCAACGCAATAGTGCGATGCATTGAATTCTCATGGTTGAGCTATAGAACTGGAACGACTAAATTCTCATTTGTAAAGAAGATTTTCATTTTTATACAACCGCCCTGCACATGGCGCTGGGCGAAGTTTTTTACATCCTCACCGCTGCTGCGGCCCTCAACTTTGGCGCACTGGCTGCTGTGTGCGGTTAGGGGGTTTTCTAGACCAATTCCTGATTGACCGCAACACCGCTGGCATCAAAAATTCCTTCAAACAGGACTGAACTCAGATAGCGCTCCCCCGAGTCAGGAATGATGACCACCAGGGTCTTGCCCGCGCTTTCCGGCTTTTTCGCCCAGCGTACCGCTGCCGCAACGGCTGCGCCACCGGAAATCCCCGCCAGAATGCCCTCTTCCCGCGCCAGGCGCCGGGCATGGTCAATCGCCTCCTCGTTGCTGACCTGCTCTATCGCATCGACCAGCGACAAGTCCAGCACCTCGGGCACGAATCCGGCACCTATGCCCTGTATCTTGTGCGGCCCTGCCTTGAGTTCCTCACCGGCCCGGTGCTGGGTCAGGATCGGGCTGGCCGACGGCTCGACGGCCACCGAAATGATGGCTTTTCCCTGGGTTTTTTTCAGGTAGCGCGACACGCCGGTGATCGTGCCGCCGGTGCCCACGCCCGAGATGAAGATGTCGATGCCGCCGTCGGTGTCCTGCCAGATTTCGGGGCCGGTGGTGGCTTCGTGAATCGCCGGGTTGGCGGGATTCTTGAACTGCTGCAGCAGCACATATTTCGGGTCGCTGGCGGCAATTTCCTCGGCCTTGGCAATGGCGCCTTTCATGCCCTTGGCGCCTTCGGTCAAGACCAGCTTCGCGCCATAGGCCAGCAGCAGCTTGCGCCGCTCGATGCTCATGGTTTCCGGCATCGTGAGCGTGATCGGAATGCCGCGCGTCGCCGCGACAAAGGCCAGCGCAATGCCGGTGTTGCCGCTGGTGGGCTCGACGATTTCCTTGCCCGCGCCAAGCAGGCCGCGCTGCTCGGCGTCCCAGATCAGCGCCGCACCGATGCGGCACTTGACCGAAGCGGCCGGATTGCGGCCCTCGATCTTGGCCAGCACCGTGGCATGGGCGCCGTCGGTGATGCGCCGCAGCTGAATGAGCGGCGTGCGCCCGATGGACTGCGAGTTGTCAGCGTAAATGGTGGACATGGTGAATTTCCTTGGTTAATTTTTTTTCAGGCAGCCAGCCCGAACAGGCGTGCCGCATTGCCGTAGAGCAGTTTGTCCAGCACCTTGCCCCTGAAGCCGAGCGCCAGAAAATCGTCAATCGACTGGCGGATCGGGCGAAACGGATAGGACGAGCCGAACAAAAGCTGGTCGCCCATGAAGCCGTTGGCCGCCTGCACGAAGACCTCGCTGCCGGGCAGGAACTGGTACATGTCGGGCACCACCGAGATGTTCTCGTAGCGGAAAGCCACGCCCACCAGCTGCTGGGTGTTCGGGTAGTAGCCGTGGTAGCAGACGATGCGCAGCTGCGGAAAAGCCTGGGCCACTTTCGCCAGCCGACCGGGGTCGTTGAAGGCCGGGTCCGGCGTCGTCGGGCCGGACATCAGGAACAGCGGCAGGCCACGGCGGTTCAGGTGTTCATAGACCGGAAAATACAGCGCATCGTCCGGATGCCGGGCGGGCGCGCCAAAGCCCGGCTCCAGGCCGATGCCAGCCAGTCCGAGCTGGTCGATGGCCCGGTCGATCTCGGCCAGCGCGCCGTCCACACCCTGCAGCGCCGGGTCGATGCCGGCAATGCCCAGCAATTCCTCGTGCGCATGGGTGATCTGGTGGATCAGGTCGTTGGGCAGGTGCTGGGCGGGCGTGTTCCGGCCGACGACGACGGCCTTGCTCAGGCCGGCATCGCGCACCTCGGCCAGAAAGCCCTCGGGTGTGAGCGAGCGCGCGAAATGCTCGTCGCTGCCGCGTGTGCCGACGCGGCGGTTCAGCCAGCGCGCCGTCTCGTAGCCGGGCGAACCGGGGTTGGCGCCGAAAAAATCGTGCAGGTAGGCCGGACGGCAGCGCAGGTCGATGACTTTCATACGGCTACTGCGCGTTCAGCAGCGATGGCCTGGCCGGCTGCGGAAGCGGGCTTTTCGGCGGCTTTTTCAGCGCTTTGCGGCGCAACGGCCGGGGCGGTGGCGCGCACGTCGAACGCCCCGCCGGTCAGCACCTGGTCGATCAGCGTGACCGGCTCTTTACCCGGCAGCAGCGGGAACACCAGTTCGGCGAAGCGGATCGATTCCTCCAGGTGCGGGTAGCCCGACAGCACAAAGGTGTCCACGCCCAGGTCGGCGTATTCCTGCAGGCGCGCCGCCACGGTCTGCGCGTCGCCCACCAGCGCCGTGCCCGCGCCGCCGCGCACCAGGCCGACACCAGCCCACAGGTTCGGGCTGACTTCGAGCTGGTCGCGCCGTCCGCCGTGCAGCGCGGCCATGCGCCGCTGGCCTTCGGAGTCCATGCTGGCGTAGTTGCTCTGGGCCTTGGCGATGGTGTCGTCGTCGAGCCGGCTGATCAGGCGCTCGGCGGCGGCCCAGGCTTCCTCATTGGTCTCGCGGACGATGACATGCAGGCGTACGCCGAAGCGCACCGTGCGCCCGTATTTTTCGGCGCGGCGGCGCACATCGGCGATTTTCTCGGCGACGGCCGCTGGAGGCTCGCCCCAGGTCAGGTAGGCATCGACGTGCTTGGCGGCCAGCTCATGCGCCGCTGGCGAGGAGCCGCCAAAGTACAGCGGTGGCGCAGGCTGCTGCACCGGCGGAAAGAAGTTCCTGGCCTGCTTGACGTTGACGTGCTTGCCTGTGAAATCAACGGTCTTGCCGGCCATCAGGTCGCGCCAGACGGTGATGAATTCATCGGCCGCCTCGTAGCGCTGGTCGTGGTCGAGGTAAACGCCTTCGGCGGCCAGTTCGGCCGCATCGCCGCCGGGCACGACATTGAGCAGCAGCCGGCCATTGAGCGCCTGGTCCAGCGTCGCCGCCTGGCGCGCGCTGGCCGTGGGGCCGGTGACGGAGGTGCGCAGCGCCACCAGCAGCTTGATGCGCTGGGTCACCGCAATCAGGCTGGAGGCCGTGACCCACGGGTCCAGGCAGCTGCTACCGGTGGGGATCAGGAGGCCGTCATAGCCGAGGCTTTCGGCCGTGACTGCGATCTGGCGCATGTAGGCATTGGTGGCGGGACGGCCGGAATTGGACTTGCCCAGATAGCGGGTGTCGCCGGACGTGGGAAGAAACCAGAAAACTTCAAAACTCATGGGATAGCCTCAATTTCAAGGATGAACGCCCCGCCTGTCCGCAAGGTCCGTACCAAGCCGGAAAAGGTCCGGAACCGGCCTGTTCGCGAAGGGATTCGAGAGCATGGAAAAGGCCGCTTCCGGCTCTGCGGCGCATGAAAAAACGTGTCGGCGCGCCGCGCCATTGCGCCTTCGTTCGCGCGCTGCGCGCTGGTGTTGGCGCCGCAACACTTTGACCAATCCACTGTTGCCAGGCAAACAGCTCCTGCCGCTGCCATGTGTGGACGAGAGGCAAACCAGGCCAAAAAAAATGGCAGCGACGCCCTTAGTAAATAGCTAAAAAGTATTTAAACAAACATCGTTATATGATTTAGATTACAAGCTCTTCAGGTGTCAAGGCGCTGATTCCGGCGTGAATTCCTGAATGAGAAGCGATGGAAAGGGAAAAATCGGCACTCAAAATGCTATTAAAAAAATAGCTTCTTATGCTTATGCAGCGTGCGCATAGTGCCGATTACATCTAAAAATACATGCCTGATGAACTGCAAGCCCGGCAACAGCGCCACACAACCCCGAGACCGGATGCACAGGCGTCGATTGAAGCATTCCGCAGGACTGCGGCCGATGAATGGGAGAGTGCGGCGCACCGGCCCGGAAGGCATTTTCACCTTGGCATAACTGTTGCGATGGCTGTTCCAGTTGCCAGCCCAAACAGCCAGCGCAGCCATATCAACCACTTCCCAAGCAGGATTCCATCCCATGAGCACTCCCTTGAAAATCGTCGCCGTTTCCGGCGGCACCTTCCGCCCTTCCCGCACCCTGGTGCTAACCCAGGCCATCGTCGCCGAGCTGGGCAAACACCTGGCCATCGACAGCCACATCATCGAGCTGGGCGACATTGCCCGGCCGCTGGGCAGCGCCCTGTCGCGCAAGGAACTCACGCCCGCCGTCGAGCGCGAGCTGCGCGCCATCGAGTCGGCCGACCTCTTGATTGCCGCCACGCCGGTCTATCGCGCCTCCTACCCCGGCCAGTTCAAGCACCTGTTCGACCTGATCGGCCAGGATGCGCTGATCGGCAAACCAGTGCTGTTCGCCGCCACCGGCGGCAGCGAGCGCCACGCGCTGGTGATTGACCACCAGCTACGCCCGCTGTTCAGCTTTTTCCAGGCGCTCACCCTGCCCACCGGCGTGTATGCCTCGGAGGCCGATTTCAGCGACTACCAGATCAGCAGCGAACTGCTGCAGGCGCGCATCCGCCTGGCGGTCAAGCACGCCCTGCCCCTGCTGGGCCAGAAGACGGAGGAACTGCAAGCGGCCTGAAGACGCAGCAGTGGCCGCGCTTGTGCCCGGCTGCCCGTATCGCCCCGGCCTTTCTTTCAACCTCTTTTCAGGAAACAGCGTGTGACCGCCACTCATCAACTCAAGGCCATTGCGCCTCTCCAGATCGCCCGCCAGCTCGCCGCCCGGTTTGCCGAAACCGCCGCCGAGCGCGACCTGCGCGGCGGCACGCCCAAGGCCGAGCGCGACGCCCTGCGCCACAGCGGCCTGCTCGCCCTAAGCATCCCCCGGCAATACGGCGGCCTGGGCGCCAGCTGGAGCGAAACGCTGCAGATCGTGCGCGAATTTGCCCGCGTGGACAGCTCGATTGCCCATGTCTATGGCTTTCAGCACCTGATGCTGGCCACCGTGCGCCTGTTCGCGCGGCCCGACCAGTGGGAGCCGTGGTTCGAGCAGACCGCCCGCAACGACTGGTTTTGGGGCAATGCGCTGAACCCGCTGGACACCCGCACGGTGTCGAAAAAGCTCAACGGCTGGCGCGAATTTTCCGGGCGCAAGAGCTTTTGCTCCGGCTCGGCCGACTCGGAAATGCTGATCGCCTCGGCGCTCGACGAGTCCAGCAGCGGCAAGCTGCTGATCGCGGCCATTCCCAGCGGCCGCAGCGGCATCACCCTGCATGGCGACTGGGACAACATGGGCCAGCGACAGACCGACAGCGGCAGCGCCACCTTCGAGCGCGTGCGGGTCGAAGAAAACGAGTTGCTGCTGGACCCGGGGCCGCTGAGCACACCCTTTGCCTGTCTGCGCCCCTTGATTGCCCAGCTGACCTTTGCCAACCTGTTCCTCGGCATTGCCGAAGGCGCTTTTGACGAAGCACGGCATTACACACTCAAGGAGTCGCGCGTCTGGTTCAAGTCCAAGGCCACCCACGTCAGCGAAGACCCGTACACGCTGCGCCACTACGGCGAGTTCTGGGTCGGTCTGGAGGGCGTGCGACTGCTTACCGAACGGGCCAACAACCTGCTCGACGAGGCCTGGCGCAAGGAAAACCGGCTGGGCGCAGAGGAACGCGGCCACCTGGCCGTGGCCATCGCCACCGCCAAGGTCGCCGCCACCCGCTGCGGGCTCGATGTGACCAGCCGGCTGTTCGAAGTGACCGGCGCGCGCGCCACCCATGCTGCCTTGCGGCTGGACCGCCACTGGCGCAACCTGCGCACCCAGACCCTGCACGATCCGGTGGACTACAAGCTGCAGGAACTGGGCGACTGGGCGCTCAATGCATCACTGCCGGCGCCCTCTTTCTACTCCTAGCCTATTTGCCAACGCCATGCACTTGCTCACCCTGCCTCCGTCTCCTGCCCTCGCCACCTCGATCCGCGCCACCGCCCAGGTGTTCGAGGATCCGAAATCGCAGGCCCTGCTGGCCCACCTGCAGCAGGTCGCGCCCAGCGACGCCAGCGTGCTCATCATTGGCGAGACTGGCACCGGCAAGGAACTGGTGGCCCGCCACCTGCACGAACTTAGCGCCCGGCGCGGCGGGCCGTTCATGGCGGTCAACTGCGGGGCGTTCTCGGAAAACCTGGTGGAAGCCGAACTCTTCGGCCACGAAAAAGGCGCGTTCACCGGCGCGCTGAGTTCCAAGGCCGGCTGGTTCGAGGAAGCCAACGGCGGCACGCTGTTCCTCGACGAAATCGGCGACCTGCCGATGCCCATCCAGGTCAAGCTGCTGCGTGTGCTGCAAGAGCGCGAAGTGGTGCGCCTGGGCTCACGCAGGAGCATTCCGATCAATGTGCGGGTGCTGGCGGCCACCAACGTCCAGCTGGAAAAAGCCATCAATGCCGGCAATTTCCGCGAAGACCTGTACTACCGGCTGAGCGTCGTGACGCTCGAACTCAGCCCGCTGCGCGAGCGGCCGGGCGACATCCTGCCGCTGACGCGCCATTTCATCGCCGAGTACAGCCGCCGCCTGGGCTATACGGACATCACGCTGCACCCCGAAGCCCAGCAAAAGCTCATCGGCTATTCGTGGCCGGGCAATATCCGCGAGCTGGAAAACGTGATTCACCACACCTTGCTGATCTGCCGCGCCAACCTGATCCGCGCCGAAGACCTGCACCTGTCCAAACTGCGCCTGGAGCGCCAGGACGACAGCAGCCGCCCGCAAGACGAATCGGCCGACGCCCTGCTGCAGCGCGCCTTTCAAAAGCTGTTCGAGGAAGAAAGCGGCGCGCTGCATGAAAAAGTGCAGGAAGTGCTGCTCGGCACCGCCTACCGCTTTTGCCACTACAACCAGGTCCACACCGCCCAACTGCTTGGCCTGAGCCGCAACATCATCCGCGCCCAGCTGATCAAGGCGGGGGAGCTGGTGGTCAACAAGCGCCGGCCCGCGCCGGGCATCCCGCAGGCCCGGCTGGCGAACCTGTCACTCTGAGCCGCGCCGGGCGGTTTGCCCTTTCACGCGGGCGTGCGCCTCAAGCAGCGATCGCCACCTGCCCGCCCAGGTAAAAGTCACGCATGTCCTCGCGCTGCGCCAGTTCCTGCGCTTGGCCTTGGCTGACGACGCGGCCGCTTTCCAGCACATAGGCGTACTGGGCATAGCGCAGCGCAATGCTGATGTTCTGCTCGGCTAGCAAAAAGCTGACCCCCTCGTCGCGGTTGAGCCGGGCTATGATGTCGAAGATTTCCTCGACGATCTGCGGTGCCAGGCCCATCGACGGTTCATCGAGCAGCACCAGGCGCGGCTGCGCCATCAGCGCCCGGCCGATGGCCACCATCTGCTGTTCGCCGCCCGAGGTGTAGCCGGCCAGGCTTTTGCGCCGCAGCCTGAGGCGCGGAAAATAGCCGTAGATGCGCTCCAGGTCCGCCTGCATCGCCCGTCGCGAGACCTTGCGCACGAACGCCCCGATCAGCAAGTTCTCTTCCACCGTCAGGTGCGCGAAGCAATGCCGCCCTTCGAGCACCTGCACCAGCCCGCCGGCCACCAGCGCATCCGGGTCATGCTGGCCGATGTCCTCGCCCCGGTACAGAATGCGCCCGCGCGTCAGGTCGCCGCGTTCGGCGCGGATCAAGTGTGAAACGGCTTTGAGGGTGGTGCTTTTGCCCGCGCCGTTGGCGCCCAGCAGCGCGACGATCTGGCCAGCCCGGACCGACAGCGAGACGCCGCGCAAGGCCAGGATGACCTGCTCATAGACGACCTCGATGTCGTCGATCTGCAAAATGGGATGGCTTGGCATGGGGTTTTGGTTCTGCCTCGTTAATTGCTATTGAAGTGATAGCTGCTTGCGCATGTGGATATTTGGCTAGAGCCTTAAATGACCCTGAAATAGAGGCCGTTTTGCCGGTCGCAGCCGCAACTAGGGCTCCAAGCCGTCGCTCAAGCGGCCTGTTTTTAGACAATTTAGGCCTGTAGCACATACTGCACGGGCGCAAGCAGCTATTATTTCAATAGCAATCTGCAAACCCGTGCAGCCTCCATCAAACAACGAGCCTCTTTAGTTCCACGGATGGCGCGGCGGGTTCACGCCGTTCAGGTAATAGTTGCCGATATGGAAAAACTTCCAGCGCACCGGGTCGTGCAGGGTGTGGATGCGGGCATTGCGCCAGTGGCGGTCCAGGTTGTGAACCGTCAGCGCAGAGCGGGTGCCGGCCAGCTCGAACAGGCGGTTGGTCACTTCAATTGCTACCTGCGTGGTCAGCACCTTGGCTTCGGCCGTGCCGACCGTGGCTGCGGCCACCGTGGCTTCAGTCGCATTCGCCAGCGCCGCATCGACGAGGCGGCCGGCGCGCTCCAGCAGCGCCTCGGCAGCGTGCAGCCTGATCTGCAAGTCACCGATGGCGGCGATGGTGAACGGGTCTTCGCCAGCGGTTTCCTTGCCGCTGTCGATCCAGGGCCGGCTCTTGCTGCGGATGAAGTCAATCGAGTCGGCCAGCGCGCCGCGTGCGATGCCCGCGTCAATCGCGGCCTGGATGATCTGCGAAATCGGCCCGGCGGCGCTCGGGTGGTCAAAGGCGTCAATCGGCACGACGCGGCTTTGGGGCACGCGCACCCGCTCGATCTTCACCGAGCCCGATGCGGTGGTGCGCTGGCCAAAGCCCGACCAGTCGTTGATCACGGTGAGGCCGGGCGTGTCGCGGTCGGCAAAGACGATGTAGCCCTTGCCGGCTTCATTCACGGCGACGATGGGAACGATGTGCGAGAGCAGCGCCCCGGTGGTGTAGAACTTCTGGCCGTTCACTTCCACCTCGTCGCCGTGCACCACCACTTTCGTTTCAAAAGCGGCCACGTTGCGGCTGTTCAGTTCGGAAAAGGCGTTGCCGAAGCGGTGCCCCTGGAGCACCAAGCCGAACAGCTCTTGTTTTTGCGCCTCGCTGGCGTCCAGGCCGACATGGGCGACAAGCACGAAATGGTTCTGGCTGATCTGGGCAATGCTCGAATCGGCCGCTGAAATGATCGCCACCACTTCGGCCAGCGTGGCGTAGGACACGCCGGGGCCGCCATAAGCCTTGGGCACGTTCAGTCCCCACAAGCCGCTTTGCGAATAGGCGTCGATCTCGTCAATCGGCAAAAAGCCTTCACGGTCGCGCAGTGCCGATTCGGGGGCAAAGCGGGCGGCCAGGCGGTGGGCAATCTCAATCGCCTCGGCGTCGCTGCGGATGAGGTGGGCCGCCTTCACAGGGCGGGGGCGCGGCGCGAAAGGCGCGGGAGAGTTGACGCGTGGGCGTTCCAGGGTGGCTGTGGCAGTCATAAGAGTTCCTTGAAATCAAGCTTGAAATGGGTTGGCGCGTGGATCAGGCGTCAGCGACGCGGTTTATTTGCCCGGCGTGCCCGCGCCGATCTGCCAGACATAGGGCGGCTCGGTGCCGTTGATCACCCAGTCGCCGATGATCTTTTCCTTGTAGATCAGCGGGTTGTGCGTGGCGACGGTGCGGGCGTTGCGCCAGTGGCGGTCCAGCGCCTTGGCTTCGCGGGCGGCCGAGGCGCCCAGCGCGTTGAACAGGTCAGAGGCGGCGCGCAGCACCAGATCGGCCAGCACCACCTGGGCCTTGGCCGACTCGATTTCGGCGTCGATGTTGGCCTGGTGCTCGGCCTCGTCGTTGCCGCCAAAGCGGGTTTCATAAGCGCGCTGCGCCGGTTCGGCGGCGCGGATGGCAACCGCCTCGGCCGCGTAGGCCTGCGCCGAGATGCGGCCAACCACCTGCTGCACCTGCACGTCGCGCGCCACGCTGGTGGCGTTGCCGTGGCTGAAGATGCGGGTGCGCTCGCGCACTTCCCGCGCCGCATCGCGCTCCACCGCCCTGGCGGTGCCAGCCAGCACCGCGTTCAGCACCAGCTGGTAAAACGCCGTCTGGTATTTGAAGCGAGTGGCAAAGTCGATGACGTTGCCCGCCTCGACCTGGGCATTGACAAAGACCGAGGTGCCGCTGCCGGTGGTGCGCTGGCCAAAGCCGTCCCAGTCGTCGCTCAGCGTCACGCCGTCCTGGCGCGTGCTGACCACGGCAATCACATCGCCGCCGGTGTCGCTGCGCTTGGCGTACACGTCGATCCAGTCGGCAAAGATGCTGCCCGTGCTGTAGAACTTGGTGCCGTTGAGCCGCCAGCCGCCCTCCTCTACCGGGCTGACCTGGGTGATGGCGTCGCCCATCTTGACGCTGCCGATTTCGGTCCACGCATTGCCCACCAGTTCGCCGGCGACAAAGCGCTGGAACCAGATGTCGCGCTCGGCGCTGGGCGGCGCGTTCAGGCGGTCCTCGACAAAGGCGAAATGGCCGCGTAGCGACTGCGGCACATTGGAATCGGCTTCGGCCAGTTCAATCAGCAGGCGAAACAGCTGCGGCACCGAAGCGCCCGCGCCGCCGTGGGCGACCGGAACGCGCACCGCGCCAAAGCCGGCTTCTTTGAGCCACTTGATGGGCTCGTAAGGCAGGCTTCGCGAGCGCTCGCGCTCGACCGCGCCTTCAGCGATGCGCGCAAAAATCGGGCGAAAGCGGCTGGCCAGCCGTTCGTAGTCGGTGCCGATGGACAGGGTGAAGAGAAGAGAGTTGTGGCTCATGGTGGTGTCGGGGGTTGCTGGCGGCGGGCTCTTGCGCCCGCCGCCGGGGTGGATCAATCAGGAGATATTTCAGACTGGGCGCAGGATTCAGCCTTCCTTGCCGCAGTCACGCGGCGTGATGCCTTTTTCCTTGGCGTACTTGCGGGCAGATTCCTCAATGATTGGGCGCAGCAAGGCCCGGTCGGCCTGCACCCAGTCGCTGATCACGCTCCACTTCTGGCCGTCCCACTGCTGAAAGCGCACGGCGCCGCCGCCTTCGTGGTCGGCGCAGGACAGCTTGAGTGGCTGCACCAGTCCCAGCGCACCCAGGCTCTTGAGGCGGGCGTCGTCGAGCTTGAGGTTTTCAAAACCCCAGCGCACCTGCTCGCCGCTCAAGGGTTTCTTGCCGAACTTGTCCTGGGCGATGCGCAGCGCCTCGATGTTCAAGATGCCGTTGACCACGCCCAGGTTGTAATAGACCGAGCCGAAGCGCTTGGGATCGGCCAGGTTGCCCTTGCCGGCATCGACCACCTGTTTCTTGATGCCCTTGAGCACCGGAAACTCCGTGCCCGACGGGTGCGTGGTGATGGAGATGAAGCCCTTGGCGGCGGCACCGGCAGGAGCGGCGTCGTCCTCGGAATTGCTCCAGATGTTGCCGATGATGCGGTTGGCCGGGAAACCCACCTTCTGCGCGGTTTTGAGCGCCACCGGGTTCATCACGCCCCAGCCGCGCAAAATCACCCAGTCCGGCTTGGCGCGGCGGATGTTGAGCCACTGCGATTGCTGCTCGTTGCCGGGGTGCGGCACTTCGACATGCTCGACCGTGAAGCCGTATTTTTTGGCCAGCAGATCGAGAACGGGAATGGTTTCCTTGCCGTAGGGCGAGCCGTGGTAGAGCGTGACGATCTTCTGGCCCTTGAGCTTGTCCAGCCCCCCGGCCTGCTTGCCGATGTAGTTGACGATGGCCGACACCTCGGAATACGGATTGAGTTGCAGCGGGAAAGCATACGGAAACACGCTGCCGTCGGTCGAATCGGTGCGGCCGTGGTTGATGGTGATCAGCGGCAGCTTGTCGGCGGTCGAGCGGTCCAGCGTGGCGTAGGCAATGCCGACGGACAGCGGGTTGGTGGCCGCAGCCGGAGCGCCGTTCAGGCCTTTTTTCAGGCGTTCGTAGCATTCCACGCCTTTTTCGACCACGTACTCGGTTTCGCATTCGCTCCAGGTCAGCTTGACGCCGTTGACGCCACCGTTGGCATTGACGTATTGCATGTAGTCGATGAAGCCGCCGAAAAATCCGGTGCCGCCCGCCGCATAGGGGCCAACGCGGTAGCTTTGCAGCGGGAAATACTGCTCGGGCTCGGCCTGGGCAGTGACAGCGGCGGCGGCCAGGCTGAGCGCCAGGACGAGACTGCGGGCGAAAGTGGATTTGAACATGGGGAGGGTTTCCTTGTTGGATGATGAAATGATGAAAAACAGAGCTAAAAAAATCAGTAGCGCAACGGCCACAGGCGGACGCGCTCTCGAAAACGCTGCCACAGGCGCGCCAGCCCTTCGGGCTCCTTGATGAGGAAGGCGATGATCAGCGCGCCAAAAATGAACTTCTGCAGATTCTCCAGCTGGCCCGGATCGATGAGGCCCACGGGCAGCGCACCGGCCAGGTTCGACAGCAGCAGCGGAAACAGCACCATGAAGGCCGCACCCAGAAAGTTGCCCAGGATGCTTCCCAGCCCGCCAAGGATGATGATGAACAGCACCTGGAAAGAGCGGTTCAGGTCAAAGCCGTGCGGCTCCACCGTGCCCAGGTAGGTAAAAGCCCAGAGCGAGCCAGCAATGCCGAGGAAAAAGCCGCTCAGCGCAAACGCCAGCAGCTTGGTCTTGAGCAGCGGAATGCCGATGACGGCGGCGGCCGTGTCCATGTCGCGCACCGCCATCCAGTTTCGGCCCAGTTCGCTGCGCACCAGGTTCTTGCCCAGCCAGAACAGCGCCGCCACCACGCTCAGTGTGAGCAGGTAGCGACCCACGGGCGCGCTGAAATCGACGCCGAAAATGGTCAGCGGCGGCGCGCTGATGACGCCCGAAGCGTTGTCGTTGGAAAACCAGCCGAATTTCGTCAGCGCCCACGACACGAAGAACTGTGCCGCCAGCGTGGAGACAATCAGGTAAAAGCCCTTGATGCGCAGGCTGGGCAGGCCAAACACCACGGCCACCAGCGCCGCCGTCACGCCGCCCAGAAACAGGCTGGCCAGCAGCGGCAGGCCCGGCAGGCGCAGCCCGAAGTTGTAGGCGGCAAACGCACCGACCGCCATGAAAGCCGCCGACCCGAGCGAGAGCTGGCCCGCGTAACCCGTCAGCAAGTTCAGGCCCAGACCGGCCAGCGACAGCACCAGAAAGGGAATCAGGATGGCGCTGAACCAGTAGTCATTGCCCACGAAGGGCACGACGACAAAGGCAAAGGCCAGCAGCAGCGCCAGCGCACGGCGGTCCTGGCGCAAGCGGAAAAGGCGCCTCTCGCCCGCGTAGGAAATGCTGAACTGGCCGGCTTCGTTGTAGAGCATGGCGATGCCTCCTCAGACCCGCTCGATGGCGCGTTCGCCAAAGAGGCCCGCCGGGCGCACCAGCAAAAACAGCAGCGCCAGCACATAGGGAAACCAGTTCTCCAGGCCGCCGCCGATGACCGGGCCGAGGTAGATTTCGGCCAGCTTTTCCGACGCGCCGATGATCAGGCCGCCGACGATGGCTCCGCCTATCGACGAGAAGCCGCCAATGATCAGCACCGGCAGCGCCTTGAGCACCACCAGCGAGAGCGAAAACTGCACGCCCAGCCGCGCGCCCCAGAGCAGCCCGGCCACCAGCCCGACAAAACCGGCCACCGCCCACACGACCGCCCAGATGCGCTGCAGGCGAATGCCGACCGCCAGCGCAGCCAACGGGTCGTCGGCCACGGCGCGCAGCGACAGGCCGATGCGGGTTTTGCTGAACAGCAGCGACAGCGCCGTGACCAGCACCGCCGCCGTGCCCGCCGCGAACAGGTCAAACTGCGAAAGCAGCACGCCGCCCAGCGCCAGCGGCTCGTCGCTGATGCCCAGCTCCAGCCCGTGGACCTGCGCGCCCCACAAGGCCTGGGCCGCGCCCTCGATCATGTAGGACAGGCCCAGCGTCGCCATGAACAGGGTGATGGGCGAGCGATTCACCAGCGGGCGCAACACCAGGCGCTCGACCAGCAGGGCTATCGCCACCATCGCCGCCAGCGTGACCGCGAACGCCAGCCAGAACGGCATGCCGCGCTCGTGCAGGCTGACAAAGGTCAGCGCCGCAAACAGCACCATCGAGCCTTGGGCGAAATTGAACACGCCCGAAGCCTTGTAAATCAGCACAAAGCCGATGGCCACGAGCGAGTACATCACCCCCGCCAGCAGCCCGCCGATCAGCACTTCAAAAAAAAATTCCATGGTCTTTCGTTCCTTGCGGGGTCAATGGCGGGTGCCGAGGTAGGCGGCAATCACCTCGGGGTTGGAGCGCACCTCCTGCGGCGTGCCGTCGCCGATTTTTCGGCCGTAGTCCAGCACCACGACATGGTGGGACAGGCCCATGACCACGCCGATGTCGTGCTCGATCAGCACCACGGTGGTTCCGAACTCGCGGTTGATGTCGAGGATGAAGCGGCTCATCTCCTGTTTTTCCTCGGCATTCATGCCGGCCATCGGCTCGTCGAGCAGCAGCAATTTCGGCTCGGACGCCAGGGCTCTAGCCAGTTCGACGCGCTTTTGCAGGCCGTAGGGCAGCTTGCCGACCAGGGCATTTCGCCAGGGCTGGATATGCAAAAACTCGATCACCCGCTCGGCCGCTTCGCGCTGGCGGTCGTCTTCGGGCGCGGCGCGGCCGAGGCGCAGGGCTTGCTCCAGCCAGTTGCTGCGGCGCTTGAGGTTGCGCCCGGTCAGTACGTTGTCGAGCACGCTCATGCCCTTGAACAGCGCCAGGTTCTGGAAGGTGCGGGCAATGCCGCGCACGGCCGCGTCGTGCGGGCGCATGCGCCGGCAGGTTTCGCCCTCGAAACTGATGCGGCCTTCCTGCGCCTGGTAGACGCCGTTGATCACGTTGAGCAATGAACTTTTACCCGCGCCATTGGGGCCGATCAGGGCGCAGATTTCGCCGCGCGCAACGGCAAAGCTGATGTCGGTGACGGCCTTCACGCCTTTGAATGAGAGGGAAATGTTGTTTAGCGTGAGCAGGGGCAAAGCGGACGCGGGCGGGGAAATCACTTCGGACATGGGTGGCTCTGCTTTCAGGCGGCCTGTGCGCCGTGAGGGTTCCAGCCGCCGGGCTGCCGTGTTGTCAAGGATGGCGTGGCTGGCGCAGTGGGCGGGACTGGTACGGCTGGCGCGACGGCCGGGCTGTGCCACTGCGCCGGATCTGGCCAGGCGCGCACCTCGATGCCCAGCGCGGCAAAGAAAGCCTGCGCATTGTTGGACAAGGGCTCGCCCACAAGCAGCGGCGCACGGGTTCGGGTGAAACCGATCACGTCGCGCAGCGGGCGGCGCACCAGCCATTCGCCCAGCACCCTGCGCGCTGCGCCCGGCTGCGCGGTCAGCGCCCAGTCCACCAGGCGCCGCTGCACGCTGCCCGGCTGCGGCAGGCGGGACTGCACCAGTTCATGCAGGCGCGTATAGGTTTCAAGGGTGCCGGCCACCAGCGTCGGCCCCAGTTCGCGCCGGTCGTTGTCGCGGGTGGCCAGGTTCTCGGGGAAATTCAGGCAGAAGCCGGCTATCAGCCACGGCGCCAACAGGTAGCGGGCCTGACCACTGGCGGCAAAAGCGCGTGCGGCCAGTGCTTCTTCATCCGCACCCAGCTTTTCGGCCAGCACCAGGCGCCGTCCTTGCTGCAGCAGCTCGGCATGGGTGATGCGCTGCTGCTCAATCTGGCCGCTGGCGGCATGCCTGTAAAAAGCAAAAGCCGTGCGCTCGGCATGCGCTTGCACCGGCCAGGGGCAGTCGGTCTCGCGCAGTGCCAGTTGGGTATAGTCTGCCAGCGCAAGGCCTGCCGGGTTCGGGCTGGTCACACCGCGTCCATCGGCATACAACACCAGCCCTGACGTCAGCGCACTGGCCTGCAGACGTTCGATCTCCTGCAGTCCTTCGGCAAAAACCGCCTGGGGTTGCAAGGCGCGCAGCAGCGCAATCTGCCCGGCCGCCGCTTCCAGCGGGTCCAGCAGCGCCGCCACGCCGCCCAGCCACTGGGCGGCCAACGCCGCCAGCAGGGCTTCGGGACGCGGCCGGCTCAGTATCGCCAGCGTCGAACCCTCGGCAAAACCGCTGGCCCGCAGCGCCGTGGCCAGACGGTGAACCTCGTCAGCTGCCTGACGCCAGGAGCGCTGCTGCCACACGCCCAGGCGCTTGTGGCGCAGGGCAATGCGCCCGGCCTGCTGATGCGACTGGCACAGCAGCCAGTGCGGCAGCGTGGCAGGCGCTGCTGATGCGGCGTTGACGGTCTGAGTCATGGCCCGTCTGCGCCGCTCAGGCTGCCAGCTTCAGGGGAACCGGTTCGGCTTCCAGCTCGCGCTCCAACTCGCGCACCAGCGGCAGCACTTTATCGCCGAAGTAGGCGACCTCTTCCTGAAAGTGCAAAAAGCCGCTGAGTATCAGGTCCACGCCGACGGCCTTGAGCGCGACGATGCGCTCGGCGATCTGCTGCGGCGTGCCGATCAGGTTGGTCTTGAAGCCGTCGTTGTACTGCACCAGGTCTTCAAACGTGGACTTGGCCCAATTGCCCTCGCCTTCCGGGCTGGCCTTGCCGGCCTGTTTGACCTCGTGGCCAAAGGCGTTGACAGCTTCCGGGTCGGCCTTTTCAATGATCTCGGCCAGCACGGCACGCGCTTCTTCCTCGGTGTCGCGGGCGATGATGAAGGCGTTCACGCCCACCTTGACGCTGTGGCCATTGGCTGCAGCCTTGGCGCGGATATCGTCCACCTGGGCCTGGATGCCTTCGACTGTGTTGCCATTGGTGAAGTACCAGTCGGACACGCGCGAAGCCATGTCGCGCGCCGCGCGTGAGCTGCCGCCCTGGAAAATTTCAGGATGCGGCGCTTGCTGCAGCGGCTTGGGCTTGAGGCTGTAGTTGTGAATGCGGTAAAAGTCGCCTTGGTAGCTGAAGTTGTCGGTGGTCCAGATGCCCTTGAGCACCTCGATGAACTCCTCGGAGCGGCGGTAGCGCTCATCATGCTCCAGCCACGGTTCGCCAATCGCCTGGAACTCGCCCCGGAACCAGCCGGAGACGATGTTGACGGCGACGCGCCCATTGGTCAGGTGGTCGATGGTGGCAATCTGCTTGGCCAGCACCACCGGATTCCAGGGGCCGGGCAGAATCGCGGCGATGACGCGCAGTTTATCGGTGGCCGCCAGTAAGGCGTGGCTGATGGCCACCGACTCGTGCTGGAATTCAGCGCCGTAACCGGCGGTGAAACGAATCTGCGACAGCGCGTATTCAAAGCCGGCTTTTTCGGCGGTTTGCGCCAGTTTGCGGTTGTAGTCGATGTTCCAGCTGGTGCGCTGCTCGATCTTGCTGACAACAAGGCCGCCGCTGACGTTGGGCACCCAGTAGGCGAATTTGATCTGTTCCTGGCTCATGGCATGAAGTCCTTCTGAAGGGTGGTTGGATTGCACGATGCGTGCGCTTCATCCTTTCAATAGCAGCAACCATGCCATACATAAAAATCTTTTAAATTCAATAACTTAGCTTAAAAACTCAAGATTTTTCAGTGCCTGCCGAAACCACAAAATGCTGATCAACTGTTGGCTGGGCAACAGTTGCACGACACCCGCCGACGCACGGTTCATACAGGCGAACAGTACACACAGGGTTCAGTGATAGACCGGAGTCTGGATGGTTTGATGGCAGAGCCTGGAAACAAAAGTTGCCATCAATATCGCTATTAAAAACATAGCAGCTTGTACAGATGGAGATTGCGCTAGAGGCTTAAATCATTCAAAAAAGAACGAATCAGCCGGAAAGGGACGCTACCTGGCCTCTTCGCTGTCTCGCTGCCTTGTGACTCGCGGCGTTGTCTGTCCGATCTGCGGCGGCATCACGCTGGCCTGCTGCGCTGGCGCAGGCGCTGTCAGCCTCAAATGGCGTGAACTGCCTGGAGCGCGTGCAGCACGCCAATGCGCCGCTGCGCCAGCGCCTCGGTATCGCGCTGGCGGGGTTGGGGCAGGTCAATGGCCATGTCGGCCGACAGGCGGCCGGGCTTGCTGTCGAGCACCCAGACCCGGTCGGCCAGATAGACCGCCTCGTCAATGTCATGCGTCACCAGCAGCAGCGTGGTGCCGTGGCGCCGCGCAATGTCGAGCAGCATGTCCTGCAGATGCATGCGGGTAAAGGCATCGACGGCTGAAAACGGCTCGTCCAGCAGCAGCAGGCGCGGCTGGCCAAACAGGCCGCGCGCAATGGCCACGCGCTGCGCCTGGCCGCCCGAGAGCTGCTTGGGCAGCGCATCGGCTAGGCCGGCCAGTCCCACTTCGGCGAGCAACTGCGCCACGCGCGGATCGCGTGCGCCTTGCGCTCCGGCGCTGAAGGCGACGTTTTGCGCCACGCTCAGCCAGGGAAACAGGCGCGGCTCCTGAAAAATAAAACCGACATCGCGGCTCAGTCCGGCCAGCGGCTGGCCACCCAGCGTGATGCGCCCCTGATAAGCCGTTTCGAGTCCGGCCACGATGCGTAGCAGCGTGCTCTTGCCGCAGCCGCTGGCGCCAACCAGGCTGACAATTTCGCCCGCGCTGATTTGCAGACGAATGCCCTGCAGCACGGTAGCATCGCCAAAGGTCTTGCGGCGCACCTCGATGTCCAGTAGTGCCGTGCTCATGACTGGCCGCCGTCAAAGGTGTCGCGCCAGGACAGTAGCCGGTGTTCGAGCCACTGCATGGCGCTGTCGGTCAGCTTGCCCAGCAGCGCCAGCAGCAAGATCGCAGCCAGCACGATGTCGGCGCGGCTGGTCTCGCGGCCGTCGGTAAGCAAATAGCCCAGCCCACGGCTGGCGGCAATCAGCTCGGCGGCCACCATGAACATCCAAGCCAGGCTCAGGCCATTACGCAGGCCGGTCAGCACGGCGGGCAGCGCCGCAGGCAGTAGCACCCGGCGCACCAGCGCCAGCGGCGAGAGCCGCGCCATGCGGGCGACTTCCACCAACTTGCGGTCCACATCGCGAAAGCCCGAGGCCACGCCCATGTAGACCGGGAAAAAAGCGCCGATGGCGATCAGAACGATCTTCGGCGCCTCGTCAATACCCAGCCAGAGCAGCAGCAAAGGCACCCAAGCCAGAGAGGGAATGGCGCGCAGGGCCTGAAAGCTCGGCGCCAACAGGCGCTCGCCCAGCCGGGACAGGCCCACCAGCGCCCCGATGGCGACCGCCAGCGCGGCGCCCAGCGCAAACCCGGCGGCTACCCGCGCCGCGCTGGCGCCGATATGCGTGGCCAGTGTCAGCGGCCCCCAGTCGCGCAGGGTCTGCAGCACGGTGCTGGGCGGCGGCAACAGGTGCGGGCTGATCCAGCCCAGGCGCGGCGCAGCCTCGCCCAGCACGAGCGCCAGCAAGGGGATGACCAGGCCGATACCCGGCCAGTGCCGCGCGGGGCGAATTTCACGCAACGCATCGGCCTGATCGGCTTCAGCGACTGGGCGGGCCGGATAAGCCCGACGGCCCGGGAATACCGATGCAGGCGTCTCCCGCACATCATGGGGGGCAATGGTCAATGGCTTGGCAGACATGGCGGTCTTTGAAAAAATGGTGGGCATGGCCGGCTCAGGCCTGGCGAATCAGTCCCTGCGCAAAATGCGTGTCCACCAGCGCTTCGACGGTTCTGAGCAGGTCGGTGCCGGGTTTGACCAGTTGCTCGTCCAGCAGAATCGGCGTGGCTGCCTGCAGCGCCTTCACATGTTCGGCGGAAGGCTGCGGATTGCTCAGGTCGGTGCGCAGCTTGAGTTGCAGCAGCGCCACCTGCAGGCTGACCTTGGCCTCGTCGGCCAGGATGCGGGCCGCTTCGCCGGTATTGGCCAGCGTCCACAGGCGGGCGCGTTCATAGGCGCCGATGACGCGCCTGAGCAGTTCCGGGTGGCGCTGCTGGAAGTCTTCGCGCACATTCAGAAAACCATAGGTGTTGAAGGCGACGTTGCGGTAGAGCAGGCGGGAGCCGGCCGTGAGTTCGCTGGCCGCCATGTGCGGGTCCAGGCCGGCCCAGGCGTCCACGCGCCCCTGCTCCAGCGCCGCACGGCCGTCGGCGTGCTGCAGGGAGACATGTTCGATGTCGCTGCGCTTGAGCTTGACCGTCTGCAGCGCGCGCAGCAGGAACAAATAAGGATCGGTGCCCTTGGTCGCAGCCACTTTTTTGCCCTTGAGGTCCGCCAGCGTGCGGATCGGCGAGTCCTTGGGCACCAGCAGCGCGGTCCATTCGGGCCGCGAAAAAATGTAGGGGGCGCGGATCGGGTTGCCATTGGCCCGCGCCAGCAAGGCGGCCAGCCCAGCCGCAGAGCCGATGTCCAGGCTTTTGGCGTTCAGGTATTCCAGCGCCCGGTTGCTGCCCGCGCTGAACACCCATTTCACCGCCACGCCGTCACGCTTGAGGTCTTCTTCAAGCCAGCCGAAGCGTTTGAGCACCAGGCTGGTGGGCGAATAGGTGGCGTAATCGATACGCACTTCCTGCGGCAGATCGGCCGCGCGCAGCGTTGCGGGGGCGATCACTGCGCCAGCCAGGCCGCCAGTGAGCGAAAGAAGGGTACGTCGATTCAGTGTCATGGGGAAGATTTCCATCTGGGTTTCAATTTAAGCCGTAGTCGTCGGCTGCATGCAGTTACGCAGGCGGGCCAGCCCATCAGAATGCACTGAGGGCATGGCGCGTTGCTTCAATCCTGCATAGCAGGAACCCTGCCACTGAACAAGCTCTTTTAAATCAAGGAGATAGCTTGATAGAGCTGATTTTTCAAATACCCTGGAATCGACAAAATGCTGAACAACTGTTGATTGCTGAACACTTGCGCAGACAAGCCTGGCGGCATGTCGTCAGAACGCCGGTTTTTTCGCCTCGGAGCGCAAAAAAACCGGCAGCGGTCGTTAAAACGTGCGTCTCTGGTCCGCCAGCCGCTTCACCACGGCGACCAGTCGGTCAATCTCGCCAAAGGTGTTGTAAAACGCCAGCGAAGGCCGCACCGTGGTTTCGACCCCGAACCGCCGCAAAATCGGCTGCGCGCAGTGGTGGCCGGTGCGCACGGCAATGCCCTCGTCGTTGAGCGCCTTGCCCACTTCCTCGGTGGTGTAGCCCGCCAGCACAAAAGACATCACGCTGGCCTTGTCGCTGGCCGTACCGATCAGGCGCACGCCCTTGATCTCGCCCAGGTGCTGCATGCCGTAGCACAGCAGTTCGTGCTCGTAGCGGGCAATGTTCTCGATGCCCACGCGGCTCACGTAGTCGATGGCCGCGCCTAGGCCCACGGCGTCGGCGATGTTGCCGGTGCCGGCTTCAAACTTGTTTGGAATCGGCTGGAACACGGTTTTCTCGAACGTCACGTCGGCGATCATGTTGCCGCCGCCCTGCCAGGGCGGCATGTCCTCCAGCACTTCGCGCTTGCCCCAGACCACGCCGATGCCGGTCGGGCCGAACACCTTGTGGCCGGAGAACACAAAGAAATCGGCGCCGATGTCCTGCACGTCGATGCGCATGTGCGAAATCGCCTGCGCACCATCGACCAGCGCCTTGGCGCCGGCCCGGTGCGCCATCGCCACGATTTCCTTGACGGGAACCACGGTGCCCAGCGCGTTGGACACCTGCGTGACAGCGACGATTTTTGTGCGGTCGTTGAGCAGCTTGCCGTATTCATCGAGCAGCACCTGCCCGCTGTCGTCCACCGGAATCACGCGTAGCTTGGCGCCCTTGGCGGCAGCGAGCTGCTGCCAGGGCACGATGTTGGCGTGGTGCTCCAGGTGGCTGACGATGATTTCATCGCCTTCACCGACATGCTGCCCGCCCCAGCTCTTGGCCACCAGGTTGATGGCCTCGGTGGTGCCGCGCACGAAGATCACCTCGTTCACGTCCGGGGCGTTGATGAACTTCCTGACCCGCTCGCGCGCGCCTTCGTAGGCGTCGGTGGCGCGGGCGGCGAGTTCATGGGCAGCGCGGTGGATGTTGGAGTTTTCGTGCTCGTAAAAATACGAGACGCGGTCAATCACCGACTGCGGCTTGTGCGTCGTGGCGGCGTTGTCGAACCAGACCAGCTGGCGGCCATTGACGCGCTCCTGCAGGATGGGGAAATCGCGGCGCACCGCCTGCACATCGAAAGCCGGATGCGCCGAGCGGCCCGCCAGCGGCTCGACCGCATGCGGCGCGGGCTTGGCGGGCGTCACATAGCCACTGGGCAACACTACCGAATCGACGAAATAGAACTTCGGCTCGCCGGACGCGGCCTCGGGCGCATGGACAGGCGCGGCAGGCGCGGCCAAGGCGGGAACGGCCGGCTGCTCAAACGGCAAGGTCGCCAGCGAATCAAGGCTGCCATCGGCAGCCGGTACGCTACCGGCATCACGCCCACCGGGTGACGGATGGCCGTGCTGCGCGCCCAGAAAATAGAACGGAACAGCGTTTGCCGCCGGGTTCCGTCCGGCTTGCGACACCGTGGCTGCGGATGCTTCAGGCACACCAATCGTCGCGCCGGCCAGGCGCGGTTCGTAGGCCGGCACGGCGCTCACCAGTTTGTCGGGCACGCCATTGCCCGCTACCGCATGCGGCAGCAGCGCGGGCGCACGGTTGCCCAGCGACGGCACCTGCGCAGGGGATGCCGGAATCAGGTTGGCGCCCGGTATCTGGCCTTGCGGAATCGGGGTGCCCGGCACACCGGGGCCAAAGCCCGCCGGGCTGGCCAGCGGCGATCCGGCTGGCGCGAGTTGCAGCGGCGCCTGCACACCCAGCGGGATTGCCGGCAAACCGGGCAACGATGCTGGCGGCGTCGAAGGCAGGCCAGCGGCGGAATGCAGGCCTGCCGGCGCGGCCACCTCGCCCGGCAAGGCGGCAAACAGCGCCGTTGCCATGCGCGAGAGCAGCGCCGTGTCCAGGGGCGACTCAAAGGCCGCAGGCGCGGCGCTGGGGTTGGTTGCAAGCATGCTCACGGCGCGGCTTATTTGTAGGTGTCAGCGTAATCGTGGTACTTGCCGATCTCGACATCGTCGAGCACGGCCAGCGCGTCGGTGGTCAGCACGGCCAGCGAGCAGTACAGCGAGATCAGGTAGGACGCAATCGCGTGGTTGTTGATGCCCATGAAGCGCACCGACAGGCCCGGCCCCTGCTCGCCCGTCAGACCCGGCTGGAACAGGCCGACCACGCCCTGGCGCTTGTCGCCCACGCGCAGCAGCAGGATTTTGCTCTTGCCGTCGGCCACCGGCACCTTATCGGAAGGAATCAAGGGAATGCCGCGCCAGGTGATGAACTGCGAGCCGAACAGGCTGACCGTTGGCGGCGGCGTTCCGCGCCGGGTCGCTTCGCGCCCGAAGGCGGCAATGGCCAGCGGGTGGGTCAGGAAAAATGCCGGTTCTTTCCACACCTTGGTCAGCAACTCATCGAGGTCGTCCGGCGTGGGCGCGCCGGTTAATGGAAAGATGCGCTGCTCGTCCGATACCTGCGAGAGCAGGCCGTAGTCGGGGTTGTTGATCAGCTCGCTTTCCTGGTTTTCCTTGATGGTTTCAATCGTCAGGCGAAGCTGCTCCTTGATCTGGTCGTGCGGGCTGCTGTAGAGGTCGGAGATGCGCGTATGCACGTCGAGCACGGTGCTGACGGCGTTGAGGAAAAATTCGCGCGGATTTTCCTCGTAGTCCACAAAGGTGCGCGGCAACTGGCCTTCTTGCTCACGCGCCGTGCATTTGACCTTGATCGACTCGGGATTCTTGACCTTGTTGAGGCGATAGATACCGGCCTCGACTGGCACCCATTGCAGCAGGTGGGTGAGCCAGCGTGGCGAGATGGTTTCGAGCTGCGCCGTGGTCTTGGTGGCATTGGCTAGTTGCCGTGCGGCGCTATCGCCCAATGCGGTGGTGCCGCCCACTGTTGCTGACATAGGAAATCCTCTAAAAATGAAACAAAATAAAAATGGATGAACAGGAGTGTGTGTTGTCAGGGCGCAGGCTTCAACATGCTATAGCCATCAACCTGATCCCTCGAACCACATTGGCCTGGCTCACCGCCTCGCCGCGACCGACCAGCGCAGACGGACTGATGCCCAGGGCCAGAGCGAGTTTTTCGACCGTCGCCAGCGATGCAATCGCGCTGCCCCGTTCAATCTCGCCGACATAGGAGCGGTTGAGGTTGGAGTGCTCAGCGAGTTGTTCCTGCGACCAGTTCCTAGCCTCGCGCGACTGACGAAGGGCAATGCCGAAACACTCAACCAGCGTGGGCCTCACGGCCGCTGCCTGGCAGCGCTGCCTTGTCCTGCTTCGCGGGAAACAGCCTGTGTCACGTTGCCTCCGGGCGGCACGTCATGGGTCAGCCAGACATTGCCGCCGATGGTCGCGCCTCGGCCCAGCGTCACCCGGCCCAGCACGGTGGCGCCGGCGTAAATCACCACGTCGTCCTCGACTACCGGGTGACGCGGCAGGCCTTTTTGCAGGTTGCCCTCCTCATCGGTGGGAAAGCGCTTGGCGCCCAGCGTGACGGCCTGGTACAGCCGCACGCCCTGGCCGATCACGGCGGTTTCTCCAATCACGACGCCCGTTCCGTGGTCGATGAAAAAACTCGCGCCGATTTGCGCGCCCGGATGAATGTCGATGCCGGTCACGGAGTGCGCCAGTTCGGCCACGATGCGTGCCAGCAAAGGCAGGCCCAGCCGGTAGAGCTGGTGCGCCAGCCGGTGGTGAATCATGGCCAGGATGCCGGGATAGCACAGCAGTACTTCGTCCACGCTGCGCGCCGCCGGGTCGCCGTGATAGGCCGCCAGAACGTCGCTGTCGAGCAGGTTTCGAATCTCGGGCAACGCGGCGCCGAAACTGCGCGTGGTGGCCAATGCCTCGGCCTCCAGGTCGGCGCCATTGCGCATTTGATGACGTGCGCTGTAAGTCAGCTCCAGCCGGATTTGCGCCAAAAGCTGGTGCAGCGCCGAGTCCAGCGTATGGGCGACATAAATGTCCTCGCTTTCCTGGCGCAGGTCCAGCGGCCCCAGCCGCATGGGAAACAGCGCACCCTTGAGCGCCTCGACCACCTGCGCCAGTGCATCACGCGATGGAAGTTCGCGCCCGCCGGGCTCACGCGAGCGCTTTTGCGATTCGCGCCAGTCCTGGCGCACCGCATGCAGCGCGCCCACAATATGCTCAATGTCAAAAACAGCCAAGACAGGCTCCCAGAGAAATTTAGTGGTGTAAATACGGCCGTCCTGAAGCCGCTGGCGCAGCGGCCCTGACCACCTCAGACGCCAGGGCGTGCCCCGCTCAGTGAACGGACGGTAAACGGGACAGCGCTGTTCGCAGATTCAAGCGAGCTTTTTTCAGTCCTGCACCCAGGGCAGGCTGTGGAAACGCCAGCCGTCGGCCGCGCCGCGATGTTGCTGTTCGTCAATTTCGCCTTCAAAGCCTTCGAGCACGTTGTAAACCTGCGTGAAACCGGCCTTGGCTGCGGCCTCTGCGGCCAGCGCCGAACGCTTGCCGCTGCGGCACAGCAAAAGCACCACCGTCTCCTTGCCGCCGGTTTTCGCTTCAAGTTCGCGCACGAAGCGCGGATTGCGCGTCAGGCTGGTGCCGCTGGCCCAGGGCACATGCAGGCTTTGCGGCACATGGCCGACAAACTTGCGCTCTTCGCCCGAGCGAACATCCACCAACAGCGCATGGCCGGTAGAAAACAGTTGCCACGCCACGGCCGGAGGCACCCCGCCCGCATAAGACAAGCCGGCTTCCCGCGCGTCTTCCCGTGCAACATCAAGCGCTAAAGGCAAAACCAGTTCAGTTGTTTCAGAGGCCATCGCCATTTCCAAGAGTTTGGTTGAAGAAAACCCAGATCAGCCGCCATTTCGATGGGTATGACCAGCAGCCGGCATCAATGAATGGGGACTTTAAATACCTGGAATTCAAACTCAAAAGAATAAAAACGAGTTTCTTAAATCTCAAATCGTCTTTAGGCCGTGTTCGGAAAGTTTGATGTGCTGATGTTGTGCAAGCTCAAGGAAAAGCTTCGCATGACCGCCGCACGCTTCTTGAGCGCTGCGGCAGTGATGCAATCACTCGTTTCGGCCAGCACAATGACTCAAGAACGACATGCCTTCACCGATGAGAAGTAGCAGCGTATCGCGCCGCTGATGCCGCCTTGCAAGGGCCGCCCCGGCGGGGCGCACAGGACATTTTTCGATGCCCTGCTGTGGATGGCCCGCACGGGCGGAGTACGGTGCACTCGAACAGCGCGGTCTTGAACTGGCACTTCAGCTCGCGCTTGCTCCACTGCTCGCGGATGGCCTGGCGCAGGTAGAACTCGCGCTCTTCGGGCCGTTTGCTCTGGTTGAGGATGATGAGGTTGTGCGTCCAGGGCAATTGTCTCGCCAGTGGTGCGACTTTTCATCATCGTGATAGGCCTCGTAAAACTGCCGCATTCGAAACAAGTTCGCACGGGTAAAACCGCGCAGCCCCGGCTGGATACGGGCCAGATGCCCGCCTAGCTGGGCCACCACGCCATCGCCCCATTGCGCCTGCCCGATTTTTCGGCTGATGGTCTGGTCCACCTGCCAATAAAGCTCGATCAGGGTGGTGTTGACGGCTTGCACGGCGCGCTGGCGGGCGGCGCTGATCAGCTCCGTGATGTCGTCGAAGTCGGCTTGTGGGACGAGGGCTGGAGGGTTGGGGTTGGTTGTACGCATGGGTTGTCGCAAGGCTTTTTGAAGAATCGGGTGGGACTGAGCTGCTTACCAAAACAAAATAACAATATCTTCTATATATTGATATATTTACATTTTTAAAATTTCTTACTTGAAATCAAACACCTGCCAAGTACAACATAAAAATATCTTCTTTGAAAAAATCTAAACCATTTAATAATATTGGATATATCATTGTTTTTCGTAAATCAAATTTTTAAACGATTTAATTTCACGGATTTTTAGCCAAAGTTAATTACTCTTAAATCATAAACCAATATTACAGATATCACCCAATGAAATCAACTAATTTATCAAACAATAAACACATTTATGACAACCAGATTAATTACAATAAACTACCATCCTCGTGCCTTCTTTGCTCAGAAGGTGCGCTGGGCGAACTCGGCCATATAATTCCAAAGTTCGTGATGCGCTGGCTGAAGCGTGCGAGTAAGAAAGAGGAGTTCTATCTTAACAACACGGCAGTAAAGGTAGCCGACACACTCGCACTGAAGATGTTGTGCAATAAATGTGAAGATATCTTTTCCGAGCACGAGAAATTTTTCACCGATCAATATTTCAAGAGGCACTATCGAAAAACACCTCCTGCAGAGATCAGCGGTGACATTTACTTCTTTGCGCTATCAATAGCATGGCGAATTATGATTTCTACGCCAATGATGCAAGGTGAAGAGAACAGCGAAAAATATTTCAGGGAACTGAGAGATATCGTCAAGGCCTACCTACTTCAACCTAATGAACGCGCCAAGATTGATGTGTACGTCTTCTATGCCAACGAAATCTCCGCAAATCTAGCTGCACAATATTACAAAGCTAACTTGCTTAACTTTTCTGTGCGACAGGGAATTTTTGCTCACTATTTAATATATGATGATATTAATTGTTGTGCAACATTATCACCAATTCCTTTGGTTTATTTTAAATTGGGTGCTTACTATTTTATAGTTGCAGATCAGAACCATCTACAGCTTTTGACATTTCCCAAAAAAATCGAAGCCACAGAGGGAGGGAAAGTCCATATATTAAGATACTCAGAGGGGCTTATAGGGTTTCTGAATCACATATCTAATGGTGATTTTGACGAGGTTGATAAATCCATTATTCCATTGAATATTAAATACGACAGAATTTCTCTAAAAAACCCTCATGAGACGTGAGTAGCAGCGTCCGCTGCATTACTACCGGTCACTGACCAAGTTTTAACGTGAGTTTCGGCCATGGCTGCAGCAGGAATTGACAGAGGTGCTCGATCAGTTGCCACCAGCGCCTTTGACAGATCCTGTAGATGCTGCTGACAATCATGCCGTGTGGGAGCAGTGGCAGCATGGGCTGAAAATGCCCATCACCCTGCCTGCCCTCTTGCCAGCGCTGCGCCTGCTGCTGGTGTGGGATAACCTGCAAGGACATTTGACGTCAGCGCTGGTGTTGTGGCTGTTCAGTCATGGCGTGATGCCCTTGTACACGCCGCTGAGCGGCTCGTGGCTGAACATGGCCGAGTCGATTCAACGCATCATCAGCCGCAGGGCGCTGGCCGGGCAGTACCTGCAGACACCGCAGCAGATCATCGATACCTTGGAAGCGACGGTCAAAGGCTGGAACCGGGATCCGACGCCTTTTCACTGGGGCGGCAAGCGCCATGCACGGCGTTTGCTCAGCAGGCAAAGACAACATGCCCTGGCCGGCTCGGGCGCCTGCACACGCCTGCCACTGCGACATCGGCCATCGGCACTGCAGAAATCACTATCCAGTTGCCAACTGACCCACTAGTAGCAAGAGCTTGGCCTGAAATTTCAAACATCGATTTGGCACGGGCAACAATTTCTTGTGCCTTGGTGATGTAGGCAGCATTACCCGTCTGCAGCGCGTCGGCCATGAAAAAGGCAATTTCCTCATCGCTGACCAAGGCAGTTGCAGGATCATAGGTCGTCAGTTTTTCTTCCATTGTTCTTCACTCCATTCTTGAATCAATTTCCTTGACACAGCAATGCTAGAGGGCTCCACAATGGCACTCATTGAGTACCATCACAGGTGATCTTCTTGCAATTTTTTTCTCGTGCGCCAACAGCAAGTTGCTCAATAGTGCGACGGGCCAGCTTGGGCATCCCGCGATGGTTTTGTGAGCCATCTGGCATTCGATAGTTTTTTAAGGCGCGTGGCTCAATACCGGCAGCAACTGCCAACGCATCCCATGTCATACCAAGCTCTGCTTTGGCAGCTTGAAGAAATAACTGCTGGCTCTGGGCTTGCTCGACACTCATTGCGCTTCACTCTCCACGCCCTTGAAAACCAATTCCATCGAAAGCCTGCAATCAATACTGGCAAGGCAAAGCACACCAGCCGTGGTCTGGTCCATCAGCAACCACGCGCCGGTATCGACCAAGGTGAAAACCTCCACCTCCCGCTTCGCTGGATCTATCAGAACGTACTCGCGCAGCGATGCCAAAGTGCGATAGGCAATGAACTTGTCTCGCTTGTCATAACCCTGGGTGCTGGGAAATAAAACCTCGACGATGAGCCTGGGGTCGGTCACTGTTTGTTCATCACCGGCTTCGGCTTTACCGCAAGTCACCATCACGTCAGGGTACAGCACCCCATCGGCAACTTGCACCTTCATGCTTTCTGCAAAGACCTGGCATCCGGTGTCATCCAGATGGTCCCCGATGCGGCTGGCCAGGTTCAGAATCACGCGGTTATGCCGGGCAGTTCCTCCGACCATTGCAAAGGTTTCCCCGTGAAAGAACTCATGCCGCTCGGGTTGGTGCTCCTCCCAAGCCAGGAAATCGGCCAAAGTCATTTTTTGCAATGGAACTGCCATGCGCCACCCATCATGAATAGAACTCAATGAGTACCATCATAAGCACTTGGGCTGCATTTGAAAACGTCCCACAAAAAATGACTGGATCAACATTTCTCAAGCCCGAGAAATCTTCAAGACTCCCACGGCAACCACATTTATCTCATCAACTTTTGAAGTTTTCGTATTAATCTTGCGAATACTCACAGGCTCCTCGGGATTGAGTTCCGGGGTTAACTGGGCAGGTAAAACAGTTCAATTTTATTGGCACCTTCGGCCACCAAGACCTTGACCGGCGGCTGTGATGCACGTATAAATTATCCAGAATCAACCGGTCTTTTTCGCTGGTATCCTTCACGAGCACTTCAAAATTCGATCAGTCGATTCCCGAGTTGCACGCCTTGTCAAGGATCATCCAGCATGCTTGCCCGAACTGGTCATGGTGGTCAACATGGACAACTTGTGGTGCGATCCGTTCGGAACAAAGGCTACCCACATCTTGCCTGCAGGCGCGCAATTGTTCATTCGCGTATCGTATTTACCAGCGCTGCATCAATCGCTCCAGTGAATTTCTGTACCTTGGCGTGTGCCTCAATGACAGGGTAATGCTCATCGAGTCAAGCCTGCACCGCCTTGGTGCGTTAACACAAGCCTTCTTGATTATTTTTTACGAACATAGCAATGCAGTCTATTTCCAATATTTGATACACTTATCTTTTAAAAATCACATCGACTTCTTTTTAAATTATCATTTAATACCCAAGTCAAAAAACTTAACGAAACCAACGATACTGCAAAATTAAACTGTTGATTTTTAAAAAAGTTTTGACTTACGTATGACGTTATGACCCTATATTTCTCAGTGATGCTTTGCTTTTTCATATTCATAACATTTATTGTTAGCCATTTTCATTCATCTTAAAATTATACGATCGAAAGAAAACTGAGCAGACACATCAAGAAAGCCTACAAGATTTGGGTTATTTTGTAAAATATTTATACCAAAAAAATACAACTAAAAATTAAAGAAATTTTTCATGCTGATTGCTCTGCCACTACCCGATGAGTTTTGCCGTGGACACGTAGGCAGAATATCCATTCTTAATGATTTTCCGAATTATAAAAAAGGCGTCGCCGGAATTCGTCAGCATGTATTCACAGCAGACACTTGCCATGGAGAATCTATCGTGACAGCTATTGCCAAGGCATGCAAGATGGGAACGATAGTGTATGCAAGACTTCATACGCTGATGCCATACTTGGATTGCATGACAAAGGATATGTCCAAATCAGCAGAAGCTCGCTGGGCAGAGAATTCGCTGACCCGACTAGCGATGTAGTGATTTCCGGCAGCCACAATGACGAGCTGCATTTGAAGGACTACACCGACGCAGCCAAACACAAAACGACGCTCAAGAGCTTCAAGCTGCCCTTCGGCAAGGACGACGAGGGTGTGAATGGCGATGTGGGCATCGTGATTGTCAACAACATGCTGCTGACGGGTTTTGATGCACCCGTGGAGCAGGTGATGTACCTGGACAAGGTCATCGTCGCCCACGGCCTGCTGCAGGCGATTGCTCGCGTCAACCGCGTGGGCGGCCAGTCGAAAGACAAGGGCTTTGTGATTGATTACGTCGGCATCGGCCACCACTTGAAAAAGGCACTCGATAACTACGACGAGCGGGAACAAAAAGAGGTGGTGGACGTGCTGAGCTTTCCCGAACAGGAATTGCTTGAGCTAAAGGCCAGCCACGACGCCATCTTTGCCTTGCTGGAACAGCATGGCTTGACGGACTTGACCGATCACGATGCTTTTTTTGACGTGTTTTACGACGAAGATTTGCGCTTTGAGTTCATGAGCCTGTTCAAGCAGTTCACGAAGAACCTGAACCTTGTTTTCCCGGCCAAGGAGGCGCTGGATTACATGGGCGACTACCAAGCGCTGGTGGAGATCAACGTCCTGGCCGCAAAACACTTCCGCGACGCCCGGCTGAGCATGAAAGGCATTCCGCCCAAGCTACGCACAATCACTGATGCTTTTCTGGAGTCGCGTGGCATTGACGTGAAAGTCGAACCGATTTCGATTCTTGATGAAGACTTCCAGAAGGAGGTTAAAAAGCACGACCGCAACAAGACCAAAGCCGCCGAGATTGAGCATGCGGTTCGCCATCATCTGGATGTTGAGTTGAACGACGACCCGGAACTGCAGGCGTCTTTTGCCGAAGCACTGCAGCAAATATTCGAGGAGTTTGCGAACAACTGGACAAAGATTCATGAAGCGCTGGAGAAGCTGCGCCAGCGCATCATCAATGCTGGCAAGGAGCCGACATATGGCCTGCACCGCAAGAAACAAATGCCGATTTTTCGGATGTTGAAGCGGGAGATTTTTGGGGAACCCTTCTCTGGCGATGCGCCAGTCACGGCGGCCGAGCCGGTTGCGCCGTGTAGCATGCAGGAAGAGGAAAAAATTGGCAAGCTCGTGGCGCTGACGCAGCACCTGTACATGGAAATTGAGCGTGAGCTGAAACTTACCGGATTTTGGGAAAGCATCCCGGCACGCAACAAGCTGATGGCTGATCTTCAAAAAACGCTTTTGCAGCCCGAGTTTGCCAAGCTACCCAAACTCGTAGTGAATCGCAAACTCATCATCAGTCGCCTGATGGAGATTGCCCAGAAGAACAACGATGTCATTCAATACGCAGCCTGATGGACCTGAACTACAGAATTGTTCGTTCCACCCGACGTAAAACGCTGACAATTTCTGTGGAGCGGGACAGATCAATTGTGGTTCATGCCCCGCAAGGAATGACTGAAGAAGCAATTTTTCAGCTTGTCGAGGGCAAGCGTCAGTGGTTGTTTGACAAGGTCAATCATGTCCAGAAGTACCAAGACCTTCCCCACGCCCCAGGAAAAGAAGTGGTCAATGGTGAATCCGCGCTTTATCTCGGAAGGGAATATGCTATTAGTTTGACGGATACAGCGAGCGGCGGCGTGGAGTTCTCTCGCCGATTTCTCATCCCTTTGGCGGACCAGCTGAAAAGAAAAGAGGTTCTTAAAGACTGGTATCTGGCGCGCGCTCAGGAAGTCATTCTTCCTCGTGTCAATCGCCATGCCGATGAGCTTGGCGTAACTGTTGTCCAAGCTAACATTGCGGATAACCGCTTTCGCTGGGGTTCCTGCACCCCGAAAGATCATGTTAATTTCAACTGGCGGCTCATCAAGGCCCCGATGTTCGTGATTGACTACGTGATCGTGCATGAACTGGCGCACCTCCTTGAGGCCAATCACACACCGCGCTTCTGGAATATTGTGCGTGCCAAAGCGCCTCTTTCGGAAAAAGCCAAAACCTGGCTCAAAGAGCATGGGCAACTGCTGGAAGAAGATATTTGATCTTCACTATTGGCAATAGTGATGAATTAAAGTCGTAAGCAGCCACCTCCTATTGCATATTAGATTTGACTTGGTGCGAGAGCAAGTCGCTTGCGACCATTCGCTCTGCCGCTGCGCCAAGCGAGCGCAGATTGTCAGACAGTAATTTATCTACCTTAAGCTCAGAAATTGCCCAGAGTGTTGCCAACTTCACTGTCGCCTTTTCGCAATCCCATGGCTTCGCACTCTGCCCTTCGATCTGCGCGAAGGGGCCGTCAGTCTCAGTCAAAATTCGGTCTCGGGGCATCTTCATGACAAACTCTCGGGAGCGTTGTGATGCAAGCATGGCAGGCCCCACGCTGAACCAACAGTCAGCGGCGATCGCTCGATCTAACTCTCGGCTGGAGCCTGAGAACCAGTGAAGGATGGGCAATCCTGCTCCCGAAAATTTTTCTAATCGATCAAGTACGGCGGTGGTAGCACGACGGCTGTGTATCGACATAACACGACCGCCGGCCGATTGGCATCGGCCGAGAATGTGATCAAAGACTTGGAGTTGCAGTTCCCAGTGACGCTTATATTCGGGAGCACCGTCAAGGCCAATCTCTCCAATGTACATCGCCTCTGAGAATAGCTGGTCGAATAACGGCAATTCGCTGACACGCAAATGCGCAAGTTGGGGATGAAGTCCCAATGCGGTGCGTATTCGAGAACTTCCGTGGGCCAGAGCAGATGTACCCTTCCACGCACTTGGCGTCGTTGTCACCGACAGCACATAAATACCGCGTTTCGTAACCTCTTGGACAACTTCCAAAACGTCAGGATACAAGTCTAAATGAGCGTGAAAATCGATCACTGAACCCTCATTGCAGTCATCAATGATTCGATCTCGGCTAAGCCGCGCTCTATAGTCTGCGCCAGCTGGTCCTTATTATCGACAAGGGCGGAACTCAAAGAAGAACCAATCCAACGTCTTGTTCCAGTTTCACGGCGCTCTGCGATGCCAATGAGGGCAGAACGAACGTCATCGAAGCCAGCATGTTCCTCGTCGTCAATCCCTAAGTCTTCGTAAACATAGAACGTCTGATCTACCTTTCCCGATGCTTTAAAGGCGGCACGGCGTACTTGGCATGGAACGCAACGGCCACAATGTTTGTACCCAAACTTGAGAAATCGGCCGCAACTCGTGGTTTGATGAGCGTGTGCGTCAAGCAACATTTGATTTAGGCATTCGACCATCATCTCTCCTTTGGTCTTCAATTGATACGGGTTTTCCACCTTCACGCGGAGCCCAGCCGCAGTCAGGACTTGTTGTAATAACACCAGAAAAACGGGATGCGTGGTTCGTGTACTCAAGCTACCGATACGCCCGCCAGTTAGTGGTGGATTGATGGCAATAAATCCGTTTTCACACAAATATAGCGTCACCTCATCGCCAGCGTGATAACGTGAAAGCGTCGTAGCCATGAGCACGCCATAAGCGAGAAAGACTATCGACCGCGCTCTCTGGGAGGGAGGATTCTCCGGGTCTGGTACATCAGTGTTGTGATTCCCCTGAAAGTGCCGTAACCCACCACCGATCTCTCCGGCGAACGCAATCTGCTTCTCGCCATCACCGCGAACCATTTGGCTAACTGCGAAAGGCTTCAGTCCCTTCTCTACCAAGTCAATCGCTCCAATATAGCTATCCAACCCTCCTGATAGAAGCACAACGCAGTCCTCTGTAGGATGAACTGCCTGTTTGTCGGGCTGCGGAAGAATTCCTCCCTCAACGAATTGAAGAGTCCAACGATCGGTGCTCAGAACGGCAAGCATTTGTTGCAGTATTCCAGCGTTCGCGCTCCAGAATGGAGCATCAACAACTGAAACCGTCAATTCAAACTCTCTCGTCCAACCATCTGGGCTTCTATCTCGATGGCCTGCTAAGTCAGCGGAGACAACAGCCAAGGCAATGGACAATAAATCCCATGCACGGGCAGCAGGAACGACCTTCTCTCGAACGATGGCTTGCTTTAGAGCAGTCCCGGCCGATCCGCGTGTCGGATCACTATTGTGGCCATATAACACTATGTTCAAATCGCTAGGAACTCCGGCGAAATCAAAATCGGAAAGTGCACATGTGATTTTCACTCTGCATACCCTTCAAATACTTGGAAAGCTTCACGGATCGCACTTTGTGCGACTGCGGTAATGCGTCCTGCGACAAGTCGCTGGCCAGCTTCGCGCAACTTTCTGAAAGAAGCGGCCACGGTTTCACGAACATACTCGCGAACTTCTTTCAGGCGACCGAGCCCTGTTGCTGCGTTTGGTGCTTTGTCTCGTATGGATTTTCCAAGATCAAGGTCAATTCGCCTGAAAACGTCAGCCGACACGAACCTTTCGATGGCGAGTTCCCGTTGCACTTGCTGAAGATTGAGCAAGTCGGCATCAGGGTATTGATTGAGTACATCTGCTAGCGCATCTTTGATAGATGTCCGGCTGGCTTCAACATCTTGCGTCCCATTGACGGGGCATACAGCCTCGACGACGGCATCCATGACCTCATCAGCCGATCGACCCGCAGTGAGGCTCGGGTCCAGCGCACCGCCTGGAGAAGTGAAGGGATTGGTAGAACCACCACTCAACGCGGAGTACAACGCCTGTGCGGTCTGGGCGGTACCCCCCATACGGCGAGTCGCAGTTCCACTGCCGCCGTAACCCTTCTTGACATACTGTCCGAGGCCGCGACGCATGCAGCCTTGATCACCTCTCTTAGCGAATTCACCTAAGTTCCTGTTCGCACCCGAAAACCGTCGAGCGGGAGCTATTGGAACCGGTTGCCTCGGCGCAGTGCTGGAGTCAGACGGTGATGTTGAGGGCTGAACTGCCGCGTCAGTCTCTACATCAGATTCCGATCCGACGTCAGTGCCATCAGCGGACGCTGGCGGCAGCGGGATATCTGGCACCCATGGCGGAACCATTGGCACGCCTGATGGTGAGCCATTACTTGACTGTGACGTTCCCATTCCCTCGCCTCGCTTTTATTGCAGCTTTCACCGTTTTACTAACATCGTCATCCTGGTCCCAAGCGACGAAGACCCCCTTGGACCAAGGCTCGTCGCCAATCTTGGGGATGATGCTGGGTTTGATTTGCGGAGCAGGACGCTCCATTAGGAATCCTGCTAGCCGTTGCCCCTGCGATGGGTCAGTGGTCGCTACAACCATGCATGCCTCCAAAATTGGTGGCGTGCCCCATTCCTGCGCCTGCCGCGCACGCGACAGCAACCGATCCATGATCACGGACATTTCTGGACGAGGCAGAGTCAAGAGCCGATCCTTGATACTCGAAGCCATATCCGGATGTTCAAGGAGGGCTTCTAACAGGTCTGCGGCCTCGGCCGTTAAGCGATCCTCCGGAGTAATCAACGGTGCATGCTCACGACTTACGTACAAAGCTCCGCGAAGGTCACGGTCCCCCACTTGCGGAGCAAGCCTCAACCATTCAGTTATGAATGCCGCATCCCAAGGTGCCTTCAAGTCAAGCGACTCACCTGCGACGGCTTTACGCTCCCATTCCGCAAGAATGCTTGGCTTGCCATCGTCGCCCTCAGTCACTGCTTTGATAAGTTCGGCGTAGGCCTTCGGATGTAACCGTCCGCCCAGTACCCATATTGAAATTCAAGACTCTGTCTGGTAG
>JAECRO010000057.1 GCA_016000195.1 Burkholderiales bacterium | reverse complement strand
GCTTGCGACGACGTTGGGAGTGGCGGCGTGGCGGGTCTGGGAAATTCTGCGCATCGAAGGCATCTGTCTGGCGCGCAGGCGTTCGTGGTGTGTCAGCCAGGACCCCGACTTTGCCGCCAAGGCGGCAGACGTGGTGGCACTTTACCTGTGTCCACCGGAAAACGCCATCGTCCTGAGCGTGGACGAGAAGCCCTCCATCCAGGCCATCACGCGTCCAGCGGGTTTTGTTCCGGCCGGCAAGAAGGTGGTGCAAGGCGACAAGAGCACCTACAAGCGCAACGGCACCATCACACTGTTTGCGGCTCTGGAAGTGGCGACCGGAAAAGTGATAGTGCGATGAGTGGCTGGCCCGGCATCCGAACGTGAAATTTCACTACACCCCGACTTCGGCCAGCTGGCTCAATCAGGTCGAAATCTGGTTCGGCATCCTCACTCGCAAGTCCCTCAAGGGGGCCAGCTTCGCCAGTGTCGATGCCTTGGTTGCGCATATTGACGCCTACCTCAAGGCCTACAACCAGAACCCGGCGCCCTTTGGTTGGAAAAAACGCGAGGTGCGGGGCATGCAGCTTCGCAATACCGCAAGGAACTTCACCAATTAAACACTAGCTTGCCGCTGGGCTGGATGGCTTTAACTGCCGGAAATAGGTTTATGGGTGCTTATTTTTTCTGGCGGTATTTGCGCAACGCTGCAATCTGGGCAGCCATGACGGCCAGCTCGGACTGGGCCATGGCGATATCGATATCGTTCTTGGCGTTTTTCAGGGCCTCTTCGGCCAGCGCTTTGGCGGCGGTGGCCTTGGCTTCGTCGAGATCCTTGCCGCGAATGGCGGTATCGCTCAGGACGGTCACGCAGTTGGGCTGCACTTCCAGCAGGCCGCCAGCGACAAACACAAACTCTTCCGTGCCATCCGCCTTTTCAATGCGCACGGCGCCCGGACGGATGCGGGTGATCAGCGGCGTGTGGCGTGGGTAAATACCCAGTTCGCCCGCTTCGCCTGGCAAAGCCACAAACCGGGCCTCGCCGGAGAAGATGGACTCTTCTGCGCTGACGACATCGACGTGGATGGTATTCATCAGTTTGCGCGTGAAACCTCGGCCTTCAGGCCGGGGAGGTAGAGCGCGGAACACGTTGTGTTCCTTCGCTAGCGGTGGCGTACCTGTCACGTCCGTTTTTGCCACCAGTTGATAAGGTGCAGGCTTCTCACCTGCCCGGCCTTTCGGCTAGCCCGTAAGGGCCTTGTGACCCACGCCTTGCGACGTATGTCCCCTCGGGAATGTCAGCAACCAGCTCCTACCCTTGCGAGTAGCGACTAAAACCTTCGACCCTTTACCTTTGGTCTGCATGATTAAAGCCTTGCAGAGCAGCAAACTGAGGAAGCATTTGCTGGTGCGTCTGAACGACCTATTACTAACGTAGCGGGTTGGATACCGCCCTCCCTGTTTCAACCCAGCTTTTTGGATTTCTCCTCAAGCTCCGCTCTTTAGGGCGGGGTAGTTGACACGTACTCCAATTTAAAAGATGTGAAGAAAGTTGGCGCTTGAGACGAACCGCCATGCGGCTGGCCCAAACGCCGGCTTTACTTACATCTTCTTGGCTTTTTCGAAGGCTTCGTCAATCGTGCCGACCATGTAGAAGGCCTGCTCCGGCAAATGGTCGCACTCGCCAGCCACAATCATCTTGAAGCCGCGAATGGTTTCGGCCAGGCTGACGTACTTGCCGGGCGAGCCGGTAAACACTTCAGCGACGTGGAAGGGCTGCGACAGGAAACGCTGGATCTTGCGGGCACGGGCCACGGCCAGCTTGTCTTCGGGCGCCAGTTCGTCCATGCCCAGAATCGCAATAATGTCGCGCAATTCCTTGTAGCGCTGCAGCGTTCCCTGCACCGCACGGGCGGTGTTGTAGTGGTCTTCGCCGACGACCGCTGGCGACAGCTGGCGGCTGGTCGAGTCCAGCGGATCGACCGCAGGGTAAATACCCAGCGAAGCAATGTCGCGGCTCAGCACCACGGTGGAATCCAGGTGGGCAAAGGTGGTGGCAGGCGATGGATCGGTCAAGTCATCGGCAGGAACGTAAACGGCCTGGATGGAAGTGATCGAACCGACCTTGGTCGAGGTGATGCGCTCTTGCAGGCGGCCCATTTCCTCGGCCAGCGTCGGCTGGTAGCCCACGGCGGAAGGCATGCGGCCCAGCAAGGCGGACACTTCGGTACCGGCCAGCGTGTAGCGGTAGATGTTGTCCACGAAGAACAGCACGTCGCGGCCTTCGTCGCGGAAGGACTCGGCAATCGTCAGGCCGGTCAGCGCCACGCGCAGACGGTTGCCCGGTGGCTCGTTCATCTGGCCATAGACCATGGCGACTTTGGAGTCTTCGAGCTTTTCAAGGTTCACGACGCCGGAATCGGCCATTTCGTGATAGAAGTCGTTGCCTTCGCGGGTACGCTCACCGACACCGGCAAACACCGACAAGCCGGAGTGCGCCTTGGCGATGTTGTTGATCAGCTCCATCATGTTCACGGTCTTGCCGACACCGGCGCCGCCGAACAGGCCAACCTTGCCGCCCTTGGCGAACGGGCACACCAAATCAATCACCTTGATGCCGGTTTCCAGCAGCTCTTGCGATGGGCTCAATTCGTCATAAGCAGGAGCCTTGCGGTGAATCGGAGCGGTCAACGTCTGGTCAACCGGGCCGCGCTCGTCAATCGGCGCACCCAGCACGTCCATGATGCGGCCCAATGTGGCCTTGCCCACGGGAACGGTAATGTTCGCGCCGGTGTTGTACACGATGTTGCCGCGGCGCAGGCCGTCGGACGTGCCCAGCGCAATGGTGCGCACAATGCCGTCGCCCAGCTGCTGCTGGACTTCAAGCGTCAGGGCAGAGCCTTCCATCTTGAGCGCATCATAGATTTTTGGCATCTGGTTACGGGCAAACTCCACGTCCACCACCGCGCCAATACACTGAACAATCTTGCCCTGGATGCTTGTGTCCACTAGAGTCTCTTGAGCCATGACCGAATCCTTTTCGTTCTTTAAATCTTGAATGGCAGCTTAAACCGCTGCGGCACCGGCAACGATTTCCGAAAGTTCTTTCGTGATCGCCGCCTGACGCGTCTTGTTGTAAATCAGCTTGAGCTCGCCAATCACGCTGCCGGCGTTGTCGGTAGCGGACTTCATGGCGACCATGCGGGCGGACTGTTCGGACGCCATGTTTTCGGCCACTGCCTGAAACACCAGCGCCTCGACATAGCGAACCAGAAGCTCGTCAATCACGGTTTGCGCGTCGGGCTCATAGATGTAGTCCCAGCCGTGCCCGGTTTTGTCAGCCTGCATGCGGTCTGCTGTCAAGGGCAGCAGTTGCTCCACAACCGACTCCTGCTTCATCGTATTGATGAAGCGGGTGTAGCAGAGAAAAACCGCCTTGATCTTGCCTTCGCTGTACGCGTCAAGCAGTACCTTGACGGGGCCGATCAGCTTGTCGAGGTGCGGTTTGTCGCCCAACTGGGTCGCATGGGCCGCAACCTTGACGCCAATGCGGTTCAGAAAACCCAAACCCTTGTTGCCAATGGCAACCGCCTGCGCATCTTCGCCCGCAGCCTGCATGTCCTTGAGCCGGGTTGTCAAAAGACGCAACACGTTGGTGTTCAAACCACCGCACAAGCCCTTGTCGGTCGTCACCACAATAAACCCGGTGGTCTTGGCGTCGTTGGACTCCATGAACGGATGGATGTATTCGGGATTCGCCTGACTCAGGTGGGCTGCAATGTTACGAATCTTGTCGCTGTAAGGACGGGCGGCGCGCATCCGTTCCTGCGCCTTGCGCATCTTGGAGGCGGCCACCATTTCCATGGCCTTGGTGATCTTGCGGGTGTTTTCCACCGACTTGATCTTGCCGCGTATTTCCTTGCCTGCTGCCATTTAGATTACCCCCACGCTTGTCGCTATGCGTACTGCGCTGCCCCCCGAGGGGGCCGTTGCGCCTGCGGCCCGGCAAAGCCGGTTCCGCGGCCCCTGCTTAAAGGGGGCCATTCCCACGGTTTTCAGTGCGCTCATAGGTCGATTTCGGTTAATTACGCAAACGTTTTCTTGAACGCAGTCACCGCTGTCGTCAACTCGGCCTCGGCATCCTTGTCCATGGCCTTGTTGGCTTCAAGCTTGGCCATCAAGGGCGCATGCTTGTCCTTGAGCCAGGCGTGCAGGCCGCTCTCGAAAGCCAGCACCTTCTTGACATCCACATCGTCCATGAAGCCTTTGTTCACGGCGAACAAGGTGGCACCCATGGTGGAGACGGACAAAGGCGAATACTGCGACTGCTTGAGCAACTCGGTGACGCGGGCGCCACGGTCCAGCTGCTTGCGGGTGGCTTCGTCCAGGTCGGAAGCGAACTGCGCAAAGGCAGCCAGTTCACGGTACTGGGCCAGGTCGGTACGGATACCGCCGGACAGGTTCTTGATCAGCTTGGTCTGGGCCGCACCACCGACGCGCGACACCGAGATACCGGCGTTGATGGCGGGGCGGATACCGGCGTTGAACAGGCTGGTTTCCAGGAAGATCTGGCCGTCGGTGATCGAAATCACGTTGGTCGGCACGAAAGCGGACACGTCGCCGGCTTGCGTTTCAATGATCGGCAGCGCGGTCAGTGAACCTGTCTTGCCTTTCACGGCGCCTTTGGTGAAGTCTTCAACATACTTCTCGTTCACGCGGGCAGCGCGCTCCAGCAGGCGGCTGTGCAGATAGAACACGTCGCCGGGATAGGCTTCGCGGCCTGGCGGGCGGCGCAGCAGCAGCGATACCTGGCGGTAGGCCACGGCCTGCTTGGAGAGGTCGTCATACACAATCAGCGCGTCTTCGCCGCGGTCGCGGAAGTATTCGCCCATGGTGCAGCCCGAGTAGGCGCTGACGTATTGCATGGCAGCCGATTCGGACGCCGAAGCTGCGACGACGATGGTGTATTCCATGGCGCCGGCTTGTTCCAGCGAGCGCACCACGTTCTTGATCGAGGAAGCCTTCTGGCCAATCGCGACATAGACGCACGAAACGCCTTTGCCCTTCTGGTTGATGATGGCATCAATCGCGACAGCGGTCTTGCCGGTCTGGCGGTCGCCAATGATCAGCTCGCGCTGGCCACGGCCGATAGGCACCATGGAGTCAATGGACTTCAGGCCGGTCTGCAGGGGCTGGTCAACCGATTTACGGGCGATCACGCCAGGCGCCACCTTTTCAATCACGTCGCTCAGCTTGGCATTGATCGGACCTTTGCCGTCAATCGGCTGACCCAGTGCATTGACCACGCGGCCAAGCAGTTCAGGACCGATCGGGACTTCCAGAATACGACCCGTGCATTTGACGGTGTCGCCTTCGGCAATGTGTTCGTACTCGCCCAGAATCACCGAGCCAACCGAGTCGCGCTCAAGATTCAGCGCCAGACCATAGGTTGGCGTGCCATCTGCCGTGGCAGGAAATTCAAGCATTTCGCCCTGCATCACATCGGACAGGCCGTGGATGCGGACGATACCATCGGCCACCGACACCACGGTGCCCTGGTTACGGATGTCGCTGCTTGCGGCGAGGCCTTCGATACGGCTCTTGATCAGTTCAGAAATTTCTGCGGGATTGAGTTGCATGACTCTTTCCTTCTTTCTATGTTATTGGCTAAAAACCCGGGTGACACTTGCGCGTCAGTTCAGGCGATCAGCGCCATTTTCATTTGTTCCAAACGGGCTTTTACCGAAGTATCCAGCACCTCGTCACCCACGACCGCGCGAATTCCGCCAATCAGCGAAGGATCAAGTTCAACCTTGATGCCGAGCTTGCGCCCAAACCGCTGTTCCAGCGCAACCGCGACTTCGGCCAAAGCTTGCTCGTCCATCGGAAAAGCGCTGAAGACGATGGCGTCGGTGGTACCGCCGGCCGCGTTCTTGAGCGAACGAAACTGGCTGGCGATCTCGGGCAGCGCAGACAGGCGACCGTTTTCAATCACGAGGCGCAGGAAATTCCTGGCAGCCTCGGGCAAAGGGTCGTTTGCATTGCTGGCCACGCCGGCCATCACATCAAACACCTGATCCACATTGACCTTCGGGCTGTCGGCAAACTGCAGCAGCTGGGCGTTTTGCGCCACAGCCGCCAGCCTGTCCAGCCAGAGGGCGGCGGCATTCAGATCGGAGCCCTGCGCCTTGAACAGCGCATCTGCATAAGGACGGGCAATGGTTGCAAGTTCAGCCATAGTTTTTTGCCTTGCTTCGTTTACAGCTCGGTTTTCAGGCGGCTCAGCAAATCGGCATGAACCCCGGCATTGACTTCCTTGCGGAGAATCTGCTCGGCGCCCTTGACCGCCAGCAGGGCAACCTGCTCGCGCAGCGCCTCGCGCGCCTTGACCGTTTGTTGACCGGCTTCAGCCTGGGCTGCAGCAATGATCTTGTTGGCTTCCTCAACCGCGCGGGCTTTGGCTTCTTCAATGATGCCTTGGCCCCGACGGTCTGCATCTGCCAGACGGGCAGCGGTCTCGGTGCGCGACGTTGCCAGCTCGGCCTCAACGCGCTTGTTGGCGCTGGAGAGTTCGGATTTGGCTTTGTCAGCGGCAGCAAGGCCGTCAGCGATTTTCTGTGCCCGCTCGTCCAGCGCTTTTGTGATTGGTGGCCACACGAACTTCATCGTGAACCAGACCAGGATCGCAAAAACGACAGCCTGCAGGAACAGGGTGGAGTTAATGTTCACGGCTTATTCCTTATCGAACGTACCAGGGTTTGCCGAAAAATTAACGCAGGACAAACGGATTGGCAAATGCGAACAGCAGGGCAATGGCAACACCAATCAGGAAAGCAGCGTCAATCAGACCGGCCAAAATGAACATTTTGGTTTGCAGGTCGTTCATGAGTTCAGGCTGACGGGCCGATGCTTCCAGGAATTTGCCGCCCATCAGGGCGATTCCGATAGAGGCGCCGATAGCACCGAGACCAACGATCAAACCACAAGCCAAAGCGACGAGGCCGAGAATGTTTTCCATGATTGCTCCAAAAAATGAGAGGAAAGGTAAAAAGAAAAGGGAAAAGAAAAGCTAACGACGAAAAGAAGAAAGCTTAGTGTGAATCGTGGGCCTGCCCCACGTAAATCAACGTCAACATCATGAAGATGAAGGCTTGCAGCGTGATCACCAGGATGTGGAAGATACTCCACACGGTTCCGGCGACAACATGCCCGAATCCCAGCCAGAACATACCCGTGAGAGGGTTGAACTGCCAGGCCCATACGCCGCCCATCAGGGCGATCAGCATGAAGACGAGTTCGCCGGCAAACATGTTGCCGAACAACCGCATGCCGTGCGAAACGGTCTTGGCGGTAAATTCAATCATTTGCATCAGGAAATTGACCGGATACAAAAACCAGTGGTCGCCAAAGGGCGCGGCGATGAGCTCATGCGCCCAGCCGCCGACACCCTTGATCTTGACGTTGTAGACCAGGCAGACCAGCAGCACGCTCAATGACAAACCCAGGGTCGTGGACAAGTCAGCCGTTGGCACGATGCGCATGTAGTTGGCGTAGCCCATCGAGGGACCGGCACTGTGCCACAAGACAGGAATCGCATCGACAGGCAGCATGTCCATGGCGTTCATCAGGAAAATCCAGACAAACACGGTGAGCGCCAGCGGTGACACCAGCTTGCGGCTCTTGGCGTTGTGAATCACGCCCTTGGCCTGGCTGTCGACCATTTCGGAAAGGATCTCGACGGCTGCCTGAAAGCGGCCTGGAACGCCGGAGGTTGCCTTGCGGGCAGCGCGCCACAGGAAAAAACAGGCAATGGCACCCAGAACCACCGAGTAAAACAGCGAGTCGAGGTTGAACAGGCTGAAGTCAACAATGCCGTGTTGCTCAACATTTTCAAATGAAAAGTTTTTCTGCAAATGATGCAGGTGATGCTGGATGTACTCTCCAGATGTCGGGCCAGTTGTTCCAGCGTGTTCAGCAGCAGCCATAGATCACCAGTTGTCAATTTTTAAAAATTATTGATCGACTTCTTGCGTGCCGGGCGAAGCCACATGGCCACCCAGTACACCTTCATCGTCACCACAAAACCTGCCAGCAAAGCCAGCCAATTCAACCCCTCAACCAGCCTTGGCGCGGCGAAGAGCATCGCCACCGTCAAGGCAATCTTGACCACTTCCCAGATAAAAAACCCAATCAGCGCCGCATTTCCATGCATTGCCGATTTCTGGCGCGACAGACCCCGGGCAAACAGTGCCGCGGGAATGACCACCGCCAGCGCGCCATATCCAGCCGACCCGCCGATGTGCGCCTGGCCCGTCAGCGCCCAGGCCAGCAAAGCCACCAGAATGCCGACGCCCGCCTGGCCCGCCAACACCATCCACAAGGAAAGCGGCGGATTTGCCGCGCTAACCTTTTTTGCTTCTTCGCGTGTCAGGGGCTTGAACCCTTCGTCTTGCGCCTCATCTACCCATTCATCACTGTCTGACCTAACTGCCAATGCAGCATTTTTATGGGCAAGGCTTTCAGGGTAGTTGGCCGTTGTCTCTGCCATTGTGTACCTCGCAAATTACATGAAGGTTACGGGCTTCAACCCCAGCAAAGCTTCTGATTATACGTAGAAACCCCCTGCTATCTGGCAATAGCCTTGTGCCTGTCCTCAATTGGTGCGGCCCCGGTGCGCCTTATGATCCAGTTCAGGCGCATGACCGACATAATGCCCTTGGTGCCCGTTGGCTGTTGCCGCTACCCGGCGGACCATCGGGCGATTGAAGCGCATTGCGAATCGCGCCCCATTCTAATGAAAGACTGCCGATGCCCATCCTTATGAAATTCCTGCATGTTCTTGCCGCGATGGCCTGGCTCGGAGGAATCAGCTTCATGTTGTTTGCGCTGCGCCCCGCCGCAACTGATTTGCTGGCGCCGCCGCAGCGGCTGCCGCTGATTGCGCAAACGCTCAAGCGCTTCTTCAGGCTGGTATGGATCACCATCATTGTCTTGCTGCTGACCGGCCTGGCCATGCTGCTGGGCGTGGGCATGAAGAACGCACCGTCCGGCTGGCACGCCATGCTGGGAACCGGACTGCTGATGTTTGCACTTTTCGGCCATCTTTACTTTGGGCCTTTTCGCCGCCTTCAACAGGCTGTCAGTGCGGCCGACTGGCCTGAAGGCGGCCGGCGCGTCGGGCAGATCGCGACTCTGGCCATGCTCAACCTGGGGCTCGGCGTGCTCTCGATAGCCGCCGTATTTTTCCTGGCTTGAGGTGGTGGCGCCTGTGTTTCCAGCCCATGCGCTTCAGTGCTCAGCCGCCTTCTGAACACCTCGCCACGGCATCGTTTCACGTCCTCTGCCCATTGCTTTCGCCTGCGGTCCAAACCCATGACAACGTCCCCAGCCAACGCCCTGCCCGACACCCCTTGCTACCTCAACGGCGAGTTCAGCACGCTCAGGGACGCCAGGATCAGCGTGCTGGATCGCGGCTTCATCTTTGGCGACGGCATTTACGAAGTGGTTCCCGCCTATGCCGGCAAGCTGTTCCGCTTCGGGCAGCACATGGCGCGGCTCAACCGCAGCCTGGACGAACTGCGCATCAGCAACCCGCTGACACAGGGCCAGTGGCGCGAGATAGCGCTTAAATTGATAGCTGACTATGCAATAACAACGGGCGCAGAGACCGAAAAAGGCAATCAGCTGATCTACATCCAGGTGACGCGCGGCGTGGCCATGCGCGACCATCCGATGCTGCCCGGCCTGACGCCCACGGTATTCATCATGGTCAACCCGATGAAACTCCCCAGCGAGGAGCAGCGCGCAAAAGGCGTGGCCTGCGTCAGCGCGGGCGACTTTCGCTGGGAAAAGGCGCACATCAAGAGCACCAGCCTGCTGGGCGCGGTGTTCTCGCGCCAGATCAGCGTGGACGCCGGCGCGCTGGAAACCGTGATGTTCCGGGGCGACCACCTGAGCGAAGCGGCCGCCAGCAATGTCTGGGTCGTCCAGGATGGCAAGGTGATGGGGCCGCCCAGGGACCACCTGGTGCTCGAAGGCATCCGCTATGGCCTGATCGAGGACATCTGCCGCACCGCCGGGATTGATTTCGAGCCGGGCCGAAGTGCTCGCAGCCGACGAGTTGCTGCTGTCATCGGCCACCAAGGAAATCCTGCCCATCACCCTGCTGGACGGCCAGCCGGTCGGCAACGGCCAGCCCGGCCCGGTTCATGCCAGGCTGTACGCCGCCTACCAGCAAGCCAAACAGGAGTTATCGACATGAGCGCCGCCAACGAAAACACGCCCCCCAACCCGCCGGAAGCGGAAGCCCGCAAGGATTCGCTGATCGAATACCCGTCGCTGTTCCCGATCAAGGTCATGGGCCTCAAGGCCGAGGGCTATGTCCACGCGATTACCGTCATCGCCCATCAGTTCGACCCGGCCTTTGACGCCAGCACCATAGAGCTGCGTGAAAGCAAGGGCGGCAAGTACCTGGGCGTGACCATCACCGTGCTAGCGACCAGCCGCGAGCAGCTCGACGAGCTCTACCGCACGCTGTCCACGCATCCGATGGTCAAGGTCGTTCTTTAAAGCGATACCAGCCAGGCCTTGGCGGGTCCGGCGCCCGTTACGCTATGGGGTTGCCCTGCTTCACCCCCCTTTCCTGAGCCGCATGAACGATTTTTTCGACGACAACCTGGAGCATGCGCAGTGGCTCAGCATGATGCTGCCGCGCCTGCAACTGCTGCGCGAATTGTTAAGCGAAGACGGCTCGATCTGGGTGGCGATTGACGACAACGAGGGGGTATTACCTCAAGGTGCTGATGGACGAGGTGTTCGGGCGGGGGAATTTTGTGGCTAACCTGGCTTGGCACAAGCGCATTAGTCCTGCCAATGATGCCCATTACTTCAGCAATGACCACGATCAAATACTGGTGTATGCCAAATCAAAAGTACGCTGGGTTCCCAATAAGCTGCCACGAAGCGAGGCGCAGCGAAAGTACTACACCAACCCAGACAATGACCCGCGCGGGCCGTGGAATTCAGCCGCGTACACCTGCGCCAAGACTGCCGATGAACGCTCAAACCTTTACTACCCACTAATACACCCAACTACCGGGGCGGAAGTTTGGCCCAAACGCACACGGGTATGGGCATTTGGCCGAGAAACGCACGAAGATCACCGCCGCAACAACATGATTTATTGGGGTGTCGGTGGCGGCGCTTCGTTACCTCGGATCAAGAAATTTTTGGATTCCTCTGGCGATGTCGTACCGCGTTCCATCTGGCTTCATGAGGACACGGGACACAACCAGGAAGCCATGCTGGAAGGTTTGACGTTATTTGGCGAAATCCGATTTGGTACGCCAAAACCCGAACGTCTGCTCCAACGCATCCTCCACATCGCCACCCACCCCGGCGATCTAATCCTCGACTCCTTCCTCGGCTTGGGCACGACGGCCGCCGTCGCGCACAAGATGGGCCGGCGCTGGATCGGCATCGAAATGGGCGAGCACGCCGCCACGCACTGCCTGCCGCGCCTGCAACAAGTCATTGACGGTGAACAGGGCGGCATCAGCCAGGCCGTGAACTGGCTTCAGCACATCCAGAAGTTCAAATCAGCGCCTGCGCGTGCTGCACGGCTTGCCCGATGCGCTGGTCACGCCGGCCGAGGTGGCGGACGACCGCCGCGGCGTATTGCGCGGCCGCGAAGGCCAGCCGCGCTGGAGCCTGGCGAATGAGATTGAAAAACGGCAGGTCGGCGAGTTGTGGGCGCGCAACAGCCAGGCGCGCTGCCGGTTCGGGCAAATCGCCCTGCAAAAGAACGGCGTGGGCATGGCCGGGCAACTCGACGCCTTGCTGGCATGAAGCCCTTTTGCGTCATTCCCGCGCAGGCGGGAATCCAGTGCGGCGCTGGCATGACCCCCGGTTTTTCTTACGACAACTGGATTCCCGCCTGCGCGAGAATGACGTATCTAAAAAGGTGTCCCTTTGAAAATTCACACCCTCGGCCGGGTGGACTACCTGCCCACCTGCCAAGCAATGCAGGACTTCACCGCCGCGCGCGATGAATCCACACCCGACACGCTATGGATTTGCGAGCATCCTGCGGTTTACACGCAAGGGCTGGCGGGCAAAAGCGACCATATCCTGAATGCTGGCGAGATTCCCGTGGCGCAGACCAACCGGGGCGGCCAGGTGACATATCACGGCCCCGGTCAGGTGGTGGTGTATCCGCTGATCGACCTCAGGCGGGCCGGCTACTTCGTCAAGGAATACGTCTATCGCATCGAGGAATCGGTGATCCGCACGCTGGCGCATTTTGGCGTGACCGGGCACCGCGTGGCCGGTTCGCCCGGCATCTACGTGCGGCTGGACGACCCGTTCTCGCATGCCGCGCTGACCGGGCCCAGGCATCCGGCCGACCCGTTTCGCGGCCTGGGCAAAATTGCCGCGCTGGGCATCAAGGTCAGCCGCCACTGCACCTACCACGGCGTGGCGCTGAATGTGGCGATGGACCTGGAACCCTTCTCGCGCATCAACCCTTGCGGTTACGCAGGCCTGAAGACCACCGACCTTTCTACAATCGGCGTATCGGCCAGCTGGCAGGAAGCGGCAAGCGTGCTGGGCCGAAAGCTCGCCGCCCACCTGGCGCCCTGAACCCGGCAAAAACACCCAACACACCATGACCACTCCAGAAGCCACCCTTACCGTCAACCCTGTTGTCCGCGACGTTCAAAGCGTGGAGGACTACAACCCGCTGGTCAAGCAAAAAGCCGCCGCCAAGCTGTCGCGCATTCCGGTCAAGGTCGAGCGCGGCGAGGTGCTGAAAAAGCCGGACTGGATTCGCGTCAAGGCCGGCAGCCCGAGCACGCGCTTCTACGAGATCAAGCAGATCCTGCGCGAGAACAAGCTCAACACGGTCTGCGAGGAAGCGAGCTGCCCGAACATCGGCGAATGCTTTGGCAAGGGCACGGCAACCTTCATGATCATGGGCGACAAATGCACGCGGCGCTGCCCGTTCTGCGATGTCGGCCACGGCCGGCCCGACCCGCTGGACGTGAATGAGCCCGAAAACCTGGCCAGGACGATTGCCGCGCTCAAGCTCAAATATGTCGTCATCACCAGCGTGGACCGCGACGACCTGCGCGACGGCGGCGCCCGGCATTTTGTCGATTGCATCGCCCGCATCCGCGAGTTGTCGCCGGCCACGCAGATCGAGGTGCTGGTGCCCGATTTCCGGGGCCGCGACGACCGCGCGCTGGAGATTTTGAAAGCCGCACCGCCCGACGTGATGAACCACAACCTGGAAACCGCGCCGCGCCTGTACAAGGAAGCGCGTCCCGGCTCCGACTACCAGTTCAGCCTGAACCTGCTGAAGAAATTCAAGGCGCTGCACCCGGACGTGCCGACCAAGAGCGGCATCATGGTCGGCCTGGGCGAAACCGACGAGGAAATCCTGCAGGTGATGCAGGACATGCGCGACCACGGCATCAACATGCTGACCATCGGCCAGTACCTGGCGCCCTCGCTATCCCACCTGCCGGTGCGCCGCTATGTGCATCCGGACACCTTCAGGATGTTCGAGGAAAAGGCCTGCGAGATGGGTTTCAGCCACGCCGCCGTGGGTGCCATGGTGCGCTCCAGCTACCATGCCGACCGGCAGGCCGGGCATGTGCTGGCGGCCGGTCCGGGTGCGTAACACCGCCTTATTGCTACTCTTTTAATAGCTGCTTGCGCTTATGGCGCAAGCGTTACACCCAGTTTTAATGAAAAAATTATCTTCAAGAAGCGGCTGGTGGTTCAATCCGAAGTCGCTCCAATCCTTGTGCGACATCCGGTCTTACCGGGCGGGCATGGGTCTTTACTACAGCGACAACGTGCTGGACATGACGGTTGCACCGCTGCATGGCGGCTGGCTGGTGGAAGGCGAAGTGCTGGATTCGAAGAAAGACACCTGTGCAGTCAGCATCGAGATGGCCCTGAACCCCGACGGTGAAGTCGCCGAGTGGGACAGCAATTGCACCTGCCCGGTGGGCTACCAGTGCAAGCACGGCGTCGCGCTGATGTTCCGGGCGGCCCATGAAGGCCTGGCGCAGCAGGTTCCGCGCGTTGCCGTCATCCCGCCCACGCCGGAAGAGCGCCAGACGGCCGAAAAAACCGAGCAGGCGCGCCGCGAGGAAATCGCCGCCAGGGAGGCGGAAATCCAGCTGCTGCGCTGGCTGCAGGCACTCGATCAGGCCAGCGGCGAGCCGGCCCAGGCAGCAGACGCGGCCAGCGGGAAAGCCCGCCAGGAACACTATGTTTACCTGCTTTCGGTCGCCAGCAGTGCCAGTCACAAGGGCCATCTGAAATTCGAGCCGGCGGTGTCGTACCGCAAAAAATCCGACGGTCAGTGGGCCAAGCCAAAAATCCTCAAAAGCCTGCCCGGCAGGGGCCACGCGGCCTACGAGCAGGCGACCGAGGTGGACCGGCAGGTGCTGCAACTGCTGCACGCCCTGCCGAGCGATTCGGCCAGCTACTACCACTTCAGCGCCGGCGTCATCCCGGAAGGCCAGGCCGGCCTCATGGTGCTGGAGCTGGCCGCCAGCACCGGGCGGTTGTTTTTGAGCGAGGACGACGGCACGCCGGGGAGAAGCATCGAGTGGGGCGCGCCTCGCTCACTGGAATGGTCGTGGAAAAAAGCCAAGGGTCCGCGCGGCACCGAGCCCGACTGGGCCTTGCGCGCCACGCTGGCCCACACCGGGCCGGCCGGCCGGGGCTCCAGCGTCACCCTGTGCCTGAACAACCCGCCGCTGTATCTGGACCGTGAGCAAGGGCGCTGCGGCCCGGTGCAGGCCGAAGGCATCCCGCAGGGCCAGCTCGACCTGCTGCTGAAAGCCCCGCCCATGCAGGCCGCAACCCTGGAAAAGCACCAGGCGCACCTGGTGCAGCGCCTGGGGCCGCTGCCCCTGCCGCCCATGCTGCACATGGCCAGGATCGAAGGCGTCAGGCCCAGGGCCTGCCTGCGTCTGACGCCCAGCGCACCCGGGCAGATCGCCCTGCACGGCCTGATGCAGGCGCAGCTGAGCTTTGACTACCAGGGCCATCGCGGCTGGTGGACCGGCCAGCCCGCCGCTGTGCTGGTGGAAAGCCCGCAAGGCCGCGTGCTGCTGCAGCGCGACCTGCCCGCCGAGCAGGACGCCATCGCCCGCCTGGCCGCGCTGGGGCTGCCCAGCGCTGGCGCTGGCCGCTTCGGCACGCCCGGCCAGCCCTCGCAGCAGGAATGGCTGGACTGGATAGACCACGATTTTTCCATCCTGCGTGAGGCGGGTTTTGAAGTCAGCGCGGACAGCGCCCTGAACGGCTGGATCAGCCGCGCCGACACGCTCAGCGTGGACTTGCAGCCGCAGGAGGACGCTGACGGGGACGATGGCGAGAGTGGCCCCATCTCGCCGTGGTTCGACCTGTCGCTGGGCATGGAGATCAACGGCCAGCGCCACAACATCCTGCCCTGGCTGCCCGAGCTGATTGCCACGGCCGCAGGCAGCCCGGCGGATGCGGCCACGGGCCAGCCGGTCATCCCGCCTTTCATCTATCTGCACGACCCGAAAGGCACGGGCTTTATCCGCCTGCCGACCGATGCGCTCAAGCCGTGGATGGCCGCGCTGCTGGAACTGGTGGGCGACCGCAGCCATGATTTTTCGGGCAGCAGCCTCAAGCTCTCGCGGCTGGACGCGCTGCGCACCGGCGCGGCGCTGGGCGCGGGCGCCGTGTGGAGCGGCGCCGACGCGCTGCACGCCATGGTGCAACAACTCAGCGGCCATGCGCAACTGCCCGAGATCAGCGTGCCCGCCAGCCTGCAGGCCAGCCTGCGCCCCTACCAGCAGCACGGCCTGAACTGGCTGCAGTTCCTCGGCCGGCACGGCCTGGGCGGCATTCTGGCCGACGACATGGGGCTGGGCAAAACCCTGCAGACGCTGGCCCATGTGCTGGTTGAAAAGGAAGCTGGCCGGCTGACGCGCCCGGCGCTGGTCGTCGCGCCCGTCAGCCTGATGGGCAACTGGCGGCGCGAGGCCGAACGCTTCACGCCCACTTTGCGCACGCTGGTGCTGCACGGCAAGGAGCGCCACGAGTCGGCCGGCCAGATGGCCGCGCACGATCTGGTCATCGTGCCCTATTCCCTGCTGCAGCGCGACCGCGAGCGCTGGCTGGAGCAGCCCTGGCACCTGGTGGTGCTCGACGAGGCGCAGAACATCAAGAACGCCAGCACCCATACCGCACAGGTGGTGGGCGAGCTCAACACCCGGCACCGCCTGTGCCTGTCGGGCACGCCGATGGAAAACCATCTGGGCGAGCTGTGGAGCCTGTTTCATTTCCTGATGCCCGGCTTTCTGGGCAGCCAGACGCGCTTCAGGCAGCTGTTTCGCACGCCGATTGAAAAGCTCGGCGACAGCGGGCGGCTGGCGCAGTTGCGCAGCCGCATCACGCCCTTCATGCTGCGCCGCACCAAGAGCGAAGTGGCGACCGAGCTGCCCGACAAAATCGAAAGCGTCACCCGCATCGAGCTGTCCGGCAAGCAGGCCGACCTGTACGAAACCATTCGCCTGAGCACTGAAAAAGCGGTGCGCGAGGCGCTGGCCGAAAAAGGCCTGGCCAGGGCGCAAATCCAGATCCTCGACGCGCTGCTCAAGCTGCGCCAGGTCTGCTGCGACCCACGCCTGGTGCCGCTGGACTCGGCCAGAAAAGTCACCCAGTCGGCCAAGCTCGAACACCTGATGACGGTGCTGCCCGAGATGCTGGCCGCAGGCCGGCGCGTGCTGCTGTTCTCGCAGTTCACCAGCATGCTGGCGCTGATTGAAGAAGCGCTCCAGGCGCAGGGCGGCTTGACTTGGGCCAAGCTGACCGGCCAGTCGCAAAAGCGTGACGAGATCATTGAACGCTTCACCTCGGGCCAGGTGCCGCTGTTTCTCATCAGCCTGAAGGCCGGCGGCACGGGGCTGAACCTGCCGCAGGCCGACACGGTGATTCACTACGACCCGTGGTGGAACCCGGCGGTCGAGGACCAGGCCACCGGCCGCGCCCACCGCATCGGGCAAAAAAACCAGGTCTTTGTCTACAAGCTGGTGGCGCAGGGCACGATTGAAGAGCGCATCCTGGCGCTGCAGGAGCGCAAGGCGGCGCTGGCCGAGAGCATGTACAGCGGCTCGGTGGCGCGCAGGGAGCCGCTGTTTACCGAAAGCGACGTGGCCGAGCTGCTCAGACCGCTGGGCTGACTTCATGCCAGCCAATTTATCCGCGCTTGGCGCCATTGCGCTGTGGGTCACGCTGGCTTCGCTGGGCGTGTCGCTTCGGCACATCCCGCCTTTTTTGCTGACCGGCGTGGCGCTGCTCATGGGCAGCCTGCTGGCGCTGCCCGCCGTGCTGAAAAACCGGCGGGCGTGGCAGATTCCGGCCCCAACCCTGGCGCTGGGCATCTACGGCCTGTTCGGCTACCACTTCCTGCTGTTCATCGCGCTGCGCCACGCGCCGCCGGTCGAGGCCAAC
>JAECRO010000056.1 GCA_016000195.1 Burkholderiales bacterium | reverse complement strand
CTCAGGCCAGGGTGTTGCTCGTCTTGGGAGTGGTGTCTTTCACGTTAAGTAAGAACGCAACATCCGGCAAAACTGATAGGTCAAATCTGATGTTAGGCGTTGCAGCCGTGCATCGTCTGCCATGTCTACCCACTGATCCCAGCGCACAGCTTGTTCCATTATCCCTAAGCGGAATAGCGCTTTGTCGGCGGCGACTGGGAACACAAGGGCGCCCAGGCCAGCCCTATCAGTACGAGCCACAAGGTCCTCAGGCCACGTAAGCTTTATCCCCTGCGAAGTTCTCATCGATGAGCATTACGATTGCCGTCGTTTCCCCTTCGCCTAAGTCGACGTGCTGTGGTGCCGAAGTTGTAAGGTCAGGAGCACTTCGATAGATGACACTCAGCCCAGCTCCACCTGCCACGTTGCCATATAACGCGCGACGGTATTGGTTGTACAGCCTCTTAGCGATGTCTTGCCCAGCTTTAAAAGCTGGGTGCCATGCTACATACAGCACAAGGAAAGGACGCGTCGAAACTGTCATTTTTAAGGTCCTAAGACATGGGGAATAAGCTCGCTTGCGCGTCACCGCAACCGACATGAGGCTCCTTGAGCTCGTAAAGCGCTGCGATGCCTCGACGAAAGTCAGCGACGCCACCATAACTCGGGTGTCGAACGACTTCGACCTCTACGCCAAAGCGTTTTGCGTAGACCGCGGCGTCCTGGCCGATTGAGACAATCCGTTTTACATCAAGCCAGTCGATAAGTGATGCGTTCAATTCGTCAACTTCGGCAAGCTCCCGAACAGTAAACCGGCGATTAGTCAGCGGATCCTCAGGCACATGCGGGTGGAACGGAAAAACGTTCCATAGCAGCGGCTGGGAAGGTATGGCACGCAGCGCGGCCCAGATTTCTGTTGCTGTGCGCTCCGCCACTGGGCTTCCGATCGTGGCACGGGTGAAAGTTGTACCTGGAAAAAACCTTTGCAGTTCGAGAAGGTGATATTCGTCGGTCAATGCCAAGCCAGTGCGGCGGCCGCCACGATATCCTAAGTCGCGGCCCATCCAGATCGTATCAGCACCCTGTGCATGGATAGCACCTAGATACGTACGAAGATTTTTGCGCCGCGTAGATGGTGCGTTGCTTTTGTCATGCACAGCGCACGTATCAGCATAAGGATTGAATACGTTTTGGAATGAGATTGATGAGAGCTGCCGTACAAAGGTATTTGGGTTCATGCCAAAGTTTTTGAAGGCGGCTTAAAAGTCAATGTGTGGTCGATCATGTTGACGGTAACAGTGCCACCACGATGGGTGGACTTGCGCAGTTCGCGAAATACCCGGAATCCTTCAAGTATCGCCTGCTCCCATTGCCACAGCGGGCAGGCTTCAACTTCATATCCGCTCACCATGCTGTGGACTTGCTTTAGCAGCCCGTAGTCGAGTTTGCCCGGTTCCACGTCTTCGTAGAAGCGACGCTTCTTGGCATGGTTGAAAATCCATGTGGCAATACCTTCTTCAATGATCATTGCACGAGCTCCATCCTCGTTTTCGTCAATCGCCGGCTTTGACTTGCGCTTAATCTTGAGCAACGCCCTGATCACCGGTGACCATCCTAGATGGGCCACATAGGCTAGGTGAAAAACGTCGTGAAAACGATAGTCGTCTGGCTCATTGCTGTTATCTGTCAAACGGTCGCCGATGTGAACGCGGTTGAGCCGCTGAACGACATAGGTTTTGCCCGATGCTTCACGTTCGATGAACTCCATGGGGAGTACACGAGGCAATTGTTCATGCTCCAGAAGGTCACCGTCGAATGCTCGCCAGTAGGCTCTGTTAGGACCTGGCCAGCGCCCATGGATCTTGAAGAGATTATCGCGAGCAACATCTTCCAGTTTGAGCATAAACGAAGCGCAGACAAGCCCGAGGATTGCAAGCAATTGCCCAAGCAAACCAGCTTGAGAGTGATTTAGTGCGAGCTGCGGTTGGCTACCGTGTCCAACCACTTCCCCGCTCATTCGTGCGAGTTCGCCAAGAAGTTCGATACGGCTTGCCGCCAAATCGCTTCCGTGCACGTCAATAATGCCGTCGATCTGCCTAAAGTTAACTACGCTTTGACCATCATGGTCACATTCATTAAACCGCTTGCGCAGCGAAGTAAGGCAGCCTATTCCTAAAATTTGCGGATTAACCCCTTGCGCCGTTGCCATAGCAACAAGGTACCACAGAGCATCGCCAATCTCTTCACCAGCCACCTCAGTCTCGGACTCAAGAAGCTGATCGCGGTAGACTTTTTTCAAGGCTGCCAGCAGGCCACCAACTTCACCAAAAAAGCCAAAGGTTAGCTTGCTAGATCCACCAGGAATATCAGCGAAGCGATCAGTCTCGTTTGCTTTCGCAGCGTATTGCTCGATAGTTAATGGAAGTTGCTGTGCAGATGCTTTGACCATATGACGTCCATGTTGAAAATATTAAGCGGACGGGCGAGCCCATGTCGACCGTGGCCGTTGCCACATGAACGGTGGTTCCAAGAAGCCTTGCGCACCGAGTGACTCGAACCAACCGACGAATGCCTGCACAAACTCATCTGGAAAGATCGACCGGTACCCGCGTTTCAATTGGATGGTATGACCATTGAAATCCAAGAACTCCTGAGGGACATCGATTGCGCCACTGCCCCAGTAAGCGAAGCGGCGGCCCACTAGCACGCCGTGAGACTTTGTGTCGTTTTTAATATTCCTTGGATTCGCGGCGCCATTTTCAAGGCTGTGGTGAGAATCGGCTTGCTGCCATATATCCGGTTCGACCTGGTGATAAATGTTGTCCCCGAAAAGCTGCTTCACGCTACCGATGCGAGACGGTTTTTTAGATTGAAATCGCTCATCACGCCAGTAGGTGTCATAGGTGAGAATTTCTTCCACGCGCATGATATAAATCAAGCCCAACACGTTGCGGTCGGCAGCCGAAGTTAAACCCGAAATCCAGTCACCGACAACGGCACGCTGCCGGATTTCAGGTTTGCATGTAGCTAACGTGCATACACCGCTGAATGGGTTAGGGGCGAAACCGAAGTCGCGTGCCACCACATAGGAATACAGCCGCATCGATTGCGTTAGCAAGAATAACGAGGAACAGTGCGCGCGCCGACCAGACTGCCATCGGGTGCCTCACGGTTGTTTATTTTGCCCTCAATGGCTGCTTTCACGCGCTCGCCTTGCCATCCCACGATCGCGTCCGCATAGCGGTCAAGCGCTGGCGGCATATCGCATTGGGCTTCACCATGGTCCCAAACTCCAACGATTCGCTTACCCATCCGTTCAGCGCATTCAATTTCCCACGTGACCCACTCACTATTGCGTGTTTCCGGAGTGATCAAGACCACAAACACTGATGCCCATCCAATTCGCGGCGCAAGAATGGCAGATTTGATGTAATCCGGGTTCTTTGCATTGTTAGGCTTTTCGCTGTGAATGGAGCCGTCGCGCACTTCCATGCCTGAATTGCTCAGCAGATCCTTCAGAGGGGCGAGCCTATGGTCGTCTTCGTGAACATGACTGATGAATACGTGTTTTCGTTCGCTTGTCATTTTTACTCCCATTGAAATCCTGCGCTTGGTGGATGATTCCGTCGCTAAAACTGGACGGTTTTTCAAACCGATGTCGTAGCGTGGTTATTTACTTGTAATTACATGATTGTATATTTTTACTACAATAATTGCAAATATTGACGTCTTGTTTGTATCTAAAACCGGATGCTTTCAAGCACAGAGTGTTCAAAATTGAGGTTCTGGCAGGCATGGCATATCAATGTTTCACGCTATTACTTGAGAGCTCGTATGACCACATTCCTGGGCAAAGATAAAACGCTGTACGTGGCGCGGCGTAGAACGTTAATTCGCCCATACTCACCTCGACAAGATGATGAGGCGCTTGCAACACTACCAACGCATATAACAATAAAAAGATCAATATGGCGTTATCCGACTACCTGAAGGGACCGCAGCACAAGGCACGGTCAGTGGAACTGGAGGCAGAACTGAGGGTGTCAGGGCGTCGATGCGCCAGCATTGAGGCCGAGCTGACTGCTTTGAAAGACCGCTACGCTGAACTGCAGGAGCTGGCTAAAAAATATGGCGCTATGGACGCAGCCGAAGTTCAGCGCGAAATCTACGCCGAGAGGCGAGTGCTGCAGACAGTGAAGGATGCTGTCGTGGAGGCCAAACGCGAGGCGGCCACGGTGGCAGCTCAGGTGAAGGAACTTCGAGATCAGGTGCTGGTGCTCGAAGAGACGCTGCTGCTGGAGAGCTTCGCTCTGTACCTGCCGAAATTCAAACTGGCCAGCACTGCGGAGTACAAGCTACGGCTGGACATGATCCGGGCCAAACAGAAGGACATGATCAAGCTCGGCACTGCCGCGACCGGGAACATGAACTGGGAGGTCAACGGCAAGAAGTCAGAAGGCAAAAAGCTGGTCACCGATATGGTGAAGCTCGTGATTCGCTCTTTCAACAACGAGTGCGACTCTTGCGTCGACAACGTCAAGTTCGACAACGTTGAACTGGGCGAAAGGCGGATTCGCCAATCGTTTGACGCGTGTAACAAGCTTGGGCGGGTGATGACCGTCGGGCTCTCGGAAGAGTTCCTGCGCCTGAAGGTCGATGAGCTTCACCTCGCGCACGAGTTCCAGATCAAACGACAGGAAGAAAAGGAAGAGGCCAAGCGCATTCGCGAGGAGTTGCGCGAGCAGCAGAAGCTGGAGCAGGAGATTCGAGCGGTGCGCGAGAAAATCACGAAGGAGCGAAAGCACTTCTCAGCTGCGCTGAAAGAGCTGCACATTCGCTTGGCGAAAGCGACTTCCGTCGAGGACCATGAAGCGCTCAAGGCCAAGATTGTCGAGGTGGAAGCTGGCAAAGCGGCACTGGACGGTGAGGAAAAGCTCATTGACTACCGCGAGCAAAATGCCAAAGCCGGATACGTCTACGTCATTTCGAACTTGGGCGCGTTCGGCGAAGGGGTCTACAAAATTGGCATGACCCGACGACTCGATCCGATGGAGCGGGTGGATGAGCTGGGCGATGCGTCGGTACCGTTTTGGTTCGATGTGCACGCCATGGTGTTCTCTGACAACGCGCCGAGTCTGGAAGCCAAACTCCATGAACGCTTTGCAGCGGGGCGGCTCAACAAGGTCAACGGCCGAAAGGAGTTCTTCCGGGCCAATATCGAGGAGATTGAAGCGGTGATTCGGCAGCACTATGACCCCGTTGTGGAGGTCGTACGTGAAGCGGCAGCCGAGCAGTACAGGGAAAGCCTTCGCATGGCATTGCCTTCGCCGGCGATCCAGCAGGCAGAGCACGCGGCTGCCAGTCTTGCCGAGGCTGCGTGCACCGTCTAGCGGCAGGGTCGCGCAGCCATGATATTGAAGTGGAGGGTGTCTGGAGAGGTACGGGTGGTGTCGTGGATCATGAAACACAGGTCAGTGCGACCCGGCCGACAATGGCCACCGAGCCGGGGTCCGCGGCGCCTGAACGGTAGGCCGCCAATTCACATCCGTCGATTTTCATCTCGTCTCATTGCCTACGCATGGGCCGCGCCCAACACGCTGCTCGGCTTAGCTGCTGGTCTGGTCATGCTCTGCCTGGGCGGCCGGTTGCATTTCGTGGCGGGCGTGGCCGAGTTTCATGGCGGCTGGCTTGGCCGTATCGTCGCTAGAGCGCCGGAATCGGTGGGTTTTGGCGCCATGACGCTGGGACACGTCATCGTGGGGATTGACCAGGCAACACTGTGCGCGTTGCGAGCGCACGAGCATGCGCACGTCTGGCAGTACGAGCAGTGGGGATTGTTCTTTTTGCCGGCCTACGCGTTGTCGAGCTTGTGGCAGGTTGTTAACGGTCACAGCGCCCACGCCAGCAACTTTTTTGAAAGGCAGGCCTGCGCGATGGCAAGTCAGGCACCGAGTCAGCATAAATTCTTAACAAAATTAACATAATTATGTTTGTGGAATGTCTTCCTTTGAAGTTTTGGTGCCACAGGCAATTATGTTCAATCCACTGGCAGCCTCTGAGTTCAACTTGAATGCTCGGTCGCCTTGTCGATGGAAAGACCGGGCCTCTCGTCGTCCCACGCCATGGCGCTCATTTTCCAGCCCTCAGGCGTGTTGACAAACTGCGTGGTGATCATCCCTCGGGCTTCGAACGGCTTTGCGTTCAATGTGCCGGATTTGGCATGCGCACTGAATCGATGCGCCACGTTGCCGAAGATCACGGTGGATTCCGAAATCTCGGACTCATGAAACCGCGTGAGCGTGCCAGAGCCCACCAGCGCCTCGCGTGGCGCAATGAACTCCTGAACTGATGATATCTCGGGTGCAGAGCCGACGTTCTTGATGAGCAAGCCGCGTTCGATGAACAAGGCCGCAATGCTTGCGTACGAAGGCGCTTCGCCGGGCTCGAAAGACACAGCATTGAAGAACTTCATGGTGAGACGGTCCAGTTCCGCCTTGACCGGGCTGTGTTCCAGATGGCTCATGTGTGTGACGTCCGTTTGGAATTTTTACGCAGCCTTGACGCGGGCACGATAACGGTCAATGGTTCGGCGCCAGGCTGCTTGCGATTTGCAGCGTTTGGGATCGGTCAATTTAGCGCGAGTGCGCGTCAAAGGCAAGGCTTGGTGTTGCTGCCACAAGTCATCACGCTGATCACTTGCGTCTTGGGAGTCTACAAAGACATCGACGGTCGCTGGGCCATTGCCGCTCGCCAGCGCTGCAGGTGCGGGTGTTGTTCACCGGGCTTGATTCTCACAACGCGTGCAAAGTCAAGGGCCACCACCGCAGTGATGTCGGCTACGGAGAAACTGTCGGTGGCGATGAAGTCGCGCTCAGCCAGGCGCTCGTTGAGCATGACAAAGAACTGCTGCACCCTGGCCAAGCCACGTTGCGCCAGTTCGGGAATCTGCGGGTAATCTACCTGCCCGGGCAGCGCCCGGTTGACCATGGCCGGCGCGCTGTTGCGCAGTGCTTCGGCGACGGCCAGCAGCCCCTCGAACTCGATGCGCCAGTTCCAGCTGGCGATTTCTGCCTTTTCGTGCGGGGTGGTGCCCAGTAGCGGCGGCTCCGGGTAACGCGCCTCCAGGTAGGCCGTGATCGCCGCGTTGTCGGTCAGCACAGTCCCCTCTTCAGTGCGCAGCGCTGGGACCGTGCACTGCGGATTGATTTTTTGGTAGGCGCTGCTCAATTGCTCGGAATTCCTCAGGTCCACCTGGACCGTCTCGTAGGCAATGCCCTTTTCGGCGAGAAAAATGCGGGCGCGGCGCGGGCTGGGCGCGCTGGCGCAGTCGTACAGGGTGATCATGGTTGTGTTCCGCGTAGAGGATTGGACTGGACGTGCAGCTGAGCCTCAAAGCGGCGCGGCCAGCTTGTCCTGGGTCTTGGTGTCGAAGTCGCCGGCATCGTGGCGCTCGTGCAATTGGCTCGATGGCGCGCCCATGGTGCGGTTGACCATGCGGCCGCGCTGCACGGCCGGACGCTGGGCAATCTGGTTTGTCCAGCGCAGCACATGGGTGTACGCCTGAACCTGCAGGAATTCACCTGCTTCGTACAGCTGACCCTTGACCAGCGTGCCGTACCAAGGCCATACCGCCATGTCGGCGACGGTGTATTCGTCCCCCGCCAGATAGGCGCTCTCTGCGAGGCGACGGTCGAGCACATCAAGCTGGCGCTTGACCTCCATCGCGTACCGATCAATCGCGTATTCTATTTTTGTTGGCGCGTACGCGTAGAAATGACCGAAACCCCCGCCCAGAAAAGGCGCGCTGCCCATCTGCCAGAACAGCCAGGACAGGCATTCGGCGCGCTTGGGGCCATCTAGAGGAAGAAAGGCGCCGAACTTTTCGGCCAGATACATCAGGATCGCGCCGGACTCGAACACCCTGATCGGCGTCGCTCCGCTGCGGTCCACCAGCGCCGGGATCTTGGAGTTGGGATTGGCCGAGACGAAACCGCTGCCGAACTGGTCGCCGTCCTGGATGCGGATCAGCCAGGCGTCGTACTCGGCGCCCGTGTGCCCCGCTGCCAGCAGCTCCTCGAGCATCACCGTCACCTTGACGCCGTTGGGCGTGCCCAGCGAATACAGCTGCAGCGGATGGTGGCCAACCGGCAGTTCCTTGTCATGGGTCGGGCCCGCGGTCGGCCGATTGATGCTGGCGAAGCGGCCACCGCTTTCCTTGGGGCCAGACCAGACCCTGGGCGGCGTGTAAGAAGAAGAGTAGTCCATGAGGAAGGCACTTTGTCGTGGTTGAAGCTTGTTGGGCGGGGGGCCAAGCGCATGGTACGCGGGTCGCCGTCAATGAAGGTCTGATCCATGCTGGCTATCTTCGCTTTCATAGACTGGAATGCTTGCGCTGAGCGGGGATTGCGGCTTGCAGGGAGGGTGAAACAGAAATCGACAGTAGGGGGTCAACTCTGTGTGGGCGCCAACCTGCACAGGCCCTTCAAGGTAAAAAGGCTTCCAAACCGAAGTTTGGAAGCCTTTTATGCTGTGCTCAGCGCAAGGCCAGGGCAGCTGGTGTCAAACGCCATCTTTGCCGTTGACCGGGTGGGCCGTGCTTAGTAGCCGCCGCGACCACCACCACCGCCGCCGTAGCCACCGCCGCCAGAACGATCTCCACCGCCGTAGCCGCCCCCACCCGAACGGCCGCCGCCATAGCCGCCGCCACCGCCAGAGCGATCACCGCCACCATAACCGCCTCCGCCAGAACGGTCGCCACCGCCCCCACCGCCGAATCCGCCTGCGCGTGGAGGACGTGCCTCCATTGGACGGGCTTCGTTCACGGTAATGCTGCGACCGCCCAGAGGCTGACCGTTCATGCCGTTGATGGCCGCTTGTGCTTCAGCGTCACTGGCCATTTCAACAAAGCCAAAACCTTTGGAGCGACCCGTGTCGCGCTCCATCATGACTTTGGCGCTGGTGACCGCGCCGAATTGACCAAACGATTGCTGCAGGTCTTCGTCACGTACCGTGTAAGGCAAGTTGCCGACGTATAGTTTGTTGCCCATGAAGGGACTCCTCGAAAAACACAAAAACAAAAGCGATGGGATCTAGAGAGCACAACACAGAACAAAAGTAGCGCCGTCGCATGCAAAACTGACCGATCACCTGACGCTGTGCGAATGCTTTGGCACCCGCACAATTGAAATTATGCGTCAGTCCAGCGCGGGGCCATCGCATTTCTTGCACGCAACATGCCCTGCCGTTTTCTGGCCGGCGGCCATCAAGGCACTGGTGTCATCGCTGGAGTGTTGGGCTTTTAGGCGATCAGGAACCACCCCCCAGTGCTGCCGTACAATGGAGGCCTCCTGCAGATGCCCCGTGCTGGGAAGTAACAGCATCACAAGGACAACAGCGATCAAGCCTTTGAGGCAAATTCGCTTTCGAAATTTCCGCGCGGTGGAGCAGCCTGGTAGCTCGTTGGGCTCATAACCCAAAGGTCGTAAGTTCAAATCTTGCCCGCGCAACCAAGATAAAAGCCTCAGCGCATCCATGTGCTGAGGCTTTTTGTTTGGCGGGCAGCTTGCCTAGCATGCAACGCAATTCAAACTGTTTTGCCAAGTAGTGCGCCCCCTCACCGCTTTCACGTGGCAAGCCGGCCATGAAGTGAGTGCTCTTTATCAAGCCACCTTAGCGCCATGCATGCAAAGGCGGCCCGACTCAAGCCGCCTGTCGTGACGCTGTTGCTGCCCTGCCCTGTGCCCTACGCTGCAGTGTCCTGTCGGATCAGGAAATCTTCCCGGGTTTTGCCGCCCGCCAGCAAATCATTGAGCCACTTGGGCGCCGTTCCCCGGCCGCTCCACTCCTGGCCTTGGGGGCCGCGGTATTTCGCGGGCGAATGCACTACGGGCTTCTTGCCCTTGGCCGGACTCGCCGCAGGCTTGGCCAGCGTCGCCTTGGGCTTGGTGGCTTTGGCCGCCGGACGGCTCAACTCTTCGGACGTGATCCCGTAAGCTGCCATTTGCTCGCGCAACTGCGCCAGCACGGCGGGCCGGTTCTTTTTCTGCAGATCCGCGGCCTGCTTTTCCATCTCGGCGATTTGCTGGCGGAGCTTGACGAGTTCATTCATGGTGGTTTTTTCTAAAGTTGTAGCAGCACGTATCGTACTGCGCCCGGGGTGCGCGCGCCTTTCGTTGTTCGATGTCCTCGATGTGTTTGACGCATCAACGACCGGGCGCAAAAGCTAACTGAGGCCGGCAATAAAAAGCGCGACTTGCACACCCTGGAGCGACTCCCGCGATGGGCAGTGGACAGCACCAACCCTTTTGGTGTTACGTTGCCGTCAAGGATGCCCTTGACGCAGTAACAACCATTTCTTGACCCGCAGCACTGCTTAAAATGTAGGCAGCCTTGCGCAAGCCGCGCCCTGATTGGGTTTGGACGGATTTTTGGCCCCTCATCAACAAAGTTATCCACAAGAAACGCGAACAACTTGGACAACTTCGTTTTGCTGCCTGGGTGTCGTCGTCAACCACGTGTCTACTGCGGATTGCGCAGATCAACCGGATTATTAAGGTTGAAATGCGCGTACTGCTGTGGAGCCGTAGAGCCGCATCATTCTTTGACTGCGAGGAGTCCGCTCGAAGCGCGCGTCGCTGCTACAGCTCGACTGTCCGCTCGGCAACCGCACACATTGTCGATTCGAACGAACTTATCGGTCCGTCAAGAGCCGGTCATGAACGATCGTTGACTGCAAATCAATTGGGTTGCTAGTTAAGCCGACACTGACGATCGGAAGCACACGCTGCATTTCTAACGATCAATGGACGGTCGCCAAAAGACTGGATGCTCACCTTAAAATTTCCGGATACCGGACATTCAACATTTAAGTTCACCGGCTGCTGCGGAAAGACCTGTAAAACGAAGGGCTGGGTGTCATCGCGTTGACTTCTCAATGGGTGGACGGTTCTTGCGGTAAGAGTCCTTCAGCAAGATCTTGCCGTCGCGAAAGGTGAACAGATCACAACCATGAACTTCGACGCGGGTTCCATCCGCACGTGTTCCCGTGAACGTCCACTCGGAGACGCCTCGGTCTCCATGGACAAAATGGCGCACATTGCCCCAGTGGGCATCGGGAAAGACCCCCCAGACCTGCGCGAAGCCCGCTCGCACGGCTTGTCTGCCAACGTACCGGGTGCCGCAGGCCTCAGCGCCAGCAGAGGACTCGAAGACGCAGTCGTCTGTCATGAACGACATCAGAGCATCGACATCGTGGCGATTCCACGCGTCGGCAAAGGCCTGCAATACGTCCGTGGTCACTTCAGGAATCAACATTGGCATGATCGGGCACCTCCTACAGGCTCTGCACAGGAATGTGCGGTAATGAAGGCCATCGTGCTCTCTACTGCCAGAGACTGCAATACAAGGTGGTGTGTTGACCCATTGGCGTTGTCCACGCGCGTTGCCGGGCACTCGACGCACCAGTCGATAATTTCCTGTCGGTCTGGATCAACAGGGCAGGACTCGTTCCTTGCAAATCCAAACCGCTGTTTCACCGCGATCTTGTCCTGGTCAAGCGCGAACGCGCATCTTTCGTCCGTGAGAGCTGGATTTCGCTCGTAGTGTATTTTCAGGCCAGCTTCAATGTTCTGGCACACGTCGAGGAATTGGTCGTCGTTCAAACGCATGGGCGGATCGGTGTTGGCTGGTGAGCAGACCGAGGCGGTGAGCAGGCCCGCCGTCAGTAGTCGTAGCCACGTGCCACCCCATAGTGCCAATCGGCCACGGCCTGGCACGTTTGCTTATCCAGCGCATGACACGCAAGCTGCTCGAGTGGCACCGCAAGCTGGGACTTTGCGTACCTGACGAGAACGAATATCTCAGCCATGCAGTCGTCTTCACGTGCCAGGCCGACGACTTCGACCTCGACGCCGACTTCCAGCGGTGACGTCGAGCGAGCTGACCGGCACGTCGCCTTGAACGGCACTTGCAGTTGGTCTTGAAGGTAGCAGTACCAGCCCATGGCCCGTTCCGCCTGGTCGCAGGCCTCCACGACGATCTCGAAGGCAATGCGGTTTTTCCGGTCGGGCCGCACGGGTGTACGTTTCATGGCATGCGGGCTTGCTGGGGCTCACGTCATGATCATCGTGGTGAGGAACTACCGGCTTGAGCGGGCTGCCGTACCGCCTGTCTATTCCTCTGGGCAACGGATTCCTTGCAGAAGTTAGCCAGGCGCCTGACAAAATAGGGTGCCGCTCTGAACGCCAGTGAGGCACCGGCTTGCCGGTTTCACTGGGGCGCCAAGCCAGTCCCACGAGCTGTCCATCACCTGTTCTCCAAAAGACGTAGCCATGCCCATCACGCTCAAAGAGTCGCTGCAAAGTTTGGTCGTTGCCGACTTGAAGGATTTAATCCGCCACGTGCCGCAAGCCGAGGCCGTCGGCCGCAAAGACGAGTTGATCGAGCGGATAGCCGACGCGATGAAGGGCGCAACGTTGCAGTCCATTTGGTTGAAGCTCGACACCCTGCAGGCTGCCGCCGTCGCCGAGGCCGTTCACCATCCGCAGGGAGAGTTCTCGCCGCAGCGCTTTCGAGCCAAGTACCAAGGTGACCCCTCGTTTGAAGTGGCTGGGACTCAGCCGTCCCGCTATTCGAGCCACAAAAAATCGGCCCTGGCATTGTTCATCCACTACGCATTCAAGGAGCGGCAGTATTTCGTACCGGCTGATCTCCGGGCGAGCTTGCTTGCGTTTGTGCCAAAACCCCCCGATGTGCGGTTGGGCAGTTCCGAAACTTCGCCAATCGATGCAGGGCTGACCGAGCGCCTGACCGAGCATGAAGCCTTGCACGAAGTGGTGGTCATGCTGCGCACCTTCGAGCAGGCCCGCATAACCGTCAGCGAGAAGACGGGGCTACCCGCCAGCAGCACACTCAAGCTACTGGCCGAAAAACTTGTCGGCGGCGACTTCTACCCTGTGGTGGAGAAAACAGACAAGTGGGATCAGACGATTGGCCCGATCAAGGCCTTTGCCTGGCCTATGCTGCTCCAAGCCTCTGGCTTGGCGCTGCGCACCGGCACGCGCTTGGCGCTGAGCCCTAGCGGCGTCAAAGCCCTGAGCGCGCCTCCTGCGGACGTGCTGCGCACGCTGTGGCGCAAGTGGCTCAAAACCACGCTGTTCGATGAATTCAGCCGGGTGGACGCCATCAAGGGTCAAAGCGGCACCGGTCGCGTGATGAGTGCCGTGCCCCCACGGCGCGCTGCGATCGAAGATGCATTGCAGGCATGCCCGATCGGACGATGGGTGCTGCTGGATGATTTTTCACGGTTCATGCGGGCAGCCGATCACGTCTTTGCAGTCGCCCATGACCCCTGGAAGCTGTACCTGGGCGAACGTCAATACGGCAGCCTGGGGTATGACGGCTCCCATGGATGGAACATTTTGCAAGATCGCTTCATCGCTGCCGTATTGTTTGAATATGCAGCCACGCTCGGCATCGTCGATGTGGCCTACGGTGCCCCTGCTCAGGGGCATGATGACTTTCGGGATATGTGGGGCGCCGACGAACTGCGGTTTCTGAGCCGTTACGATGGGTTGAACAGTTTCAGAATCACTGCGCTGGGGGCCTACATCCTGGGGCGGGAAGCCACCTACCAACCGGTGGCCCAACCCAGCCATGTGGCCATTTCGGTGATGCCAAGCCTGCAGGTCAAACGGGTGCGCGGAATTCTCAGCCCACAAGACTCGCTGTTGCTCGAACTCTGGGCGGAACCGATACAGGAGGATATCTGGCATCTGGACCGCCAAAAAGCCGTGGCCGCCATCGAGAAAGGCCACGACATCGCGCTGCTCAGGCAGTTTTTGGAAAATAACGACGATCTGCCATTGCCGGAGTTGGTCGAATCGTTTTTGCTTCGCTGCGCGCGAGATGGCCAGGCACTCAAGACCGGCGCCAGCGCCGTGCTGATCGAATGCCGAGACTGCGAAACCGCTGACAACGTGGCCACGCACAAGGAAACGAGCTCGCTGTGCTTGCGCGCCGGACCCAAAACCCTGGTGGTTCGCAATGAACACGTGGGCAAATTCCGGGAGCGAGTGCACGTCCTTGGGCTCGGGTTGGTGTCTTGAGGCAGGTCTATTGACGCCCGCCTGCATTTCCACCTTGGATGCGTCTGGTCAGTGGAAACGAAGGTCCCTTCGAGATGGGGAGACACCGGACCTCCAGGAAGCGGGTACATGTGACCGTTGGGTTACGCTGCAATGCTGCCGGGCAAGAGGTTGGCGGTTACCGCCTGCAAAGGACTGACTGTAAGCGTAGCCCCATTCAAAATTCTCACGTCAACCCCGACATCGATTTTTTCACTCTGACCGTCAGCAGTATCCCCGTGAGTCTTTCAAGTCCAGGACCGGCCATCTGCGGTCAGTTCCTACTGGACGATGCGGACGCTGCAGGACAAGAATCCGGCACCGAACTGCCCACTGCCTCAATGCGCGGCGGCGCCTTGTTGCTGCAGGCGCTGCAGCAGCTCCCCGGTCGGGTAGCCGTCGGCCGGCAAGCCCAGGCTGCGCTGGTAGTGGCGAACCCCGCGCTCCGTAGCCGGGCCATCGTGCCGTCGGGCGCGCCGCTGTCAAAGCCGCGTGCGCTGAGCGCCGTCTGCAGCGCCAGCAGCTCGCTGCGTGGAAGCGGCGCAAGATCGCGGGGCCAGGGGGTCTGCACTGCGGGGCCGCCAGCGAGCTGCTGCGCCAGCAGGCCGACAGCCAGCGCATAACTGGTCGAGTTGTTGTAGCGCAGGATCGTGCGAAAGTTCGCGCCAACCAGGAAGGCCGGCCCGCGCGCACTGGCCGGAAGCAGGATCGAGGTGTCCGAAAGCAGCGGCAGCGGCGTGCCATCCATCGATTGCACTCCCTCGGTCGCCCACTGGGTCGCCGGCTGGCGCACCTCCAGATCGGCGCGCGCGTAATCAAATCCCGGTGGCAAGCGCACCTCGATCCCCCACAGCTGGCCGGCCTGCCATCCGGAGCGTGTCAGGAAGTTCGCGGTCGAGGCCATCACGTCAGGCAGGCTGCCCCAGATGTCGCGTCGGCCGTCGCCATCGGCGTCGACCGCATAGGCCAGATAGTTCGAGGGCAGGAACTGCGTCTGGCCCATCGCGCCGGCCCAGGAACCAATCATCTGCGCACGGCCGATGTCGCCGTTTTGCAGGATCGTCAAGGCCGCGAGCAGCTGGCCACGCGCCCAGGCCTCGCGCCGGCCCTCGAAGCCGAGCGTCGCCAGCGCGTCGATGGTCGGGATATCGCCCACGAAGCGGCCGTAATTGCTCTCCATGCCCCAGACCGCGACGAGGACCTCGCCTGGGACGCCGTAGCGCGCGGCCAGGGTGTCGACCACGGGGCGCAGTTCGAGCAGTTTGTCCTGGCCACGGGCGACGCGCTGCGCCGACAGCGCGCTGTCGAGGTAGTCCCACACCGCGCGGGTGAACTCGGGCTGCGCCCGATCCGACGCGATGACGCGCGGGACGAGGCGCACAGTGTCGAAGGCAAGATGGAGCGTGGCCTCGTCGATGCCGGCTGCGCGTGCGCTGGCGCGGAACCCGGCCACCCAGCGGGCGAACTGCTGGCTGCGCCCGGCCTCGTCGACCATGGGTGCGGCATCGGCTGGGGTCGGGTCGGCGACGACCTTCGAGGGCGCCGGTGCCTCGGGCTGGACCGGGGACGCCGAGGCGCAGCCCACCACGACGAAGGTCGCCAGCAACGCGGGCACCAGCCAGTGGCAGGCTGGCGCGGGAAAACGAAATGGGGTGTGCATTCGATCCATTCTCGTCGGTCCAGGGACACCAGGGGACCTGGCGCCCCTGCTACCGATGACGCTGCTGCCATTGCGCGCCTGTCGGCCACAAGCGCCCAGGGCGCGACTTGCTCGTCGTTGCGCCCAACAACCCGACATCGCGCCGCTGGAGGCTGCAGCGCTTGTGGCCACCCTTCAGCACTGCGCAACAAAATTGTTCCTTTATTTCTTCATATATTGAAATACAACGAATAAAAGGAGCACAATTTGCTGATGATGCCGCAGCCCACGCAGACCCAGCGCGTTCTAGAACTGGCCCGCCAGCGCGGCCTGCTGCGCTCGCGCGAGCTTCAAGCGGTGGGCGCGCCCCGGGTGATGCTGACCCGCTTGATGGCCAGCGGCCAGCTGGAAAAAGTGGGCCGCGGCCTGTACCGCCTGCCGCAAACGCTGATGTCGGCGGACGAAAGCCTGGCAGTCATTGCGCTCAAGGTGCCGCAGGCCGTATTTTGCCTGCTCACGGCGCTGCAGTTTCACGGCCTGACCACGCAGCTGCCGCGCCAGGTCTGGCTGGCCATGCCGCGTGGCAGCCATGCGCCGCGCATCGACTATCCGCCCATCCGGATGGTGCAGTATTCGGGTCAATCGTATTCCCAAGGCATCGAGGTGTTCGAGCGCGACCGGGTGCTGCTGCGGGTCTACAGCGTGGCCAAGACGGTGGTCGATTGCTTCAAGCACCGCAGCGCCATTGGCCTGGACGTGGCGCTCGAAGCGCTCAGAGAAGCAAGAGCCAGCCAACGGGCCAGCGCCGACGAGCTCTGGCGCTTTGCCAAGATTTGCCGCGTTGCCAATGTGATGCGTCCCTACCTGGAGGCGATTGGCTGATGCGCCAGGACTATTTTTCATGACCCATGACATGGCCGCTTCCGTGCGCGCACGCCTGCTCAACCTGGCCAAGGCCGAAGGGTCTGATTTCAACCAGGTGCTGGTTCGCTACACGCTCGAGCGCCTGCTGTACCGCCTGAGCCAGTCCGCGCACGCCCACTGCTTTGTGCTCAAGGGCGCGTTGCTGTTCACGCTGTGGTACGACATGGCGCACCGCCCGACCCGGGACGCCGACCTGCTGGGCTTTGGCCCAAGCGACCTGGCCTCTATCGGCCAGATGTTTCGCGACATCGCTGGCGTTGCCGTCGAGGATGGCATCGTCTTTGAGCCGGCCAGCGTCAAGGTCGAGGACATCCGCAAGGAATCCGGTTACGGCGGCGCGCGGGTGCTGATCACGGGCGAGCTGGCAAAGGCACGCTGCCGGGCCCAAGTGGACATCGGCTTTGGCGACGCGGTCACGCCAGGGCCGGTGCAGGCGGTGTTTCCCGTGTTGCTGGCAGATTTTCCCGCACCACAGCTCAGAACCTACCCCGTGTACACGGTCATTGCCGAAAAGCTCCACGCCATCGCGCTGCTGGGCATGACCAACACCCGGTTGAAGGACTATCTGGATTTGTCGGTCCTGCTGGAGCGAGAGGCGCTGGCCCCGACGATCTTGGCGTCAGCGATCGCTGCCACGTTCATGCGCCGGGGCATGGCGGTGCCGGCGAAACTGCCCATCGGGCTGAGCGATGAGTTTGCCAACGATGCGACGCGCCAGGCGCTGTGGCGTGCCTTTCTCAAGAAGAACGCGCTGGCCATCACGCCGCTGCCGGACACGGTATCGGCCCTGAGCGCTTACCTTAATCCGGTGATCAGACAAGCTGCGCTGCAGCAAATGGATTTGTCGAAGACACCTTAATTGAATTTACAACAAAACATGCCGCCCCAACCATTTAACGTGAAAGACACCACTCCCAAGACGAGCAACACCCTGGCCTGAGGTT
>JAECRO010000055.1 GCA_016000195.1 Burkholderiales bacterium | reverse complement strand
CAGTGCACTACTTGCGCCATTGCCGGTCTGGATGAAAGCGCTCCAGCGCCGACAATACTACTTTTTTAATAGCACCCTGCGCACGTCCTGTATGCGTATAGACCATATTCAGTCATTGAACAGCCCAAAAAAAGCAGCACCAGCCATTCAAGCGGTGCTGCTTTTTTATTTAAAGGCTTTGCAGCCGCGCCGAGGATGCCTTGCGCGGCAATGCAGTGCCCCAGGCGATGGCCGTGGTCAGCACCATCAGGGAAGGAATGGCCCGCCCACGGCGCTTTTTCAGCCAGCGGCCAGCAGCGGCGGGCCCGATATTCACGCATGTGGCATGCGCAAACCCTGTTTTTGTAACGCTTGTCAGCAACCGAAACGCGAAAACGCGGCCAATCAGGGCTTCTACACCGGCCGAATGCCAATCAGCAGGCCATGCGCCCAGAAGGCTACCCCGCCCCAGGCGACCATGCCCACCAGCACGGTCAGCGCCGTGCCCAGGGCCGTCCCCGCCGGGTACACCGTGCCTGCCGCGCGATCCCGCAGGCGCGCGGCCCGAAAACTCAATGCCGCCCACACCAGAAAGCTGCCAAACAGCAGCACATGCGCCCGGTTGCCGTTGGCCAGCAAATGCGCCACGGCCCAGAACATCACGCCCAGCACCATCGGATGGTGCAGCCGCGCCTTGATGGCGTTGCGCGGCACATAGGCCGCTGCCAGCAAAATGAAGGCTATCGCCGTCAGCAGCCAGGCGACATGGCGCATGGCAAACGGCGGCGCCCACCACTGAACCGGCTGCTGCCGCGCCAGGCCGAAGCCCCACACCACCAACCCCAGGCCCACAAGGGACACCAGCGCGTAGAGCCCCTTCCATGCACCCGCGCCCAGGCGCGCGATCATGGCGGTGCGCCAGCCCTCGGCCACGATGCGCGTCGAATGCACGCCCAGAAAAATAACCAGCCCCAGAATCAGCATGCCCATGGTGTCGTCCTCAAGTCAGGAAAAGGTGGCTTGATGATAGTGCTGCACAGGGTCGAAACCGGCATTCGCAAGCGCCACCATCCGGCGTGCCGGCGAACGTCAGCGACTGGGCGTGCCCACCGGCCCACGGCGCGACTGCGACTGGTTGCCGCCGCCCACATGCGCCTCGCGGTCGCTGCGGCTGTCCGGCGTGCGCTGGCCCTGGTTCAGTTGCGTGGGTTCTTGCCCGCCCATCTTGTTGCTGTCGTTTTCAACCTTGCCGGTATGCGGCGTCTGCTTGTCTTGCGGGTTTGTTTTGTTCATCATGGTGGTTTCCTTGAAAAGTGAAGATCAGGAGCGTTTTGCAGGCACGTTCCACACAAGCAGGATGAGAAGCCCGGCTTTAGAAACAGCTCCGCTCCGCTTGTCCCATTGTTGAATCAAGCAAATGCGGCCGGTGTCGGACAGCGCCGCTTTCCCACTGCCTGACCCGGTAAAGAGCAGGCCTTGATGCTATATTTTTAATAGCTGTCTGCGCTTATAGATACTGCGCAAACCTCCTATTTGATGCTCAAACAGGTCAAAACGTCGGCCGGAGATTTATCAATTCAGCACCATTAACCAAAACTGGCCCTGTAGGTCACTGGATCCAAAAGACAATGCTGGTCCAGTGAGCCCGGAAGGTCAAAAAGACGCGGGGACTTTCTGAACTCAAACAAACGGTAAAGGTGAAATTGGTCCTTCGCTCCTTGAGACAGCGCCAGCTCACCTTGTGAAACGAAAAATGGCGTGTCCCGCCCAAAAGTCGTTGTCTTGACTTCGATAAGGCGCTCCTTGCCATCGGATTCGAACGAGAGAACGTCGTAGCCCAGACCGTCTCCTTTCGATACGGAAACATGCTCCACCCTGTCGGCAAGTCGCTGTTGTCCCATCCCTACAAGGCGCCAGTGCTCGAATTGAACAATAAATTCCTCACCCGCCAAGCCGAGCGACCGATTTTGGGCCTCGCGTTCAAGATAGTCCCGCTTTACAGCCCTGAAAAGCAAGGGGTTTGCGGCTTCCTTCGCATGATGCTGTTTTTTCGGTGCGTCTGACTTCACTTTCGTGAAGTCGGTCTGGGTGGGTACGACCGCAGGCTGCTGCACAGCCGCCAGCGCAGCTTGGTCCAAGGTCGGTTTGCCGCGCACCTGTTCCTCCGCAACGATGGCCAGGAGCGCTTGATAGTTCGAACGGCGTTGATAGCCTCGAATGGATGGAAACCCAAGGTCAATCATGGCCGCGCTGATATTGCAGTGCTTGAACTCTATTGAAGCATCAGAACGCCCATTGAGCTTGCCTTGCAGCCAGCGCCGATGCTGGGTCTTGTTGAAGCTCTGTCCAGCGAGTTCCATCGTCAGCATTTGCAGGTAGTCCGCGACGATGGCTTCTACTTCTTCCCGTGACCAATCCATTGAAGCTCCCTGACCTTGTTCCTGATTTGCACAACACTAGCAGCGCGCCTTATCGATTCACGCCAAGCGCGTCATGCCCGCCCACCGGTGCCATGGTCTGGTTATCGCGCAGCCGATTCCCACGGGTTGATCACGTCCAGTCCAGCGTAAGCAAAGTCCCTGATGTTGCGAGTGACCAGCCGCAAGTCATGGTGCAGGGCGGTGGCAGCCAGCAGGCTGTCGATGGCCGGCACAGGACGGCCCGCTTGCGCAAGCAGCCGGCCCCAGTGGTCGGCCACGTCGGGGCCAACCGGCAAAATGCGCGGGCCGAACCAGTCACGCAGGTCGTGCTCCAGCCAGACGCGCAGTTTTTCGCGACGATGGAGATCAGCGAGCTTTTCAACGCCTTTTCGAATTTCGCCGAGCGTCAAGACGCTTAAAAACAGGGCCTCGTCCGGCGTATTGGCAAACCAGTCCAGCACGGCGGCATCCGGCTTGGCGCGCACCAGTTCAGAGATGACGTTGGTATCGATCAGGTAGCTCACAGCTCCATCTCGCGTGTCGGGTCGGATGGCCGCTCGGTATCCAAATCCAGTCCAAGCAAAGGGGATTGGCGCATGAACTCGACGAAACCAGGCTTGGGATGCGTCAGGCGAGCGTATTCCGCGCGCGAAATCAGCACGGCCACGGACTCGCCGCGTACCGTGATCCCTTGCGGCCCGTCACTCAAGGCACGCTTGACCACCTCGCTGAATTTTCCTTTTGCTTCCTGCAGTTGCCATGTGGTCATCAAAAACTCCAATCTAGTCAGTCTAGACAGATTGTAAATCCGGTGATGCCATCACACCAGGCGCCGCGCCCGCACCGCCGCCGCCAGCCCTTGCAACACAGGCACCGTCTGCGCAAAACTGATGCAGGCGTCCGTCACCGACACGCCGTGCTTCAGGGGCTGGCCAGCGACGATGTCCTGCCGGCCTTCGTTCAGGTGGCTTTCAATCATCAGGCCCATGATGCGGCGGTCGCCCGCCGCCACCTGATTCGCCACGTCGGCGGCGACCCCGATTTGCCGCTGGTGCTGCTTGCTGCTGTTGGCGTGCGACACGTCGATCATCACCTGCTCGCGCAGGCCGGCGGCCAAAAGCCGCGCGCAGGTCGCATCGACATCGGCCTTTGAATAATTGGTCTGCTTGCCGCCGCGCAAAATCACATGGCAGTCGTCATTGCCGCGCGTTTCAAAAATCGCCGCCTGGCCCATTTTGGTCATGCCCATGAAGGCATGCGGCGCCTGCGCGGCCTGGATGGCGTCGGCCGCCACCTTTACGCCGCCGTCGGTGCCGTTCTTGAAGCCGACCGGGCACGACAGGCCGCTGGCGAGCTGGCGGTGGCTCTGGCTTTCGGTGGTGCGCGCGCCAATCGCGCCCCAGCTCACCAGATCGCTGATGAACTGCGGACTGAGCAAGTCGAGGAACTCGGTGCCCACCGGCAGGCCGAGCGCCAGCACGTCGAGCAGCAATTGCCGCGCCATTTCCAGCCCCTGGTTGATGGCAAAGCTGCCGTCCAGGTGCGGGTCGTTGATGTAGCCCTTCCAGCCGACGGTGGTGCGCGGCTTTTCAAAATAAACGCGCATCACGATCAGCAGCTCGTCCTTGAGCGCATCGGCCTGCGCCTTGAGTTGCCGGGCGTAGTCCATGGCTTGAGCATGGTCATGGATGGAGCATGGCCCGACCACCACCACCAGCCGGTCGTCGGCGCCATGCAGCACCTTTGAGATCGCGGCGCGGCTGGCCGCGACCAGCGCCTGCACGCTGTCGGGCGTGGGCAGCCATTCCTGCAGCAGCGCGGGCGTGATCAGCGGGCGCACCGCGCCGATGCGCAGGTCGTCGATGCGGGTGCTGTCTTGGGTAGAGGGCGGCGTGAGGGGGCGGACATGGGTGTTCATGATGCAATTTATGCGATGTTTAAAGGCTCTAGCGCTTACCAGACGGGCATAAGCAGCTATTTATTTAATAGCATTATGGGCAGACTTAGATGCTCGCATGCCTGGCCATGAGCGCGCCGACGGCCGATTTTGCGCAGCGCTGCAAGGCCATCAGCAAGGCGTGGTCGGGACTGGTCACGCGGTGGCGGGTGCGCAGGTCCTGCTGGATCTGGCCCAGCAACCCGGCCGCCATTTCGGCATCGGCCAGCGCCCGGTGCGCCTGGCCGGTGCGCGGCAGGCCGTGGTAATCGACCAGCGAGCCCAGCTTGTGGCTGGGCGCCTGTGGATACAGCCGGCGCGACAGCAGCAGGGTGCAGATAAAGGGCTGCGGCGCCGCCAGCCCGGCGCGGTCCAGTTCGGCCTGCCAGAACCGGCGGTCAAACGCGGCGTTGTGCGCCACCAGCGGCGCATCGCCGACAAAGCGGCTGGCCTGCGTCATGACCTGCGCGGCGTCGGGCGCACCGGCCACCATGGCGTTGGTGATGCCGGTCAGCTGCGTGATGAAAGCCGGAATGCGCACGCCGGCATTCATCAGGCTCTGGTAGCGGTCCACCACCCGGCCGTTTTCCAGCAGCACAATGGCGACTTCGGTGGCGCGGTCGCCGCAGCCCGGCGAGATGCCGGTGGTTTCAAAGTCGATGACGGCGGTAAGGTTCATGGCGAACTTATTAGGAATCTGAGTGCGACGGTTCAATCACTGCAGCGGTTCAATCAGCATGTCCCAAAAGTATTCCGCGACGCCACGTTGGTCTAGGCGTTCTCTGTTCTGCCCGCGTCTAAAAGACATACCGAGGGGCTTAAAGTAGATGGAGTAGCCATCATCTTCCAGATGAATGGAGTCGTTGTAACTACCCGGTGTGACACCAGAACTGCTGTAGGTGATATCGCCCGCCCATCGTTCTCCTGCGTACCAGATGCCACACTGAGAACGGCGTTTTCCATCGACGTAGATCTTGGCTTCAAATCCTTTCGCATCTACGCGGGTGAAATCCGTCGAGATTTCCGGATTACGAGCGTTCGTCTCTTCGAGCGAAGCTTGAAAAAAGTTCGCCACGTAATCGAAACACTCTTTCAATGCACGGTCGCACTCAAGGTCGCTGAACGTACGCTTCAAACGAAGATTGCTGGAACGATCTGCCGTAGTGCTTGCACGGAGCGTGGAAACAATTTGAGAAGGATGGAGGGATGCTGATGAAGGCACCGCTGCGGCGTGGCTTTGCCTCGACTTTTCACCTAACGATGCCACCGCTCGCTTGATGGATCCGACGACCTCATAAAAACCATCGTCATGTGAAGGAAAGTGGACGATTGGCTTGCCGTTTTTTGTTGCGGCCTGCAGTTTTCCAAAAGGAAGTTCAGTCCAATGACACGGCTTCAGAATCACTGGAATGACAACCGCTTCGCCGCGCTCATCACGCGCCAACGCCCCGGTCATCTCTATGTCATAACAGTAATCCGAATGAATAAAGTCAGGACTGACTAACAGCAGAATGACTTGAGCATCCGCGAAATTCTTGTCGATTTCCCTTGCAAAGCGCTCACCTGCGACGATACGCCTGTCATGCCACTCCTCGATCAGACCCATGCGTCTGAGTGGCGAGAGGTGTTTTTCTAGCTCATTGCGCAGAGCTTCATCGGCATGCGCGTATGAAAAAACCAGTTTTGTCACTGAAGACTCCAATGAATATCCATCAATTATGTAGGTCAGCGGCTTGTTGACTGCACCTTACTGCTGTCCGAATCAGAGCGTCTCCCGGTGATACCGGGTTCCTATTGACCGTGTGCATCAACAAAGATCAGGAGTTCACCAGACAAGCATTTATAAGACAAACGCCAGCGAGCGTGGAATCCAACAACGCCTCAAATATCAATATTCCCGGCGCGCAGCGCATTTTGCTCAATGAACTCGCGGCGCGGCTCGACCTCGTCGCCCATCAGCATGGTGAACACACGGTCGGCTTCGATGGCGTCGTCGATCTGCACCTTGAGCAGGCGGCGCACCTTCGGGTCGAGCGTGGTTTCCCAGAGCTGGGCCGGGTTCATCTCGCCCAGGCCTTTGTAGCGCTGGCGGGCCGTGCCGTTTTCGGCCTGGCCGATGAGCCAGCGCATGGCCTGGCGGAAGTCGCTGATCTTTTCTTCCTTGCGCCGCTCGCCTTCGCCGCGCATGACCTTGGCGCCGTCGCCGATCAGGCCATGGAAAGTGCTGGCCGCGTCGGCCAGGATGGCATAGTCGGCGCCGACCACGAAGTCCTGCGTCAGCACGCTGCTTTTGACATTGCCGTGGTGGCGGCGGCTGATGCGCAAAATCGGCTTGTCGCTGCGCACGTCGAATTCGCCGGTGACTTCGGCCGGTGCGCCTGTCGTGTTGAGTTCGCGCAGCTTGGCCTGCAGCGCAACGGCGGACGCTTCGGCGTCGGCCAGCGTGTCGAGGTTGAGCGCCACACCATCGGCAATCGCGCGCAGCGCCTCGGCGTCCATGAAGCCCATCAGTCGGCTGATCACCGACTCGGCCTGCTGGTGCTTGCGCGCCAGCTCGGCCAGCGCATCGCCGTTCAGCACGGCGCCAGCGTCGGCGCCGGTCTGCACCGACGCATCCTTGAGCGCAATCCGCAGCAGGAAGCCGTCAAGCGCGGCGGTGTCCTTCAGGTACTGCTCTTCCTTGCCGGCCTTGACCTTGTACAGCGGCGGCTGGGCAATGTAGATGTGGCCGCGCTCGATCAGCTCGGGCATCTGGCGGTAGAAAAAGGTCAGCAGCAGCGTGCGGATGTGCGCGCCGTCCACGTCGGCATCGGTCATGATGATGATGCGGTGGTAGCGCAGCTTGGCGACGTTGAAGTCGTCGGTGCCGGGCGTGCCGCCCACGCCGCCGCCCTTGCCGATGCCGGTGCCCAGGGCGGTGATCAAAATCAGGATTTCGTTGCTGGTCAGCAGCTTTTCGTAGCGCGCTTTTTCAACATTCAGTATCTTGCCCTTGAGCGGCAAAATCGCCTGGAACTTGCGGTCGCGGCCCTGCTTGGCCGAGCCGCCGGCGGAGTCGCCCTCGACCAGGTAGATCTCGCACATCGCCGGGTCTTTTTCCTGGCAGTCGGCCAGCTTGCCGGGCAGGCCCATGCCGTCGAGCACGCCTTTGCGGCGCGTCATGTCGCGCGCCTTGCGGGCGGCTTCGCGGGCGCGGGCGGCTTCGATGATCTTGCCGACGATGATCTTGGCGTCGTTCGGGCGTTCCTGCAGGTAGTCATGCAGCAGCTTGCTGACGATGTCTTCCACCGGGCCGCGCACTTCGCTGGACACCAGCTTGTCCTTGGTCTGGCTCGAAAACTTGGGCTCGGGCACCTTCACGCTCAGCACGCAGCACAGGCCTTCGCGCATGTCGTCGCCGGTGACTTCAACCTTGGCTTTTTTGGCCAGCTCGCTGTCGTCGATATATTTGTTGATGACCCGCGTCATGGCCGCGCGCAGGCCGGTCAGGTGGGTGCCGCCGTCGCGCTGCGGGATGTTGTTGGTGAAGCACAGGACCTGCTCGCTGTAGCCGCTGTTCCACTGCATGGCGACCTCGACGCCGATGTTGGTGCCCTGGTCGCTCTGGCGGTCGCCCATGGCGGCAAACACATTCGGGTGCAGAACGGTCTTGCCCTTGTTGATAAAGGCAACAAAGCCCTTGACGCCGTTGGCGCCGGCAAAGTCGTCTTCCTTGCCGCTGCGCTCGTCCTTCAGGCGAATGCGCACGCCGTTGTTCAAAAAGCTCAGCTCGCGCAGGCGCTTGCTCAGGATTTCGTAATGGAAATCGTTGTTTTCCTTGAAGATGTCGGTATCGGGCAGGAAGTGGACTTCGGTGCCGCGCTTGTCGGTCGGCCCCACCACCTTCATCGGCGACACCTCGACGCCATTGACCGATTCGACAATGCGGTTTTGCACAAAGCCCCTGGCAAACTCCATGACATGGACTTTGCCGTCGCGCCGAATCGTCAGCCGCAGCATTTTGGACAGCGCATTCACGCAGCTCACGCCTACGCCGTGCAGGCCGCCCGACACCTTGTAGCTGTTCTGGTTGAACTTGCCGCCGGCGTGCAGCTCGGTCAGGGAAATCTCGGCCGCCGAACGCTTGGGCTCGTGCTTGTCGTCCATCTTGATGCCGGTCGGAATGCCGCGGCCGTTGTCCACCACGCTGACCGAGTTGTCGGTGTGGATGGTGACGAGGATGTCGTCGCAATGGCCGGCCAGCGATTCGTCGATGGAGTTATCGACTACCTCGAACACCAGGTGGTGCAGCCCGGTGCCGTCCGAGGTGTCGCCGATGTACATGCCGGGCCGCTTGCGCACGGCTTCCAGGCCTTCGAGGATCTGGATCGAGGCTTCGCCATAGGCTTCGGAGGCGCCCGCCTGATTGGTGTCGATTTTGGGCTGGAAATTGGAGCTTCCTTCGCCCGCCAACCCGTCAGAGACGTGTACTTGATCGGCTTCGTTCAGTTTGTTTTCTTCAGTCATGGCCAGCAGTTCCCAATTTCTTCAATCTCTTGAATGACCAAACCCGCGGAGTTTCGCGGGTCTGTCTGTCGCTTCAGGCGTTTTACGCCTCAATCCGCCTCAAATTCGCATCGGCATCACGACGTATTTGAAAGCAGCGTTGTCGGGAATGGTGAGCAGGGCCGAGCTGTTGGAGTCCGCCAACTCGATTTTCACCATGTCCTGGTTCATGTTGTTCAGCGCATCGATCAAGTAGGTCACGTTGAAGCCGATTTCGATGGCGTCGCCGTCGTAGTCGATGTCGAGTTCATCGACCGCTTCTTCCTGCTCGGCATTGTTCGACGCCACGCGCAGGGTGCCGGGCTCGATGTTCAGGCGCACGCCCTTGAACTTTTCGCTGGTCAGGATGGCGGTGCGCTGCAGACTGGCCAGCAACGGCGCGCGTCCCAGCGTGATGATGTTCTTGTGGTTCTTCGGAATCACGCGGTTGTAATCGGGAAACTTGCCCTCGACCAGCTTGGTCACGAATTCCATGCCTTCGAAGCTGAACTTGGCCTGGTTGCCGGCAAACTGCATCTCGATGGCGCCTTCCTTGTCGTTGAGCAGGCGCTGCATTTCCAGCACCGTCTTGCGCGGCAAAATCACTTCCTGCTTGGGCACCTCCACATCGAGCGTCGCCGACGAAAACGCCAGCCGGTGCCCATCGGTCGCCACCAGGCTCAGCTGCTTGCCTTCGGCCACGAACAAAATACCGTTCAGGTAGTAGCGGATGTCATGCACCGCCATGGCAAACGACACCTGGTTCAGCAGTTCCTTGAGCACTTTTTGCGGCACCGAAAAAACCGGACCAAAGCTGGCGGCTTCCTGCACCAGCGGAAAGTCTTCGGCAGGCAGGGTTTGCAGCGTGAAGCGGCTCTTGCCGCCTTTCAAAATCAGCTTGTTCTGGGCCGATTCGAGCGACACGGTCTGGTCACTGGGCATGGAGCGCAGCACGTCGATCAGCTTGCGGGCGCCGACCGTGGTGGTGAAGTCGCCTTCATCGCCATCGAGTTCGGCGGTGGTGCGGATCTGGATTTCCAGATCGCTCGTCGTGAGTTGCAGTTGCGCACCCGTCTTGCGGATCAGCACGTTGGCCAGAATCGGCAAGGTGTGCCTGCGTTCCACAATGCCGGCGACCGATTGCAGCACGCCTAAAAACTTGTCTTGAGTGGCTTTCAGAACGATCATGTTTTCCTCTGTCTTTATCTTTAATTCTTTAATTCAAAATAGCAGTAGTAGTAAGGGCGGCGCATTTCTGTGGGCAACCTTCCTTTTCCCTTACAAATCAAGTACCTGGCGACTGTTTAACCGTGTGGCAAGGCGCCCTGCAGACGGCTTGCCAACGATGAATAACTTTCCATTGTCATCTGCTCCTGTGGATAAGTCATGACTTGTTCAAAACTTATCCACAGATTTAAAAGTATCCCACCGGTGATCATGAAAAATTCAAACCCCTGATTTTCAACCCTTGAGCGTTTGCTCCAGCACATGCAGCTGCTGGTTCAGTTCGGTCATCAACTGGCGCTCGGCCGCCATCTTGCGCACGGCGTGCAGCACGGTGGTGTGGTCGCGTCCGCCAAACAGCTCGCCAATCTCGGGCAGGCTTTTTTGCGTCAGCTCCTTGGCCAGGTACATGGCAATCTGGCGCGGCCGGGCAATGCTGGCCGGCCGCTTCTTGGAATACATGTCGGCGACCTTGATCTTGTAGTAGTCGGCCACGGTCTTCTGGATGTTTTCCACTGAAATCTGGCGGTTCTGGATCGACAGCAGGTCGCGCAAGGCTTCCCGCGCCAGCTGGATCGAGATTTCCTTGTGGTTGAACCGGGAATAAGCCAGGATTTTGCGCAGCGCGCCTTCCAGTTCACGCACATTGGAGCGCACATTCTTGGCGACAAAAAACGCCACTTCTTCAGGCATCACGGCACCCTCGACATCCGCCTTGCGGATCAGGATGGCGACGCGCATTTCCAGTTCGGGCGGCTCGATGGCCACCGTCAGGCCCGAATCAAAACGCGACACCAGGCGCTCATGAATGTCGGTCAGACCTTTCGGATAGGTGTCGCTGGTCATCACAATGTGCGATTTTTTCGTCAGCAAGGCTTCAAAGGCATTGAAGAACTCTTCCTGGGTACGGTCCTTGTTGGCCAGAAACTGCACATCGTCGATCAGCAGCAGGTCAAGCGAGTGATAGCGCTCCTTGAACTCGTCAAACGTCTTGCGCTGGTAGGCCTTGACCACATCCGAGACAAACTGCTCGGCATGGATATACAAAACCTTGGCTGCCGGGTTGTCCGCCATCAGCTTGTTGCCGATGGCATGCATCAGGTGGGTCTTGCCCAGGCCAACACCGCCATAAATGAACAGCGGGTTGTACAACTGGCCCAGACTGCTGGCCACATGCAGCGCGGCCGCCCGGCCCATGCGGTTGGCCGTGCCTTCAATCAGGGTATCAAACGTCAAGGCTGAATTGAGCCGGTTTTTGAAAGCCGAACCGGCCGCTTCTTCAGTCGCACCGATGCTGGCCGGCTCAGCAACCCCCGCAGCACTTTCAAACTTTCGAACCAGTGATTCCGACTTGGTCGGCGCCTCCCGGGGCGCAAGCGCCAGTTCGATCGGGATTCTCTGGCCGGAAACCTGCTCAAGCAGCGCAGCAATGCGGGCGGCGTACTGCGCCCGAACCCAGTCCAGCTTGAACCGATTGCCGACCTGGACGGTCGCCTTGGACAGATCTGGCGCAACGATCACAACCAGTGGGCGGATCCAGGTGTTGAACTGTTGCTCGGGCAACTCCTGAGCCAAATGATCAACGCAGATTTGCCACAAGTCATCGTTCTGACCAGACACGGACACCTCGCTCATGACGATTTTCGTCCCGGATGCAAGTGCAAAGCAGCCGTTGGCCGCTTGTGGATATTGTTAATTTTGAGCACCCGCAATTGTAGTCGGGGTGGCTAGTTATCCACAAGCCAAGGACTTCCGGGCAGGTATGCATCAGGCAAAGTCATCAGGAGGGGACTTACACCACAGCCATGCAATTGAAAATTTGAAGATCGGGAAACGACACAAAATTTGCCCTGCACGACAAATAAAAACATGTGGATAACTTTTTAACAACCCAGGACTTATCCACAGGAGCAGATGACAATGAAAAGTTATTCATCGTTGACAAGCCGTCTGCAGGGCGCCTTGCCACACGGTTAAACAGTCGCCAGGTACTTGATTTGTAAGGGAAAAGGAAGGTTGCCCACAGAAATGCGCCGCCCTTACTACTACTGCTATTTTGAATTAAAGAATTAAAGATGAAGACAGAATCAACCCCGCGCCCGCAATTTCAGTCCCATCTTCCGGTGTTATCCAGCTTCAGCGACCTACATGCAACACATTTCAGGACAAGGAAAAGATTGGCTTTTGAGCAACCGCATTTCAGCCCTTGCGCCAGCCCGGCCATTTGCCCTGTTGCCAGTGCCGAGAAATCTGTGATAATCACGGGTTTTCCCGATTCGTAGCGGCTTGAGGCTGCCTGCGCAACTTTGTGTGTGACTTCGTAGCGGATTCATCTGCCAAGGTTCAGCAGACGTGTTGCCGGTTGTTGAGACTTGCCAGATTGGCTGTGGTTTCGTACAGCCACCAAGATCATTCGAATCGCCAAATGAAGCTTTACAGCTGACAGCCCAGTAACAAGCCAGTAACAAGCCCGAAAGGGCCAGTAGGATTTATCATGAAACGCACATACCAACCCTCCAAAGTCAAGCGCGCCCGTACCCACGGTTTCCTGACGCGCATGAAAACCCGCGGCGGCCGCGCAGTGATTGCCGCCCGCCGCGCCAAAGGTCGCAAACGCCTGGCTGTCTAAGCGGTTTTTTTGCGGTTAATCTGGTCATTTTTCTGCTCTTGAGCTGATATTGGGCGCCAGTGCAGCGGCTTAAAACCCGAGCGCAGTTTCAAGCCGTGCTGGCTGGAACCATCGTTGCAAAAACGCAGCACTTCGCTTTGCATTGCAACCGGCTGGATGTCAAACACGCACCCGTTCGGGCCGCCTCGCCGGTCGATACAGCCACATTGTTTCATCTGCAGGATATGTGGATCGGTGCGATGGTTCCCAAACGCTGGGCCAAACGCGCCGTTACGCGCAATGCCATCAAAAGACAGATTTACACCGTGAGTGCTGATTTTTCACAGCTGTACCCGCCGGCTGCGTTTGTGGTCCGGTTGCGCAGCGGCTTTGCCCGAACGGAATTTGTCAGCGCTGTTTCAGATCAGCTCAGGCAGGCGGTGCGGGCCGAAGTTCAGGCCCTGATGCAGGCTGGCGCCAAGGCCGCATGAATCCCGTACTCGCCACCCTGACGCGCCTGCCCCAATCGACCTTAATCGGTGTGGTCAAAGCTTATCGCTTGCTGATCAGTCCCTCACTGGGTTCGAACTGCCGGTTTGAGCCCAGTTGTTCGGCTTACTCCCTGCAGGCATTAAACCAGCATGGTGCGGTCATCGGAAGCTACCTGACACTGCGCCGTCTGGTCCGTTGCCAGCCTTGGTGTGAAGGTGGGCATGACCCGGTGCCGCCACCGCAATCTGCTTCTTTTTTCAGCCGCCTGCTTACGCCGGCGGCTTCCATTCCTTCTAAAAAGACGCCGTCATGAACGACATCCGCCGCACCATCTTGTGGGTGATTTTTGGTTTTTCCATGGTCTTGTTGTGGGATCAATGGCAGGTCTTCAATGGCCATAAAGCCACCTTTTTTCCGTCCAGCACACAGACGGCCAAAGCGCCAGCCGCCACTCATGCAGCTGCCACCGGCACTGCCGCAGTGCCGTCGGCTTCCGCCAGCGCCACGCCTGGATCGCCGGCTGCAGTACCGGCTGGTGCTCCTTCTGCGACACCATCTGTGGTGAAAGAGCGCCTGGTCGTCAACACCGATGTCCTTTCTCTGACTTTTGACAGCGAAGGCGGAACGCTGGTTCACACGGCCTTCAACAAGTACAAGGACATGACCCATAAGGACCAGGGATTTGTGCTGCTTGATGAAAGCGCAAATCGTGTCTATGTTGCGCAAACCGGCCTGATTGCCGGCAGCGGTGGCGGGACTTTCCCCACGCATAAAACCCTCATGACCGTCGTGCCGGGCGAGCGAACGCTCAAGGACGGGCAAAACGAGTTGCAGGTCAAATTCGAGTCGGCCGACACGGGCGGCGTCAAACTGGTCAAAACCTATACCATCAAGCGCGGCGCCTACGATTTGGCCGTGCGCCATGAGGTCATCAACACTGGCACCATGCCCGTCGCCCCGCAGCTTTACCTGCAACTGGTGCGTGACGGCAACAAGCCGCCCGGCGAGTCATCGTTTTACTCCACCTTTACCGGCCCGGCCATTTATACCGATGCCAAAAAATATCAGAAAGTTGAATTCAAGAAAATTGAAGACAACTCCGTCGATGTTGAGAAGCAGGCCACCAACGGCTATGTGGCCATGGTGCAGCATTACTTTGCGTCGGCCTGGATACTCCCTGATGGCCTGAAGCGCGACCTGTTTTTGCGCAAGGTGGACACCAATCTGTACGCGGTCGGCATGATCACGCCGCTGGACCCGATCGCGCCGGGCGCGATCAAAGCGGTTGATTCGAAGTTTTTCGTCGGTCCGCAGGAAGAAAAAGTCCTGGAAGCCCTGGCCCCTGGTCTGGAACTGGTCAAGGACTACGGCTGGCTGACAATTCTGGCCAAGCCGCTGTACTGGCTGCTCGACAAGCTGCACAGCTTCATCCAGAACTGGGGCTGGTCCATCGTGGCGCTGGTGCTGCTGCTGAAAATCGCGTTTTACTGGCTCAATGCCAAGGCATACGCCAGCATGGCCAAGATGAAGGCGATCAATCCCAAGATCACGGAAATGCGTGAGCGCCTGAAAGACAAGCCGCAGGAAATGCAGCAGGCGATGATGAAGATCTACCGCGAGGAAAAGGTCAATCCGATGGGTGGCTGCTTCCCCATCATGATCCAGATTCCGGTGTTCATCGCGCTGTACTGGGTGCTTCTGTCCAGTGTCGAGATGCGTGGCGCACCGTGGATTTTGTGGATCAGGGACTTGTCTTCGCCTGACCCGTATTTCATCCTGCCGGTCGTGATGGCGCTGACCACCATGCTCCAGACGGCACTCAATCCCGCACCGCCCGATCCGATGCAAGCCAAGCTGATGTGGTTCATGCCGCTGATCTTCAGCGTGATGTTCTTCTTCTTCCCGGCCGGCCTGGTGCTGTACTGGATCACCAACAACATCCTGTCGATTACCCAGCAGTGGGTCATCAATACCCGGATGGGCGTACCGCCGCAGTTCAACCTGCCGAAGTTCCGATAACAAAAAGGGCCGCCAAAGCGGCCCTTTATCATTGCGCATTGAGGCTTCATGCTGGCCCGTCATCATCATCCCATTGTTGCCATTGCCACCGCGCCTGGTCGTGGCGGGGTCGGCATTGTCCGCCTCTCCGGTCAGCAAATCGCCCCGGTCATTGGTGCCCTCTGTGGCCGTTCGCTTTCGCCCCGTCAGGCGACTTACCTGCCGTTTCATGATGCGCACGGGCAGATCATCGATAAGGGACTGGCGATATTTTTCCCCGCTCCCCACTCCTACACAGGAGAAGATGTGCTGGAGTTGCAGGCGCATGGCGGCCCGGTCGTGTTGCAACTGCTTTTGGCGCGCTGCCTCGAAGCCGGTGCCGCGCTTGACCCGGCCACTGGTCAGCCTGTACTGGCCCGGCTACGGGTTGCCGAGCCCGGTGAATTCACCGAACGGGCTTTTCTCAATGACAAGATTGACCTGGCCCAGGCAGAAGCCATTGCCGACCTGATTGATGCCAGTACCGAAACCGCTGCGCGTTCTGCGGCGCGCTCGATGTCGGGCGAGTTTTCGCAAGCTGTCAATACGCTGCTGGAGCAACTGATCCATCTGCGCATGCTGGTCGAAGCAACATTGGATTTCCCCGAGGAGGACATTGATTTTCTGCAGCAGGCCGATGCGCAAGGCCAGTTGCTGCGTCTGCAGGCAACGCTGGCCAGTTTGCTGCAGCGCGCCACGCAGGGTGCTATTTTGCGTGAAGGCATCAAGGTCGTGATTGCCGGGCAGCCTAACGTTGGCAAGAGTTCGCTGCTCAATGCCCTGGCCGGCGCCGAACTGGCCATCGTGACGCCAATAGCTGGTACGACCCGGGACAAGGTTTCGCAGCTGATCCAGATTGAAGGCGTGCCGCTGCATGTGGTGGATACGGCGGGCTTGCGCGAGGCGCTTGATGAGGTCGAAAAAATTGGCATCCAGCGGGCCTGGAGCGAAATTGAAACTGCCGATGCCGTGTTGTTTTTACACGACCTGGCGCGTCAGGATGCAGCCGAAAACTCTCATGATGCTATAGATTACATAGCTGGTGACGCCCGTCTGGCAAGCGCATTAGCCTTAAAACTTCCAAAAAATACCGCGATTATCGATGTCTGGAATAAATCCGACATGGCCAGCCCTGAGTTGCTTCGCCGGTTGAATGGCGGCGTGCCGATTTCTGCCAGGACCGGCGCGGGCCTGCAAAGCCTGCGCGAGCAGCTGCTGCGGGTGGTTGGCTGGCAAGCTGCCCCTGAAGGCATTTTCATGGCCCGTGAGCGTCATGTGAGCGCACTGCGCCGCGTGCAAATTCAGTTGCTGGCGGCTCGGGAGCAACTTCATGCAGCCATACCCGCGCTGGATTTGCTGGCTGAAGATTTGCGGCAGGCCCAGTTACACCTTGGTTCAATTACGGGGGCCTTTAGCGCCGATGATTTGCTGGGCGAGATATTTTCAAAGTTTTGCATCGGAAAATAGTGGGGTGTTTGCAGTAGAAATTGATTGGATTTCGTATCGGATTAAATTTTCCTACCCTGTTTATCTTGATAAAACAAAAACCTCGATGTATCCAAAGTAAGTGAAAGTTTCCTGGATGCATTTGGCCGTGGAGTGAAGGTATCTTCACTTCACTATGAATGCATTACTCCCCGGCGCCATCCGCTTTGATATCCAGACCCTGGCTCAGGCCATTAGCAACTCCGAGGCCAGTGATGCCTTGCGTTGTCAGTTCAGCTTGCCGCACTGGACCATCTTGGGCGCCTTCTTGCAGCCTTTTCCCTTGAACAAGGGTCAAATCCTGATTGAGCAGGGAGCGCGGGACTGCACCTTGTATTTCATTGAGAGCGGAACCTTGAGTGCTCATTCAGAAGATGAACAGGCCCACATGCAGCTGGCCCTGGTGGGTGCGGGCACCGTACTGGGTGAGGGTTCATTTTTTACGCACCAGCCGCGCAGGGCCACGGTACATGCTGCAAGTCCATGCAAAATGTGGTGTCTCACGCCGATACGCTTCAAGGATTTGTCACGCCACCATAGTCCTATCGCGCTCGAATTGACTCTGGCAATGGGTTCCGTCATGGCCAAACGCCTGGGCATTGCACCCAAACGAGCCGCAGTGACTTGATGGATGGTGTTGACATACCTGTTGTTCAATTGCAGGATGCGCCTTCAAGCTATGATACAAAGCGTTACTTAATTGACGGAAAATAAATGAGGCTGGCTGAAACGTCTGCCAACTGTCAGTAGTAAAAGCTAAATCAAGGCGCTTCGTTCAACAGCAGGTCTGACCCCATGTTCTTTTTCAGCTGGTTTTCCGGAAAATCCCGTCAAGCAAAAAAGGCCTCCATGCAACGCGGCAAGCTGTCGCTCGCCAGAGCCTCGCAGGGCGCACCTGACGATGAGAGTCGAGAGGACGAGCCCAAAACAAAAAGTCATGACAGGCGCGAACAGTTGTATGAAGCGGTGCGCGAAGTCATGACGCGTTCCGGTATTTTGTCCGCCAGCTATAAATTCAAGGTGCTTGCCCTTGACCGGCTAAACAGCAGTTACCTGGTCTTGATTGACCTGACCAGTGTTGCAGGTGATGCTGTTCTCCAGCCCGCCGAAATGGAAATGCTGATCATTCAGCGTGCCGCAGTTCGTTACAAGATCATGGTTTCCGCTGTCTACTGGCGGCTTAATGAAGTGGTGACAGCCGCCAGCAAACTGCCAGCAGTTTCCAGCGCTGACGTGTTTCCCCTGCCGACTCAATCCATTAAAAAGAATGAGCCTCTCCAGGAGCCGATTGAGGCAGATGAAGTTGCAGCTTTTCGGCGTGCCCTGCTTGCCGCTTCTGCCCACAGTCCGCCGACTCCACCTGAAAGGAATGTCAAGGCCAGCAGTGGGCTGCGCTATTCGACGCATCTTCAGGATTTTGAAGATACCGAAGCGACTCAATCCATGTCTTACCCTGCCCTTAGCAATACGCAATATGGCGAGTTGCACTGAGGGGTGGTTTTCGTGCGTGGCATGGTCGCGCTCCATGTATGCGGGGTTTTTGTTCTCTTGGCGTTCTTTGGTCGCCAGCATGAATAGGCTCTAACTTTCATGATTCGAGTGAGCAGCACCCCCGATCATGAAAGACAC